>NZ_JBBATR010000008.1:68711-71826 GCF_040398645.1 Sandarakinorhabdus sp.
GGCTAGCTCGGCGCGGGCGATGGCTTCATCATCGGCGTCCACCATGACGCGGATGCCCGACACGCCCGGTCCGATCAGGCTGGCGATGCCGGCATCGAACAACACGGCGATGATACCGGCGGCCTCCAGCCGGCAGCGCACGATTTCAGCCTCAACCGGCGAATAGAGCGTATCGATGCAGGCCAGCGCCATCGGAATCAATCGTAGGGCAAGAAGGCGGGCGACGTCGTCGGCAGTCCGTCGATGGAACGGTCACGTTCCTGATATTTGAGCAAGCGCGTCGCCGAATCGTCATTCACATAATATTTGCGCAGCGTCTGGCGCTCTTCGGTCACCTGCATTTTCGGCACGGCCCAGCCGCAGCTGGTCTGGGTGCTTTCGACGGCAATCCGGAAAATCTGGCGCACGCCGCGTTCGATCACGAACTGCGGCGCCAGCTCGGCCCAGCCGGCATCTTGCGGCAACACGGCGCTGCCGCGGCCATAGATGCGGTAGATCAAGGCCGGCTGGTCAAAGGCGCAAAACATCACGCATATGCGGCCATCGGCAGCAAGATGGGCGTGGGTTTCGTTGCCGCTGCCCCCATAATCCAGATAGGCGCATTCGCGGCCGCCACCCAGCACGCGGAACGTGTCCATGCCCTTGGGGCTGAGATTGATGCGGGCATCGGGCGCAGCTGTGGCGACGAAAAACACCGGCTGGCGCGCGATGAAATCAGCGTGGGCGGGCGTGATGTGATCAAAAAACTCCGACATCGCCTTTTCCCTCCCCAACGATCAAATCAAGCCGCCGTGCCCCCCACGGTCAGGCCGTCCACCAGCAAGGTTGGCTGGCCCACCCCGGCCGGCACGCTTTGTCCTCCCTTGCCGCAAATGCCGACGCCTTCATCCAGCGCCATGTCGTTGCCGATGGCCTTGACGCGCGTCAGCACATCCGGGCCGTTGCCGATCAGCGTCGCGCCCTTCAGCGGGCGGCCTAGTTTGCCATTCTCGATTTCATAGGCTTCGGTGCAGGAAAACACGAATTTGCCGCTGGTGATATCGACCTGGCCGCCGCCAAAGCTCTTGGCATAAACGCCCTTTTTCACGCCGGCTAATATGGTGCCGGGGTCTTCGCTGCCGCCGAGCATGAAGGTGTTGGTCATGCGCGGCATCGGTGCGTGCGCAAAGGATTCGCGGCGGCCGTTGCCGGTCGGCGCCACGCCCATCAGGCGCGCATTCAGCCGATCCTGCATGTAGCCCTTCAAAATGCCATCCTCGATCAGCACGGTGCGCTCGGTCGGTGTGCCTTCATCGTCCACGGTCAGGCTGCCGCGCCGCGCATCGAGGCTGCCATCATCGACCACGGTCACGCCCGGCGCCGCCACACGCTCCCCGATGCGGCCGGAAAAGGCGCTGGTGCCCTTGCGGTTGAAATCGCCTTCCAGGCCGTGCCCGATGGCTTCGTGCAGCAAGATACCCGGCCAGCCCGGCCCGAGCACCACGGTCATCTCACCGGCCGGGGCATCAACGGCATCAAGATTGGTCAGCGCCTGCGCCAGCGCGATATCGATGGCGCCTTCCCAGCTCGCCTCTTCAAACAGGCTGTCGTACAAATAGCGCCCGCCCAGGCCGTGAAAACCGGTTTCGCGGCGGCCGTTTTTCTCGGCGACAATCTGCACATTCAGCCGCACCAGCGGCCGCACATCGCGCACCCGGCTGCCATCGCCGCGCAGGATTTCCACCACGCTCCAGCTTGCCAGCAGGCTGGCCGACACTTGCACCACCTGCGGGTTGCGGGCGCGGGCAGCCGCATCGATCTTCTGCATCAGCGCCACCTTGGCGGCGAAATCGACGCCAGCGAGGGGGTTCAAGTCGGTGTAGCGGCGCGCATTGGTCGGGCGCGGCGGCAATGCCAGCGTGCCGCCATGGCCATCGCGCACCACCTTGATGGTGTCGGCCGCGCGGGCAATCGCAGCCTCCGAAAGCTCGTTGGCGTGGGCAAAGGCGGTCATTTCGCCGGCGACACCGCGCAGGCCAAAGCCCTTTTGCGTATCGAAGCTGGCGGATTTCAGCCGGCCATCGTCAAAGGCAAAGCTTTCGGACACGGCATATTGCAGGAACAATTCGCCATCGTCACAGCCGCGCAGCGTGTCCGCCACCAGCCGCGACGTGCGATCGGGATCAAGGCCGGTATCGGCATAAAAGAGCGTGTTGGCGTCGGGCGTGTTGGTCATCGCGAAGATATGGGGCAGTCGCGCAAAAAGGGAAAGGGGTGTGCGACGCCGCCGCGGCGCAGCTCAGCTGAATTTGCAGGTCAGCACCCAGCGTTCGCCGGCGCGGTCGAAGCTGATGCGGCTGCAATCATCGAGCACGTCGCGGCCGATCAATATCCATGGGTCACGGCCGCGCCGTTTGCTCTTGCGGTCGGCCGAAACGGTGATCGTGTCGTCATCGTCGGTTTCGGTTGAGGTGCCGCGCGCCGCCGCATCGATGGCGCGCGCTTCGGATTCGGAAATGCGCACGCCCATCTGGCGCATCGGCAGGCCGGCGATCGTCAGGCCATCCTTTGGTGACAGGGTCTGGGTGGGCAGGGCCACGCCCGGCACCGGCCGCCAGAAGCCCAGGCTGGCCGTGCGCCGCACCAGCCCGGCGTTGACCAGTGCTTCGCCGGCGCGGGCATTCATCACGGTGGTCGGGATGTTGAGCTCCAGGCTGATATTCACCGGTTCATCGCCGATCCGCGTCTTGATCATCGCCTTGTCCTTGCCCTTGCGGGGGATGATGAAGCTGCGGCTGCCGGGCGGCGTGTCGCGCAGGATCACATCGATGCGATCCGCGGCCAGTTCGCCAATCGGCAATATGCCATCGGCATCGCTGGCCATCGGCCGCTCCAGCCAGACCACCGGCACCTTGCGGGCCGGCAGCGCCTGCGGCGTGATCGTTGCCAGATTGAAGCGCAGCACGGATTTGCCACTGCCAAACGCACTGTTGTTGAAGCTGAATTTGCCGATCAGCGGAAATGGCTTGAGTTCGGCGCGCTGCACGGCGGCCGGATTGAGCACCATGCCCTGATCATAGCTGAGCGCGATGCGGATATTGAGCGCCGCCTGCTTCACGGCCACTTTCATATAGGG
>NZ_JBBATR010000009.1:0-2262 GCF_040398645.1 Sandarakinorhabdus sp.
CAGTTCGATGGCGGCCTTGGCCTGATAGCCCCACATATGCGCGCTGTGCGGATTGCCATAACCATCCAGACCCCACGGCGCCATGGCATCGGCCACCGCTGGATCGAGGGGCGTCGTTGCGCCATAATCGAGATAGATCGGCAGGTTCATCGCGTCAGCTTCGCCCCAGCCGGGCTGCCATGGCAAGCCATGCGGCGATGAATGCGGCAATGTCGGCATCGCTGGTGCTGGCCGACAGGCTGACGCGAATGGCCTCGCCAGCGCCCGCGCCTATTCCCATCGCGTCCAGCACATGGCTGGATTTGACCTTGCCCGATGAGCAGGCCGCCCCGGCCGACACCATGAAGCCATCCAGATCGAGCATCATCACCTGTGTTGCCGCTGGCACGCCGGCCATGCCGATGCTGCTGATGTGCGGCAGGCGCGGCGCGGCGTTGCCGTGGATCACTGCGCCGGCCGCGATCAGATCGGCCTCCATGGCGCTGCGCCGCGCTGCCACGCCGGCCCAGTCGTGCACCTCGCCAGCCGCTGCGGCAAAGCCAGCGATACCGGGCAGATTGTGCGTGCCGCCGCGGTGGCCGCGTTCCTGGCCGCCGCCGCGCTGCACCGCGTGCAGGGTTTCGGGCGCCCGCGCCACCAATGCGCCAACACCGGGCGGCCCGCCCAGCTTGTGCGCCGACAGCGCGATGAAGTCTGCCGCCGCCGGCAGTTCAATCTTGCCGGCCGCCTGCACACAATCGGCCAGCAGCAGCCCGCCAGCGGCATGGGTGATCGCTGCGATCACCGCCAGCGGCTGCACCACGCCGGTTTCATTGTTGCCGGCCTGCACGGCCACCAGCGCCGGGCCGGCCAGCAACGCCTGTTCCAGCGCCGCCAGATCGATCAGTCCGTGGCGGTCAACCGGCAGCAGGGCGATATCTTCGCAGGCCTGCAACACGGCATCATGCTCGGTGGCGCCGGCCAGCACGCGCAGGCGCGCGCCGCTGCCCGGCAACCGTGCCCCGTGCAGCGCCAGCGCCAACGCTTCGGTGCCGCCGCTGGTGAAGATGATCTGTTCGGGCAGCGCGCCCGCAAAGCGCGTCACGTCGTTACGCGCGGTTTCCAGTATGGCATAAGCGGCGCGGCCGCCGGCATGCACGCTGGATGGATTGCCGATCTGGCCAAGCGCCGCTGTCATCGCGGCGATTGCGGCGGCGCTCACTGGCGTGGTGGCAGCATGATCGAGATAGATGCGGCTTTTCATTGCATGCGAGCCTTAGCACACCATATAGAGCGCCCAAGCCGCATTGCGCCGCACGCCAAGGAATGACATGCCCGAAGTGATCCTGACCGGCCCCGAAGGCCGCATCGAAGGCCGTTATCAGCCCGGCCTCGTGCCGCGCGCGCCGGTGGCGATCCTGCTGCAGCCGCATCCGGCGCAAGGCACGATGAACCATCCCATCGTGCTGGCGTTGTACCAGAGCTTCGTGCGGCGCGGCTTTGCGACGCTGCGCTTCAACTTTCGCGGCGTCGGCCGCAGCCAGGGCACATTCGACAATGGCATCGGCGAATTGTCGGACGCGGCCAGCGCGCTGGATTGGCTGCAGCAGTTCAACCCCGAAGCGCACACCACCTGGGTGGGCGGATTTTCCTTTGGCGCATGGATCGGCATGCAATTGCTGATGCGCCGGCCGGAGATCAAGGGCTTCATATCGATCGCGCCGCCAGCCAACATGTATGATTTCACCTTTCTGGCGCCGTGCCCGTCCAGCGGCATCATCGTTGATGGTGAAAATGACGAAGTGGTGCCACCGCCAGCCGTGCTCAAGCTGGTCGACAAGCTGAAAACCCAGCGTCACATCACCATCGAACACCAGACGATCCCGGGTGCCAACCATTTCTTCCAGAATGAAATGGTGGAATTGATGGCCGTGGTGGATGGCTATCTCGACATGCGGCTGGCGAATGGCGGGCGTTAGGTTCGGCAGCACGGCTGAATCAATCGACCCGGTTGACCGGCGGCAAAGCGTGATGCGGGCTTCACGGCCGCAGTGCTGTACTGCGAAATGATCAGAGATGCGAAACGAAAGTGTCGGAAAATTTTACAGTTTACGCATTTTTAACCACGTATTGTTCTTGAAATACAATAAATCAACAATTGGCACACTTTATGCATAGTCTGAATTGGTTGCACCTTCAGCCAATCAGGAGTTTTCTCATGAAACATCTCGTTCTTGCTCTGACGCTCGCTGTAGCGAGCGCCGTTCCGGCCGCTGCCGTGAC
>NZ_JBBATR010000009.1:2362-13295 GCF_040398645.1 Sandarakinorhabdus sp.
TCAACCCGTTCAACGTTGCAAACCAGTATCTGACCAGCGTGACGCTCAGCTACACGGCTGACTTCTCGGCCGACTTCAACGTGACGAACGCAAACGGACCCTTGTCCACCCCTGCGAGCCGCCAGATCACCCTGGTGCGCGGGATCACTTCTTCGCTGACCGGCAATGGCTTCTCGCTGTCTGATTCAGATAAGGTCAGCAAGACCCAGACGGTGCCGCGCTTCAGGTTGCTCAACAACTTCGGCACCTATGCCGTGCAGAACAGCACGTCCGGCACAATCAATTCCGGCTTCGCCCCGTTCATCGGCGGCCCGGTGTCGTTCGCCTTTTCTGCTGATGGCATCCGCACCATTTCGGGCACCCCGAACCTTGGCCTTACGGTGGCCGTGTTGTCGAACCCGCTCACCGCGACGTCGGGCAGCTCGTTCACGCTGACCTACACCAGCGTGCCTGAGCCGGCCTCGTGGATGATGTTGATCATCGGCTTCGGTCTGGTTGGCGCCGCCGCCCGCCGCCGCGCGCTTGCCATCGGCTGATTCTAGCCCACGTGCCGTAAACATCGGGCGTGCAGCGCAGCAGCGCTGCACGCCCTTTGTGTATGGGGCCAGACGCGGCGGCTCAGGCCAGTCGCCCGCCAAGCATCGGTGCTGGCACCCCGGTGGTTTCCGGCCAACTGAGCGGTTTGCCGTCCTGAACGCGCACCGCCAGCCAGGCAAAGGCTTCGGCCTCCAGCGCGTCGCCGTTCCAGCCGACGCTTTCCACCGGATCGCAGGCGACACCGCAGCGCGCGGCGATCTCGCCCATCAGCACGGGATTGAGCCGGCCGCCGCCGGTGACCAGCAGGCGGCCAATTGCGGGCACATGGCCCAGCGCCAGCCGCACGGTTTCGGCGGTAAAAGCCGTCAGCGTTGCAGCGCCGTCACCCGGTGACAGGCCGCGCAAGGCGCCGATATCCCAGGCGTTGCGGTCCAGCGATTTGGGCGGGGCGGCGTCGAACCATGGATTGTCCGCCAGCGTCATCAGCACATTGTCGTGGCAGATGCCGCTGGCTGCCACGCGCCCACCATCATCGAAATTGCGGCCGGTGTGGGTGCGCACCCAATCGTCGATCAGGGCGTTGCCGGGTCCGGTGTCGAAGCTGCCCCAACGGCCATCTTCGGCAAACCACGTGAGATTGCCCACTCCGCCCAGATTGAGCACCCCCAGCGGCCGGCCGAGTTCGGCACTGCGGGCGCGGTGATAGCCGGGTGCCAGCGGCGCGCCCTGGCCGCCGGCGGCGACGTCGGCGGAGCGGAAATCAAAGGCGACGGGCAGGCGCGTGGCAGCCTTCAGTGTCGCGCCGTCGCCGATCTGCCATGTCCAGCGCCGGTCGGGCCGGTGCGCCACCGTCTGGCCGTGAAAGCCGATCACTGCCACATCATCGCGCCGCGTGTGGGTGGCGGCCAGCAAGCGGTGCACGGCCATGGCATGGAGGCCGGTCGATTCCTGTTCCACGGCATCAATCAGCGCATCGCGGCACGGCGCATGCAATTCCAGCGCGCGCGCCGTGGCCGCGCGCAGCCGCTGGCGGAAATCAGGCTCGTAGGCAAAAAACATGAAGGCGCGCGGCACGATCACGTCTTCACCGTCGGTTTCCACCAGCGCGGCATCAATCCCGTCGATGGAGGTGCCGGACATCAGGCCGATGGCAAGTCGTGTGGTCATGGCTCTAGCGTAGCGCGGCATGTCGCGGCTGGCCATGGCGCAGGCGGCGGATTATGCAGATGCCATGCGCTTGATCCTTGCCCTGATGCTGGTTTTTGCTGGTCCGGTCGCTGCCGCCCCGGCCACAAATCCACTCGCGGAACTGGTGGCCGGGCGCGATGCCCGGGCGCCGCAACTGTCTGGCGTGGTCGGCGTGGTGGCCTCGCGCAGCCGCATCTTGCGCAGTGAAGCGCACGGGATGGCCGATATTGCTGCCAGCCGGCCGCTCATGCCTGACAGCAGGATCCGGGTGGCGTCCATTTCCAAGCTGGTGGTGGCCATCGCCGTGTGGCGGCTGATCGAGCAGGGGCGGATCGATCCCGATGCCGATGTGTCGGCCGTGCTGGGCTGGCCGCTGCGCCATCCAGCGCATCCCGATACGCCCGTCACCATGCGCCAATTGCTCAGCCACACCAGCGGTATCGTCGATGGCCCGGGCTATGGCTTTGCGCTGGAAGAACGGCTGCAGGACCAGCTGACGCCGCAGCACTGGGGGCCGGGCGCGCCGGGCGGGCGCTTTGAATATGCCAATCTGAATTATGGCATCATTGCCAGCGTGATGGAGGCGGCGACCGGTGAACGCTTCGATCGGCTGATGACGCGGCTGGTGCTGGCACCGCTCAAGATCGACGCTGGTTACAATTGGCAGGGCGCTTCCGATGCTGCGGTGGCGCGCGCCGCTGTGCTCTACCGCAAGGGCCGCGATGAAACCGCGTGGAACAGCGCCGGGCCATGGTTGCCGCAAGTTGATGATCTGCACGGTCAGCGCAGCGCTTGCCCAGTGCGTAGCACCACCGGAACTTTGCGCAGCAATGCCGGCTGCGATCTGGCGGCGTATAAGCCGGGCAGCAACGGCACGATCTTTTCGCCGCAGGGCGGCCTGCGCATCAGCATCCCCGATCTGGCGCGCATCGGCCAATTGTTGCTGCGCGGCGGCAAAATCGCCGGCGTGCGCCTGCTGAAACCCGCCACCGTCAAGGCGATGTTCACCCCGGTCTGGCAGGCCGGCGGTGCAGTTCCCGGCGATGATTATCACGGCCAGATGCTGTGTTACGGGGCCGGGCCGCAGTGCTTGTCTGGCCGAACTGGCGCCAGCGATCAGCCGGTGCCGAATGCCCATTGGTGGGGGCATCTTGGCGAAGCCTATGGCCTGCTGGCGGGGCTATGGATCGATCAGAAAAACGCCCGCGTCTATGCCTACGCACTTACCGGCACCAGCGCCGACCCGACCGCCTATCCGCGCGTCACTTCGGCGTTCAATAGCGCCGAGGATATCATCATCGCAGAACTGGCGCGGCCTTGACCGATCTGGAGATCATCACCGCCGAATTGCAATTGCGCGACCGCGATCGCTGGCTGGCCTGTCTTTATGCGCCCGCCAGTGCCCGCGCCGGCCTGATTGCGCTGTTCGTGCTCGATCTGGAATTGGCGCAGCTGGTGATCACCACCACTGATCCGATGATCGGCGAAATTCGCCTGGCGTGGTGGCGCGAACGGCTGGAGGAACTTGATGAAGGCAAGGCCCCGGCGCAGCCGCTGCTGGCTGCGCTGCTGGCGCATGCGCTGCCGGTGCTGGCGGGCAGTGACCTTGCCGCCATCGAAGATCGCTGGCTGGGCATGATCGGCCATGACAGCGTGACCGATGCGCATGTGGCGGGCGGCGGCGTGCTGTTTGCGCTGGCGGCGCGGCTGCTGGGCGGCGATGCGGCGCACGCCGATGCCTTGGGCCGGGCCTGGGTGCTTGGGGAGCCACCCTTGGCCGCAACGCCCGCGCCGCTGCGGCTCTTGCGCGGGCTGGCCAATCTGGGCGTGCGCGATGCGGCCTGGGCCCGCGCCGGCCGCCCCACCGAACCGCGCGGCAGCCTGGCGCGGCAGTGGGTCTTGCTCAAAGCCGTTGCGCTCGGGCGTTAGGCCGCGTTATCTGGCGATTGCAGGGTTGCACGATTGGGGGAGCGTTTGTGCGCCGCATCCTTGGGTTTTTCGTCGCCTTGTGCGGCTTGCTGGGCGCCGGCCTGATCATGTGGCGCGCACCGCCGGTGACGCAGCCCGCCGCGGCATTGCTGGTGGCCGCGCCCGATGCTGGCGGCACCACGGCTGCCGCTGCTCCGCCGCCACTGGCCGCGCCGAGCGCGCCGCAATCGGATGCCCAGCGCGAGGCCAGGCGCCTGAACCGCTATGACAGCGACAAGGACGGCGCCATCAACCGCGCCGAATTTGCCGCCAACCGCCGCAAATCCTTCGTCCGCGCTGACAAGAACCGCGACGGCCGGCTTGATTTTGAAGAATATGCCGCCGCCACCACCACCAAATTCAGCCGCGCCGATCGCAACGCCGATGGCCGCCTGACTGCAACGGAATTTGCGGCCACCGCCGTGAAACGCAAGCCCAAGGCAGCGTGCGTGTGCCCGGTGGAGGCTGAGTGAGGGCCGGCGCTAACGGCGCAGTTTGCCCCGATACAAAAAGGGGGGCGCGTGGCCCCCCTTTTCACTGTCATGATGCAGATAACCGTCAATATTTCACGCGGATACGGGCATACCACAGGCCGCCGTTGATGCCGAACGGACCGCCGCTGCTCGGATAAACCGAGCCATCGTTGAGGCCGCCGGTCAGCGCATAAATCGGGCCTGCCCCCGAAGTCGGGCTGATGCGATCCGGATAGGTGTTGAACAGGTTGCTGGCGCCAACCGACAATGTGTAATTTTCAGCGACCGTGTAGCTGACATCGATATCGGTCGTGAACTTGGCACCGAAGGTCTGGTCCGGGAAGTCGACTGCGTTCTTCCAGGCACCATAATAGGCTTCACGCAGTGTGATGGCCAGATCATCCTTGCGCCAGGTGGCGGTGAAATTGGCGCGATGGTTGGGCGCCAGCCCACCGATGGTGATGACTTGGTTAAGGCTGATGATGTTGGCATCACGGCGCGGCACAGTCGTCTTGTTGTAGCTGTAGGCCAGCGTCAGGTTGACGTTGCCGCCGATGGCATCGCCCTTCCAGGTGCCGACGAGGTCAACGCCGCGGGTGCGGGTGTCAAAGGCGTTGGTGAAGTAGTTCACCGCGCCGCCCACGCCCACTGCCGACAAGGCCGGCAGCGCCGTCAGGTTCGCCGCTGTCACGGTGAAATCCTGCGTGATGCCGATGCGGTTGGTCACCTTGATGCTGTAAATATCGGCGGTCAGGTTGAAGGCATCATTGGGCGTGACCACAAAGCCGAGGCCCAGGTTGGTCGAGCGTTCCGGCCGCAGCGACTGGGCGCCATAGAATTGCGCGATGGCGCTGGTCACCGGATAGGTGCCGGCCTGCACCTGATCCGTGTTCACGAACTTGGTGGTGAGGATCTGCACATTGTTCTGCCCCGGCGACGGCGCGTGGAAACCGGTGCCGGCGGTGCCGCGGATGGCGAACACATCGTTCAGCTCCCAGCGGAAGTTGCCCTTGGCAACAAAGGCGCCGCCAAACGTGTTGTAGTGTTCATAGCGGCCCATCGCACCGACGCTGAACGCATCGGTGATGTCGGTTTCGGCACCGGCGTAGACGGCATAGCTTTTTTGGCTGTAGCTGCCCGACGCTGCTGGGCTGGTCCCGCCATAACCGCTGGCGCCGGTTGGCTTGGTGACCTGGCCTGATGCCAAATAGGTGCCATTGCTCTGCAACGTGAACAGATTCTGCACCGCGAACGGCCCAGCCGCATAGGATTGCAGATCGCCCGGTGTCTGCGAATAAGTTTCGCTGCGGTATTCGGCGCCGCCGGAGAGGGTGATCGGGCTGGCAAGGCCGACTTCGATCGGATAGGCCAGATCAAGGTTGAGGTTGGTTTCTTCCTGGATCAGCGAGCCTTGATCGAAAGCCGTCTGCGATGCCGGGCCGAAGGACGGGTTTAGCGACCGGTACATCGACAAATCAACCTGGTTCTTCGCCAATGTGCCGGAAACGTCATAGGTGAAACCACCGTCGAGCGTGCCCTTGACGCCGACCACGCCATATTTTTCCTCAACCTTGCCGATGAAGCGCGGCGTGAAGCCGGCCGGATAGAGGGTGGTGAAATTATAGACATTGCTGTTGTTGACAAAACCGCCCGTCGGGCAGCCCAGCGGCGCGGCGTTGGCCGGGCAGGGCGTCAGATAGACCGGCGTGGCGAATGCCGCGTTGGGGGTGCGCGTCTGGGGAGCGCCGCCGATCGTGGCAAGATTGGTCGCAGTGTTCGGCGGACGATAGTTGAAGCTCTGATCCGCCTTGGAGCGGGCATAGTTGCCGATCACATAGATCTTGGCCTGCGACGAGATTTCATAGGCCGAATTCAGGATGAACTTGTAGCCGTAGCCGGGCGACGTGCCCCAGATCTGCGCCGGACCGGGGAAATTGGGGATCTGGTTGGCCAGGCTTGGGCTCTGTTGTGCCAGAACGACCGCCTGTGGCCGGGTAACGCCGCGGCTGGTGCCGTTCTGGTCGCTGTATTCGCCAGTGACGTTGATGAAGCCGCGGTCCCCGAGCTTGACACCAGCGTTGGCGGCGATCTGGTAGTTGCCGCCATCGCCGCGATAGTTCTGGCCGTAACGGCCGACCACTTCCAGCCCAGTATCTTCGCGCAGGCCATAGTTCATCACGCCGGCGATGGCATCGGAACCATATTGCGCGGTGGCGCCATCACGCAGCACTTGCAGGCTGCCGATGGCCAGCGAGGGGATGGCCGAGATATCGGCGCCCTGCGAACCGAACGACAGGGCCGTATCACCGCCGGTGAACACCTGCACCAGCGCCGAACGGTTGTAACGCTTGCCATTGAGCTGGACCAGCACTTCATCGGCCGACAGGCCGCGCAGCGACGGTGCGCGCACGAAGGTGGAGGCATCGGCAATGGTGTTCTGGCCAACATAGAAGGACGGCACCAGCGCCCTGATGATGTCGAGCACGTTGGACGCCGGTTGCGTGGCTATCTCGGCGGCGCCAACGACATCGATCGGCGAAGCGGAATCAAGAATGGAGCGATCGGTGCGGCGGGTGCCGGTGACCACAATGACCTTTTCATCGCCAGCCGCTTCGTCAGCGCCGGCTTGCGCCGTCTGCGCAGCGGCAGGCGCGGCAGCGCCAAGCACAAGCGCGGCCAACGCCGACGTAGCGAGCATGTGCCGGGAAAACCGGGATTTTGTGATAGAAATCAATTGCCCATCCTTTGAATGACTGCGCCCGCTCCCCTGCGGCCGACGCGCAATAATACCCGTAAATTTTCTTTCACAAAGCATCGTGGCCAATTTTCTGGTTCATTGCGCCAAGTTGTCGTGCGCAGTGGCAAAAAAGCCTCACATCAAAACCAGGGCATGCTGCGTGACCTCCGCCTGCAAACCATGCATCTGGCCAGCGCTGAGCCGCATGACCAGCGGCCGCACTCAGGCCGCCGCCATCCACTCCGCCAGATCGGCGCGCGCGCGCGCCACCAGCGCCGGCTTGCGCTGGTCCTTCGAGGTTGGCGGCGGCGAAAGCGGTGGGAACAGGCCGAAATTGACGTTCATCGGCTGGAAGGTCGCGGCATCGGCGCCGCCGGTGATGTGGCCGAGCAGTGCGCCCATGGCGGTGGTGGCGGGCGGCGGCACCGGGACCCGCCCCAATCGCTCGGCGATGGCAAAGCGCGCTGCCATCAGGCCGACGGCAGCGCTTTCGACATAGCCTTCGCAGCCGGTGATCTGCCCGGCAAAGCGCACCGCCGGCATGGCCTTCAGGCGCAGCGTGGCATCGAGCAGGCGCGGCGAATTGATGAAGGTGTTGCGGTGCAGGCCGCCAAGCTTGGCAAATTCGGCCTGCTCAAGGCCGGGGATCATGCGCAGCACGCGCACCTGATCGGCATGTTTCATCTTGGTCTGGAAACCGACCATGTTCCACAGCGTGCCCAGCGCATTGTCCTGCCGCAATTGCACCACGGCCCAGGCGCGGCGGCCGGTGGCGGGGTTGGTCAGGCCCACCGGCTTCATCGGGCCAAAACGCGGTGTGTTGCGGCCGCGCTCCGCCATCACTTCGATGGGCATGCAGCCATCGAAATAGGGTGTGTCGGCTTCCCAGGCCTTGAATTCGGTCTTTTCGGCGGCGAGCATCGCATCGATGAAGTCGTTGTATTGCGCCTTGTCCATCGGGCAGTTCAGATAATCCTTGGTGTCATCACGGTCCCACCGGCTTTGCAGCCAGGCGATATCGCGATTGATCGAATCGTAATGGATCACCGGCGCGATGGCATCGAAAAACGCCAGGCTGTCCTCGCCGGTCAGGCTGCGAATGGCCTCCGCAAGCGGCGCGGCGGTCAGCGGGCCGGTGGCGATGATCACGCTGTCCCAATCGGTGGGCGGCAGGCCAGCGATCAATTCGCGCACGATGGTGACGCCGGGGTGCACTGCCAGTGCGGCGGTGACGCCATTTGAAAACTGATCGCGGTCCACGGCCAGCGCCGAACCGGCCGGCACGCGGGCACCATCGGCATGGCGCATGATCAGGCTGTCCAGCGCGCGCATTTCCTGGTGAATCAGGCCCACGGCATTGTTGTCGGGATCATCGCTGCGAAAGCTGTTGGAGCAGACAAGCTCGGCAAGGCCATCGGTTTTGTGGGCATCGGTGCGGCCCAGGCCAGCAGCGTCACCGCGCATTTCGTGCAGGATAACCGGGATGCCGGCCTGCGCGATCTGCCACGCCGCCTCGCTGCCAGCGAGACCGCCGCCGATGATGTGAACGGGTTTTGTCATGTGATTGCCATAGAGTCGATCGTGCCTGCTTGCCAAGCATGATGACGCGGGACGGCGCCGGCGTGAAATCTGCTGCCGCAGTGCGGGAAGCGCTTCGCCGCACGCAACAATTGCCGGCGATTGCATTTTGGGTCGGTCGCTGCCGTTGGTGGGCATTTGGCAGCCGATTGGCCTTTGATTGGCCTTCACAGGGCGGGCGGCGCTCGCTATACCCCGCCGCAGTTTGGCGCGCCTGCTTGGTGCTGCCAGCAGAAAAACGCGGCTGTTGCCGGCTTGGCCTGTGTTGGGGCCAGGCAGCAGCGGCGGAAATCGGCAGGATAGAACGAACCATGCCAAGGTTGACCGTCGATGGGATCGAGGTGGAAGTGCCAACCGGCGCGACCGTGCTGCAGGCCTGTGAGATCGCCGGTGCCGAAATTCCGCGCTTTTGCTATCATGAGCGGCTGTCGATTGCCGGCAATTGCCGCATGTGCCTGGTGGAGATGGAAAAATCCCCCAAGCCCGTGGCCAGCTGCGCCATGCCGGCCGCCGATGGCCAGGTGATTTTTACAAAAAGCGCCAAGGTAAAGCGCGCCCGCGAAGGCGTGATGGAATTCCTGCTGATCAACCACCCGCTCGATTGCCCGATCTGCGATCAAGGCGGCGAATGCGATCTGCAAGACCAGGCCGTGGCCTTTGGCCGGGGTGCCAACCGCTATGATGAGAACAAGCGGGCGGTGACCGAAAAATATATGGGCCCGCTGATCAAGACGGTGATGACCCGCTGCATTCACTGCACCCGCTGTGTGCGTTTTGCCGAGGAAGTGGCCGGCGTCGAGGAAATCGGTGCCATCGGGCGCGGCGAATCCATGCAGATCACCTCATATCTGGAAAAGGCCGTCACCTCCGAAGTGTCGGGCAATGTGATTGATCTGTGCCCGGTGGGGGCGCTCACCTCCAAGCCTTATGCCTTTCAGGCGCGGCCGTGGGAGCTGAAGAAGACCGATTCGATCGATGTGATGGATGCCATCGGCAGCAACATCGTGGTGGGCAGCCGCGGCGCCGCCGTGCTGCGCGTGACGCCGCGCAGCAACGACGACGTCAATGAGGAATGGCTGGCCGACAAGAGCCGCTTTGCCGTTGATGGCCTGTCCGAACGCCGGCTTGATACGCCGTGGGTGCGTGTGGACGGCAAATTGCGCAAGAGCACATGGGCCGAGGCATTTTCGGCAATTGCAGCCGGGCTGAAGGGTCTGACGGGCGACCAGATTGCCGGTGTGGTTGGCGATCTGAACGCTGTTGAAGACATGACCGCCTTCAAGGATCTACTGGGTGCGCTGGGATCGTCCCGGATCGAATGCCGGCAGGATGGCGCCTTGTTCGATACGGCAGAGCCGGCGGGCTGGCTGTTGAATTCCGGCCTGTCCGGCATTGAAACCGCTGATGCGATTTTGCTGGTGGGCACCAATCCGCGCCACGAGGCAGCGCTGTTGAATGTGCGGCTACGCAAGGCCGTGAAAAAGGGCGGCGCCAAGGCGTTTGCAATCGGGCCAGAGGTGGATTTGTCATTCCCCGTCACGCAGTTGGGCGATGATGCCGCGCTGCTTAATGATTTGCCGGCGGACGTGGTTGCGGCCTTTGCGTCGGCGCAGCGTCCGGCAATTGTGGTGGGCATGGGCGCATTGACCGTGCCCGGCGTTTACGAAGCCGTGCGCGCGGCGGCGGCGACGCTGAATGTGGTCCGGGACGGTTGGAATGGTTTCAATATCGTGCACACGGCGGCGGCGCGCGTTGGCGGCCTGCGGCTTGGTTTGGGTGTGGCTGGCGGTGTTGCGGCGCTGCTGAACGATGCGAGTGTGAAGGCGCTGTTCCTGCTGGGCGCCGATGAAGCGCCGGTGCAGGCTGGAGCATTTACGGTCTACATCGGCACGCATGGTGACGCGGGGGTTCGTCATGCCGATGTGATCCTGCCGGCGGCAGCCTACACCGAAAAGCCGGGCACCTATGTCAATCTGGAAGGCCGGGTGCAGCGTGCGCTGCAAGCGACGCAGCCGCCCGGCGAAGCGCGTGAGGATTGGACCATCATGCGGGCATTGTCGTCGGTGCTTGGTGTGAAGCTGCCGTATGATGATCTGGCCGGCCTGCGCGCGCGGATTGCCAGCGAATGGCCGGATCTGGCTGCTGGCGGCATGATCGCCCGCAATGACACGCTGGCTGCAACAGAGCCGGCTTCTGTGTTGGCTGGGCCGCTGCCTCTGGCATATCGCAATTATCAGCTTACCAATCCCATCGCGCGCGCCAGCGCCACCATGGCGGCGTGTGTGGCGTCTTTGTTGGCACCCGAAGCGGACCCCGAGGCGCAAGGCCAGCTGGAAGCGGCGGCGCAATGAGTTACACCGGCTTTTTCACCGCGAATTTCGGCGATGGCTGGGGCATTTTCCTCGCCAATCTCACGCTGATTCTGGCGATTGCCTTTCCGGTGATGGTGGGC
>NZ_JBBATR010000009.1:13395-27233 GCF_040398645.1 Sandarakinorhabdus sp.
TTTCCTCGCCAATCTCACGCTGATTCTGGCGATTGCCTTTCCGGTGATGGTGGGCGTGGCGTTGGCGGTTTATGCCGATCGCAAGATCTGGGCAGCGATGCAGATGCGGCGCGGGCCCAATGTGGTCGGGCCGTTCGGTATCCTGCAAACCTTTGCCGATGCAGCGAAATTGTTCTTGAAGGAAACCATCATTCCGTCGGGCGCATCCACTGCGGTGTTCCTGATGGCGCCGATGATCAGCTTCACGCTGGCATTGGTGGTGTGGGCGGTGATGCCGTTCGATGCCGGGCTGGTGCTGGCCGATCTGAATGTCGGCCTGCTCTATGTGTTCGCCGTGTCATCGATGGGCGTTTACGGCATCATCATGTCCGGCTGGGCATCCAATTCCAAATATGCCTTGCTCGGCGGGCTGCGTTCGGCGGCGCAGATGGTCAGTTATGAAGTGTCGATGGGCTTCATTCTGGTCGCCGTGATGATGTACGCGCAAAGCCTCAATCTGTCGGATATCGTGCTGTCGCAGAAGGGCAATGTGCTGGGGCTCTTGAACGGCAACATCTTCAATCCGTTGCTGTTTCCGATGGGGATCATGTTTTTCATCACGGCATTGGCCGAAACCAATCGGCCCCCGTTCGATTTGCCCGAAGCCGAAGCGGAATTGGTTGCGGGCTATCAGGTCGAATATTCGTCGATGAGCTTCGCGCTGTTTTTCCTCGGCGAATACGCGAACATATTGTTCATGTGCGCGCTGATCCCCACTCTGTTTCTGGGTGGTTGGCTGCCGCCGCTCGATCTGCCGTTCCTGTATATCGTGCCTGGCTTTGTGTGGTTCCTGCTCAAGATGGCATTGATGTTCTTCATTTTTGCTTGGGTGAAGGCGAGCGTGCCGCGCTACCGCTATGATCAACTCATGCGGCTGGGCTGGAAGGTGTTCCTGCCGCTCAGCCTGTTCTGGGTGGTGGTGGTGTCCGGCTGGCTGATGTTCACCGGGCATTTCGATGCGGTTCCGGGGCGCGTGACGCTGTGACGGCTGTGCCCCCGGTACTTGCCCGTTTTCTGGGCATGCTCGGCGTTGCAGCCGGCATCTGGCTTGTCAGCCGAATTGCCTATGCCGCTGCCGCCGATTTGCCGCTGCAATCGGTTGTCGAGCCATCCGCAACCAATGTCGCGGTTGTGCTGGTGGTTTGTGTGTTGGGTGCTTTTTCTCGGAAATCGAAATGACCGCGTTGCTCCGATCCGCCAAATCACTGCTGCTGCTGGAGTTCATCTCCGGCATGTGGCTGACGTTGCGCTATGTCTTCCGGCCCAAGGTCACGCTGAATTACCCATTTGAAAAAGGCCCGATCAGCCCGCGCTTTCGCGGGGAGCATGCGCTGCGACGTTATCCCAATGGCGAGGAACGCTGCATCGCCTGCAAATTGTGCGAAGCTGTCTGCCCGGCGCAGGCCATCACAATCGAAGCTGAACCGCGCGCCGATGGCAGCCGCCGCACCACGCGCTATGATATCGACATGACCAAGTGCATTTATTGCGGCCTGTGCCAGGAAGCCTGCCCGGTGGATGCGATCGTGGAAACGCCGAACTTCGAATTTGCCACCGAAACCCGCGAAGAATTGATCTACGACAAGGGCAAATTGCTGGCCAACGGCGAAAAATGGGAACGCGCCATCGCCAGCAATATCGCTGCAGATAGCGAGTGGCGTTGATGGCTGCTGCTGCCTTCTATGCGTTTGCAGCCGTGCTGCTGACCAGTGGCCTGTTGGTGATCACGGCGCGCAACCCGGTGCATAGCGTGCTGTGGCTGATCCTGGCGTTCTTCAACGCCGCCGGGCTGTTCATTCTGCTTGGCGCCGAATTTCTCGCGATGCTGCTGGTCATTGTCTATGTCGGCGCCGTCGCGGTGCTGTTCCTGTTTGTTGTCATGATGCTCGATATTGATTTCAAGGCGTTGCAGCGCGGGGCCTTGCAAAATCTGCCGCTGGGGCTGTTCGTGGCCGGCGTCATACTGGTGGAAACCTTGATTGTAGCCAGTGGTTGGCAGCCGGGGCAGGGCGTGATCATGCACGAGGCATTGGCAGGCCCGCCGGCCGGCATGAGCAACACGCAGTGGATCGGCAGCCAGCTTTACACGCGCTATTTCTTTGCGTTCTCGATGTCGGGGCTGTTGCTGCTTGCTTCGATGATCGGCGCAATTGTGCTGACCCACCGCCGCCGGGCCGGGCTGAAAAAGCAAAGCATTGCCGTGCAAAATGCGCGCACGCCGGCCGGGACGCTCGGCGTTGGCCGTCCCGGCCTTGGCCAGGGGGTGGATTTGTGATCGCGGGCAGCATCGGCCTTGGCCATTATCTGGCGGTTTCGGCTGCATTGTTCGTGCTGGGGGTGTTTGGCATTTTCCTCAATCGCCGCAACATCATCATCATCCTGATGTCGCTGGAATTGATCCTGCTGGCGGTGAACATCAATCTTGTCGCCTTTTCGGCCTTTCTGCACCAGGTGCACGGCCAGATTTTTGCGATGTTCGTGCTCACCGTGGCGGCTGGTGAAGCCGCCATCGGCCTTGCGATCCTGGTCATCTACTTCCGCAGCCGCGGCACAGTGGCGGTTGATCAAGCCGATCTGATGAAGGGCTGATGATGATCACCCTGCTTGTTTTCCTGCCGCTGCTCACGGCGCTTGTCGCCGGCCTCGGCGGCCGCACCATCGGCCATACGGCTGCCAAGGCGATCACCACTGGCGGATTGTTTGTGTCGGCGGCGCTGGCGTGGGTGATTTTCACGCAATTCTGGCTGAATGATGCGGCGGGTTATACGGTGCCCGTGCTCGATTGGATCGAAAGCGGCACATTGTCGGTGCAGTGGGCGCTGAAGGTCGATACGCTGACGGCGGTGATGCTGGTGGTGGTGACCAGTGTGTCGGCGCTCGTGCACCTCTACAGTTGGGGCTATATGGAGGAAGACCCGTCGCAGAGCCGGTTTTTTTCCTATCTGTCGTTGTTCACGTTCGCGATGTTGATGCTCGTTACGGCCGACAATCTGGTGCAGATGTTCTTTGGCTGGGAAGGCGTCGGCCTCGCGTCGTATTTGCTGATTGGTTTCTGGTACACCAAACCGTCGGCGAACGCGGCAGCAATGAAGGCGTTTGTGGTCAACCGGGTTGGCGATTTCGGCTATTCGCTGGGCATTTTCGGCATTTTCATGGTGTTTGGCACCGTGTCGCTGGACGCCATCCTTGCCGCGGTGCCGCAGCACGCCGGCCAGACGTTCAGCTTCTTGGGCATGCAAGTCGATGTGTTGACCTGCCTGTGCCTGTTGCTGTTTGTTGGCGCGTGCGGGAAATCGGCGCAATTGGGCCTGCACACGTGGCTGCCCGATGCGATGGAAGGCCCGACCCCGGTTTCCGCGCTGATCCACGCCGCCACCATGGTGACCGCAGGCGTGTTCATGGTGTGCCGCATGTCACCGATGTTCGAAGCCAGTCCGACAGCGCAAGCCGTGGTGTGTGTGGTCGGGGCCTGCACCGCCTTGTTCGCAGCGTCTGTTGGCATGGTGCAAAACGATATCAAGCGCGTTATCGCCTATTCGACCTGCTCGCAGCTTGGATACATGTTCTTTGCAGCCGGTGCCGGCGCCTATGGCGCCGCGATGTTTCACTTGTTTACGCATGCCTTTTTCAAGGCGCTGTTGTTCTTGGGGGCGGGCAGCGTGATCCACGCCATGCACCATGAACAGGACATGCGGTTTTACGGGGCCTTGCGCAAACATATCCCGATCACTTTTGCTATGATGACCATCGGCACGCTGTCGCTGACCGGCTTCTTTTTCACCGCGGGCTATTACAGCAAGGACGCGATCCTGGAGGCAGCCTTTGCCAGCGGCACCAGCCACGGCCAGTTTGCGTTTTTTGTCGGCGCGCTGGTGGCACTGCTCACCAGTTTCTATTCGTGGCGGCTGGTGTTCCTCACCTTCTTTGGCGCGCCGCGCTGGGCCGGGTCGGAGCATATCCAGCATGCCATGCATGCCCATGATGCGCATGATGCGCATGATGCCCATGTATCGCACGGTGCTCACGATGCGCACGGTCACGCCGCGCCCGCCGACGGCACTGCGGGTTATCACCCGCACGAAAGCCCGCTGTCGATGCTGATTCCGCTATTTGTGTTGGGCACTGGCGCGTTGCTTGCGGGCTATATCTGGCACGGCGTGTTTGTCGAGGCGGAGGAAGGCGCTGCCTTTTGGCGCGGCAGCCTGGCGTTTGACACGCATCTGATGCACGCCATGCACGAAGTGCCAGTGTGGGTGGTGCAGGCGCCTACCGCCGCCTTCTTCACCGGCCTTGGCCTTGCTTGGTATGTCTACCTGAAACGGCCGTCGATACCGTTGTGGTGGCAGCGCCAGGTGCCGGGCCTTTACCAGTTCCTGCTGCGCAAATGGTATTTCGATGAGCTGTACAACGCCATCTTTGTCCAGCCCGCCCAGTGGCTTGGCCGCCTGTTCTGGCATCGCGGTGACCAGCAGATCATTGATCGCTTCGGCCCTGATGGTGCGGCGGATCTGGTGGTCATGGGTGCGGGCGCCGCGCGGCGTTTTCAGTCCGGATATGTGTATTCCTATGCGTTGGTGATGCTGGTTGGCCTTGCCGCTGCCGCCGCCTGGATGATGGCCCGATGATGCCGATCCTGTCGATCATGATCCTGCTGCCGGTGGTGGCGGCGCTGGTGGTGGCCACCCTGCCCGGTGATGAGGCGGAGCGCGCCAGTCGCGCCCGCGTCGTTGCGTTGGCCACCACCTTGGTGGAATTTGCCGCCGGCATCTGGCTGTGGGTGCAGTTCGATCAGACCACAGCGGCATTTCAGTTCACCGAAGATCTGCCGCTGTTTGCACCGTACCTCACCTGGTCACTTGGTATCGACGGCATTGCCTTGATGCTGATCGAGCTTTCGGTGTTCCTGATGCCGCTGTGCATTCTTGCCAGCTGGGTTTCGGTGAAAAAGCGCGTGCCGGAATATATGGCGGCGTTCCTGTTCATGGAGGCGCTGATGATCGGCACCTTCGCGGCGCGGGATATTTTCCTGTTCTATCTGTTCTTCGAAGGCGGCCTGATTCCGATGTTCCTGATCATCGGCATCTGGGGCGGCGCGCGGCGCATTTATGCGAGCTACAAATTCTTTCTCTACACGCTGCTGGGATCGGTGGTGATGCTGGTGGCGATGCTGTGGATGGTCGGGACGGCCGGCACCACCGATATCGCCGCGCTCAGCCGCTTTGATTTCCCGGTGGACGCCCAATTTTGGTTGTTTCTGGCGTTTTTTGCCAGCTTTGCCGTCAAGATGCCGATGTGGCCGGTGCACACGTGGCTGCCGGATGCCCACGTCGAAGCGCCCACGGCCGGATCGGTCATTCTGGCCGGCGTGCTGCTGAAATTGGGCGGCTATGGCTTCATCCGCTTTTCGCTGCCGATGTTCCCCGATGCCAGTGCGCAGCTGATCTGGCTGGTGTTCGGACTGTCGATGGTTGCGGTGGTCTACACCTCGCTGGTGGCGCTGGTTCAGCAGGACATGAAAAAGCTGATCGCCTATTCATCGGTGGCGCACATGGCATTCGTGACCGGCGGGCTGTTTGCATTGAACACCCAAGGCATCGAAGGCGCCATGGTGATGATGCTCAGCCACGGGCTGGTGTCCGGCGCGTTGTTCCTGTGTGTTGGCGTGATCTATGACCGGCTGCACACCCGCGAAATCGGGCGCTATGGCGGGCTGGCTGATACCATGCCCAAATATGCGGTGGTGCTGCTGTTTTTCACGATGGCCAGTGTCGGCCTGCCCGCGACATCGGGCTTTGTTGCCGAATTTCTGGTGCTGATCGGCATGTACCAGACCAGCACCTGGGCGACATTCGTGCTCACCACCGGCATCATCCTGGGCGCGGCCTATATGCTGTGGCTTTATGCCCGCGTTGCCTATGGCAAGGCGGCCGGTGACGACACGCGGGCGATGCCTGATCTGAACGCGCGCGAGATCGCCATATTGGCGCCGATCATCATCGTGACGCTGTGGATGGGCATCTATCCCAAAAGCTTCCAGACGCCGATGCAGCCGGCGATTGCGCAAGTCGTGGCGCGGCTGGAAGGCCGCGCGCTGGCCACTATGCCCACCGATATGACCATGTCGCCGATCCGGTCCGCCCAGATCGCGCCGGCTGTGTCAACGCAGGCGCATGCGGCAGAAGGCGGTCACTGATGCACCCGATTTTCACCTCCATCGCCATTGCCGGCCCGGAAACCGTGCTCACGCTGGGCAGCCTTGCGGCGCTGATGCTCGGCACCTTCACGCACCCCGCCAAGGCCGTCACCACCACCAGCCTGTTTGCTGTTGCGATCCTGGCGCTGGCTGGCTTTACCTTGCTGGATGCCCCGGCGGCATCGGTATGGGCGTTTGATGGCCTGTATATCGCCGATGCCTTTGCGGCCTTTCTGAAGGTGGTCATTCTGGTGGCGGCGGCGGCGTCGGTGCTGCTGGCATTGCCGTGGCTGCAGGGCCGCGATGAGGATGGCGCCCTGCGCGGACGCTTTGAATATCCGGTGCTGATGCTGCTGGCCACGCTGGGGCTGACGATCATGGTATCGGCCAATGATCTGCTCACCCTGTACATCGGCCTCGAACTGGCAGCGCTGCCGTCTTATGTGCTGGCGGCGTTTGCGCGCGGCGATAGCCGTTCGGCCGAAGCTGGCCTCAAATATTTCGTGCTCGGCGCGCTGGCATCGGGCATCCTGCTCTATGGCATCACGCTGATATACGGATTTTCGGGATCGACGCAGTTCGATGCCATTGCTGCGGTGGTCAGTGCGCAAAGCGAACGCTCGCTGGGGCTGATGTTCGGCATTGTGTTCATATTGGCCGGCCTTGCCTTCAAGGTGTCGGCAGTGCCGTTCCATATGTGGACGCCCGATGTATACGAAGGCGCGCCCACTCCGGTGGCGGCGTTTTTTTCGGCCGCGCCCAAGGTGGCGGCGCTGGGGCTGATGGCGCGGGTGCTGATTGTGGCTTTTCCCGGCCAGGCCGCTGCCGATTGGCAGCAGATCCTGATCTTCATCGCCATATCATCGATGGTGCTGGGCGCGGTGGCCGCGGTAGCTCAGAGCAATTTCAAGCGGCTGCTGGCCTATTCCTCCATTGCCAATATCGGCTTTGCGCTCGTCGGTCTCACGCCCGGCACGCCGCAGGGCATAACGGCGCTGCTGTTTTACAGCGTGGTGTATGCAGCGATGACCTTGGGCAGTTTCCTGGTGCTGCTGCAATTGCGCCGGCCCGATGGTGCGCCGGTCGAAGCCATGGCGGATCTGGCCGGCCTCTCCAAGACCCAGCCAAAGCTGGCGCTGGCGATGGCGGTGTTCATGTTCAGCTTGGCCGGCATTCCGCCGCTGCTGGGCTTCTGGCCGAAATTTGCGGTGTTTCAGGCGGCGATTGCCGCCGATCTGCTCGCCTTGGCCATCATCGGCTTCATCGCATCAGTGGTGGCGGCCTTCTATTATCTGCGCATCATCAAGATCATGTACGCTGATGAACCCGGCGTCGTGTTGGCCAGCGAAGGCAGCGCGGTGAACGGTGCCATGATTGCCGGCGCGGCGCTGTTTTGCTCGCCGATCGGCATGCTGGCGATCACGCCCTTGGTGGCAGCGGCAACCACGGCAGCGGCGGCATTGTTCCCCAACTATATCCCGGCCGGATGACCGCCGGCATCACCCACCTTGCCGAAGTGGGGTCGACCAATGATTGGCTGCTGGCCCGCACCGCAGCACTGCCCGATGGCCATTGGGTGATCGCCGATCGCCAGACCGCCGGGCGCGGCCGGCGTGGGCGGGTGTGGAGCGATGGCAGCGGCAATCTCATGGCCAGTGTACTGGTGCAGGCCGAAGGCGCCGTGCAGCAGCTCAGTTTCGTGGCGGCGTTGGCGGTGGTGGAGGCGCTGGCCGAAATCACCTCTCGCCCGCCCAATGCAAGCGTGCAGCGCCTCTCCCGGCTCGGCAGCGCCGAGTCCGACCTCTCCCGCAAGGGGCGAGGTGATTTTAGCCTGAAATGGCCCAACGATGTGCTGCTGGGCGGCGTCAAGTGCGCTGGCATCCTGCTGGAACGGCAGGGCGCGGCGCTCGTCATCGGCATTGGCATCAATCTGGCCCAGCACCCCGAAGCTACTGAACGCCCCGCCACCAGCCTGGCCGCAGCCGGCCTGCCGGTGCCACGGCCACTCGAAGCGCTGGCCGTGCTGGCGCAGCGTTTTGCAGATTGGCGAACCGTCTGGCAGCGCGAAGGCTTTGCGCTGGTGCGCAGCGCCTGGCTGGGCCACGCGGCCGGCATCGGCGGGCGCATGGCGGCGCGGCTGGGCACCGAAACACCCGAAGGCGTGTTCACCGGGCTGGGCGATGATGGCGCGCTGCTGCTGCGGCTTGACGATGGCACCATGCGCGCCGTCCATGCCGGCGAAGTGTTTGCGATTTGACCGCTGCAAAGCCGCAGGCTGCAGATCGAAGGGGGGCTGAAGATGCTGCTTGCGATTGATGTCGGCAACACCAACATCGTGTTTGCGCTGTGCGATGGCGAGGTGATCGTGCACCGCTGGCGCATTTCCACTGATGGCCAGCGCACCGCCGATGAATATGCCGTGTGGCTGCACCAGTTGATGGCGCTGGAAGGCGTGGCGATGGGCAGTGTGAATGCCGCCATCATCTCAACGGTGGTGCCGCAAACGCTGTTCAACCTGCAACGCCTGTGCCGCAAATATTTCAAGATCGAAGCCGACGTGGTGGCCATCGGTGCCATAGATCTGGGCCTGCGCATCGATCTGCCCAATCCCGCCGAAGTGGGCGCGGATCGGCTGGTCAATGCGGTGGCAGCGCATGCAATGTGGCCGGGCAATCTGATCATCGTCGATTTCGGCACGGCCACCACCTTTGATGTCGTGTCGGCAGACGGCGCCTATCAGGGCGGCGCGATTGCGCCCGGTATCAACCTTTCGATGGACGCGCTGTATCAGGCGGCGGCAAAATTGCCGCGCATCGCCGTGGAGCCGCCGGTGGGCAACGCCGGCGCGATTGGCAAGGGCACGGTGCATGCCATGCAATCCGGCGTGTTCTGGGGCTATGTCGGTTTGATCGAAGGCCTGGTCACCCGCCTGAGCCGCGAAATCACCGGCACGGTGACGGTGATTGCCACGGGCGGTCTTGCCACCTTGTTCCAGCGCCACACCACTGCCATATCGCATGTTGACGGTGATCTCACCATCCGCGGTCTCATCCGCCTCCACAATTTGAACGCAAAGACCCAAGCTACATGATACCAGGCAATGAGCTGATTTTCCTGCCGCTCGGCGGATCAGGCGAAATCGGCATGAACGTCAATCTTTATGGTGCCCACGGCAAGTGGATCATGGTCGATCTGGGCATGACCTTTGGCGATCCGCGCTATCCGGGCATCGATCTGGTGCTGCCTGACCTGGCCTTCATCGAAGAACGCCGCAAGGATCTGCTCGGCATCGTGCTCACGCACGGCCATGAAGATCATATTGGCGCCATCCCTTATCTCGCCAACGAGCTGAAGGTGCCGCTGTATGCGACGCCGTTCACCGCCGGCCTGATCATGAAAAAACTGGAAGAAGAAGGCCTGGAGCGGGAGGTCAAGCTGAAGATCGTGCCGATGGGCGGCCGTGTCGAGCTGGGCCCGTTTGCGCTGACCTATGTTGCGCTGGCGCATTCGATTCCCGAAGGCAATGCCCTGATCATCGAAACGCCCTATGGCCGTATTTTCCACACCGGCGATTGGAAACTGGACGATGCCCCGTTGATGGGCAATCCCGTCACCGCCGCCGAACTGACCAAGATCGGTGACGAAGGCATTTTGGCGCTGGTGGGCGACAGCACCAATGTGTTCAATTCCGAAGCATCGGGCAGCGAAAGCGATGTCCGCGACGGCCTGATGCGCGTGGTGAAGGCCCGCAAGCAAGGCCGCGTGCTGGTGACAACCTTTGCCAGCAACGCCGCGCGGCTCGGCACGCTGGGCCAGGTGGCCAAGGCTTGCGGGCGGGAATTGGTGCTGGCCGGGCGCAGCATGGACCGCATCGTCAAGGTGGCGCGCGCCACTGGCTATCTGAAGGATCTGCCCGAACCCATTGATTGGGGCGCCGCCATGAGCCTGCCGCGCAACAAGGTGCTGATCCTGTGCACCGGCGCGCAAGGGGAGCCGATGGCCGCGCTCAGCCGGATTGCCGAAGGCAGCCATCCGGTGCTCAAGCTCGAAAAGGGCGATCTGGTGGTGTATTCCTCCAAGCAGATTCCCGGCAACGAACTGTCGATCGGCCGCGTGCAAAATGCGCTGGCGGCCAGCGGCATCGATGTGATCACCGAAAAACAGGCGCACGTGCACGTGTCGGGCCACCCCGGCCAGCCCGAGCTGGAGGCGATGTACGAATGGATTCGCCCCGAAATCGCCATCCCTGTGCACGGTGAACGCCGCCACATGGAGGAACATGCCAGGCTGGCGCTGGATTGCGGCGTGCCGCGCGCCATGGTGCCGGTCAACGGCAGCGCCATCCGCATCGCGCCTGATGGGCCGAAGCTGATCAGCCATGTCAAGGCCGGCCGCCTGGTGCTGGACGGTGATGTCATCCTGCCCGCTGATGGTGCCACCATGGTCGAACGGCGCCGCCTGTCGCTGTACGGCGTGATGACGGTGGCCGTGGTGGTGGGCCGCAACGGCCTGCCAGCAGCCAAGCCGGTGGTCAGCGCGCAGGGCGTGCCTGTTGAGGCAGACAAGGCCGATTTCCTCGCCGAATGCGCCGAGGCGGCGGAAAAAGCTGCCGCAAAACTTGGAGCTGGGGGGGCCGATCCCAAGCGCCCCGAAGCCTATGCCGACGCCGTGCGCAACGCCGTACGCCGGGTGGCGCGCGACTGGACTGGCAAGAAGCCGGTGACGGACGTGCAGGTCATCCGCCTGTGAAGCTGGTTTGGCTGTGAAGCGAGTTTGGCTGTGAAGATCGGATCAGCGCTGGCAATTTACCTGCTGTTCTGGACGATCACGCTGTTCGCCGTGCTGCCGTTCGGTGTGCGCAGCAATCACGAGGCCGCAGCCGAAGCCGTGCCCGGCCAGGACTCGTCTGCGCCGGTCAACCCGATGATCGGCAAGAAGCTGGCTTGGACGACGCTGATCAGTGGCATTTTCTTTGCGGTGTTCCTCGCCAACTACCACTGGGGCTGGGTGGTGTTGGACGATGTGCCGTTCTGGCGGACCCGCGGCCCCTATGCGCCGGTGCCGCCGCAAGGTTGATAGCGTGCGCCCGCGGGCGGGCACGTTGCCGCTGCTTCAGTTGGTGCGTCAAACGCGCAAGGCAGCAGTGCGCGGCTTTCCGACCGGGCTGGTGCGGCTTGCCAGCGCCAGCGAGGGCCGCTCGACCCACAGCCACGATAGCAGCGCGATGGCAAACAACGGGCCAAGGCAGATCAGGAACAGCGGGATTGGCGCCAACACAACGCCAAATGCCGATGCAGCGATGAACACCGCCAACTGCTGGATCGGCCAGGAATAGATATACAGCCCATAGCTGACATCATGCGGCAGCGGGCGCGTCTTGCCGCGGGGAAAGGCCAGCAGCAGGGTGCCGGCACACACAAGATAGATGATTGCCAGTTCGGCCATGCCCCGGCTGTCCAGCAGCTGTGCGCACAGCAGCACCACCACGCCGGGCAGGGCAATGCCAAGGTTGAGCGGCACCCTGGCCGCGAATTGGTGGGCTGCCACGCCAAGCAGGAACGACAGCATGACATGCCGCCCTTCGGCAATCAGAAACAGGATGCCGCCCTTGGCAATCGGCGCAAGCAGATGGCCGGCGCCGATATAGGCCAGCATCAGCAGCAGGAACACGCCGCGCCGCCGGGCATCGGCGAACGCGCCGGCCATGCTGGCGCCGATCACCAGCAGATAGACGATGATCTCGTGCCGAAGCGACCACACCGAGCCGTTGATGGCGCCCTGAAACGGATTGTCGGCAAAGGCGCCCGGGTGCTCGAATTGGACCGAAACCAGCGTCACCAACCGCAGCGCATAACGGGCGGTATCAGCAAGGCCAATTCCGGTCCAGGCGCCAAACATCACCAAAGCAACCGGCACGATGACGGCATTTGCCAGCAACGCCGGAAAAATGCGCAGTGCGCGCTTGCAGAGATACTGGCCGGGGGCTGATTTGTGACGCAGCGCACTTTCGGTGACCAGAAGCCCGGACAAGAAGAAGAACACATGGACGGCCAGACTGTGAAAGCCAAACAGCGTCCAATCCTGCAGCGGCACCTGCGCCTCGCGGCCAAGCGCAATGTGCCAGCTATGGCCAAGCACCACCAACAGGGCAGCGCCAAGCCGAAGCTGGTCGATGCGGTTTTCCCGGCTGCCGAGATGATCGGCGAGGGTGCGAACCGGCCAGCGACGGGCAGGCAGGATGGTGGGCGATTGGCTGTTCATGGAGATACCTTTGAAAGACAAATTCTTTCAGCAAGAAGCATGCCAACCAGTTGGCGCACCAAGCGGCCGAGTTTTGGTCGAAGCGTCGGTTAAAGCGCCGAAAACCTCGCAAACTGCGACGACATCGTGTCGCAATTTGCTATCCCGCTCCGACGACGTCGGGTTCTGCTGTGCTTCAGGCCGCTGGGTCGGGCCGTGCCGCCAGCTTGCGTTCCCAGGCGATGGCATCGGCGACGATGCGGTCAAGGTCGTCGAACGCCGGCTGCCAGTTCAGTTGGCTGCGGATCTTGCGAGTGTCGGCAACCAGCCGAGCCACGTCGCCACGTCGGCGGTCGGCAGCGATCCGCCGCAGCGTCTGGCCCGACACCCGATCGACGGCATCGAGCACATCGAGAACCGAGGCGCCGTGGCCATAGCCGACGTTGAAGGTGAGGCTTGCATCCGGCTTGGCGGTGAGGGCGTCGAGCGTGGCCAGGTGCGCTGCGGCGAGGTCGCTGATGTGGATATAGTCGCGCACGCCGGTGCCATCGGGCGTGCCGAAATCATTGCCGGTGACCAGAACATGGTCGCGTTTGCCGATCACCGCCTCAGCGGCGATCTTGATGAGATGCGTGGCCGATTTTGACACCTGGCCCGAACGGCCAGCCGGATCGGCGCCGGCAACATTGAAGTAGCGCAGCACGCCGACATTGACCGCGCCGGTGGCGGCGACATCGGCGAGCACGCGTTCGACCATGGCCTTGCTGGCGGCATAGGGATTGACCGGGGCGAGCGGCAAATCTTCGGACAAGCCGTCCACATCCGGGGCACCATAGACGGTAGCGGTCGATGAAAACAGCAGATGGCGCGCGCCGCCGGCAATCGCCGCCGCAAACAATGCCACCGCGCGGCCGACATTGATGTCGTAATAGGCCAAGGGTTGTTCGACGGATTCCGGCACCGAAATCACCCCCGCACAGTGGATGACCGCTGCAATGCCATGGTCTGCGACCAGCTTGGTGACCAATGCGGCGTCGGCGCAATCGCCTTGAACGAACACCGCCCCCGCCGGCACCAGCCAGCGATTGCCGGTGGACAGATTGTCAAGGATCAGCACCTGCGTGCCGCGATCCAGCAGCGCCAGTGCAATATGCGAACCGATGTAGCCGGCACCGCCTGTGATCAGGATCATGACATGTCTCGCTTTTGGGCGGCAGCCGCCGCCGGGAGTTCCAAAATCATCAGGCAGCGTCGGTTGCAGCCGACGTGCCCAGCCACCGCTCACGCTTGCGGTACAGCGTTGACGGGCTGAGCCCCAGGGCGTGCGCTGCCTTGCGCAGGCTGCCACCGGCACGGGCGACAGCGG
>NZ_JBBATR010000009.1:27333-32785 GCF_040398645.1 Sandarakinorhabdus sp.
ATGCCGGTTCCGGCAAAGCTTGCCAGGATCAGTTCGGGGCCGGCGCTCATGACAACCGCGCGGCGCACGACATTCTGCAGTTCACGGACATTGCCCGGCCAATTGTTCGAAAGCAGGCGGGCGCGGACATCCTGGCTAAGCGGTTCGAATGTCTTGCCTTCCTGCTCGGCGAACCGTTCCAGAAAGGCTTCGGCAAGCAGCACGACATCGTCGCCGCGCTCGCGGAGTGGCGGCATTTCGAGCGGAATGACCGCGAGGCGATAGAACAGGTCTTCGCGAAAGCGGCCGGCGGCTACTTCGGCTGCCGGATCGCGATTGGTGGCACAGATGACGCGCACATCAACCGGCTCGGGCTTGCTGCTGCCAACCCGCTGGATCATGCCGGTTTGCAGGAACCGCAGCAATTTGACCTGAAGCTTCAGCTCCATTTCGCAAATTTCGTCGAGGAATAATGTGCCGCCGTCGGCGGTTTTAGCGGCGCCAAGGCGATTTTCGATGGCCCCTGTGAAAGCGCCCTTCAGATGGCCGAAAAGCTCGGATTCCAGAAGGTTTTCGGGGATCGCCCCGCAATTGATGGCGATGAACGGCCGGTTGGCGTGCCGGCTGGCGCGGTGGATCGCTTCGGCGGCGACTTCCTTGCCGGTGCCGCTTTCGCCGGTGATGAACACGGTCGCCTTTGAATCGGCGACGCTTTCGATCGCCCGGTACACCGTCTGCATCGGATTGGAGCGGCCGACAAAGCCCTGAAAACTGTCGCGCGAGGTCAGCTTGCGCACCGTCTGCACTTCGTTTTCAAGCCGGCGGCGGTCGATGGCATTGCGAACCGTGGTCAACAGCCGTTCGGGCTGCAGCGGTTTGACCAGGAAATCATAGGCACCCATCCGCATCGCAGCGATGGCGCGCTTGATCGATCCATCAGCGGTGACAACAATCACGCCGGATTCCGTGACAAGACCTGGCATGCCAGCCAGCCATTCAAGCCCATCGCAATCGGGCAACTGCAAATCGAGCAGCACCACTTCATAGGGCTTGCCGCTGGCCATGGCGTCCGCGATCATTGCGCGCGCCGTGTCGCCGCGGTCGGCGGTGTCGACGATGTGGCCGGCACCTTCAAGATGCGCAGCATAGGTCATTGCCAGCGAGGCAATGTCCTCGATCACCAGGATACGGGCAGCAGGGATTGGCATGGTCATTGGCTTTCGGCTGAAATGATGAACTTGGCTTCTTCGGCGCGACCGGCGCTGTGCCAGCGCACCGTGCGGGTCTCGCCATAGGAAATCAGGCACTGGCGGATCAGGCCAAAGGCGATATGGGCCATCGGCCGGTGCGAACGATAGCTGACCGTCAGGGTCGTGCCATCGCTGACCGCTTCGATCAGCGGCGGGCGGGCATCGGGATAGAGCACGCGGACTTCTTCGTGGATATGCGAGCCGACATGCAGCAACAGCGATTCCGCGGTGGGGTAATTCGCCATGATGGTCGGAAACAACACACCAAATCGCCCGAACAACCAGGCACCATAGTCCTCGCACAAGACCGCGCCATCGATCCCGCTCAGCCGTGAGGCGACGCCAACCATCGTTAGCGCCTGGGCGCTGGGATAATTGCCAACAGTGGTGAAGGCACCGTCGTTTGGCAGCTGGCTCTGGGTGATCACATCATCGGCAAAGGCAATGCCATGCTGTGTTTCCAGGAAACCAACCAGCTCGGTAAAAATCACGCCCTTCATGTCGTCCTCGCAATTTGCAGGCTGTCGAAATTGCAGTCTGCAGCAATTCACAAGCAAGAGGCGTGCCAACCATCTCTTCCTGCGTGCACCCATAGCATTCGCCTCGCGAAATGCGATATTTCGCAAAATGCATCGGCTAAATTGATGCGTTTTGCAACACTTTGCTTGCCGAATGCAACGCGCTCCAAGCTTGTCAGCTGGGTTGCAGCGCCGAAATCGACTTGGCACGGTCCTTGAATAAGGTGGGCCATGACCATGCACTCATCCCCACTCGCGGCACTGCTGGTGACCGCTTCCATGCTCGCCGGCTGCGTTGCCGGCCCGGCGCCCCGCAACCTGTCGGATAGCGCCTGGACGCCGCAGCAATTGGCCCCCACCGCTGCCGCTGTTGCTTCGACTGGGCCGGTTCGGTCGTGCATCGCGGCCCTGCCGGCCGGGCTTGATCCCGCTGGCTTTGTTGCCGCGTCGACGCTGACTGATGTACCGGCCCTGCTGGCGCCCGGTGATCGGCTGCGGCTACGCATCGCCGGCGACGATGACCGCTTGTCCGGTGTCCATGTCATCGGCGATGATGGCAGCTTGGCGATTGCCGGCCTGCCGCGCATCCCGGCCACCGGCCTCAGCGAAATCGAACTGCAACGCCAGCTCGGCAGTGCGCTTGTCCGTGCACAGCTGATCCGCACGGCGGGCACCCCGATTGATCTGCGCCTCATCGAAAGCGCTGGCGTTTCGGTTGCGGTCAGCGGCGCGGTGTTCGCACCGGGCGTTGTCCGCGCTGGCGAGCGTTCCGCCGAAGATCGCATTGGCCAGAAGGAAGGTTCAGCAACCGGCGATGCCAATGCCGGCCGCAATCTGCCAACTGCCCTGCGCAGCGCCGGCGGCGTGCGTCCCGATGCCGATGTGGGCCAGGTGTTTCTGGTCCGCGGCGCAAAATGGACTCGCCTCGATTTCAACGCGGCCGTTGCCGGGGCTGCCATCACCAACATCCCGGTGGCCACCGGTGACCGCGTCATCGTGCCCAGCACTGGCTGTTTTCGGGCCGATCTGGTGCGGCCAACGCCGATCACCCAGCCGGGCATTCGCGTCCATATGTCGAACCTGTCGCGATCGGCAGGCAACAACGCCAGCGCCGGGGTTGGCCGCGACACCAGCAATCTGCCCTATGGCACGCGGCTGCTGCAAGGGCTGGTTGAAATGAACTGTGTCGGCGGATCAGCCATGAACGCATCGCGGCGGGCCGTGCTGATCTCGCGCAACCCGATCAATGGCAAGAGCATCGTCATCGAACGCGAGATCGAGAAAATGGTCCGCGGGGCCAACCGCGACGCCGAAGATCCCTATTTGATGCCTGGCGATGGGCTGGCCTGCTATGACAGCCGGACGATGAATTTTGCCGATGCGATCAACCTTGTGTCGGGCGCCTTGAGTGCGGTGACGCCGGCGGTGTTGCTGCGCAATGCAGTGCGCAACTGATGAACGCCCCAATACAACCCACTGGGCAACCTCGCCGCTTGGTGCGCGCCTGGATCGTCGTTCGTGACGGCCTGCCATCGATTGGGCGCTATCGCCGCTATCTGCTCACGTTGGGGCCGGCGGTGGCGGCGGTGTGGCTGGTCACCGGCCTGTATCTGGCCCTCGCCCCGGCGCGCTATGCCAGCCAGATGACGTTGATCCTGCCTGGATCCGGCGTCGGCGGTTCGATGAATGTCGAATCCATCGGTCAGGCAACGGCAACCACCTCTTCGGCCTTTTCCAGCCCGTCGCTCAGCCCGACTGAAAATTACAAGCGGCTGATCATGGCCGATGTGACGCTGCGCGCTGCCGCCCGGTTGGCGGGCGAAGATGAAGCGGGCTTTCCCGAGCCGGTGGTGAAGCTGATCGATCAGACCAATGTCGTGGAAGTGATCATGCCCGGGCCAACGCCGGCCGCAGCGCAAAAGCGCGCGCTTGCCGTGCGAGCGGCGTTCCTCGCCGGGCTTGACCGCTTGCGCGACGATGAAGCGGCCAAGCGCGAAGCGGCCGACCGCAACCGCATCAGCGATCTGGAAGCCAAGGTGCGGCGCGCGCAGCGCCGGCTGCTGGCCTTTCAGGGCCAATCCGGGCTGGTATCGATCGAACAGTTCAACCAGCGCATCGCCGCGCTGGACAGCCTTCAGGATCGCGAACGCAACGCACGCACCCTGCAGCGCGAACGTGATGCCGAAACCCGGCGGCTGGCCAATGCCCTGGGCATTTCGCTCAGCGGCGCGCGCGCAGCCTTTTTGCTCAAGGCCGATCCGTTGTTCCAATCGCTGCTGTCCCGCTATGCCGCCAATGCCACCACCCGCACTGAGCGCGGTGCCACCCTGGGCGACAGCCACGTCACCATGGCCGAAAATGGCGCAGTCGATGCCAGCCTGCGGGCGGCGCTGATTGCGCGCGGCCGGGCGCTGACCGGCCTTTCGGCCGTGACCCTGCTGTCGTTTGCCGATCTTTCGGTCGCCGAAGGCCGGGCGCGAATGTTCGAAGTGATGGTCAATGGCAGCAGCCAATCGGCCGGTGCCGATGCCGCGCTGGCCGAGATCCGCCGCCAGATCGCCGAACAAACGGCCGGAACCGACGCTCTGGTTGGCAAGGCCGCCACATTGGCCGATCTGGTGCGCGATCTACGCGTGGCCGAAGCGGTGTTTTCGTCGGCGCTGGCACGGGTCGATACCAACAAGGCCGATCCGTTTGCTTCCTATCCGCTGGTGCAGACGCTCGAAGAACCTTCGCTGCCGCGTGGGCGCGCATCGCCATCGACGACATTGGCGCTGGCTGGTGCCATAGTCGCGACGATTCTTCTCGTGATCGGCTTCCTGCTGCTATGGCTGCGCCAACCCATCATCAACAAACTCCTGCCGAAAGGCTGATCGCCACCACGATCACATCAACCTGGCTGCTGTGGCTGCTGGGTGCCCTGTATATCGTTGGCCCGGTGCTGGGTTGGACGCTGGCGGCAATGGCAGCCAAGCGGCTGTATCTGGCACCGGGCCTGCCGCCTGAAGAGCGGCCACTGCCGCTAGGCAGCCTGGTCTGGGTGTGGTTGATCGGCATGCTGTTCATGCTTGCCGCGCTGCTGGTCGGGCATGTCACCAATGATCTCGGCGCTGCCAAGACCCTGAAATCATCGGTCGGCTGGGCGAAGGGCTGGGCGTTGCTCGGGCTGTTCCCGTTTGCCGCCGCCGTGCTTGATGTGCGCCCGGCCGTTATCTATCACGCCGTTTGCCGGCTCGGCCGGCAAACCCTGGTGTTGCTGCCGGTCTTCCTTGCCGCTCCGCTGATCGGCTTGCCCGGGCTGCTGTACACGTCGCCGCTTGAAATTCTCGGCGGCTCCGGCCCCGAATTCTTCAAGGTCATACTTTACACCATCGAGCCCGGCACCGGCGCGACCCGCTATCAATTTTTTGCGCCATGGTCACCCGCCGCTGGTATGATCGCGGTCATTCACGTGCTGTGCGCCATCGAAGAACGCGACCGGCGCTGGCAGATCGTCGGTGTGCTTGCCGGGCTGGCCGTGGCGCTGCTGTCGCAATCACGGCTGGCGCTGGTGGCGATTGCGGTGGTGTGGCCGATAGCGCAGGGCGTGGCACGGTTGCGCCGGCCATCGACCTGGTGGCTAGCGGCACCGGCCGTGCTGGGGATCGGGCTGTTTGCACCCACTGTGCTGGCGCTGGTCGACAAGCTTGCCAATGATTTCAAGGG
>NZ_JBBATR010000009.1:32885-50377 GCF_040398645.1 Sandarakinorhabdus sp.
TGCTGGTGCTGTTTCTCTACAGCTTTGGCGAAAACCTCGAAGTGCTGGCCTATTTGTTCTGGCCGGCGCTGGTGCTGGTTGGCGCGGCGGCCCGGGCCGGTCAGGCCGCTGCAACGGGTTGATGGCGCGCAAACAGCGCCTGCCAGGCAGCGATCCGCTCGCGCTCGGCGGTCAGCATGATCTGGCGCCCGGCAATGCCCATCGCGGCCAGCGGCTGTGCCGGCAGCGCGGCCATGGCCGCCGCCAGTGTTTCGGCCGTGCTGCAATCGGCGATCACGCCGGCATCGCCCACTTGTTCGGGCATGCCATCAACATCGGCGACCAGCACGGCGCGCCCAGCCAGCTTGGCTTCGGCGACAACCTGGCCAAAGGCTTCCCAGCGTGATGGCACCACGATGACATCGCAGCGCGACAGGAATTCGGGCACATCACCGACCTTGCCGACAAAGTGGACGTGCGGCAGGCCAGCAGCCTGCGCCCGCAGCGCCGCATCATCGGCGCCAAAGCCGCCGAGCAGCAAGCTGAACCGGGCCGGATCAAGCTGCGCCATCGCGTCGATCAGCGTGTCGAAGCCCTTTTGCTCGCTGAAGCGGCCAAAGGCGCCAAGCACCAGCGGACGCTCAGGCGCGATTGTCGGCAGGGCCACCCGGTCGAGCTGCTGGCTGCCGCTCCAGGGATGGAGCACTTGCAGCTTGTCTGCTTTCAGCCCGGTGGCCGCGCGCAGCCAGCGCGCCTGGCCATGCGACACCGCAACAACTTCATCGAACAACCGACAGGCCAGGCGCAGCATGGTGCGAAACCGCCGTGGATTGGCGACCTTGGCGGCTTCCCAGGCGCCGGTGTAGCTGTGCTCGATATGGATCAGCCGGGCAGCTGGATTGCGCAGCCGCAGCGAAGCGAGAAACGGCAAGGCCTGCCAGCTCGGCGGAAAATGCGTGAAGATGATATCGGTGGCCAGCCGCGGCGCCAGGCGCTGGCGCGGGTCGGCCGGCAGCACCTGGCTGTCGATCTGCGCCGCCAGATCGGGGTGTGCATAGACACTCAACCCCTTGGCAACGCCTCCCAGTGCGAAATCATCGCACAGATGCACACAGCGCAGCCGCGTCATGCCGCTGCGCCATTGCCAAGGTAGCGCGCCGTCAGCGCCTGGAATTGTGCCGGCGGCAGCAGGCGTGCTGCCAGCGCCGCTGCCAGCGTCGTCAGGGTCTTGCGTGGCTCGGCCAGCATCATCGCCGGGCCGGCGCGCAGCGCCTGCAGTGACAGCGACCAGGCAAAACCGCCGTCGCCAAGCTGGATGGCCCGGCGCGCCAGATAGCGCAGCTGATAGGCCATTGCCTGCCGGCCGTGGCGCGCGATCAACTGCGGCGCTGCCTGGGCGGACTTGGCGATGGCGCGTTCCCAGCTTTCATACTGGCGGGCGATGTTGGCCGACAGGCCGCCGGCGATGATGCGATAATCGGTCAGCAAGCCGTCGATGCCTTCGAACCGGCAGCCATGGGCCGCAGACAGGCGCAGCCAGAGTTCGATATCCTCCGACTGGCGGAAGCTTTCGTCAAACCAGCAGGTGCGCCCAGGCACATCGGGATGCGCAAAGGCCGCGCGGTTGAGCGACGAGCGGCGCATCACCGCCGCCGAGCCATTGCCGACCGGATTGCGCTTCAGGATGTCGGCCGCCGTGATGCCGGTCAATTGCGGGCGCATGGCGGTCTGCAAGGGCTGGCCGGCGGCATCGATCATGCGCGAACCGGCATAGCTGACATCAACCGAGCTGTCGGCCTCCAGATGGATCATGTGCATCAGCAACTTGTTGCGATCCCAGCGGTCATCGGAATCGAGCAGCGCGATATAGTTTCCGCGCGCCGCAGCAATCCCGGTGTTGCGCGCGCCGGCAAGGCCGCGATTGGCCTGGCTGATGATACGAATACGCTTGTCGGTGAACATCCGGCAGATAACCATGCTTGCATCCTGGCCGCCATCGTCGATGATCAGCAGCTCCCAATTGGCAAAGCTTTGATCGATCACCGACTGGATGGCTTCGCCAACATATTCTTCGACATTATAGACCGGCATGATGACCGAAATGAGTGGCATGTTGTTCATTGTTCTGGTGTCCTTTTCGTGGGTTCGGGTTCAGGCAAACAGCCGGGCGCGCATCGTCGCCGGCAACAGCATGCCGACGAAGGCGCCGGCCAGGGTAAGGCCGCCGCGGCGGCGGTCGGCGAGAAAGGCCGGTGCGTTGCGGCGCATGCCGCGCAGCGCGAAATTCAGCGCATCGGCGGCAGGGCCGCCGCTGCGGAGCGCGCGCCGGGCCAGATAGCGGCAGTATACCGCCTCGGCAGCGGCAAGATCGATGCTGGCGCGGTGTTGATGGGCCAGCCGCCGCCAGCCGCGGTACATGCGGCGCAGATTGGATGACAGGCCAGTGGGCGACAGACGATATTCCACCAGCAGGCGATCGATGCCGCAAACGCCAAAGCCCGCAGCGGCAACGCGCGCCAGCCATTCCTGATCCTCGGCATAGCCCATGCCAGCGCGAAATCCGCCAACCGCATCGATACAGGCGCGGGTGACCACGACATTTGAGGTTGTGCACACCGGGTTTTCACCAATCAGCTGCGTCACCGTCAGCGGGCCGGGTGGAACCGTCGATTCGGTGCGGGCCGTGGTGCCGGGCGCGCGTCCTGCCTCCAGAAAGGCGATACGGGCATAGCTGACACCAACATCAGCGTTGGCGTTGTGGAATGCCCGGTGGCAGGCCAGCTTGTCCTGGTGCCAGATATCGTCGGCATCAAGGAACGCCAGCAAGCCGCCGCGCGCCAGTTCAACGCCCAGGTTGCGCGCCGCCGCCGGGCCGGCGTTGGCCTGCGACACGACGCGGATGCGGTCATCTATGGCCGCCATGGCCAACGCGATGGCGACACTGTTGTCGGCCGAACCATCATCGACAATGATCAGTTCGAAATCCGGGTCGGACTGCTCAAGCACGCTGGCAACGGTCGGGCCAAGCGAACCAATGGCATTGAACATGGGGATGATCACCGAAAAATGCGGGCTGGTCATGCGAAGTTTTCCTTGTTGGTGATGACGCTGGGGAGGGGGCTGCTGAGGCGGGTGCCGGCCGTGGACCGGGTGAACACAGCGATGGTGGCGGGCACCAGGATCAGCGCCAACCCGGCGACATAGGCCGCCGCGGCCATAGACAGGCCGTGCGGAGCCGCCAGGGCCAGTGCAGCCAGCGCGGCGATGGTCGCCGTTGTGCTGATCGCCGCATCAAGGCTGGTGGCACCATCGGCCCGCAACCAGGCGGTGGTGGCGGCCGATGCCACCATCGGCAGGGCTGCCAGCCCGAGCAACGCCACCAGCGGCGCCGCATCGGTCCACTGGCTGCCGAACAGCAGCGGGACATAAATCGGCGCGAGCAACACCTGCGCCAGCGTCATCGGCAGGAACACTGCAAGTCCGATGAGGAGGCCGCGGCGATAGCGCAGGGCCCGGGCTTCACGGTCGATTGCCTTGCACAACCAGGGAAACAGCACCGTCCCAAACGCGCTGACGAACGATGTGGTAATCCCAAGTCCGGCGTTGAAGGCGAAATACCAGATGCCCAGCGCCTTGACGCCCAGCAGGGCGCTGATGATCAGCTTGTCGATCTGGGCACGCGCCGCGCCGGCAATTTCGGTTGCCAGCACCCCGGCGCCAAAGCGCACGAAGCCGGCGGCAGGCACAAAGCCGGCGGCAGCATCACGCACCCAGGGCCGCGCCCGGCGCACCGCTGCCAGCCAGATCGGCGTGGTCAGCAGCTTGGGCAGCACGATGGCAAAGGCGATGCTGGCGGGATCAGGCCAGGCCAGCACCAGCACCAGGGTGAGCAGATGGTCAGCGAGCGTCTGGGTGGCGCCGATCCGTGCGGTCGTGGTCAGCCGGCCCTCGCGCATCAACAAGAACACCTGAACCAGACCGGCCGGCATGGTGAGATAGACCAGGCTGAGCAGCGCCAGCATCGCCGCTGCCGCCGGCTGGGTGGCGGAGAGCAGGGCAGCCAGCGCCAGTTGCAGCACCGTGATCATCGGGCACCAGATCCAGAACAGCCGATGCGCGCTGTTGCACGTCGCTGCCAGCAGCGCCTCGGGCGCCGCAATGATCCGCTGGCCGATCCCGGCATTGGCCAGCACCCGCACCAGCTCGAACAATGACAGCGCCAGCGCTGCTGCTCCCATCAGTTCAGGGGACAGCCGGCGCGCAATGACGATCACGGTCAGGATACGGGTGACGCGCACCACCAATTCGGCGGAGCCATAGGCCGCCAGGCCGCGCAGCAAGGCGTTCCCGTCTTCGGTCTGTCTGGCCTTGATAGCGCTGAGTGGCATGAAGCAGTCCTTGTGTCGGCCATGATCGGCCGTTCTGCTCATGACTATTCAAGAAGCGTGCCAAGCACCGCCGCCGGGCATGTGGCAGCCAGCGCCTGCAAAAAGCACCGGGGTTGTTGGATATTGCAACGTTCTTAGGTGCAGCCTGAGACGAATGTCGCATTTCGGGGCGATTTGCGCCCAAGCCGGCACAGGGCACGAACTTGGCACGCTTCGTGCTTAACCAATAGCAACACTCAAGCTCAACCTGTCAGGGAATGACCGATGCGCCAAAATCATGATTTCGATCCCAAATCCGAAAGCCTCGACACGCCGCTGTTCGATCTGTCGCTGCTCGATGCCAGCCGCCGCGAAACCGCTGACGCGCTCGTCAATCTGGCGGGCCAGGGGGTTCCGATGGTCGTCAACTTCGTCAATGCGCATTGCGTCAATCTTGCCAACCAACGCGATGACTATGCAGCGACCCTGCGGGACAGCGACGCGCTGTTACCCGATGGATCCGGCATTCGCCTCGCTGCGCGTCTTGCCGGCACGCACACCGGCGACAATCTGAACGGCACCGATCTGTTTCCCCATATCTGCGAACACGCTGCGGCGCGCGGTGCCGCGATCTTCCTGATCGGTGGCAGCCCCGGCATTGCCGCCGCCGCAGCAGCGGCAATGCAGGCACGATTTCCGAATCTGATAATTGCCGGCACCCAGCACGGTTATTTTTCCGACAGCGAAAATGACGCTGTGGTTGACGCAATCAACGCATCAGGTGCTGCGATCCTGTTTGTCGGCTTTGGCGTGCCGCGCCAGGAGCTGTGGATCGCCCGGCACCGTGATCGGATCGATGTGCCGCTGTTGCTCGGTGTCGGCGGTCTGTTCGATTATTATTCCGGCCGGATTCCGCGCGCGCCGCTGCTGCTGCGCCGGCTGGGCTGTGAATGGACGTGGCGCCTGTGGCAGGAGCCGCGGCGGCTGGCACGCCGCTATCTGCTTGGCAATCTGGTGTTTGTTGGCCACGCGCTGCGCCATGCCTACCGGGCAACGGGCCTGGCCGCGAACATCGGGGCCAGCATCAAGCGCGGCGTTGATATTGCCGCATCGGCGCTGCTGCTGCTGCTGCTGGTGCCGGTTCTGCTCGGTGTTGCGCTGGCCATCAAGATTGAGGATCGCGGCCCGGTGCTGTTCCGCCAGACCCGCATTGGATGGAATGGTCGGCCGTTTACCATGCTCAAGTTCCGGTCGATGCATATCGATGCCGAAGCGCGCCGGGCGGCTCTGTTGGAGCAGAACGAGCGCGACAGTGTCTGTTTCAAGATGCGCCGCGATCCCCGCATCACCAGGGTCGGCGCGGTCATCCGGCGCTTTTCCCTCGATGAGCTGCCGCAGATCATCAACGTCCTGATCGGCGACATGTCACTCGTCGGCCCGCGTCCGGCCCTGCCCAGCGAAGTGGCGACCTATGCTGGCCGCAGCTGGCAGCGTCTGGGCGGCAAACCCGGCATCACCTGCATCTGGCAGGTGTCGGGCCGCGCCGAAATCGCGTTCGAGCAACAGGTCGAAATGGACATCGCCTACCTCGGCGTGCGCAGCCTGATGACCGATGTCGGGCTACTGCTGCGCACGATCCCGGCGGTTATCGGCGGGCGCGGCGCCTATTGATCGGTGGCGCGGCGGTTGTGGGGCACGGCGGCTGTCAACAGTGCGCGGCCATCCACTATCGCCGTTTCCACGATGGCGCAAAGCGCCGCTGCCGTGTCAGCGCCGGGATGCGGCGTGTCTCGGCTTGCCGCCAACAAAACGGTCAGCCGTTCGACGCCAAAATTGCTGGCAACGCCGATCAGGCTGTGCCGCGCCCGGCGCACAGCCTCGGCGTCGGCATTTGCCGTCCCGGCGGCGAAATCATCCGCCAGCTGCGTCAGGTCGCGCGCGACCTGGTCAAACAGCCTGGCACGGCGGCCCTCCGGCAGCGCTTCCATGGCGGCCAGGAAGATCTGCGCGTTGATCACTGGCTTCTGGGCCAGAACTGCCCGCAGTGCCTGCTTCAGCAGCGGCACGGTGATCGGTTTGGCCAGACATTCGTTCATGCCGGCACGCCGCAACGCTTCCCGCTCGGACTGGATGGCCTGCGCCGTCACGCCGATGATCGGGACGGTGCCAGCCGTGCCATCCAGCAGCCTGATCTGCCGCGTCGCCTCGGCGCCGTCCATCACCGGCATCTGGATGTCCATCAAGATGGCATCGATCCCGCCCAATTGCGCCGCCGCCAGCGCCAGCGCGCCATTGCCCACCACAAGATGCTCGCACCCGATGGCTTCCAGCATGCTGGTCAGCACGATCTGGTTGGTTTCGATATCTTCGGCCACCATGATCCGTGGTCGCCGCCCGGCCACGACAAGCGGCAGATCGTCGATAGCCACTTGCGAAACGGGCTTGGGCGCCGGCGTTGATCCGTGATCGGTCTCGGCATCGGCAATATCGATGATCTCGTCGATTAATATGCGCAATTCGTCGCCCGCTGCACGCGCCAATTGCAACTGGCGTTCCTGCGCCGGATCAAGCCGCGTTTGCGCCAGCGCCGTCATCATGCCGAGCACGCCGTTCATCGGCGTGCGGATCTTGTGGCTCATCCTGGCCAGAAACTGATTTTTCGAAACATACGCCGCTTCGGTTCGGGCATGACTTGCGGCCAGGGCGGCGGCGCTCAGTTCAAGCTCGATCACCCGCTGGGCGAGCATTGCGTCCGACCGCCAAAGCCGCCGCAGCGTGCGCTGGCTGACCAATTGCAGCGCCTCGGCGCGCCGCTGGGCAGCGCGCTGCACCGTGATATCCTGCACCGTTCCCGAAATCGTCGATCGATTGTCCTGCGACAGGTTGCGGCTGACCGACCAGCGCAGCCAGCGTAGCGACCCATCCGGCCGAATGATGCGGAATTCGTAAACATACTCATTGCCAAACTCAGCATTGGCAAAGACATCTGCCTGCACAGCCACGATACGGTCCCTATCAAGCGGGTGCAGAACCCGCGCCACATCGGTCACCGTCACGGCGCGATCGGCCGGTTGCCCGATGATGTCGGCGAGGGACTCCGACGCCCGGAAGCTTTCGCCCTCCGTCCCGAAAAAGCTGGCAATGCCGCCCAGCCGCTGCGCTTGCAGCAGGTTGCGATTGCCAGCGTCAAGCTGCGCAACCAGTATCTGTTCGCGCTGGCGCAGGTCGCGGTTGCTGCGATCCAGCTCCCGCGAGCGGCGTTCCAGCAGCGATTCCGCCTCGCCGCGCGCTGCCTCCGCGCGTTTCAGGCGGCGTTCCAGCAAGGCATAGGCCGCAGCCAGATCCGCTTGGTTATCGGTCATGATGCAGTCGCCAATGAATTTGCAACCCGCTGCAGAACAGCATCGGTCTGGGCCTGAATGGCCGTGCCAAGCCATTGGCACAGCGCCGGATCGACCGCCGCCACCAGCGCCTCACCAAAGGCACAGCGCGCCGCCAGCGGCGTGTCGCCCAGCGTGTGGCCCAGCCCCGCCAGGGCGTGCAGCGCACGTTGCGCCGCGGCGCGATCAGCGTCCGAAAGCGCCGCAACCAGCAGCAGCGATTGCCGCGTCACATCGGCCACCACGCTTTTGGCAAGCCCTGCCCGCGCCGCCGCCGGTAACGAAGCCAGCAGCGCCTGCAGAGCCGATGCGGGATCGGTTTCGCCGGCAACAGGCGCACGCGACAGCACTGCCCCCAGGCTTTCGGCCAGACGTTGCCGGTCAAAAGGTTTGGGCAAAATGCCGTCTGCGCCTGCGGCCTCCAGCAGGTGCGACGCCGCGCCGGTGCCGGCGGTAAATCCGATAATCGCAACGCGGCCCGCAGCGCCCGGCAACAGCCGAACCAGCCCTATCGCCGCCGCCCCGTCCAGCACCGGCAATTGATTGTCCATCAACACCACATCGAAATCGCCAGCAAACAGGTGGGCCAGTGCCGCCATGCCATCAGCAACCAGCACAGCGTCACAGCCCAGCGCCTGCAAATGCGCTTCGGTCACCTGCCGCGTCGTGGCATTGTCCTCCACCACCAGCACCCGCGGCGCAGCGCCGGCTGCATTGATCAGAACGGGCGCGGCGCCGGTATCTGCGGCGCCAGCGGCAACGATGGGCAAGCCAAGCTCGAGCCAGAAGCAACTGCCAACGCCCGGCGTGCTGGTCACGCCGATCCGGCCGCCCATCGCCTCGGCCAGCCGGCGGCTGATCGACAGGCCCAGGCCGGTGCCGCCATGGGTGCGGGCAATGCCGGGCTCGGCTTGCTGAAACGGCGTGAACAGCTTGGGCAGCACATCGGCGGCAATTCCGATGCCGCTGTCATGAACCTCGATCCGTACCACATCGCCCTCAAGGCGCGTGCCTGCCACTCGGACACTGCCTTGCGCCGTGAATTTGACCGCATTGCCCACCAGGTTCGACAAGATCTGCTGCAGCCGCGAGGGATCACCCTTTGCCCGGCCAAGGCCAGCCGCCGGTGCAATGATCGTGACGCCCTTCGCTGCGGCGAGCGGCCGAAACATCTGTGCAGTTTGCTCGATGACGTCACCGAGATCGAACGCGACGGATTCGAGGCGCAGTGCGCCGCTCTCCATCCGCGAATGCTCCAGCACATCATCCAGCACCACCATCAGCGTGCGGGCCGAGCGCGCAATCCCGGCAAATGACATGGATTCGGGGAGTTGCCCGCCGGTTTCCGCCATCAGATCGAGCATGCCGATGATGCCGGTCATCGGGGTGCGAATCTCATGGCTGACAGTGGTCAGCAGTTCGGCGCGGGCTTGCGCGGCGGCATCGGCGGCTTCGCGGGCTTCGGTCAGCCGGCGCTTGGCGTCGCTTTCTTCGGTGATGTCGCGCATGACGCCAAAGATCGAGACCAAATCGCCAGCTTCGTCCCGCTCCGGCCGCGATTCGATGACGACGCGGCGGAGCACGCCATCGGCCCGGATGATCTCGCTGGTGGTTCGGCCCGGCTTGCCGTCCTTGATCAGCGCCCCGATCATTGATTCGACGCCGGATCGCTGCGCCGGCGCATAAAATTCCATGACCATCGCCATGGTCACAGCGGTGCCCTCGGCCACGCCATGGATGCGATAGGTGCCTGCCGACCATTCGACACGGTCCTGCCCGATGCGGTAGCGCCAATGGCCGATTGCCGCCATGTCCTCGGCCAATGTGAGCAGGCGCAGGCTTTCTTCCAGTTGCAGGCGCTGCTGCCGGTCATCGCTGATGTCACGCATTATTTCGGCAAAGCCGATTAGCTGTTCGGCTTCATCCATGATCGCTTCGGTTACGATCGATGCCCAGAACCGGCTGCCGTCCCGCCGTTTGCGCCAGCCTTCGGCAATGGCCCGGCCGTTTGCTCGCGCCGCCTGTTGCAACGCACTGGGCGCAGCTGCGCCGGCTTCACCATCGTCCGGCACCAGCAAAGCAATGGATTGGCCCAGCATGGCATTTGCGGCAAAGCCGGTCATGCTTTCGGCACCGCGGTTCCAGTTAATGATGCGGCCAGTTCGATCGAGCATGTAGATCGCATGGTTTTGGACCGACTGCGCAAGCAGGTCGAAGGATCGCTTCAAACGCTTGCGTTCGGTATCAATGGCGTCTTCCATGGCATCGAAACTGGCACTCAATCGTGCGACTTCTTCAGGCACATCCGGATCAATCGGCAACGGCGTCACGCGATGCCCTGACCTGGCCGCAATGTCTTCGGCCCGCACCGCCAGCGCCAGCAGTGGTTCCCCGACGGTGCGGCGCATCAACTGCCAGATCAACAGGATCAGCGCAGCCACGACGATCAAGCCGACGGCGAGCAGCGTCAAGGCCGCGCGCAGGGATTGCGCGACAACAGCCTTGCGCGGGAAATAGGTGACAACATGCCAGCCCGGCGTCTCGACCGGGTTGAGCGCCACATAGGCATCAAGCTGGGGCACAAGGCCGGTAAAACGCGATTTGCCGTTCTGCGCCTGGATGAACGCCCAGAGCGCGCGGGAACGCGGATCACTGGCATTGGTCAGATCAAGATGCCGGCCCGTGGCCTTGGCCGACTGGACGGTCAGTGCCGGATCAAAGATCAATCGGCCCGCCTTCGAAACGATCACGGTCCGGGCACCGGGCGGCCCGGCCGGAATGCCGCCGGCGAACAATTCGTGCAGCAACAGGCTGACGCCCCAACTGCCGATGTGGCGGCCAGCGATATCCATCGGCGTCATGCAGCCAGTGGTCCAGGTCTTGCCACTGGGATCGTATGTCGCCTCTTCCAGATCGGTGCACCGCAAACGGCGATCCGGATTGTTGGCCGGTGTCATGATCCGGGCGACGCTGGACTGCTGGAAATTCAGGCTGGCGGGGGCAGTCTGCCGGTAAAATCGCAGCCGGTCTTCCCGGCCGGGCGCGTGGATGATGATGTCATTGTCTGGCGTGAAGAAATACAGGCTGGTCAATTCCGGGCCGATGCCGCCACTGGTCGCCTGCAACGAGTCGAAGGCCGCCAGCAAGGTGCGCAGCCGCGCTGCCGGCATGTCGTCGCCGTGGGAAATATAGGCACCCACACCGGTCACGATGCTGCCGTCTGGCCGCACCTCGCCGTCAAAAAGCGCCGGCCTGCTGCGGCGCGTGCCGTCCTTGGCCATCGGAAAATCGGCGTTGAAGGCGGCTGCTGCCAGCGGCCGCGGCGCCGCCATCAGCTTGCGCATGCTGATCGCTGCCTTGTTTTCGATCGCTGCAATCTTGACGAATCGCCGCTGCTGATCGGCAGCGACATTGCGGCCAAAGGCATCGAGCGCGGCCAGCGCTTCGGTTTCGGAGTGGCCGCGCTCCACCACGAACACGACGGGGATCGCGGCCAGAAACAGCAACACGATCACCAATGCGATGGTCGAAGTTGCCTTCCGCGTGAACGATCGAGACGACACAGGAGCGAGCATAGAGGGGAACAGCGGCGTCCGCCAGATGGACAAGACTGCCGCCCTGACGGTCATCTGGCCGGCGATCAGCCCTGCATTGCGGCCATCATGCGGCCGAAAAACACACCATCGTCCAGCGTGTCGCTCATGGCGATCCAGGCTTCGTCGCTCATGCTGCTGCGCATGGCCAAAAACATCTCGGCATCCTGGCCGCACCGCGTCCGGAAGGCGATGTTGCGGCCATCGACGATATCAAGCACGGCATTGGCCACCACCGCGGGCGACGTGCCGTTCTTCGCATCGGCGTTCATCGCCACCATGCGGCCGCCATGCGGATAGGCGCTATCAGTGCGCGGCTGCGGCAGATTGGCGACGGCCATATCGGTGGCGATGATCCCCGGCTCGATGAGCGCGACCCGTACCCCAAAGGGCGCCAATTCCTGCGCCAGCGCTTCGCTCGCTGCCTCCAACGCAAATTTCGACGAGGCGTAGGCGCTGTGGGTAAAGGCCGCCATTTGCCCGGCGATCGACGTGATGTTGATGATCAGGCCCTGCCGGCGCATGCGCATGGCCGGCACCACGGCCTTCATGCACCGTACCGGGCCAAAGAAATTGGTGTTCATCACCGCCTGCATCATGGCGATGGTCTCGTCCTCAAGGGCGTTGATCGAAAGGATGCCGGCGTTGTTGATCAGCACATCGATGGCGGCCATGCCCGGCTGGGCAAACAGCGCAGCAACCGCGGCATCAACATCGACATCCAACACCGCCAAGCTGATCGCCAGCTGCTCCTGCGCTGCGATATCGGCAAGGTCGCTGCCGCTGGTGTCCCGCATGGTCGCCACCACGTCGTGGCCGGCGCGGGCCAGCGTGAGGGTGATTTCGCGACCAATCCCGCGCCGCGCGCCAGTAACCAGAATTCGTGCCATCACATGCGTCCCTTGTGTTGCCGCTAATTGAATCGGCCCGCTGCCTGCCCGATTGCCAGATACAGTTTGCCGTAGGTGGACGACAGCAGGGTCGCGCCCAGCGCCTCGCCGCCGCGGTCAGGGACGATTTCGCTGACCAAGGCTTCGAATTCGTTCAGGAAACGGCTGGCTTCGTTGCGAAATTCGGTGTCATGGCTAAAATGGCGCACGAATTGTCGGCCGGTGCCGTGATCAAGGCCGGTGGCCAGGCGGCGGGCAATAGCGCTGCGATCGCCCGCAGCGTAATCCCGCCAGGCCTGATCATCGATATCAAACGCCAGCAATTTCGCCAGATCGACTGCGCTGGATTGCAGCGTGTCGATTAGCGCGTTGGCGCGGCGGCCCAGCGCGTTGCGGGCCCGCACATCGGCGCGGGTTTCCACGGCATCCACATGCGCCTCAACTTCGGAAATCGTGCGCGTCAGCGCCACCAGCCGCTGCGCAACGCGCTCGGCCGCCACTTGCGCCGAATCGCCGGCGCGGCCCTGCGCTGCGACCAGTTCATCGATGCGCAGGCGGATCGGCCGGGCAAAGGCGGTTTCTGCCGTATCGATTGCGGCACGGTTCAGGGCGGCTTCGGCTTCGGCCACCACGCCTTGCAGTGCGGCCTTCATCTGCCCGGCCGCCGCTTGCGCCACTTCACGCACCCGGCCAAAACTGTCGATCAATTCGCCCGATGTGGTCAGTGCCAATCGGCTGGCGCTGTTTTCCATGTCACGCAATTGGGCTTGCGCCGCTGCGATGGCCGCCGCCAGATCAGTGCTGCTGGCCGCCAGTGTTTCGCGGGCCAGCGCCAGCCGATCGGTGGCAGCATCGATCGTGTTGCTGCCGGCTTCGATGGGGGCCAGCAGCGCCAGCGCATCGGCCTGCAACGCGGCCATTTGGCTGCCAAGCGCGGTCAGCAGCGGGGCGTTGGCTGGCAGCCGTTTTTCGATCAACGCCGCTGTCTGGCTGGCCGCCTGTGCCATGGCATCCAGCCGGGCCTGCACGTCTGCCAATGCCGCAGCGCTGGCGCTGATCGGGGCTGCCAGCGCATCGGCATTGGCAGCGGCGCTGATCAGGCGGGCATCCAGCGTGCCCACGGCATCGGCACTGGCAGTGACAGCAGCGCCCAGCCGCTGTTCGAGCGCCTCGACCCGGCTGCCCAGATCGGTCACCAACGCCGTGGTGTTTTGCCCGGCCGCTGCAATTTCGGCAGCGATGCTTGCGGCGAGCGCCTGCAATTGCACCAGCCGCTCATCGACTGCGCGCGCCGCATCGCCACCGATGTGCGCCAGCGTAGTGCGCGCCTGGTCCAGGCTGGCCAGCATCGCACTGCTGTGCACATGCACGGCGTCGCGGGCGACATCCACCGCACTGGCCGTGCGCGTGAATGCGGTATCGAGCGCGCTGTTCAGTTCGGCCAGCGGCTCGGCCACGGCGCTGTGCGCCCGGCTTGCAGCGGCCGCCATCGCATCCAGGCCGGCGCGGCTGGTATCAGCAGCGGCGCGGGCTTCGGCGTCGGCTTCGGAGGCGCGGGTGTACAGGCTGGCCAGCAGGGTTTCGGTGTCGGCCAACTGGCCGCGCAGCTGATTGTCGGCGCGATCGAGCAGGGCAATCAACGCTTCGGCCTGCGCGGTAGCGGCTGGTACGGTCCCGGCAACAGCGCCGCTGGCTGTAACGGCTGCAGCGACGGTGCCGGCCAGCTGCGTGTTGCCGGTTTCCAGCGCCGCAGCGGCGGCAGCAAGCGCAGCGTTGTGGCCGGCAATCGGCCGGGCCAGATCCGCCAGCCGGTTGGCAGTGGTGTCCAGTTGCGCCTCCAGCCGGGCGAGCGCGGCGGCGCTGCGGTCGATATCGATGGCGGCAAGCTGGCTGCGGGTGTGCGCGGTTTCGGCTCTGATCGCGGCAATCGCGCCGGCATCGCGCAGGTGCAGCATGGCCAGCAAGATCACTGCCAGCGGTGCCAGCGCGGCCAGGCCAGCAATGATCAGCGGCATGGCGGCAGCATCCAGCACGATCTGGCCGGTGTACACCGCCCATCCAGCCGCAATCGCAGCCGTCCACACCAGGCTGGCAGCAATGGCGACATACCATGGCCAGCGGCGAGGGGGCGGGGACGTCATCACATCGTGCATATCGCCGCCACAGACAGGAAAAAAGGCTGCCGTTCAAGCCGGCAGCCTCTTTCACGGCGCTTCTCTTGCAAAGTTTCAACCAATGCGAGCTGCACCTGGTGATTTGCAATCAGCCTCGTTGGCTCAGAGGCACATATTCACGGCGATCATGGCCGGTGTACAGCTGGCGCGGGCGGCCGATGCGCTGCTCGGGATCTTCCATCATCTCGGTCCATTGGGCAATCCAGCCAACCGCGCGGGAGATGGCAAACAGCACCGTGAACATCGAGGTTGGGAAGCCGATGGCCGACATGACGACGCCTGAATAGAAATCGACGTTCGGATAGAGTTTCTTGTCAATGAAATACGGATCGTTCAGCGCAATCTGCTCAAGTTCGCGGGCGACATCGAAGATCGGGTCGCTGATGCCCATCCGGTCGAGCACATTCTTGGCGACGCCAGCCATCACCTTGGCGCGCGGATCGTAATTCTTGTATACGCGGTGGCCAAAGCCCATCAGGCGGAACGGATCATCCTTGTTCTTGGCGCGCGCGATGAATTCCGGGATGCGTTCCGGCCGGCCAATTTCGCGCAGCATGTTCAAGGCCGCTTCGTTGGCGCCGCCGTGGGCAGGGCCCCACAGGCAGGCGATGCCGGCCGAAATGCACGCAAACGGGTTGGCGCCCGACGAACCAGCCAGCCGCACCGTCGATGTGGAGGCATTCTGTTCGTGATCGGCCTGCAAGATCAGCAATTTTTCCATCGCATCTTCAACGACGGGATCAATCTCATAAGGCTCGGCCGGCACGCCAAAGGTCATACGCAGGAAATTGCCGGCAAAGGACAGGCTGTTGTCCGGGTACAGGAACGGCTGCCCGATCGAATATTTGTAGGCCATGGCAGCCAGCGTCGGCATTTTTGCGATAATGCGGTGCGATGCGATCACACGCTGCTTGGGATCGTGGATATCGGTGCTGTCGTGATAAAATGCCGCCATGGCGCCCACGATGCCGCACATGATCGCCATCGGGTGAGCATCGCGCCGGAAGCCGCGATAGAAGGTCGCCAGCTGCTCATGGATCATGGTGTGGCGCGTTATATTGCGCGTGAATTCCACATTCTGTTCGGCATTGGGCAGATCGCCATTCAGCAGCAGATGCGCCACTTCCAGGAAGCTGGATTGCTCGGCCAATTGTTCGATCGGGTAACCGCGATACAGAAGAATGCCTTCATCACCGTCGATATAGGTGATTTTGGATTCGCAGCTCGCGGTGCTGGTGAAGCCCGGATCATAGGTGAACCGGCCCGTGTTGGCATAAAGCTTGCGAATGTCGATCACCTGCGGACCGACGCTGCCGGCGTGCACCGGATATTCGTCGCCGGCGCTGCCGATGCTGATATTGGCTGTGGTCATCCCAAATTCCTTTCGTTCGTCACGTCAGCCGGTCAGCCCAGCACATCATCGATTCGGCCCAGAACCTCGTCTCGGCCCAGCACATCCAGAACTTCAAACAGCCCTGGCGACTGCGCCGACCCGGTGACCGCAGCGCGCAATGGCTGCGCAACCTGGCCGAGCTTCAAACCGCATTCTTCTGCCAGCGCCCGCGCCGATGCCTCGAGCGCGGCCGCCGTCCAGTCTGTTTGCGCAGCGAATCGTGTTCGCGCGCGCTCAAGCAAACCGGACGTCGCAGACGCTAGCAGCTTGGTCGCACCATCGTCCATGATTATTGGGCGGGTGCGAAGATAGAAAAGGCATCCACTGGCCAAATCATTGATGTTGCTGGCACGTTTCTTCAATTCCGCCATGGTGCGCTGCAAGATATCATGATCGCGCGCGGTCAGATCCCGGCCCAGCGCGATTGCCACCTGCGGCGCAATCAATGCCACCAGCCGGATGTCATCGGCGGCGCGCAGATAGTGCCCGTTCAGATTTTCCAGCTTTTTCTGATCAAACCGCGAAGGCGACCGGCCGACACCGGCCAGATCAAACCATTCCACCGCTTGCGCGCGGCTGATGGTTTCGGCGTCGCCGTGCCCCCAGCCCAGCCGCAGCAGATAGTTTTCAACAGCTTCGGGCAGCATGCCCAGCTGATCGCGGTAGGCATCAACCCCCAACGCGCCGTGGCGCTTTGATAATTTGGCACCGTCGCTGCCGTGGATCAGCGGGATATGCGCATAAATCGGTTCCGGCCACTCCAGCGCGCGGATCAGGGCCAGTTGCCGGAAGGCATTGTTGAGGTGATCGTCGCCGCGAATGACGTGGGTCACGCCCATGTCGTGATCGTCCACCACCACGGCCAGCATGTAGGTTGGCGTGCCATCGGACCTTAGCAGCACGAAATCATCCAGCTCGGCATTGTTCACCGTCACCGGCCCCTGCACTTGATCCACGATTGTCACCGCGCCGTCACGCGGCGCCTTCAGGCGGATCACATAGGGCAGCTCGTTCGGCCAATCGCTGCGATCGCGCCAGCGGCCATCGTAACGCATCGGCTGTTTGGCGGCGCGCTGGGCCTCGCGCAGCGCCTCCAGTTCGGCGGGCGTCGCATAACAGCGATAGGCATGACCGGCCGCGAGCAGCTGGTGGGCCACATCGGCATGGCGGGCGGCCCGGCTGAACTGATACACGATCTCCCCATCATGGCTCAGGTTCAGCCACGCCATGCCATCGAGAATGGCGGCAATCGCCGGCTCCGTTGAGCGCGCGCGGTCGGTATCTTCGATGCGCAGGTGAAATTCGCCGCCATGGTGGCGCGCAAACAGCCAGTTGAACAGCGCCGTGCGCGCGCCGCCAATATGCAGAAAACCTGTCGGCGAGGGCGCAAACCGTGTGATCACCTTGCCAATGTCATGCTTGCTTGCGCTCATGCGCGTTTCATCCAATCCTGTGCGTTGATGGCAGCCCAGATGGGGCTGTAACCCGGCCGATCAGCTAGCAGAAGGGCGCAGGCCATACAAATTTCAGCCATCCAAACCGCAGCCCCACCGTCATCAGGCCCGGCGCGATGATGCCAGCTTGGCACGATATGATGGCAGCGGAACGCGATCGGCTGGCCCTGTGGCTGCCGGTGGCGCTGGCGGCCGGCATTCTGCTGTGGTTTGCGCTGCCGTGGGCGCCGTGGCGGCAGGCTGCGGCTGCTGGCTTGCTGGC
>NZ_JBBATR010000009.1:50477-54979 GCF_040398645.1 Sandarakinorhabdus sp.
GGTTTGCGCTGCCGTGGGCGCCGTGGCGGCAGGCTGCGGCTGCTGGCTTGCTGGCGCTGGCGCTGGGCGGCGGGCTGGCGCGGCTGCGGCCGCTGCTGCTGGTGGCCGCGTTCATGCTGCTGGGCATGGCGGCGGTGGAACTGCGCGTGGCCATGAACGGCCATGCCGTGCTCGCGGAGCGCCAGGTGGCCCGATTTGATGCTGTGGTGCTTTCGGCAGAGCCCGTGGCCGGCGGCGGCCAGCGGCTGGTGCTGGCGGCCACCGGCGATGGCGCGCTGCCCGGCGGCATCGCGCGGGTGCGCCTCACGTTGCGCGGCGATGCGCCGCCGGTGCCAGCGGGCGCGCGGCTGCGGCTGCGGGCGCTGCTGTCACCGCCGGCCGGCGCAGCGGTGCCGGGCGGGCTCGATCTGGCGCGGCGGGCGTGGTTTGATGGCATCGGCGCCACCGGCGTGGTGCTGGGGCCTGTGCAAGAGCTGGCGCCGCCGCCGCCCGGCCCTGGCCTGTGGCTGGCGCAGTGGCGCAGCGGCCTGCAACGCCTGATCACCGCGCGCGTGCCCGGGGAGGCCGGCGCGCTGGCAGCGGCCTTCATCACCGGGCAGCAGCGCGCCATCCCGGCCCCGGCCACCCAGGCCATGCGCGATTCCGGGCTGGCGCATCTGATGTCGATTTCGGGGCTGCATATTGCGGTTGTGGTGGGTGGCGCTGCGCTGCTGGCGCGCGCGCTGCTGGCGTTGTCGCCGTGGCTGGCGCTGCGCTTGCCGGTGCCCACGCTGGCGCTGGGCATTGGTGCGCTGGCCGGCATTGGCTACACGTTGCTGGCCGGTGCGCAGTTGCCCACCGTGCGCGCAGCGATTGCGGCGGGCATCGTGGTGCTGGGCATGATGCTGGGCCGGCAGGCGATTTCGCTGCGGCTGCTCGGCGCGGCGGCGCTGGCGATATTGCTGGTGCGCCCCGATGCGCTGCTGGGTGCCAGTTTCCAGCTTAGCTTTGCCGCCGTGATCGGCATCGTCGCCTTGTACGAAAGCCGGCTGGGGCGCTGGCTGGTGGCGGCGCGGGAGGATGAACGCTGGTGGCACACGCTGGCGCGCGGCGCCGCCGCGCTGCTGGCCAGCGGGCTGGTGGCGGAATTCACGCTGTCGGGCATTGGCCTCTATCACTTCGGGCGCGGCGGGCTGTATGGCATTGCGGCCAATCTGATTGCGATCCCGTTCACCAGTTTTGTGGTGTTGCCGGCACTGCTGCTGGCGTTGGCCAGCGAGGCGCTGGGGTTAAGTTGGCTGTGGCCATTGGCCGGCTGGGCGGTGCAATGCCTTATTGATCTGGCGGATTTTACCGCCGCACTTCCCGGCGCTGTCATCACGGCGGCGGCGGTGCCCGGCCCGGCCTTTGCGCTGGCGGCGGCTGGCGGCTTGTGGCTGGCACTGTGGCGAACGCAATTGCGCTGGTGGGGGCTGGCGCCGATCCTGGCCGGCGTGCTGATGGCGCGCGCGGCGCCGCTGCCCGATCTGTTGATCAGCGGCGATGGCCGCCACATGGCGCTGCGGCTGGACGATGGCGGCATTGCGCACAGCCGCGCGCGGGTGGGGGATTACCTGCTGAGTAACTGGGCCGAACATGTCGGCAGTGATGCGGGTGCGGCGGTGTGGCTGGGCACGCTGGCCATTGCCCGCTGTTCGCCCGATGCGTGCGCCGTGGATGTGCGGCGCGGCGGCCGGCGCTGGCGAGTGCTGGCCACCACGAGCCGCGCGTTGGTGCCGCGCGCCAGCTTTCAATCAGCCTGCGCGGCGGCGGATATCGTCGTTTCGGATCGGCGGCTGCCCGTCTGGTGCCAGCCGCGCTGGCTGAAGCTGGACCGCGCCGCGCTTGCCAGATCGGGCGCAGTCGCCATCCGCTTGAGCGATGCTCGGGTGATCACGGCCAACAACGGCGTGGGTGATCGCCCGTGGCAGCCATTGGCGGCGCAACCTGGCGTTGCGCGCGCGCCAACCCGCAAAAACGCCAGTCGCCAATTCCGGTGATTGGCCGATCATCTCGTCATCGCGCAGCGGAGCGCAGGGGAGCAAGACAATGGCAGATATCATCGATCCGGACCGGGTGATCATCGATCCGCACCACCATCTGTGGGATTTTCGCCAGATGATCGGCCACCTGCCGGCCACCGAAGATTTCGTGCGCGGGGTTGGGCTGTCGCAATTGTATCTATTGCCTGAATTGCTGGCCGATTTTGGCAGCGGCCACAATATTGTGGCCAGCGTGTTCATCGAATGCGGCGCTTATTACCGGGCCGGCGTTGCCGAAGCGCTGCGGCCGGTGGGCGAAACCGAATTCGTCAATGGCGTGGCCGCCATGAGCGCGTCTGGCCTGTATGGCCCGGCGCGGGCTTGCGCCGGCATTGTGGCGCACGCCGATCTGACGCTGGGGGCTGCCGTTGCCGACGTGCTGGCGGCGCACCGCGCCGCCGCGCCCGAGCGGCTGCGCGGTATCCGCCATTCGGTATCCTTTGATGCCGATCCGTCCGTGCTGGGATTTCTGCAAGGGCCGCGCGCCGGCTTGTTGATGGAGCCCGCCTACCGCGCGGGCCTTTCCGAAGTGGCCGCCGCCGGCCTGTCGTTCGATGCCTGGCTGCTCAGCCCGCAATTGCCGGAACTGATCGATGTGGCGCGCGCCATGCCGCAGCTGCCGATCATCTGCGATCATGTCGGCACGCCGCTGGGTGTGGGCAGCTATCGCGGCCGCCGCGACGCCGATTTTGCCGAATGGGCAGCCAATATCAAGGCGCTGGCCGCTTACCCGAATGTGGTGATGAAGCTGGGCGGGCTGGCAATGCCGTTTGCCGGCTTTGCCAGCTTCATGGCCGATCCCATGGCCACGGCCGAAACGCTGGCCGAGGAATGGCGGCCCTATATCGAAACCTGCATCGAAGCGTTCGGTGCCGATCGCTGCATGTTCGAAAGCAATTTCCCGGTGGACCGCGGAAGCTGTGATTATGCGACGCTGTGGAACGCCCTCAAGCTGCTCAGCGCCAGCGCCAGCGAAGCCGAAAAAACCGCGCTGTTCAGCGGCACGGCGGCGCGGGTCTATCGCATCGCGGCCTGATACCGTGGCTCATTGATTACAGGGGAGACTAGAGCCTCCGGCGGGTAGGGGTGACCCCTGCACGCCGAGGCTTTTTGCTTCTCTGTGAATGTTGATCGGTAAGCCTTGCTCTGAATCGTTATCCGACTTGCCCGAACCGATCAGTGGTAGCGGCGCAGCAATCCGGCCAATTTGCCCTGGATACGCACCTGTTCAGGGCGATAATGTTGCGGCTGGTGGGCGCTGTTGGCTGGATCGAGGCGGATCAAGCCTTTTTCATGGCGCAGATATTTCAGCGTGGCTTCGTCTTCGTTGATCAGGGCCACCACGATATCGCCGTCACGGGCCGTGTCACAGCGGAGGATGAGGGCGTAATCGCCGTCGTGGATGCCGGCTTCGATCATGGAATCGCCCGACACTTCAAGCGCATAATGATCGCCGGGACCGAGCAGGGCCGACGGCACGGACAGCGAGCGGTCGCTTTCCAGCGCCTCCATCGGCAGGCCGGCGGCGATGCGGCCGTGCAGCGGCACCACCACCGTATCGTTGGCAGCCAGCATGGCCAGCGCTGGCGGCGCTATGGGCCGTGCGGCGCGGGGTTCGCCGTGGCTGGCGACAAGGGCCAGGGCAGGCAGTGCCAATGCCGGTTTCAGTGCTTCGGGCAAATGCAGCACTTCAAGGGCGCGTGCGCGGTTGGGCAGGCGGCGGATGAAGGCGCGCTCTTCCAGCGCGTTGACCAAGCGGTGCACACCGGATTTCGAGCGCAGCTTCAGTGCTTCCTTCATTTCTTCGAAGGACGGCGACACCCCATCGGATTTCAGCCGATGATCGATGAAGATCAGCAATTCCTGTTGTTTCTTGGTCAGCATGCCAGCCTCCATGCGCGGAACATGGGAAGAACATCTAGTAAACAGACTGGAACATGTCAAGCGCGATGCAGGGGAGCACTTCACCTGTTGCGGCCGCTGGTGCATGAGGTTCGCGAATGATCAGCACATCGGCTGCCGCCAGCACCGACAGCATGGCGCTGTCCTGCGCGGCAAACGCCGTCACGCCACTCGCACCGCGGCGCGCGCGCAGATGATCGCGACGGCCATCATTGGCCGCCAGCGGCGCCGCCAACGGCAGCATTTCAATCGGCAGGCCATGGCTGCGCCCGCCAAGTCGTGCCGCCAATGGCACGGCAAACAGCAGCGCGGTTACAAAGGCCGAAACCGGATTGCCCGGCAGGCCAAGCACGCGGCGGGCTGGGTGGCCGGGCAATCTGCCAGATAGAAACGGCTTGCCGGGCCGAATGGCAACCTTCCAGAAATCCATCGCCGCGCCCAGTTCACGCAGCACTGGCACCACCAGATCGTGGGTCCCCACCGAAGCGCCGCCGATGGTGATCACGATGTCGGCATCGGCAGACGTGATGGCTGCCGCCA
>NZ_JBBATR010000009.1:55079-63385 GCF_040398645.1 Sandarakinorhabdus sp.
GCGCCGCCGATGGTGATCACGATGTCGGCATCGGCAGACGTGATGGCTGCCGCCAGCGCCGCCCGGTCATCGCGCACGATGCCAGGATCGAACACCACCGCGCCAGCCGCGCGCAGCAACGCCGCCAGCATCACCGGCACCGAGGAGATGATCTGCCCCGGCCCCGGCACGGAACCCGGCGGTACCAGTTCATCGCCGGTGGCAAGCAAGGCGATGCGCGGCCGCTGCACCACGGCCAGAGCGCCGTGGCCCGCTGCCGCGGCAAGGCCGAGATGCGGCCCCGTCAGCCGTGTGCCAGCGGCGACCAGCGCGTCACCGTGGCGGAAATCCTGGCCCTTGGCGCGAATGTGGGCGCCCTGGCGCGCTGGGCCAGCGCCGTGCAGACGGGCCTGATCGGCGCTGCGGATTACGTCCTCCTGCACAACGATGGTGTCGGCCCCGGCTGGCAGCGGTCCGCCGGTGAAGATGCGCACGGCCTGCCCGGCTTCGAGTGTGCCTGGCCAGCCGTGGCCAGCTGCGCTTGTTCCCACTACTTGCCATGGCTGCCGCACGTCGGCCCAGCGAATGGCATAACCGTCCATGGCAGCGGCGGCGAACGGTGGCTGGTCACGCATGGCCACCAATGGCTCCGCCAGGACACGCCCGGCACAATCCGCCAGCGGCGCCACCACCGCTGGCAGCCGTTCGACACCGGCAAGCAGCCGATCAAGCGCTGCCGCATAAGGCAGCAGGCCGGTCATGGCGCCGGGGGCGCGCCTGCCGAATAATCACCCGACCGTCCGCCGGTCTTTTTCAGCAGGCGGATGCCATCGATGCGCATGGCGCGGTCCAGCGCCTTGGCCATGTCGTACACGGTCAGCAGCGCGGCCGAAACCGCGGTAAGCGCCTCCATCTCCACGCCGGTGCCGTGGGTGGTGATCACGGCGGCAACGGCGCGAATGCCGCCGGATTCCAGTGTAAGATCAACGCTTACGGCATCGATGGGCAGCGGATGGCACAGCGGGATGATATCGGCGGTGCGCTTGGCCGCCATGATGCCAGCGATGCGGGCGGTGGCCAGCACATCGCCTTTCTTGACCGCCTGCGCCGCGATGGCCGCCAGCGCTTCGGCCCCGACATATATGAATCCTTCGGCCACAGCTTCGCGCCGCGTGGCGGTTTTGGCGCTGATATCGACCATGCGGGCACTCCCGCTGTCATCGAGATGGGTCAGGCCGCTCATGCCGGCAATCCCAGCAGCGCGCGGGTGGCGGCCGTCACATCGGCATGGCGCATCAGGCTTTCGCCGACCAGAAATGTGCTTATGCCAACCGCGCTGAGCGCCGTGAGATCGTCGTGGCCGGACAGGCCGGATTCAGCCACCAGAGTTTTGCCGCCAGCCATTTGGGCGCTGTCCGCCAGATCAAAGCTGGTTTGCAAGCTGACCTCAAGGGTTTTGAGGTTGCGATTGTTGATGCCCAGCAGCGGCGTCGCTAGCTTCAGCGCCCTATCGCGCTCGGCGGCATCATGCACTTCGATCAGCACATCCATGCCCCAATCGGCGGCGGCGGCTTCCAGTTCGGCGGCCTGCGTATCGGATAAAGCCGCCATGATCAGCAGGATGGCATCGGCGCCCAGCGCGCGGGCTTCGGTGACCTGGTAGGGATCGACGATGAAATCCTTGCGGATCACCGGCAGGGTGCAGGCGGCGCGGGCCTGCACCAGATAGGCGTCTGACCCCAGGAACCAGCGGTCTTCGGTAAGCACCGACAGGCAGGCAGCGCCGCCGGCCTGATAGGCGCGCGCCAGTGCGGCGGGATCAAAATCGGCGCGGATCAAGCCCTTGGAAGGGCTGGCTTTCTTGCATTCGGCGATCAGCGCAAAACGGCCGTCGTCGGCGGCGGCATGCAAGGCTGCGATGAAGCCGCGCGGCGCATCGGCGGCGCGGGCCTGCGCCTCCACATCGGCCAGGCTGATCTGCGTCTTGCGGGCGGCATACACCGCCTGCTTGTGGGCCACGATCATGGCCAATGTGTCGGATTTTGTGTCGGTCATTTGAAATGGATCCAGCGGGCAAGTGTGTCGGCGGCGGCGCCGCTGTCGATGGCAGCGGCGGCCTGTGCGGCAGCTTGCGGCCAGCCCAGTGCCGGCTGCACCACCATCAGCGCGGCGGCGGCATTGAGCAGCACCATGTCACGATAGGCGTCGCGCTGGCCGGCCAGCAGGGCGCGCAGGCGGCCGGCGTTGTAATCCGGGCTGCCGCCTTGCAAATCGGCGGCGGCGCGGCGCGGCAGGCCGGCCAGTTCCGGTGTGAGGGTGAGCGAAGTCAGGCTGCCATCGGCCAGCGTGATGGCGGTGCTCTCCCCAGAAATCGCCGCTTCGTCAAAGCCGTCGCCGTGCACCACCAGCGCGGCGCGGCTGCCCAGATCAAGCAGGGCTTGGCCCATCAGCGGCACCGGGTCGGGGGCGAACACGCCCAGCAATTGCTGCTGCACGCCGGCGGGATTGCACAATGGTCCCAACAGGTTGAAGATCGTGCGCCGGCCCAGCGCGCGCCGCACCGGGGCCACGCGCGCCATCGCCGGATGGTGGCGCGCCGCGTGCAAAAATGTGATGCCAACGCTGTCGAGGCACAGCTCCAGCCGGTCCATCGGCAATTCGGGCACACCCAGCACCATCAGCACATCGGCCGCGCCGCTGCTGGACGATGCCGCGCGGTTGCCGTGCTTGGCCACCTTGATGCCGCAGGCTGCCGCCACCAGCGACACCGCGGTGGACACGTTCAGACTGTGCATGCCGTCGCCGCCGGTGCCGCACACATCCAGCGCCGCCGGGGCGTCAAATGAGCGGATCATCCGGGAGCGCAGGGCCTGCGCTGCGGCCACCACTTCGGCGGCGGTTTCACCGCGATGAGCGAGCCCGGTCAGGAACGCGGCAAGCGCATCATCGGGCACCTTGCCATCAAAGATTGCAGCAAAGGCAGCGTCAGCTGTGCCGGCGTCCAGCGGGCTGTCGGGATCGGGCAGCAGGCTCATGCGGCAATTGATAAATCGGGTGTCAGGCCGGCCAACGCCATGAAATTGGACAATAATTTGTGGCCATGCTGGGTGGCGATGCTTTCGGGATGGAACTGCACGCCGTGCAGCGGCAGGGTGCGGTGGTGCATGCCCATGATCAGGCCATCGGGGCTGTGGGCGTTGATCACCAGATCGGCCGGCAGCCCGGCTTCGCGGACGGTCAGGCTGTGATAGCGCGCGGCGTCGAACGGGCTGGGCAGGCCGGCAAACACGCCGGTGCCGCTGTGGGTGATGGCGCTCACCTTGCCGTGCATGACCTGCGGCGCGCGTTCGACAATGCCGCCAAAAGCCTGGCCAAGTGCCTGATGTCCAAGGCAAACGCCCAGCAGCGGTGTGCGGGTTTCGGCGGCAGCAGCGATCAGCGCCAGGCAGATGCCGGCTTCGTTGGGGGTGCAGGGGCCGGGGGAGAGCAGGATCGCCTGCGGGTGCATCGCCATCGCGTCCTGGGTGGTCAGCGCGTCGTTGCGCACCACGATCGTCTCGGCCCCAAGCTCGGCCAGATAATGCACGAGATTGAAGGTGAAGCTGTCGTAATTGTCGATAACCAGGATAGCCATGGATTGGCCTTAGCGTGTTGGCAGCGCCCCGTCATCTGCTTGCAGGAGGGCAAAGCGTGACAGTTGGCTGTCCATCCGTGTCCGGTGGCTGGCCATCCGTGACGGCGGGCTGGCCACCCGTGTCAGGCGGTGACCCTCACACCTTTCCAGAATGCCAGCCGGCCCTTGATGTTGGCAGCTTGCGGTTTGGGATCGGCATAATACCACACGGCGTCGCGGTTTTCGGCGCCGTCAACCATCAGGCTGTGGTAGTTGGCGGTGCCTTTCCAGCCGCACACGCTGGTGGTGGCGCTGGGCTTCAGCAGGGCCGGATCAACGGCATCGGCTGGGAAATAGTGATTGCCTTCCACCACCACAGTATCGGCACTTTCGGCAATGGTCACGCCGTTCCAGATCGCTTTCATTCGCCTGTCTCCTATTGCCCAAAGCGGGCTTCACCTGCCGCCGCCAGCGCCTCGCGCGCCGCAGCCATCAGCGCGCCGGCCTTGGCCTCGCATTCGCGCTGTTCATATTCGGCGATGCTGTCGGCCACAATGCCGGCGCCGGCCTGCACGTGCATGACGCCGTCCTTCACCACGGCGGTGCGCAGCACGATGCAGCTGTCCATATTGCCGTTCGGGCTGAAATAGCCGACCCCGCCGGCATAGGCACCGCGGGCCACGCCTTCCAGTTCGGCGATGATCTGCATGGCGCGCACCTTGGGCGCGCCGGAAACCGTGCCCGCCGGGAAGCCGGCCAGCAAGGCGGCCACCGCGTCAACGCCGTCCGCCAGCCGGCCCTGCACGTTGGATACGATGTGCATGACATGGCTGTAAAATTCGACAAAGAACCGGTCCGTTACCTTCACCGTGCCCGGCCGCGACACCCGCGCCGTGTCGTGCCGGCCCAGATCGAGCAGCATCAGATGCTCCGAAAGCTCCTTCGGGTCGGCCAGCAGGCTTTCCCGATTGTCGGCATCTTCGGCAGCGTCCTTGCCGCGCGGGCGGGTGCCGGCGATCGGCCGGATGGTCACGTCACCATCGCGCACACGCACCAAAATCTCCGGCGAAGAGCCAACCAGCGCAAAGCCGGGCAAATCGAGGAAATACAGGAACGGCGACGGGTTGATCCGCCGCAGCGCGCGGTACAGCGCAAAGGCCGGCAGCGGGAACGGCACCGAGAAACGCTGCGAGAGCACGACCTGAAAAACATCGCCGGCCAATATATAGTCGCGGGCCTTGGCGACCATGGCCGCAAACTGCTCGCGGCTGGTGTGGTGGTGCGGCGTGGCGGCTGGCAGATCGTCCGGCGCGCGCGCGGCATCGGGCAGGGCCATGGCCAGCTTGCGCTCTGCCTCTGCGATGCGTTCGGCGGCGGCGGTGTAGGCGGCGTCCGGATCGCTGGTGCCGAAAATCGGCGCGACGATGAACAATTCATCCTTCAACCGGTCAAACACCAGCAGCAGGGTCGGGCGGACAAACACCATGTCCGGCAGGCCCAGCGCGGATTCACCCGCCAGCGGCACACTGGGTTCCACCAGCCGCACGGTTTCATAGCCCATATAGCCGACCAGGCAGGCCAGCGCGGCGGGCAATTCCGGCGGCACATCGGCGCGGGCTTCGGCCACCAGCGCCCGCAAATTGGCCAGCGTGTCGCCGGCCATGGGCGCAAACGCCGCCCGGTCAGTCTGCCAGTGGCGGTTGATTTCGGAGCTGTTGCCCTGCGCCCGCCACACCAGATCGGGATCGAGGCCGATCAGCGAATGGCGGCCGCGCACCTGCCCGCCTTCGACCGATTCCAGCAGAAACGCCCCCGATTCGGCGCTGCCCAGCTTCAGCATGGCCGAAACCGGCGTTTCGGTGTCGGCAACGATGCGCGTCCAGATCAGTTGCGCCTGTCCGGCGGCCAGCGCGGCCACGGCGGCGCTGCGTTCGGGCAGGATGCGCCGATCAGCAAATACCTTGCCGGCATCCGCCATTATTGCGCCCCGATCATTGGACGCCGTCACCGGTCAGCCGCTTGCGCAAGGCCAGAATCGACGCTTCATTGCGCACCGCGCCAACGCTGGTGATGCTGGCCTTGGCCAGGGCCTCCGCCATTTCGCCGGGCAGGGCGCTGCCAATCTCGCGGCGGCTGGATTCGATCAGGCCGGCTTCGCGGCGCGGATCGCCGGGGATCACCCGGTCAACATGCAGCAAGGCCCAGCCGCCCGGCACCGCCAGCAATTGCGTGGTGCCCGGCGCGCCGTTCAGAAATGCCCGCGCCGCCGCCGGCACTTGCTGCTGGCCGATGATGTCGATGCGCCGGCCATTCAGCGGGCGCGGCGATTGCAGGCCGGCGTCGAACGCCGCCTTGGCAAACACTATGCCCTTGTTGACCTTGGCCAGCACCGCCTCGGCCTTGACCCGCGCGGCCTTCATCGCCTTGTCCTGCGCGGCGCCGGCCATGGCCAGCGGCATCACCTGCGCCAATGGCGGCGGCGCGGCGGGTATGACCGTGGTGGTTTCGATCACCACCAGTCTGCCGCCGCCCAGATCTTCCACCACCGGGCCGTCGGCGGCTTCGTGCTTGAAGCTGCGCGCGGCTACGGTGGCAACATCGCCGGTCAGCGCCGGCTGGCCTTCGCCCAAGCCGGCTTCGGTCACCGGAGTCTGCGCGGCGATGGTCAGGGCGTTTTCGGCGGCGATATCGCCAAAGCTCTTGCCGGCCTCCACCCCGTCTTCGATGCGCGCCACCGCATCGGCCACGGCATCTTCGATGGCGCGGGTGCGCAATTCGGTTTCAATCTGCGGCCTGGCCTGTGCCAGCGTCTTGCCGGCGCTGCCCAGGCTGGCAGCGCGCACGACATGCCAGCCCAGCGGCGATTTGACCGGCGCCGAAACCCCGCCAAGCGGCAGCGCAAACGCCGCCTTGGCCACGGCTGCGCTGGTCGCCTTGGCAAAGCCGGCTTCATTCTGGTTGCCCACCGCGATATCGGCAGCGCCAAATCCGGCCAGACGCTGCGCGGCGGCAGCAAAGCCCTCCGTGGCAGCGGCGGCGGCCAGCGCCTTCGCCTTGGCCTCGGTGGGCACCACCACCTGTTCCAGCACGCGGCTGGCGCTGCCGCCATATTTGGCCGGGTCCTTGGCAAAGGCATCGGCGATGGCTTTTTCGGGCACGTTCACGCCAGCGGCGATGCGGGCACGATCGATGAAGGCATAGCGAAAGGCCCGGCGCTGCGGAATGGTGAAGCGCGCGGCATTGGCCTTGAACCAACGCTCGGCTTCGGCCGCAGTGGCGGCGCCGACCGGCGGGGCCGGCACCAGCACGATGCCGCCTTCGTGGCGATCGACCAGCAGGCGGGCATAAAGCTCGGCAACGCCGTCCGGCACGGCCAGCGCGGTGGTGGCAGGCTTGATGATCTGTTCGCGGGTCAGGTCGCCGCGGATGGATTGGCGCAGGCGCTTGTCGGTCAGGCCTTGGGCTGCAATCACCCGGTCGTAGGTGGCTTGGTCGAATTTGCCGCCCGATTGGAATGCCGCGATGCCGGCGATCACCACATCGGCGGCCTCTTCGGAGGCGTTCAGCCCGCCGCGCGCGCCCATTTCCTCCAGCGCGGCCTGGCCGATCAACTGGGTGGCCATCAATTCCACCACGCCCTGGCGCGCGGCTTCGGCCTGGGTCATCGCCGGGTTGCGCTGGCGCACTTCGCGCACGGTGCGGTCGATGGTCTCCAGCAGCTCGGCCTCGCTGATGGTGCGCGAGCCGACTTGGGCAACCGAACCCGTGGGCGTGCCGCCGCCGCCATAGGGATCACCGATCCCGGTGACGGCAAAGGCCACCACGATGATGCCAAACAGGATCAACACGGGCCAGCTGGTCAGATAGCGGCGAAAAAAACTGATCATCGGTTACCCGTCGAAAATGAATGCGCCGCTTGTAACGGCGCAGCCGGCTTGCCACAAGCACCGCATAGTTCAGCACGATTTCCGGAGAATATTGCGCATGCCAGCCCTCATCGTCGGTAATTGGAAAATGAACGGCTTGGGGGATGATATCGCCGAAATCGCCGCGATGGCCGGATCGGCGGCCAACAGCGCCAGCCGGCTGTGGATCGCGCCGCCGTTCACGTTGATCGACCGGGCGGTGATCGTGTCCGCCGGCGCCGTGTCAATCGGTGGGCAGGATTGCCATGCCAAGCCGAGCGGCGCGCACACCGGCTGCATATCGGCGGCCATGCTGGCCGATCTGGGCGCTGGGTTCGTCATTGTTGGCCATAGCGAGCGCCGGCGGGGCAATGGCGAAACCGACGCTGATGTGCGCGCCAAGGCCGAGGCGGCACGCGCCGCCGGCCTGCAGGTGATCCTGTGCATCGGCGAAACCCAGGCGCAGCATGATGCGGGTGAGACCGATGCGGTGCTGGCGGCGCAATTGGCAGGCTCTTTGCCGGCTGACGCCGAAGGGCTGATCGTCGCCTATGAACCGGTGTGGGCGATCGGCACCGGCCTGACGCCGACGCTGGCCGATGTGGCGGCGGCGCATGCCTGCATCCGTGAGCGCTTGACGGCGCGCTATGGCGGCGGCGGCCACGGCGTGCGCATCCTGTATGGCGGATCGGTGACGCCGGCCAACGCCGCCGATCTGCTGAAGGTGGCGGATGTTGGCGGCGTGCTGGTCGGCGGGGCCAGCCTGACCGCGGCGAGTTTGCTGGCCATCGCGGCGGCGGCTTGATTGC
>NZ_JBBATR010000009.1:63485-65248 GCF_040398645.1 Sandarakinorhabdus sp.
GCGGCGGCTTGATTGCACGCCCAGCCGAACCAATGTAAGGCGCAGCCGTTATTGCCTGTCGAACCGAAAGCCTGCCAAACGTGATCACCTTCCTGCTTGTTGTCCACGGCCTGATTGCATTGGGGCTGGTCGGCGTGATTTTGCTGCAAAAATCCGAAGGCGGCGCGCTGGGCATCGGCGGCGGCGGCGGCGGCGGGCTGATGACGGCGCGCGGCGCGGCCAATCTGCTCACCCGGTCAACCACCGTGCTGGCGGCGCTGTTCATCATCTCGTCGATCCTGCTGGCCGTGCTGGCCGCTGGCACCAACAAGGCACGCGTGATCGATCCGACGATTGCGGCCAAAGGTGCACCAGCGCCTGCGCCGGTTCCGGCGACGGCACCCACATCAGCACCGACCACGCTGCCGGCGCTGCCGGGCGTTCCGGTCGCGCAGTAATCCTGCCGCGTGGCCGGACACGCTGGTTTGGGGCCGAAGCCTGCTGCGGCGCGCCCTGGCCAGTTTCGCCAGATCTTCGGCGGCGCGGCCGGCAATCTCGTCGAATGGTATGACTGGTACGCCTATTCGGCGTTTGCGCTGTATTTTGGGCCGCGCTTTTTCCCGCCGGGCGATGATCTGGCGGCGCTGCTGAACAGTGCGGCGATTTTTGCGGTCGGGTTTTTGATGCGCCCGATCGGCAGCTGGTTTCTGGGCGTGTGGGCGGATCGGCGCGGGCGCAAATCGGCGCTTACGCTGTCGGTGGCGATGATGTGTTTTGGCTCGCTGATGATCGCGGTCGCCCCCACTTATGACCAGGTCGGGCTGCTGGCGCCGGCGATCCTGCTGCTGGCGCGGCTGGTGCAGGGCCTGTCGGTGGGCGGCGAATATGGCGCTTCGGCCACCTTCATGAGCGAGGTGGCGCAGGCCAAGTGGCGCGGTTTTCTGGCGAGTTTTCAATATGTGACGCTGGTGGGCGGGCAATTGCTGGCGCTGGCGCTGCTGGTGCTGCTGCAGTCGGCGTTGACAGATGCCGAGCTGGCGGACTGGGCCTGGCGCATCCCGTTCGTGGTGGGCGCGGCCTGCGCGGTGATGGTGTTCTGGCTGCGCAGCGGCCTGGTGGAAACCGAAGCCTTTGAACAGGCCAAGCGCGCCGGATCGCAGGGCGAATTGCTGCGGCGCCTGCTGGCGCACCCGCGCCAATTGCTGATCGTGCTGGCGCTGACGGCGGGCGGCAGCCTGTGGTTTTACACCTTCACCACCTATATGCAGAAATATCTCGTGTTGTCAGCGGGATGGACCAAGCAGGAGGCGACCACGACGTCGGCCTTTGCCTTGCTGGCCTATATGGCGATGCAGCCGCTGTTTGGCGCCTTGTCCGACATTGTGGGCCGGCGGCCGCTGATCATCAGCTTTGGGGTGATGGCGACGCTGGCGACAGTGCCGGCGCTGGATGCGTTGGGCGCGGCGCGGCCGGGGCCGGGGGCGTTGGCGCTGCTGGTGCTCTGCCTCGCGATATTGTCCTGCTACACGGCGATTTCGGGCGTGGTGAAGGCGGAGATGTTCCCGGCCGATGTGCGCGCGCTGGGCGTGGGCATGCCCTATGCGCTGGGTGTGGCGATCTTTGGCGGATCGGCCGAATATGCGGCGCTGGCCTTCAAGAATGCCGGGATCGAGCGGGGATTCTTCTGGTATGTCACCATCATGGCCGCCGTCGCCTTGATCGCCGGGCTGCTGATGCCCGATACAAAGCGCCACAGCCGTATCGAAACCGACTGATTGCCAGCC
>NZ_JBBATR010000010.1:0-26538 GCF_040398645.1 Sandarakinorhabdus sp.
CCCGCAAGCACGATCGCATTGCCCACGTTCACACCGTTGACCAGGATCAGCCCATCGGTGCCAGCCGCAGCGTTCACGATATTGGCGATGTTGCCAAAGGCCGTGCTCGAGCCGACGACGATCTGACCGGCATCGAACGCGAAATTGCCGGTGAAATTGTTGTTGCCCGACAAGGTCAACTGGCCGGCACCGGTCTTCTGAATGCCGCCACTGCCCGAAATGGTGTTGATCAGGCCGAGGGACGCGTCCGTGTCGATGGTGACGCCGCCGGTCACGGCAATGGTGTTGTTCAGGGTAACGGGCACCAATACTGTGCCCAGCGTGGTGCCAGCTGACATCGTCAGGCCATCGGGGCCAAGCGCATCATCGTTGGCGACATTGATGCGGCCAGCCGTCAGCAACGTGGTGCTGTAGGTGTTGGCGCCGCCCAGCGTCAGCGTGCCGTTGCCGGTCTTGGTCAGGGATGTCCCCGCCAGCTCGGCATTGATCGTGGCGGTCACGCCAGTGGCAACGTTGATCGTCGCGGTGGTGCCATCAAGTGTTTGTGCTGACAGCGGATTGAGGGTGTAGCCGTCCGTTTCGAAGTTGAGCGATTCGTACAGGAACGAATCGGACAGCGTGACAACACCGCCCGCACCGCGGAAAAACCCATTGCTCAAGGTGAGCTGGTTGCCCCAGGCAACAGCGGTGTTGCCGTTGACATCGGTCCAGTTGGTGCCGGCCGATGACCATGTGCCAGTGCCGCCATCAACAATATTGTTGGCCAATCCAGCGCCGTCCCAATAGAAATCGGTAACGCCGACAATCAGATCGACAACGCCCGCACCCACGCTGATGCTGCCCGCCAAACCGCCGGGCAAGACATTGAGAGACAGGGTGCCAGTGACAGCACCGCCAAAGGTGAACAAGCGGTACGAACCATTGCCAAAGCCCACAAGGCCATTGACGCTGAGCACGCCGCCAAGATTGAGATCACCCGTCACCACCACGATATCATTTGGCGTGGTGAGCACATTGACGCTGGGAACACCCAGATCGAACCGCGCCGCCGAACCGCCGGCCAGCGTCAAGTTGGTGAAGGTCAGGCGGCCGATTGCATCCGGACCGCCGGCAACATCGCCGGGAGACAATGTCGCGCCGGACGCGATTGTTGTGGTGCCAGCAGTGACCGATCCGGAACCAGCAAAGGTGCCGGCATTGACCGTCACGTCGTTGTGAAGTGCGCCGGTGAGATTCAGCGTGCCAGCCGCAACCGTCACGCCGCCAGACACGATGTTGCGCGTGCCAACCGCAGTTGCAGCGTTGGAAATCGTCAGCACGCCGGCGCCCAGCTTGGTCAAGGCGAGATCGTCGACGCCGGTCACGGCATCACTGAGACGCCCCGAAAGTTCGGCATCAAAACCGCGCGTGTTGATGGTGGCGCTGACCGCGCCCCCGCCGGTGAGATTGGTGACCTGGCGATCAACGGTCAGGCCCGCAGTATGCACGGCGATGCCGGTTCCGCTTGTTTCCAGGCGAATGGACGACGAGTTCGAAATGGCGGTAGCACCGCCGATGCCGAGCACGCCGGATTGCACGCGCGTTGCACCCGTATAGCTGTTGGCGCCGCTGAGCAGCACAGTGCCGTCGCCGCCGGTTGCAGCCAGCACGAGGGTGCGCGTGCCTGCGATGTTGCCCGAGAATTCAAAAACCGTGCCGGCGTCTCCAGCTTCGATGGTCAGGGCAGTCGCACCTGCAACAAAATTGTTGGTGATCGACCTGCCCACCGCAACGTCATTGAGCGCCAGAGTTCCGCCATTGAATGTGACCGCACCCAGGCCAAGCGCCGTGTCTGACCCGATCAGCAAACGCCCGCCGGCGACGGTTGTGCCGCCTGCGTAACTGTTGTTGCCCGTCAGCGCCAAAACGGTGGAGGTCGATTTGTTGAGCACACCGGCGCCAGAAATATTCCCGGCCAACACGAGCGGCGCAATGGGGTTTGGCGTCACCGCCAGATTGGCATCAAGAACGATCGCGTTGTTCAGCGTGACTGAGCCGGCAATGGCAGCCGAAGACAGCGTGGACGCGCCGGTGACGGTGATCGTGCCTGTGCCCAGAACGTTGTTGGCACCAACCGAGATGGTGCCTGCCTGCAGCGTGATCGCCCCAGTGTTGGTGGTCGGCGTTATTGCCGATTTGGTATTCAGGAACGTCTGAGTGCTGCTGCCTTGCTTGACGATGTTCACTTCGCCCTGCAGGCCGCCGTTGAATGTGCGGGTCGAAGTGCCGGATATTGTCAGCGTTGCCGGGCCAGCCGTGCTGGTTACCACCGCGCCGCCTGCGCCAGTTGACTGCAAAAACAACGTGGTCTGGCTGAAGCCATTCAGATCAACCGTGCTGGTCGTGCCCAGCACGCCGCCAATCAACAAATGGCTGTTCGGGGAGAATGCCGTGACCGATCCGGCAAAAACGGTTCCGTTGGATACGCGCAGCCCCGATGTGCCGGCGTAAGTGTTGACGCCCGACAAGGTCAGACTGCCGATGCCGAATTTGTGAATGCTCAACACACCGCCGGAATCGGTGAGATCGCCGCCAAAGGTCAGATTGGCCGCATTGTTGACCTGCAGGACACCGTTGGTGATTTCGGCAGGGTTGTTGGCCGGCGGGCCAGCGAAGTTGGTGACTTGGACAGTAAGCCCGCCCAGATCAAACACCTGCGCCGATGCCGGCACCAAAGCCGTGCCCGCCAATATGGTTGCTGCAACGGACCATCCCAATCGCCGCGCGGTGCGGCGCGAATCGGTGGCAGCGAACAAGGACAAGTTGCCGGAGCGCGATTCGGTCATGGGAAATCCTCGGTAGAATGACGTATGCAGACAAAATAGGTTCTATCCAAATCCTACGCGAATGCAACTGCCTCCATCGTTACCAAAACATGAAATTCTTGACTTTCAGATCGCATCTGGTTGCAATTCGGGACCAGCCGTGATGGCCCAATCCAGGACCGAAATGGCTTTTTCGGCCGCCAGCAAGCCAGGGAAACTATTTAGCGGCAATGCAAAGCGCCGAGCATTGTATAATTGCGGCACCAGCGCCAGATCGGCGATGCTGACACTGTCGCCAATCAAGTGACGGCCACTATATTGGCGCGCCATTACTTCCAGTGCTGTCAGGCCGTCACGCATCCACTGATGCAACCAGCGCGTCACCGCTGCATCATCCTGTTGCATTTCGCTACGCAGCCAGCGCTGCACACGCAAATTGCCGAGCGGATGCACATCAGCGGCCACGATCAGGGCGGCAGCGCGCACGCGGGCGCGGCCGGCGGGATCGGCCGGCAGCAGCGGCGGATCGGGAAACACCTCATCCAGATATTCCATGATCGCCAGGCTCTGGGTCAGCACCAGGCCATCATGCTCCAGCACCGGCACCAGCCCTTGCAGGTTGAGCGCAAGATGGCCGGTGCTGCGCTGCTGCCCCTGCACCAGATTCACGGCAATACTGTCATGGGCCAGGCCCTTGGCCGCCAGCGCCAGCCGCACCCGCCACGCCGCCGTTGATCGCCAATAGCCGTGCAAACGGATCATTGTCGCCCTTTCGTGCAGTGGTGGCCGCCAAAGGGGCTCACGCCGCCACCACAATGGCCCACCCCGCCACCACGATGGCCAGCGCCGCCACCACAATGGCCAACCGCGCGCCACTTAGCCGGCACGGCGCCGCGCTATTTCTTGTGGAACGGGTTGCGGCCACCGCGGAAGCTCAGCCGGATCGGCAGGCCCGAAAAATCCAGATCGGCCGACAGGCTGTTGGTCAGGTAGCGGGTGTAGCTGGCCGGCAGTGCATCGGTGCGATTGCCGAACACCACAAAGGTGGGCGGCCGGGTGGCGACCTGCGTGACATAGCGCAGCTTGACGCGCATGCCGCCCGGCGCCGGCGGCGGGTTGCGGCTGGTTGCCGCTTCAAACCAACGGTTTAGCGCCGATGTCGGCACCCGGCGTGACCAGCGCACCCGCGTAGCAAAGGCCGCTTCGATCAATATGTCCAGGCCGCGGCCGGTGGCACCCGAACAGGTGAGCAAGGGCACGTTCTTCACCTGCGACAGGCCATCGTCCAGCGCCTTGCGCACGCCCTGGAACAATTTGCTCTGATCATGGGCGGCATCCCATTTGTTGAGCGCGATGATCAGCGCCCGCCCTTCGGACAGCACCTTGTCGGCGATGCGCAAATCCTGCGCTTCCAGACCGAGCGTGGCATCAAGCAGCAGCACCACAACCTCAGCAAAATCAATGGCTAGGCCGGTATCGGCAGCGGCCAGCCGTTCGACCTTGTCGATCACCTTGGCCCGCTTGCGCAGCCCGGCGGTATCGATCAGGCGCACGGAGCGCATGGCGCCATCGCGGTCCGGCCATTCCCATTCGATGGCAATCGAATCGCGCGTAATCCCGGCTTCTGGGCCGGTGACCAGGCGCTGTTCGCCAAGCAAGCGATTGATCAGCGTGGATTTTCCGGCATTAGGCCGGCCGACGATGGCCAGCTTGAGTGGCCCGGCGGGCGTGGTATCGATTTCGGCATCGTCATCGTCCGGCGTGTCGTCCGAAATATCATCAGCATCATCAGCGTCATCGGCATCATCGGCATCGGGCGCTTGCGGCCGTTCGGGCTCCAGGAACGGTTGCAGCGCCGCATAGAGATCGGCAAGGCCGAGCCCGTGTTCGGCCGACATGCCGATCGGCTCACCAAGACCGAGCGAATGGCCTTCGTTCAAGCCGGCTTCGGCGGCCATGCCTTCGGCCTTGTTGGCCACCAGCACCAGCGGCACGCCGCGCCGGCGCAGCCAGGCTGCGAATTGTTCATCGATCGGCGTCACCCCCGCCCGGGCATCGTACACCAGCAGCGCCACAGTGGCGCGGCTGACAGCGGCTTCGGTTTGGGCGCGCATCCGGGCGGATAACGCGTCTTCATTGCCTTCATCGAAGCCGGCGGTATCCACAGCCACGAAAAACAGATCGAACAGGTTGGCAGCGCCCTCCCGCCGATCCCTGGTCACGCCCGGTTGATCGTCCACCAGCGCCAGCCGGCGGCCTACCAGCCGGTTGAACAGCGTGGATTTTCCCACATTGGGCCGGCCCACAATGGCCACACGCGGGGCATCGGCCGGCAGATCGAGTATATTGCCTACATTCATCGCCAGCGCCTTACCAGCGCACCGGGCAATAAGCGAGGGCCGGCCAGATCAGCAATCAACGGTCAGCATAAAACCGTCAGCGATACGCGGTCACCGTGCCATCATCGGTGAGGACATACAGGACATTGCCCGCCACCACCGGCGGCAAATAGGCTGCGGCCTTCAGGCGGATGGTTTGCAGCCGTTTGCCTTCGTAGGGATCAACGGCGACCAATTCGCGGTTTGATCCGACAATCCACAATCGCTCACCGGCCAGCACCGGCCCCGCCCAGATGATCGGATCCTTTTTCTTCTTGGGCTTGCGATATTGATCGAAGCGGCTGATCCAGCGCAACTTGCCTTCGCTGCGGGTAATGCACAGCACTTCGCCATCGACCGTAACGATGAACAAAAATTCGCCGGCCGCCCACGGCGTCGAAAGCCCGGCAAAGTTCCGTTCCCAGGCGCGCTGCCCGGTCGCCAGTTCCAGCGCCACCATGCGGCCGCCATGGCCGATGGCAAACACCCGGCCGCGATCGATCACCGGCGATCCGTCGATATCAGCCAGCGCCGCCATCGCCGTCGATCGCCCGGTGCGCGCCAATTGATCCTGCCACAGGCTGCGGCCATTTTCGGTGCGCAGCGCATTCAATTCGCCCGAACAAAAGCCCACCACCACCGTGTCCAGCAGGATTGCCGGCGTGCCGCTGCCCAGGATACAGGCCACTTCAACGGTGCCGGCCACGGTCCACGACAAATCGCCGGTGGCGCCGTCCAGCGCGTGCACCTGATTGTCCTGCGACAGGAAAAACACCCGCGTGCCGGCCACCGCTGGCGCGCCGCGCAGCGGCTGCACTAGCGCCCGCGTCCACAATTGTTTGCCAGTTGCCGCATCAAACGCGGCCGCCACGCCGTAGCCGGTGGCGGCATAAACGCGGCCATCGCCGTAGGACACGCCGCCGCCAAACGCCGGCCGGCTGCTGCGTTTGGGCAGGCGGACCTCGGCTTGCCACAGCAACTGGCCGGTGGTGGCATCAAATGCGCGCACTTCGCCGGCGGTATCCATGGTGAACACCTTGCCGCCGCCCACCACCGGCGCGGCATTCAGCCGGGCCGTGGCGCTGCTGCCCTTGCCGATCTTGGCCTGCCATAGCTGCACCGGCGTTTCGGACAGCGCGAAATGGCCGCCGGCCTTTGCTGCCGATCCGCCCGGCTGCGCCCAATCCGCATTGGCCACAGGTGCCGGCAACACCACAGCGGTGTCTTTGAGATCCGCTTCGGCTTCGGCCCGGGTTTCAAAGCTCAGGATCGGAATCCGTTCGCCCAGCGTGGGGGTGCGCGGGCCAGCGCTCTTCTTGAAGATACCGCAGCCAGCCAGCGCGGCGCAGGCCAACAACAGGATCGCCAGCGACCGCATGGTGGCCAAACCAGTGCGAGGGGCCTGCGTATCGATCATTCGGCTTGTCCTCCCTGGGGCGTGCCTGCTGCTGGCGGTCTCGCACCATCATCGGTTTCGCTGGGCAGGCCCAACGATGAAATATCGACACCGGCAGCAATCGCCAGTTGCGCCGCGCGGGTGCGCAGCGACGGGCTCGCCTGTTCGTCCTTCACCAACGCCACCAATATCGGCTTGGCCGCTTCGGCCTGCCCGGCCCGCATGTGCGCGACAGCAACCAGCTCGCCGGCCACGCCAAACCAGGCATTGCCGGGCACCGCCAGCGGCTTCAGCTTGGCCACCACATCGGCAGGGCGCATCTGATCAAATCCGGTGCGCACCGCCTTGATCAGCGCCGCATCGCGCAGCGGCTGCGGCAGGGCGGCATCATTGGCCACCGCTTCGTACAGGCCGCGCGCCTTGGCCTTGTCACCGCCGGCCAGCGCATCATTGGCCAGCACCATGCGCGCCAGGCCCGCATAAGCGCCGGGGCCATCGCGCGTCATCGCATCAAGCACCGGGCGGGCGCGGGCGCCATCGCCCACTTCCAGCTGCTCCATGGCGCGCGATAGCGACGCGCCAGCCACGCCAGCGGCCTTGGCCTGCTCATCCTGCCAGAACAACCAACCGGCCAGGCCCGCCAGCCCGAGCAGGAGCGCCGCCACCCCCAGCCGGCCAAAGCGCCGCCACAGGCCGATCAATTGCGCGCGGCGATATTCCTCGTCCACCTCGCGCACAAACGCGTTGTCAGGGGCATTATCGGGTTCGGCTGGCGTGTTGGCCAAGATGACAGACTCCGCTTTGGCTGTGGCGCGGTGCAGTGCCACGGCCGGTCTTGCCGGCGGGTGAATGCCCGACAGCGCCGCAAAGGTAAAGGGCCGCAGCTCATGCCCCTATGCTGGGGGCCATCAGCGATACAATTGCGCATCGCCGGGAAAGCGCCGTTCGCGAACCGCGCCGGCATAACGGCTGGCGGCATCGGAAATCCGCGCCGCCAGATCATCGAACCGCTCGACGAAACGCGGCACCCGTTCGAACATGCCCAGCATATCGTCCACCACCAGCACCTGGCCATCGCAGGCCGGTGAGGCACCGATGCCGATGGTCGGGCAGGCCACCGCCGCCGTGATGTCGCGCGCCAGCGTTTCGACCACGCCTTCCACCACCAGCGCAAAACAGCCGGCATCGGCAACCGCGCGAGCATCATCCAGTATCTTGGCAGCTTCAGCGGCGCTGCGCCCGCGCGCGCCATAGCCGCCCAGCGCGTTCACCGCCTGCGGCGTGAGGCCAACATGCGCCATCACCGGAATGCCGCGTTCCGCCAGGAATTTCACGGTGGGCGCCATCACCGCGCCGCCCTCCAGCTTGACAGCCGCCGCGCCGGTTTCCTGCATCACGCGCGCTGCGGTGCGAAACGCCGCCTGCGGGCTTTCTTCGTAGGAACCGAACGGCAAATCAATCACCACCACAGAGCGATAGCTTCCGCGCACCACCGCTGCGCCGTGCGCGATCATCATGTCCAGTGTTACCTTCACGGTGGTATCCAGGCCATAGATCACCTGCCCCAGCGAATCGCCAACCAGCAGCAGATCACAGTGTGGATCGAGCAGCTGAGCCATCCGCGCGGTGTAGGCGGTGAGCATCACGATCGGCTCCCCGCCCCCATCCTTGGCCTTGCGCCGGGCGATGGCCGGCACGGTCAGGCGGCGCACGGGTTCGGGCACCGGATGGGCGCGGGAAGTGCTGGTGTCGAGGGTGAAGGTTGTGCTCATGGCCGCCATGCTTACGCGCGCCGGCCCGGCAGCTCAACTGGCAGACCCCGGCTGCGCGCGCCGGCTGCGCGCCCTGGTCGCGCGCACCGACCGTGTACAATGCTTTACAATCCCCCAGATCGTGCTGATAGTGCGGAAGTTCTTCGTTATGCAGACCGTGAAATTTCGGCGCACGTGTGGTGGACTTGGGGTGGACAGCATGACGCTTGCAACAGTGGTGCCGGATGGCGCGCCCACGATGCGCACCAAATTGGCCTATGGCCTTGGCGCGGCAGCCTACGGCATCAAGGACGGCGGCTTCAGCTATTTCCTGCTGCTGTTCTACAGCCAGGTGATCGGGCTGGACGCGCGCCTTGTGGGTCTGGCCATCACGATTTCGCTGATGATCGATGCGGTGTGCGATCCGATTGTTGGCTATTGGTCGGACAATCTGCGGTCACGCTGGGGGCGGCGGCATCCGTTCATGTATGCTTCGGCGCTGCCGGTCGCCGCCACGTATTTCCTGATCTGGAATCCGCCGACCGATTGGTCGCAGGCGGCGCTGTTCTGGTATCTGCTGGGCCTGGCGGTGGTGGTGCGCATCGCCATCACCTTTTATGAAATCCCCAGCGCCGCCCTCGCACCGGAACTGGCGACGGATTATGATCATCGCTCATCGCTGCTCGGCTGGCGCTATTATTTCGCTTGGACGGGCGGCAGCGTGATGACTGTGGCGAACTTCACGGTGCTGTTTCCGCTATTTGCAACCGCCGCCATCCCAAATGGCCAGTTCAACCGCGACGCCTATGAGGTCTATGGCATAATCGCGTCGGTGCTGATCTTTGTGGCGATCATCGCTTCGTCGCTGGGCACGCACAGCCGCATCGCCCATCTGCGATTGCCGCCGGCCAAACGCAGCATTACCGTTGGCACCGTCTTTCGCGAAATGTTCGAAACCCTGGCCAATCGCAGCTTTGCCGCCCTGTTCGGTGCCGCCATGCTCGGCGCCGTTGCCACCGGCCTGTCGGCGTCCTTGTCGTTCTATTTCTCGGCCTATTTCTGGGGGTTCTCGCCGGAGCAGATCGGCATCATCACTGCCACCGTGTTCATATCGGCAATCATCGGCGCGGTGATGGCACCGATTGCCACGCGCACCGTCGGCAAGAAACGCGGCGCCATCATCATCGGGCTGATTGCCGGCCTGATTCTGCCGGCTCCGGTCGTGCTGCGCCTGGCTGGCCTGCTGCCGGCCAATGGCGAACCGGCGATCTTCTGGATGGTGCTGATCGTCACCATGATCGACGTCGGCCTGATCATCTGCTTCCAGATCCTGAGCTCGGCGATGCTGGCCGATCTGGTCGAACAGGCCGAACTGAAAACCAGCCGGCGATCAGAAGGCGTGTTCTTCGCCGCCGCCACCTTCATCCGCAAATCGGTGCAAGGCCTGGGCGTCATCGCCGCCAGTTTCGTGCTGACATTGGCGGCCTTCCCCACCGGCGCCCGCCCGGATCAGGTGCCGGAGACCAGCCTGTGGGAATTGGGCATGTGGTATGTGCCGTCGATCCTGACGCTGTGGCTGCTGATGATCGCGGCGATTTCCACCTACAAGCTCAGCCGTGCCGATCACGAGGAAAACCTGCGGCAATTGGCTGCCAAGGACAGTATCGCCATCAAGCCGGTTTGACGGCCCGGCAGTGATAAGCGGCTGCAATCAGGCCGCCGCCATTTCCATCACCACATCCCATTCGTCATCGCTGATCGGCACCACGCTCAGGCGGAACTGGCGGAACATGGCCATGCCGGCCAGCCGCGGCTCGGCCTTCATTTCGGCCAATGTCACGGCACGCGGCATCGGCGCTTTCGGGCCGACCAGCACGGCGGGAAACCGCGCCTTGGGATCGCTGGGATCGATGAAATGCTCGCCCACCACCGCCGCGATGCCCACGATGCACAGGCCTTCGTTGCTGTGGTAGAAGAACAGCTCGTCGCCGATTTTCATGGCGCGCAGATATTGCGCGGCCTGGTTGTTGCGCACGCCGTCCCAAATCGTCTGCCCGTCCTTGTTCAGCTGCTCCCAGCTATATTTGAACGGTTCGGATTTCACCAACCATCGCGCCATCTCAGCCTACCAGCGCCGCTTGCCACTGGTCGGGCTTGAAGCCGATCAGGGCGATACCGCCGCCGTCCTTGGCCGCTTCCACAATCGGCCGCTTGATCATGCTGGGGTTGGCCAGCATCAATTTTATGGCCCTGTCCGCATCCAGCCCGGCCTTGTCGGCATCAGGCAGCGCTTTGAAGGTCGTGCCAGAGCGATTCAGCACCGTCTCCCACCCCCAGCGCGCCACCCAGCGCGCCAGCGCATCGGCGGGCACGCCGGCCTTCTTGTAATCATGAAAATCATGGGCGCGCCCGGCTGCCGCCAGAAACTGGCGGGCCTTTTTCACGGTGTCGCAATTGGGAATGCCATACAGGATCATGCACCCTCAATGCCAAGCCCAGCGCCCGCTGCCAAGCCGCATGCGACATGCCGCCCGCCGAAACGGGGCATGACCGCTGTCCTACGCAGCGGCCTTGCGCTATCTTGCACGTGTTGGATCGGGGAACAATTCAGGCAGGCTTTGTTGGCATTTTTCCTCAAAACCCTAACCTTCGTAACTTTCTTAACATTATTAACCTTTGGCCGCTGATGGATATTGTCTGGTTCAAGCGCGATTTGCGGGTGCATGATCATGCGCCGCTGCACGCTGCTGCCGCCAGCGGGGGCGCCGTGTTGCCGCTGTACATCATCGAACCCGATTATTGGGCGCAGCCAGATGTGAGCGGGCGGCAACTGGCGTTCCTGCTGGAAACATTGATCGATCTGGATCGCAGCCTGATGGCCCGCGGCGCGCGGCTGGTGGTGCGGGTGGGTGATGCGGCCGCCGTGCTGGCTGATCTGCATGCGCAGCACGGCATCAGCGCCGTCCACGCCCACCAGGAAACCGGCAATCTGTGGAGCTATGCCCGCGACAAGGCGGTGCGGCGCTGGGCACGCGCCGCCGGCGTAGCAGTGCACGAAGCGCAGCAACACGGCGTGTGGCGGGCACACGGCAACCGCAATGGCTGGGCGGCGCGCTGGGCCAAGCTGATGACAACGCCGCGCCTGCCCGCCCCGGCCACTATCCGCATGGCCGATGTTGCCGGCGACTACTTGCCTGATGCCTCGGCCTTGGGATTGCCCCCCGATACCTGTGCCCGCCAGATCGGCGGGCGGCGCGCCGCGCTGGCGGTGCTGCGCAGCTTTCTGAACAGCCGCGGGCGGCCGTATCGCGCCGCGATGTCAGCGCCTGGCAGCGGCGCCGATCATTGTTCGCGCCTGTCCCCGTATCTGGCGCTGGGCAGTGTTTCGATGCGCGAAGCCTATCAGGCCGCAATGGCCGCGCGCACGCGCTGGCAGGATGCCGGCGATGCGGCGTTCACCCGGTCGATTGAGTCCTTCATCAGCCGGCTGCATTGGCACTGCCATTTCATCCAGAAGCTGGAGGACGCCCCCTGGCTGGAGGCGCGCTGCCTGCACCCGGCCTATCAGGGCCTGCCCGATCATGATCCGGCCCGGCTGGCGGCGTGGGCGGCGGGCCGCACCGGCTGGCCGTTTGTGGATGCGTGCATGCGCAGCCTGGCCGCCACCGGCTGGCTGAATTTTCGTATGCGCGCCATGGTGATGGCGGTGGCCAGCTATCATCTGCGGCTGGATTGGCGGCACAGCGGCGCCGTGCTGGCGCGGATGTTCACCGATTATGAACCGGGCATCCATTGGGCGCAGGTGCAGATGCAATCGGGCACCACCGGCACCAATATTCCGCGCATCTACAATCCCATCAAGCAAGGCCATGATCAGGATCCCGATGGCCGCTTCGTCCGGCGCTGGCTGCCGGAACTGGCCGCAGTGCCGGATGCGCTGCTGCATCAGCCGTGGCTGGCGGATGCGGCGCTGCGCGGCGATTATCCGTTGCCGCTGGTCGATCATGAACAGGCGGCGCGGGATGCCAAGAACGCCATTTCGGCCATCCGCCGCGATCCGGCCCATGCCGGGCCGGCGCGCGCCATCATCACCAAACACGGCAGCCGCAAGGCCGGCCTGCCCAGCACGGAACGTCGCCGCGTCGCCGCTGCAAAGCGCAAGCCAGAGCCAGCGCCAGCGCCAGCGCAGGGCGCGCTTGATCTGTGAGCGAGGGCAACCCGATCACGCCGGCCGGCATGGCCGCCCTGCGCGCCCGCTATGATCATCTGCTGCACGGCGAACGGCCACCGATCGTCGAAGTGGTGCGCTGGGCCGCGGGCAATGGCGATCGATCCGAAAACGGCGATTATATCTATGGCCGCAAGCGCCTGCGCGAGATTGACCGCGAGCTGGGCCATCTGGCCAAGCGCATGGCCGCGGCCCGGGTGATCGATCCCGCCGCGCAGACCGAACGCGCCGCCGTGGTGTTTGGCTGCACCGCCGAAATTGCCGATGAGGACGACCATCGCCGCACCGTCACGCTGGTCGGCGATGATGAGCAGGATGTTGCGGCCGGCCGCATCGGCTGGAGCGCGCCCATCGCCCGTGCCTTGCGCGGTGCACGGGTTGGCGATGTGCGGGTGGTGCGCCTGCCGGGCGGCGAGAAAAGCTGGGAGATCATGGCAATCCGCTGGCCATGACGCCGCTGTCAGCGCCGCCGCGTCACCGCTGCTGCCGCCAGCACTGCCGCCAGACAGCCCAGGCTGGCATAAAGCTGCACCGCCAGATCGGGCGTCGCCGCCATCGCCGCCAGCACGGCCAGCATGGCCGCCACGGCGATATGGCGGCCCCAGCGCAGCAACGGCCCGGTGCCCACACCCTGCCGGATCGCAGCCAGCACCGTGAGCATATAGACAAAGATGATGATTGCCCCAGACGCATTCACCAGAAAGGCAAACACCACGCCGGGCGACAGCACCGATGCCATCACGCTGGCAAAGCCCACCGCCGTGCACGCAATGATCGACCGCGCCGGCACGCCGCGACTGTTGATCTTGATGCTCCAGCGCGGCGCATCGCCATTGGCCGCCAGTGTGAACAAAGCGCGCGACGCGACGTAAATCGCCGAATTCAGGCACGACAGCACCGCGACCAGCACCACGATGTTCATCACCAGCGCCGCGCCCGGTACGCCAACAATCTCCAGCGCGGCAGCAAATGGCGATTGGCCGGGCACCACGCTGCGCCACGGCACGATGCAGACGATCAGGAAGATCGCGCCGATGTAAAATGTGCCGATGCGCACGATCAGGGTGCTGGCCATGTTGGCGACCATGTCGGCCGAATCTTCGGCTTCGGCAGCGGCCATGGTCACGATTTCGGCGCCGACGAGCGCAAAGATCACCGATGTGACCCCGGCCATTACCGCACCCCAACCCATCGGCGCAAAGCCGCCGTCGGCCGTCAGCAGTGCCAGAGCGCCGCCGCCATCGTCCTTGCCCAGCACAAAGGCAGCGCACACCACGATGAACAATATGATCGCCACCACCTTGATGGTGGAAAACCAGAACTCAAATTCGCCAAAATTGCGTGTCGACAGGAGATTCGATCCGGTCATCAGCAGCATCACCGCCAGACCGATCGCCCAAGTTGGCAAATCCACCCATTGGGCAATGATCGCAGCGCCGGCAATGGCTTCGATGCCAATGACGATGGCCCAGAAATACCAATAAAGCCAACCAGCCGTGAAGCCGGCCCAGCGGCCGATGCCGATCCGCGAAAATTCAGTGAAGGCCCCGGCGTGGGGATAGGCCGCCGCCAGCGCCGCAATCACCCGCATCACCAGCAGCACGATGGCCCCCGCCAGGGCGTAGCTGACGATCACCGCCGGCCCGATGCTGGATATCGCGGCGCTGCTGCCAACAAAGAGCCCGGCGCCGATTACGCCGCCCAGCGTGATCATGGTGACATGCCGGCGTTTCAAGGTGCGCGCCAACGCAGGGATTGCGGCAGCTTGGCTCATTTCAGTATCTCCGGCTGGGGATCATTCCCACTCGATGGTGCCGGGCGGTTTGGAGGTGTAATCATATACCACCCGGTTGATGCCCTTCACTTCGTTGACAATGCGCGTGGCGGCGCGGGTCAGGAAGGCGGCTTCGAACGGGTAGACATCGGCGGTCATGCCATCAACGCTCGTCACGGCACGCAGGCCGCACACCCGGTCGTACGTGCGGCCATCGCCCATCACGCCGACCGTGCGCACCGGCAGCAGCACGGCAAAGGCCTGCCAGATTTCATCGTAAAGCCCGGCCTTGCGAATTTCATCGAGATAGACGGCATCGGCCTTGCGCAGCGTGTCGCAGCTATCCTTGGTGACTTCGCCGGGGATGCGGATGGCAAGGCCGGGGCCCGGAAACGGATGGCGGCCGACAAACGCCGCCGGCAGGCCAAGCTCCACACCCAGCCGGCGCACTTCATCCTTGAACAATTCGCGCAGCGGCTCGACCAGCTTCATGTTCATGCGCTCCGGGAGCCCACCGACATTGTGGTGGCTCTTGATGGTCACGCTCGGCCCGCCGGTGAACGACACGCTTTCGATCACATCGGGATAGAGCGTGCCCTGCGCCAGGAAATCCGCGCCGCCGATCTTCTTGGCTTCGGCTTCGAACACTTCGATGAAGGTCTTGCCGATGAACTTGCGCTTGGCTTCTGGATCGGTCACGCCGGCCAGGCCGGACAGGAACAGATCCTCGGCCTCCACATGTACCAGCGGAATATGATAATGTTCGCGGAACAGCGTGACGACTTGGCTTGCCTCACCCAGCCGCATCAGACCATGATCAACGAACACGCAGGTGAGTTGGTCGCCAATGGCTTCGTGGATCAGCACTGCAGCAACCGCCGAATCAACGCCGCCGGACAGCCCGCAGATTACCCGCGCGCTGCCGACCTGCTCGCGAATTTCGGCAATTTTTGAGGCGCGAAAGCCGGCCATCGACCAGCTAGGCACCACGCCGCACACATTGATGACGAAGTTGCTTAGCAGCGCGGCGCCGTCGGCGGTGTGCACCACTTCTGGATGGAACTGCACGCCGTATCGCCGGGCTTCATCATTGGCGATGGCGGCGTAGGGCGCGCCAGCGCTGGTGGCCACGGCGCGAAATCCGGGCGGAATTGCTTCGATACGGTCACCATGGCTCATCCACACGGTCGGCCGGTCTCCCTTGGCCCACACCCCGGCAAAAAAGGCGCAATCATCGACGATGTCGATTTCGGCGCGGCCAAATTCGCGGTGATCTGAAGCGACCACAGCGCCGCCGAGTTGATGGCAGAGCGACTGTTCGCCGTAACAGATGCCGAGCAGCGGCACATCGGCGGCCAGCACGGCATCGGGAATGCGCGGGCCGTTTTCATCGCTGATGTTGGCCGGGCTGCCCGACAGGATCACGCCCTTGGGCTGCATCCGCGCACAAGCCTCACCGCCTTTGGCGAACGGCACGATCTCGCAATAAACCCCAGCTTCGCGAATGCGCCGGGCGATCAGTTGCGTCACCTGGCTGCCGAAATCGAGGATCAGGATGGAATCAGCGGGCGTTGTCATGGAACTGGTCATCCGGGGCGCTTAGGCTGCAGGTGCGTCCGAAGCAACCACCAGCGGCGCAAGCGCGGCGCGCCACGTCTCCGGCAGTGCCAGCGGACGCCGCGTTTCGCGATCAACATAGACATGCACGAAATGCCCTTCCGCTGCCGGCCCCTCGTGACCAGCCGTGAACAGCCCGACCTCCCAGCGCACGCTGCTGTTACCGAGCTTGGCGATACGGATCTGCGCTTCAACGAGATCGGGAAAGGCCACGGCCCGGTGGTATCGGCAGCCGGTTTCCACCACCAGACCGATGGGATTGCCGTGATGGATGTCCAGCAAGCCGGCATCGATCAGCCAGACGTTAACCGCCGTATCGAACCAGCTGTAATAAACCACATTGTTGACATGGCCGTAAGCGTCATTGTCCATCCAGCGGGTCGGGATGGCCCGCATGGCCCGATAATCGCTGCGAATGCTCATCGCGCATGTTTGCCAAGGAAATTGCGCCAGTAAAAGCAAAAAGCCCCGGCACGAGGGCCGAGGCTTTTTATTCCTGACGGGCGAGATGGTGGAGCCTAACGGGATCGAACCGTTGACCTCTACAATGCCATCGTAGCGCTCTCCCAGCTGAGCTAAGGCCCCGCACCGTCTCTCGCCGCGGCCACTGTTTCCAGCAGCATCGGGAGCGGCCGGTTAGGCGATAGCGCAGGGCCTTGCAAGCATTAAATCGCTTGGCCCGCTGCCGCCTGTCCGGCCATCATCCTCAATTATCGTCTTCCTTCTCTTCTGAAACGACGCCCAGATCGTCATCATCGCCCAAATCGACATCACCGTCGGCCTGGCCTGCTTCGATTTCGGTATCCAGGTCCAGATCTTCGTCAACGGCAGCGGCCGGATCTTCACCGGCTGCAACCAGTGGCTTGGCCGCTTCGAACGGGGTGGTCTGCTTGGATTTCAAGATGGGTTCGGGTGCCCATGCAAACCCGCAGGAAATGCAGGCCACGGGATCATCCTTGCCCAGATCATAAAAGCGTGTGTTGCATTTCGGGCAGGCACGCTTGGTGCCCCATTCAGCCTTGACCATATTGACTCCGCGATTTCCGGGCGCCTGACCCAGAAAAACATAGATTGCCAGACGCGGCCGCAGCCCTTCCGGCGAAGCACGGCGCATTGCCACAGCCGGCAAGCCCTGTCAAAGCGCAGCACCATGACAAACAGCATCGGACCTGCCCAACCGTTGAGCCTGTGCGCTGCCGGCCCGCTGAGCGGCGACGTGACGGTGCCTGGCGACAAATCCATCAGTCACCGCGCCATCATGCTCGGTGCCTTGGCGGTGGGCGAAACCCGTATCACCGGCCTGCTGGAAGGCGAGGATGTGCTGGCAACGGCTGACGCCATGCGGGCCATGGGTGCCCGAATCAGCCGAAGTGTTGCCGGCGAGTGGCGGGTGGCTGGCGTTGGTGTCGGCGGGTTGCTGCAGCCGACAACCGCGCTCGATATGGGCAACAGCGGCACCTCCACGCGGCTGCTGATGGGCCTGATTGCCAGCCATCCGATCACGGCGACCTTCATTGGCGATGCCAGCCTGTCCGGCCGGCCGATGGGCCGGGTGATCACGCCGCTGGCCTTGATGGGGGCCAGCATCACGGCCGCGCCGGGGCCAAATGGCCGGCAGACCTTGCCGCTCACCATTACGGGCCTGTGCCCGGCCGTCGCGCTGAATTACACGCTGCCGGTGGCATCGGCGCAGGTGAAATCGGCGGTGCTGTTGGCCGGGCTCAACACGCCGGGCGAAACCACCGTGATCGAGCCGATTGCCACCCGTGACCACAGCGAGCGGATGCTGGCCGGCTTTGGCGCCGATCTGTCGGTGGAAACCACAGCAGCCGGGCGCATCATCACGCTGCGCGGTGAAGCCGAATTGCAGCCGCAGGATATCATCGTGCCCGGCGATCCGTCGTCGGCGGCGTTTCCGATGGTGGCCGCGCTGATCGTGCCGGGCAGCGACATCATCATCCGCAACGTCGGCATCAATCCCACCCGCGCCGGCCTGATCCGGGTGCTGCAGGCCATGGGCGGCAGCATCGTGCTGCTCAACGAACGCAGCGTTGGCGGCGAGCCAGTGGCCGATCTCCATGTCCGCCACAGCGCGCTGACCGGCATCGATGTGCCGCCCGATGGCGCGCCCAGCATGATCGATGAATATCCGATCCTGTTTGTGGCCGCGGCCTGTGCCAGCGGCACCACCACCATGCGGGGCCTCGATGAACTGCGCGTCAAGGAGTCTGATCGCATCGCGGTGATGGCGCACGGCCTGGCCGCGTGCGGGATCGCCTGCGAAGAATTGCCCGATGGCCTGATCGTGCACGGCAGCGGCGGCGACTTGATCCCGGGCGGTGCGACCGTCGCGGCCCAGCTCGATCACCGCATCGCCATGAGCTTTGCCGTGCTCGGCCTCAACGCGCGGCGGCCTGTAACGGTTGATGATGCGCGGCCGATTGCAACCAGCTTTCCGGGCTTTGTGCCGATGCTTCGCCAGCTGGGCGCAACAATACGCAATTGATCAAGCGCGCAGCGTTGCCGATGCCATAGGGCATGGCCGCCTGCCCCATGCGGGCGCGCAAATGCGCATCGCCCAGCACCATGCGCGCCGCGGCCACGATGGCCGCGGTGTCACAACCCACCAGCTGCGCATTGCCGCTCGCCACGCCTTCTGGCCGCTCCGTCACATCACGCAGCACCAGGCAAGGCAGGCCCAGCGCTGGCGCTTCTTCTTGCACGCCGCCCGAATCGGTGAGCGCCAGCGCCGCGCGGCCCATCAGTGCGACAAACGCCGGATAGGCCAGCGGCGGCAGCAGATGCACACCGCTTATCCCGCCCAGTGCCGCCCGCAGCGGGCCTGATACCGCCGGGCTGGGGTGCACCGGCACGATCACTTCGGCCTCATCAGCCAGCGCCGCCAGCGCCGCCAGCACCTGGCCCAGCCGCGCGCCCTGATTTTCGCGGCGATGCACGGTGGCCACGATCCACGGCCGATCCCGCGAAATGTGCGCCGCCGGCGCTGCCGCAGCCGCCGCCAGACCCGGATCGGCAGCCAGCCGCGCCTGCATCAGCAGCAGCGCATCAATGCCGCTGTTGCCGGTGACATGCACGCCGCTGTGCACCCCCTCGGCCGCCAGCGCGGCAGCGGCTGCGGCGGTGGGCGCAAAATGCAGATCGGCCATTTGCGCCACCAGTTTGCGGTGCATTTCTTCGGGATGCGGATCGCTGCTGCCGCTGCGCAGGCCGGCTTCGATGTGGGCCAGCGGCGCGCCGGCATAGCGCGCCGCCAATGCGCCAGCCAGCGTGCTGCTGGTATCGCCCTGCACCACCACCCACGCCGGGCGCTTGCGGCGGATCACATCGGCCAGCATCGGCACCAGCTGCCCGACCTGCTGATCGGGCGTCGGCACCATCACGCCCAGATCAAGATCGGCCTGCAAGCCGAACCCGGCCAGCGCCGCATCAAACAAATCCCGGTGCTGCCCGGTCGCCACCAGAATGGGCGCGTGGCCGCGCGCCATGCCGTCCAGAATGACAGGGGCCAGCTTCACCGCTTCGGGGCGAGTGCCGGCGACGAAAAGGATTGGCGCGGTTGGAGAATCTGGAAGGCCGACTTTCATTGCTCACCTGCAATTTCAACACGACCCGCGTTGAATAAAGCCGATATGTCGCAACCTGGCAACTGCCGCCAGCGCTGGCCGTCGCGGGCCGCCAGCCACACCGAACCAGGCGCACTCGCCGGAAACTGAATACAGCCGCTCGGCTGCGCGCAAAAAACCAGTTTGAAAATCGCTCTTGCTATGGAAAACAAAAATCCGGGATGTTTCAGGGAGTGCCTCTTGACCGTTGCGGCAAAGAAATCGTCGACCACAGCGCGTGACATGATATTCCGCTGGTTCGAGCCGGCGACCGTGGCGGGCATCTTACTGTTTTGGTCGGCGCTGCCCCCTGCGCTTGCCGATGATCCGCTGGTGTTTCTGGGCGTGGTGATGGCAACCCGGGCGATCATATTGGCGCTGGAATTCGTCCATGAACGCCATGCCGGCTGGCGGCTCAACTGGCAGGAATTGCGCACCGATCTCTTCTATCTCGTCCTCGGCACATTCGTGATCCAATATGCCAACAGCAACATCATCGATGCCGGCCTGGCTGCCATCAAGGGCGCGCTGGGGATCACCACCCCGGCGCTGGCGCAGGCACCATTGGCGCTGCAGGCGCTGCTGATCCTGTTCATTGCCGAATTTGGCCAATATTGGCTGCACCGCGCCATGCACAATTGGCGGCCACTGTGGCTGCTGCACGCGCCGCATCACCACGTGACCCAATTGAACACGCTCAAGGGCGGCGTTGGCAATCCTCTGGAATTGCTGCTGGTGTTTGCATCCCTGGCCGCACTGCTCGATTTCTCGCTGCCCGCGCTGTTCTGTGCCGGCCATCTGCTCACCACCATCGCCTGCTTTGCGCACGCCAATGTGCGGTTCAATCCGCCGGCGTGGTATGCTCATGTCTTCACGACCATCGCGCCCCACAGTCTGCACCACAGCGTCGGTTATCAGGCCACCCGCTGCAATTATGCCAATTGCCTGATCATCCTCGATCGCATCTTCGGCACCTTCCGCGCTGGCGAAACCGACACCGTCGGCCAAGGCGACCGCCGCCGGCTGAGCATCCGCGAACAAATGCTGTTCCCGGTGCTGTCGGCGCTGAATGGTGGCAACGCCAGCCCAGGCATCCCGGCGGAGTGACGCTGCCGGGCGCACCTCCTGCCTGATTTGCTTGCCCCTCGCGCGGCCGCCCGCTAACGCCGCAGCCGTGATCACCACCACCCTCGTCATCGCCGTCGATGGCCCGGCCGCCAGCGGCAAGGGCACGATCGCCAAGGCGCTGGCCCAGCATTATGGCCTGCCGTGCATGGACACCGGCAAACTATACCGTGCCTGCGGGCTGGCGGTGCGGCTGGCGGGGCATGATCCTTATGATGAAGCTGCGGCGGCGCAGGCGGCGGCGCTGATGGACCCGGCGCTCCTGACCGATCCCGATCTGATGAGTGCGATCAACAGCGATTATGCCTCTATTGTTTCCAGCCACGCGGCGGTGCGAGCGGCCTTGTTTGATGTGCAGCGGGCGTTTGCGCAGCAGGCGGGCGGCGCGGTGCTGGACGGGCGCGATATCGGCACGGTGATTGCGCCAGACGCGCCGGCCAAGCTGTTTGTGACGGCGGCTCCGGAAATTCGCGCCGCGCGCCGCCATGCCGAGCAAAGTGCGCGCATCAGGGAATCGGGGGGGGCCGCGCACACGTTAGCCGATGTGCTGGCGGATATTCGGGCCCGCGATGCCCGCGATTCCGGGCGCTCCGCGGCGCCGCTGGTGCAGGCGGCTGATGCTGCCTTGCTTGATACCAGCAACCTGACTATAGGCGCGGCAGTTGCAGCGGCAGTTGGCCTGGTTGAACAGGCGGTGCAGCGCAGCAGCCGTTGATCGTCGGCGCCCCGGCAGTTTTCCGCAAAAGACGGGCCTGCGCGGGCGTTTGCGCTTTCCGGCGAATTTCTGAGCGGCTGGCATGGTGCCACCGCGACGGCGATGAACGGCGGGCAATGGTGCTGCGCCGATGGGTTTCGCGATGCATGTTTCCCGCTCGCGCCGGCCCGATATGCAAGGTGACTGACTGCTTATGGCTACTTCTGCCCAGCCGACCCGTGATGATTTTGCGGCGATGCTCGATGCCATGCTTGGCAAGAATCAAAGCTTTGAAGGCCGCGTGGTTCGCGGTGTTGTCACGGCGATCGAAAATGAATTTGCTGTCATCGATGTCGGCCTCAAGAGCGAAGGCCGAATTCCGCTGCGCGAATTTGCCGATCTGGCCGGCAATGTCGAACTGAAGGCTGGCGACGAAGTTGAAGTGTTCGTTGACCGGGTTGAAAACGCCAATGGCGAAGCCATGCTCAGCCGTGACCGCGCCCGCCGCGAAGCCAGCTGGGATGCGCTTGAGAACAAATTTGCTGCCGGTGAGCGGGTTGAAGGCGTGATCTTCGGCCGAGTGAAGGGCGGCTTCACGGTCGATCTTGGCGGCGCTGTCGCGTTTTTGCCCGGTTCGCAGGTTGATATCCGCCCCGTGCGCGATGTGACGCCGCTAATGAACCTGCCGCAACCCTTCCAGGTGCTTAAGATGGACCGCAAGCGCGGCAACATCGTGGTGTCGCGCCGCTCGATCCTCGAAGAATCGCGCGCCGAGGCTCGCACTGGCCTGATCAGCAGCCTGGCTGAAGGCCAGATCGTTGATGGCACCGTGAAGAATATCACCGATTATGGTGCGTTCGTTGATCTGGGCGGCATCGATGGCCTGCTGCATGTCACCGACATGAGCTACAAGCGTGTCAACCACCCATCCGAAGTATTGAACATCGGCGATGTGCTGCGCGTGCAAATCGTGCGCATCAACCGGGAAACCCAGCGCATCAGCCTGGGCATGAAGCAGCTGGAAGCCGATCCGTGGACGACGGCCGCTGCCAAATATGCCGTGGACACCAAGCACACCGGCCGCGTGACCAACATCACCGAATATGGCGCCTTCGTGGAACTGGAAGCCGGCATCGAAGGCTTGGTCCATGTGTCGGAAATGAGCTGGGTGAAGAAGAATGTGCACCCCGGCAAGATTGTTTCGACCAGCCAGGAAGTCGAAGTCATCGTTCTGGAAGTGGACGAAGAAAAGCGCCGCATCAGCCTTGGCCTCAAGCAGGCCCAGCGCAATCCGTGGGAAGTGTTTGCCGAAAGCAATCCTGTCGGCACCATCGTCGAAGGCGAAGTCAAGAACGCCACCGAATTTGGCCTGTTCATCGGGCTGGATGGCGATGTCGATGGCATGGTGCACATGAGCGATATCGCCTGGGGCATGACCGGCGAAGGCGCCCTGTCGCGTCACCACAAGGGCGAGCGGGTTTCGGCGCGCGTGCTGGAAGTGGACATCGAAAAGGAACGCATCAGCCTTGGCATCAAGCAGCTTGATGAAACCGCGCCCGGCCCGGTCGTGCGCAACAACACCGGCGCTGATTGGAAGAAGAACGATGTGGTTACCGCCACGGTTGTTGCAGCCCGCGATGGAGGCCTGGATGTGCAGATCGGTGAAGATGGCCCAGTGGTGTTCATCAAGCGCGGCGATCTGAGCCGTGACCGTGACGACCAGAAAGCCGAACGCTTCCAGCCCGGCCAGAAGGTCGACACCATGGTCGTTGGCTTTGAAAAGGGCCGCAAGCCGATGCTGAGCATCCGCGCCTTGCAGATCAACGAGGAAAAGGAAGCCGTTGCGCAGTTCGGCACATCGGATTCGGGTGCAACCCTGGGCAACATCCTCGGCGCTGCGTTCAACAAGGCCCGCGAGGACGCTGAAAAGAGCTGACCGCGCTGGTTAACCGATTCAAAAAGCGCCTCGGCAGTCACTGCCGGGGCGTTTTTTTCATTTTGTGCCGAAGTGCGGACAATTTGTGACGCGAGGGTTGCAATTGCTTGCCAGCGCCACTTGACCGCAAGGCCACTTGGAATAAACTTAATTGAAATCAGGGGCCAAACTGGCCATGCCGAATAAAGGATGCCTGCATGATCCGGTCTGAACTGGTCGCCGTAATCGCCGAGCAAAATCCACATCTGACAATCCGCGATGTCGAGCGCGTGGTGAGCACGATTTTTGATGAGATCACCGATGCCCTGGCTGGTGGTCGCCGGGTTGAATTGCGCGGCTTTGGCGCATTTTCCACCCGCGAGCGTGATGCCCGCACCGGGCGCAACCCGCGCACCGGCGATGCTGTGGCGGTCGATGCCAAACGGGTGCCGTATTTCAAGCCCGGAAAGGAATTGCGTGAGCGCCTGAACGGCTGATTGCCCCGAAGCCTGCAACACCCTGCGCTTGGCAAGCCCACACCCCCGGCCTAAACGCTGGGCAACAGACTATGGTGGGCGTGGCGGAACCGGTAGACGCAGCGGACTTAAAATCCGCTTTCCCATGGAAGTGCGGGTTCGAGTCCCGCCGCCCGCACCATATTTGCTGGCCGCCGAAATCCGGCCGCCCTCCAACCCATCATGCGCGGCTTGGTTGGCTTTGCAGCAACCATTGCTGCAAACGTCGCATTCCCTTGCATTGGCGGCAGGAAACGCCGATTATACGAATCCAGAGGATAACAGGCCCGAATCCCTGTCGTGCTCTCTGGCAATATTTGGCATTCGCGTCGTCTGCCAACAAAACAAAAGGCCATCCTTGGTGGCCGAGGAATGAAAATGTCTGACGACAGTGCCTGGATCGAAATCGTGCTGCTGGCGATGCTTGCCGCGTTCATCGGTCTGCGCCTTGTTTCGGTGCTCGGCAAGCGCACCGGCCAGGAACGGCCGATCGGTGACAACTTTCGTCCGGCGGCCGAAGTCCAGTCTCCGCAGCGCCGGGAGGCTGACCGCCCGCCGCGCGGCCGCCTGGTGCTGCCGGCTGGCACCGATCCCGCCCTGTTGCCCGCGCTGGAAGACATTGCTGGCGCCGACGCTGGCTTTGCCCCGGCAAAATTTCTGGATGGTGCCCGTTCGGCCTATGGGATGATCCTGGGGGCATTCTGGGCCGGCAATTTGGAGCCACTGCACGGGCTGGCAGCCGATGATGTGCAGGACAATCTGGCGGCAGCGATCGAAGCACGCGGCGGCCACAAGCTCGGCAATCGTCTGGTGGCAATTGATGATGCCACCATCAGCGCCGCCGACATGATCGGCAACATGATCGAATTGACCGTTCGCTTCACTGCGCGCGTCGCCGCCCCTGACGGTGAAACCACCAGCCACGATTTGTGGACGTTCAGCCGGCTGGCCGGCAATGCCGATCCGGCCTGGGTGCTGATCGCCACTGACAATGAAGCTGACAGCGGCGATATGCTGCCCGATCACACCGACTGACAGACGGCGCGGGCCGCAGCATGACGCTGACCCTGCGCCACACCGCGGCGCTGTTTGTCTTGTTGCTGCTGGCAGCCTGCGCTGGCAAACGCGATCGCCTGGCGCAGCTGCCGCCGGTTCAGCAACAGCCGGTGATCTCGGAACCAGCTCCCCCGCCGGCTGTTATTAAGCCAAAGCGCGCCGCCGACGCCGTTTTGGCCCGGGCGGCCTTGCCGGCCTTGCCCGATGCGGCCGCTGCGCTTGCGGCGTTCCGCCTGTCCTGCCCGGTGGTGCTGCGCCGCGATGATCTTTCGGGCCTGACTTTGGCTGGCGATTGGCAAGCGGCCTGCGCCGCCGCTGCCTTGACTGCGCCGGATGCAGCCGCAGCGTTTTTCCAGCAACAGTTTGCAGCCATCACCATTGCTGCCGGCAGCGGCTTTGCCACGGGCTATTATGAGCCGGAAATTGCCGCCAGCCTGACCCGCCAGCCGGGATATGAGGTGCCAATATACCGGCGGCCGGCCGATTTGATTGATGTGCCGCTTGGCGATTTCGCCGCCAGCCTGAAGGGCCGAACCGTGCGCGGGCGCGTGGTGGGCAACCGGCTGGTGCCCTATCACGCGCGCATTGATATCAGCGGCGGCGCGCTGGCCGGGCGCGGGCTGGAATTGGCGTGGGCTGCTGATCCCTACGAGGTTTTTTTTCTGGAAATTCAAGGCAGTGGCCGGCTGCGCCTGACGGGCGGCGACATACTGCGCATTGGCTATGATGGCCAGAACGGCCGCGATTATCTGGCCATTGGCCGCTTGCTGATCGAACAGGGCCGGCTGCAGCGCGGCAAGGCCGGCATGGCCGAAATCCTTGGCTGGCTGCGCAGCCATCCGGACGATGCGGCGGCGGTTCTGAACGCCAATGGCTCGAAGATCTTCTTCAGGCTGCTGACCGGCGATGGCCCGATCGGCGCGCTGAATGTTCCCGTGACGCCGCGGGTGAGTGTGGCGGCCGATCCGGCATTCGTGCCGCTCGGCGCGCCGCTGCTGGTGGACACCGTCCTGACGCGCACCGGCGAGCCGTTTGTGGCCCTGATGGTGGCGCAAGACACCGGCGGCGCAATCAAGGGCGCCAACCGCATCGATCTGTTTCTGGGCGCCGGCCCGGATGCTGCGGCCATTGCCGGCGCGCAGGCGGCACCGGCGCAGTTGATCGTGCTGATCCCGGCCAGCGCTGCCAACCGCCTGCTGCCCTGATGCGCCGGTTGACCGCGCATGAGCGGGCCCTGTGGGCGCGGGTTGCGGCTAGCGTGAAGCCGCTGCCGGGGCGGGTCGTGCCAGCAGATGCACCAATTGCCCCCCCAACTGGCATGCCGCCAGCGATTGTGCCGCCCCCTGCCCGCCCGGCCGGCCCCGGCCCGGCCCACCGCACCAAAGCAACGCCAGCCAGGCCAGCGCCCGCCATCGCGGCAAAAGCCAAAGTCGCTCACCCGCTTGGCGCGACGCTGGATGGCAGCTGGGATCGCCAGATCGCGCGCGGCCGGCTGGCACCTGACCGGGTGATTGATCTGCACGGCCACACCGTGGCCACGGCGCACGGCGTGCTGGCCAGCGCGATTCTGGCCGGAGACGGCGCGCGGGTGATCTTGGTGATCACCGGCAAGGGCCGCGCCGATCGCCCCGGCCGCATCCGCACCGAATTGCTGCACTGGCT
>NZ_JBBATR010000010.1:26638-33123 GCF_040398645.1 Sandarakinorhabdus sp.
GCGCTGGCGGCGGCGTTTCTGGATCTGGAAGCCGATGACAGCGTGCGCGCCATCGTGCTGACCGGCGCCGGCACCCGCGCCTTCACGGCCGGGCTTGATCTGAAGGAACTCGGCCAGCAGGGCCTGGGCGCAGCCAACGCGGCCGGGCCGGATGACAATCCGGTCAAGGCCATCGAACAAACCGGCAAGCCGGTGATCGGTGCCATCAACGGTGTGGCCATCACCGGCGGCTTTGAAGTGGCGCTGGCCTGTGATGTGCTGATTGCATCTGAAAATGCGCGCTTTGCCGATACCCATGCCCGCGTCGGCATCATGCCGGGCTGGGGCCTCAGCCAGAAATTGTCGCGGCTGATCGGGCCATATCGGGCGCGGGAACTTTCGCTGTCCGGCAATTTTCTGGATGCCGCCACCGCCGAGCGCTGGGGCCTGGTCAACCGGGTGGTGCCCGCCGCCGATCTGGTTGCAGCCGCAACCGCGCTGGCGCACGACATGGCCAGCATCGCACCGGCATTTTCGCGCACCTACAAGCGCCTGATCAATGATGGTTACGCGCTGCCATTTGGCGACGCCATGGCCCTGGAGGATGCGCAATCGTCGGCCGCCAATGCCCGCGTCTCGGCCGCCGATGTCGAGGCCGCACGCAGCGCCGTGCAAGAACGGGGCCGCAGCCAATGACCGACACGCCATTTCCGGGCTTCAGCAACGCCACGCTGGACGACACGCTGGTCAATCCGGCGGCCTATGCCGACGACAGCATCCATGATGCCTACACGGCGCTGCGCCGCGATGATCCGGTGCATTGGACGCAGCCGGCAGGGTTCCGGCCGTTCTGGTCGATCACCCGCCATGCCGATATTGTTGCGATTTCAAAGGCCAATGATCGCTTCATCAACCGCGAACGCACCTATCTCAGCCCGATCGAAGCGGAAAACTGGGTGAAGGCCACCACTGGCGACACGCATTTGTTCCGCACTTTGGTGGATCTGGATGATCCGCTGCACATGAAATTGCGGCGCATCACCCACACATGGTTCATGCCGCAAAATCTGCGCGCACTGGAGCCGAAGATTGCCGGCATTGCCAAGGCGCATGTCGATCACATGGCCAGCCTGGGCGGCACCTGTGATTTCGTCAATGAAGTGGCGCTGTGGTATCCGCTGCGGGTGATCATGATGATTTTGGGCCTGCCCGAAGCCGATGAAAGCCGCATGTTGCAGATGACTCAAGAGATTTTCGGGCCGCAGGACCCCGATGTCGTCGGCCGGTCGCGCATCCTCACCCAGGGCCTGAGCGGCCCGGAGGCCACCGGCAATGCGCAAGTTGATCTGTTTGCGTTAGTGCAGCAGTTTTTTGCTTATTTCGGCAGCGTGATCGAGGATCGCCGCGCCAATCCGCAGGACGATCTGGCAACGGTGATCGCGCAGGGCCTGGTGGACGGCGAACCCATCGGGCTGCTGGAAGCGGTGAGCTATTATGCCATCACCGTCACCGCCGGCCATGACACCACCAGCAGCAGCGCATCGGGCGGCTTGCTGCAATTGATCAACAACCCCGCTGAGATGGCCAAGCTGAAGGCCGATCCGGCGTTGATCCCCGGCGCGGTGGAAGAAATGATCCGCTGGGTGACGCCGGTGAAGCATTTCATGCGCACCTGCACCCAGGACACCGAAATCGGCGGGAAGCTGATCAAGGCCGGTGACGGAGTGGCGCTGTTCTATGCGTCCGGCAACCGCGACGAAGCGGTGTTCGATGATCCTTTTGCCTTCAAGGTTGACCGCGCCACCAATCCGCAAACCGCGTTTGGCAGCGGCGTGCACCAGTGCCTGGGCCTGCATCTGGCACGCATGGAAATCCGCGCGCTGTTTGCCGCGCTGCTGCCGCGCCTAGAGGACATCAGCCTGGCCGGCACCCCGCAAAACAGCATCGCCAATTTCGTGTCCGGCCTGAAAACCCTGCCAATCGCGTATCACCTGCAATGAGGGGCGATCCGCGCCGGTTACAGGCTGCCGCCTATCCGGCGCGGCTGGACCTGCCGACGCGCTTTGGCGACATGGATGCCAATGGCCACCTCAACAATGTGGCCATCGCGCAATTGTTCGAAGAAGCCCGGGTGCAGTTCAACACCGGCAGCGCGCAATTGCTGGCTGGCGCCCGGCCGCGCATCATGGTGGCGCATGTCGGCATCGATTATGTGGCCGAAGGCCATTATCCGCTGCCGGTGGCGCTGATGATGGGCATATCGGAAATCGGCAATTCCAGTTTTCGGATGGCGATGGCGGCGTTTCAGGCCGACCGCTGTTTTGCGCTGTGTGACAGCGTGCTGGTGGTGCGCGGCCCGGATGGCGGCCGGGCGGCCTTGCCGCAGGTCCTGCGAGAACGGCTTGAGGCGCACAGGCTGAACGGCTAGACGGCGTTGCTGTTTAACAAGGAGAGACACCATGGCCGATCTGCCCACCACACTTACCCTCAGCCTCGATAGCGGCGGCGATGTCGTCATTCGCCTGCGCAGCGATCTGGCGCCCGGCCATGTCGAGCGGATTGCCGGCCTGGCCAACGAAGGCTTTTATGACGGTGTGGTGTTCCACCGCGTTATCCCCGGTTTCATGGCGCAGGGCGGCTGCCCGAAGGGCACTGGCACCAGCGGTTCGAAACTGCCTGATCTGAAAGCCGAATTTTCAAGCCAGCCGCATGTGCGCGGCGTATGTTCGATGGCCCGCACCAGTGCGCCCAACAGCGCCAACAGCCAGTTCTTCATCTGCTTTGATGATGCCGGCTTCCTCGACCGCCAATATACCGTGTGGGGCGAAGTCACGTCCGGCATGGAATTTGTCGATGCACTGCCCAAAGGCGAGCCGCCGCGCACACCGGGCAAGATCGTCACGGCACGGGCAGTTTAAGCCATAGCCTAACGCCAAAGCTCATTGATCACGACAAATTGAAAAAGCCTCCGGCGGGCAGGGGTGACCCCTGCACCCATTTGCTGGATCCAAGCCGAGTTTCAAAGGTCTGGAGCGAACCAAAACGAAAGTGGTGCAGGGCTCAGCCCTGCCCGCCGGAGGCATTTTGCTTCTCTCTGATACTTGGTCACTGAGGCTTACCCCAACCTAGAAAAACCCCGCCGGCATCTGCTGCCGACGGGGTTTTTTCGTTGCCAAATGGCCGGGTCTTTAACGGACGCCGCGTGTGCGCGGGCCACCACTGCCCCGCTGGCCGGCGCCCTGCTGGCCAAAACGCTGCGGGCCGGACCGACTTACGCCTGGCCGCGGCGGCCGGCTTTCGCTGCGATCGCCATCCGGGCGGGCGCTGCCGGAACGATGGGCACCGCCGGCATTGCCGCCGCCGCCATAGCCATGCGCCGGCTGCACCTGGGCGCGCGGATCGCGCGGGGTGCGGCCGCTGCGGCTGGGCCCGCCACTATTACCGCCGCTGTTACCGGCGCCGCGGCGCGGATTGTCGCGCGGATCACGCTCTTCACGGGCAGGTTCTGGTGGGCCGGCCTTGATCATCTTGGCCGCCAGGCCAACCAGATCGCGGAAATCGGCTGGCAGCGCCTGCACGGCCAGCGGCTTGCGAATGGTCTTTTCGATATCCTTCAGGAAGCCGCGTTCGTCCGGCGCGCACAGCGCCACGGCATTGCCCTTGCGGCCGGCCCGCGCGGTGCGGCCGATGCGGTGCACATATTGTTCGGGCACGTTGGGCAATTCGAAATTGAACACATGGCTCACCTCCGGAATGTCCAACCCGCGCGCGGCGATGTCGGTGGCGACCAGCACGGTGAGTTCACCGGACCGGAACGCCGTCAGCGCCTTGGTGCGCTGCGCCTGGCTGCGATTGCCGTGGATGGCTTCGGCGGTGATCTTGTTGGCGGCCAGCTGGCGCACCACCCGGTCGGCACCGTGCTTGGTGCGGGTGAACACGATGCTGCACGCCACGTCTTCCTGCTTCAGCAGATGGGCCAGCAGCGCCAGCTTTTCGGTCTGCGATACATGCACCACGGTTTGCGCGACCTTGTCCACGGTGGTGGCGGGCGGCTGGATGGCCACCTTCACCGGGGTTTTCAGGTAACGCTGCGACAGCTCTTCGATGGCGGGCGGCAGGGTGGCGGAAAACAGCATGGTCTGACGATTGCGCGGCAACAGGCCGGTGATGCGCTTGAGATCATGGACAAAGCCCAGATCGAGCATCTGATCGCATTCATCGAGCACCAGCATTTCAACATGGCCAAGATCGAGCGAGCCCTTCATCACCAGATCGAGCAACCGGCCCGGCGTGGCGACCAGCACATCAACGCCCGGAAACAGCGCGCGTTCCTGGCGGGCGATCGGCACACCGCCGAACACCACCGACACCGACAGCTTCATGTATTTGCCATAGGATTGAAAACTGGCGGCAATCTGGCTGGCCAGTTCGCGGGTTGGCGCCAGCACCAGGCAGCGGGTGGAGATTTTCAGGCGGTGCTTGGGGTTGGCCGCCAGCCGGGTCAGGATCGGCAGCGCGAACGCCGCGGTCTTGCCGGTGCCGGTTTGGGCGAGGCCCAATATGTCCTGGCCGGCCAACGCCGGCGGAATTGCAGCCGCCTGGATCGGGCTGGGTTCGGTATAGCCTTTTTCGGCAAGCGCACGGGAGATTGGCTCGGCAAGAGCCAGATCAGCAAAATTCATGTGTGTTTCCAATATCAAAACCCGGTCAGCAAAAGCTGAACCGCAGCCACGATTGGCTGGCGGCCCACCGGGAGGAGGGGTTGACCAGCAACCCGCGTGATATGGGAAGCAAGCATCTGCGGGGGGCCTGAAGCCATTTGCTCCGATCACGCGCCCGTCGAGAAGCGTGCCGTATGCTGCATTGCGGCGGGAATGTCAAACGGCAGGTCTGGCCTGGGCGTCAAATCTTTGCCTCGGCGACTGCGTGCGGCTTTGACCGCGCCTTGTTGCGATGGCAGCCTTTCGATGGCAGCGGTTTTCCGCTATTCGGAAATCAGCGTGTTGTAGCACGCTGGAAATCTGGCTGCGGCAATTTGTCCTTGGCATGTTTTGGTTGTCACTATGAGGCGGCAATCATGTCCAGTTTGAACAAAAATCGGAATTAACCATATTTTAATTTTTTTCCAATGCGCGCGCAACGCAATTTGCGTATGGGTAACGAATTCCTTCTATTGGGTGCATTATGATCGACCGCAGTTTTGTAATTTACGGCGATAGCCGTACCCGAAGCAGCAGCTCACAAGAGGGTATCATTTCCAACAACGGTTATGCGGGTTGGGCTGAAGCCTATTCGGGAAACGAGGTTTTCTTCGCCCGCAACGGAAACTACGCAATCAAGGGCGCCATCAACAGCGGCTGGCGGGAGCTGTTTGCTGCCTATGTGGCCAGCCCATCGCGCAACGCGGTGTTGTACATCGGCTGGAACAGGTCGGCCTACAGCGATAGCACGCTCAGCACCGAAGATACTCGGCTGCAAATTGGGTCGATGCTGGACCAGTTGGGCGCTGCGGGCAAGACCGTCTTTCTGGTGAGCGAAACGCCGCAGAGCCTCTCGCCGGGCAACCCCAGACAGATTGAGATGCACGAATGGCTGGCAAGCCCGACAGGAGCGCTGCTCGGTCGGCCGTTTGTGGTGCCCGTGAATGCGTGGGACGCCCTGGAAGACCCGGCGAACCCGAATTTTCCTCGTCCCGAATATGTATACGACGGCCTGCATCTGACGGTAAAAGGCAACCAGGTTCTGGGTGAGGCGATTGCCAAGGCCATGGACGCACATTTTGCCGATACGGACTTGATCAACCTCGCGCAGACCAACGGCGACGGGTTCACCGCCGCCAATCTGGACGGTGTGTTGATCGCCAATCCATTGCTAGAAGGAACCGGAGGCATGCGCTCTGGCGCTGTTACCGGCGATGTAGCAACGGGCTGGACGGTTGCCACCAATGCCGGCGCCAGCGGTGTCAATGTCGTGGCATCCAAGGGCATTTCAAACGCTGGCTTTGCAGAACAGATTATTTCATTTTCCGGCACGCCGACTGGTGCCGGCGCAACCATCAGATTGACGTTGCAGGTGCCGCTGGCGAACGTGCAGATCGGCGATGCGCTGCGCGCCGGCGCGGTGATCGAATTTGATCCGGGTGGAACCGGTGTGTTGGGTATCTCGCCATCGCTGACCAGCCAGACTACTTCCGGCGCGGTTTTGCGCACGCGCGGCCTTGCCGCTTCGATCTATGACTTGCCCAGCGATGGTTTCAATTTGGCAATCGGCACCTCGTTTCTAGACGTCAAGGAAACGCAGCGGTTCGTGACGTATGATATCGTTATTTCGCTGCGAACCAATGCCTTGACCCAGGGCACGGTTCGCATTTCACAGGCGACCATCCGGGATTCGTCGGAAGCGGTTGATGCTCCGCCGCCGCCGCCGCCCGTTGACACCAACGTGCCGCCGGATGCCGAAAACGACCGGACCGTAACCTTGCTGGAAGACGCAGCGCCCGTCGCCCT
>NZ_JBBATR010000010.1:33223-35767 GCF_040398645.1 Sandarakinorhabdus sp.
TTCGGCGCCTGTTGCCCTAGCCATTCGGGCTCCAACCGATGTCGATGGCGACCCGCTCACCATCACTGTGACCGAAGCGCCTGCCATCGGCATTGTGCAGGTTGCCGGCGCCGGGGCAGCGATTGCCGTCAATGCCATCCTGACGCTGGCCCAGTTGCAGCAATTGACCTTTGCGCCGGCGGCCAATGCCTCCGGAACCACCGGCTTTGCTTACCGTGTTTCGGACGGTGCCGGCGGCACTGACACCCAGCGGCTGACGCTTGCAGTAAGCCCGGTCAACGATGCGCCAGTGGCAGCGCCAGCGGACGCAGCTGGTCTTTCGACGGCCAGTGCGATTCCGGTGACGCTGCAAGCCACTGATATCGACAGCAGTGTCCAATCCTTCGCCATCACCACACTTCCGGCCATCGGTGCCTTGTTTGCCGATGCGGGCCTCACCCAGCGTGTGGCGGCCGGCAACACATTGGCGGCAACCGGCGGCAACCTGCCGCTGTTCTACGTGCCGACGGCCGGCCAGTCCGGCCAGCAAACGTTCAGTTTTGTTGCCAGCGACGGCACGTTACCAAGCAATACCGCTGTTGCCACGCTGACGGTGACAACGCCCAGTACCGGCCCAACGCCAACGCATATCGGCACCGAAGGCGATGATGGCTTGGCCGGCAGCTCCAGAGACGATTTCATGATCGGTCTGGGCGGCAACGACGTGCTGAACGGCGGGCTGGGCAATGACCGGATGGAGGGCGGCCTTGGCAACGATACATATCATGTGGATTCGCTGGGCGACACCGTGATTGACGTTGGCGGTCTCGATACAATCATCAGCGCGATCCGCTACACACTCGGCTCGGACATCGAGAACCTGCGCCTGTCCGGTACGAACCCAACCAACGGCACCGGCAACGCGTTGGCCAACCGTATCGACGGCAACAGTGCCAACAATGTGATAATGGGCGGCGGCGGCAACGACGTGCTGAGCGGCGGCGGCGGCACCGACACGCTGATTGGCGGCGAAGGCGATGATCAGATCAGCGGCGGCACGGGTTTCGACGCATTCATATTCGACGGCGGCGACTTGACCGGCACGGACTCCGACCGGATCTATGATTACAGCCTCACTGAAGACCGCATCATACTGAGCGGATTTGGCGCTGGCACATTTGTGGATACGGCCGGCGGCAACATGCTCGATGTGCTTGCCGGCGGCACCGGCGTGACCCTGGACAGCATGGCGGACATCGTCGAGGTCGTGCTGGCGGCGCAGGCCGTGACTGCCAGCCGTTTTGGCACCACAGATGTGCTGAACCTGAGCATCACAGATGGCGACGGCGATGTGCAGATCATCCAGTTGTGGAACCAGTGGAACAATTTCGTCGCGGCCGGCGGCACCGCCGCGCCGTCATCAGTGGTGCTGCAGCAACCATTGCTGGATGTGCTGATTGCCTGATGCACGGGCCGGGCTTGCCGCGCACACGGCGGTTCCCGCTGCCGACCGATCGCAGCGGCACCGGCCGGTCGCTATCACAAAAAACGTCCCGGCTGTTGCCAGCCGGGACGCAATTCACAAATGAAACAATCGATCAGCCGGCTGGCAGCAAGACCGTATCGATCGCATGGATGACACCATTGCTGCAAACGACGTCGGCCTGCACAACAGTAGCGCCATTGATCGTCACACCGTCTGTGCCATCAACATGCAAGACTTCGCCATTGAGCGATGCCGGTGAAACGGTCTTGCCAGCCACATCAGCAGCATGCACCGCACCAGCCATCACGTGCAATGTGAGCACGGCGACCAGCTTGTCTTTGTTTTCTGGAAGCAGCAACGATGCCACGGTGCCTTCGGGCAAGTTGGCAAAGGCCGCATCGGTTGGTGCGAACACGGTGAACGGGCCAGCGCCGCTCAATGTGTCGGCAAGGCCGGCGGCAACCACTGCTGCAACCAGCGTGGTGAACGAACCAGCGGCAACAGCCGTTTCAACAATATTCATGGTGGATTGATCAGTCATGAAAATCTTTCTGAGACAATAACAACAGCATTCCACGAAGAGTAGAGCAAAATGAAATGCTGAAGCAATCAGAAAATGTCCAAAACCATATTTGGAAGATTATTTTCTGATAATCTTCAATATGTTGCGCCCGTTTGTATCACAAGCAAATTATTTGTGAATTATTTTATGTCTGCCTTGTGAGTGCCGAACTTCATCAGCTTTCCAGCCGCAGGTTGGACAGTTGCGAACCGATCTGCTGAAACGATGTTCGCAACTGGGCGGCGCTGGGCGCGTGGAAATAATGCGCCGGGCTGGTGGCGCAGTTGCGATACAGAGTCTGCGTGGCGCCGGCGGTACCGAGCGTGATCGTATAAAGCACAATGCCCTGTGCTTTGATATTGTTGCACAAATTTGTCATGCGGTCGTTGATGCGGGTGGTGGCAGTGCCGCCGCTGGTGGTGCCCAGCCGGCCTTCGGTCAACCGGCCATAGCCGGTGTAGTCAAAGCTTGGTGGCCGGCCGTAATCGAACCACAAATTGTCGCCATCGGTCATCAT
>NZ_JBBATR010000010.1:35867-38251 GCF_040398645.1 Sandarakinorhabdus sp.
GCGGGCGGCGTATCGGTTTGATCTTCACCGCCGGTGCGGGCTTCGACACAGCCGCGCCAGCGAAACGGCGCGTAGGCAGCGGTTGCCGCAGCGCCGCCCTGCAACCAGTCGGTCCTGGTTGGACCAAAGTTCACAGCCATCGTGTAGGGCACCACCGACACATAGAGCGTATCGAGGCTGGCACGGTTGCCGAACAGGATGTTGATCAGATCGCTGGCTGCCAGCCGCATCTGGGTAATGCCGCTCCCGGCCATCGATCCGGTGACATCCAGCACCATGGCCAGTTCCATGCCCATGGTGGTGCGGCGCGCGCTGGCGCTGGCGCGCACGGGCAGCGTGCGCCAGTTCGCGCCGGCCAGGCTGAGGAAGCTGGTGGTGACATGCCCGGTTGCCGTGATGGACAGCGTCTGGTTGTTGGCCGCCGGCGTCACCTGAAACTGATCGACCACCAGCCCGTTGCCAGCCGCGAGATTGGCGTTGAAATATTGCTGCGCTTCGGGCCCGGGATCGCGCGCACCAAGCTGGCGCGCCCCGGCCAGCGCCGCTGCATCGACAGCCTGGCCCAGCTGCTCCTGCGCGGTCCACGCACGGCCAAAATCAATGGCCAGGCCGCTCATCATCGCCAGCGGCAGCAGTGTAAGCGCCCCGGCCAGCGCCATGTTGCCGCGCTGCTGCCGGCGGGTGCGGCGAAGCGGCATCATTGCACCAGCGGCATGGCAAGGCGCGGGCGGCGCACCGCCACCCGGCGCACCACCATGGTTTGCGGCAAGCCCAGCAGCCGCCCGGTAAACCGCCACGGCGTGATCTCCCGTTCAACCTCGGCAAACACCGCGCCTTCGCCGCTGGCAATGGTCAGGCCATTCAGATTGCCCGGGCCGATCTGGCTGGCAATGCCGGCCCGGCCCCAGCGGTGCTGCCAGGCCACGGCCGGGCCGGCGCCAGTGTTGCCCACGCTGGTAACGATCAATGCGCCGTCGGCCAGTATGTCGGTGGGGCGCGCGACCTCGCGGGCGGCCAGCGCCAGCACGGCGATTTCCTTGCCGGTGACCACCCGGTTGATATCGGTTTGGGGGGTGAAGCGATCAATCTGCGCCGCAAGATCGGCGGCAGCCGTGGCAGCGGACGTGGTGCGTTGCACCTCGCTGACCAGGTTGGAAATATCCAGCCCGGCGAGCACAAAGCCCAGCAGGATCGGCATGACCAAGGCGAATTCCAACGCGCCCCCCCCGCGCTTTAGCGCACGCAGGCTCCCGCGCTTTGGCGCGCGCAGGCTCCTGCGCCTTGGCGCGCGCAGACCCCTCTGGCCATGCTCAGAACGGCTCATTGCGCACCACCATACGGGTTTCCAGGGGAATGTTGGGCGGCAGGCCCGGGACAACACCGCTCAGTGGGTGCGCCGTGTAGCGCAGCGTGTACACCGCGACGGAATCGCCGCCGCCTGGCGTTGGAATCGCCTGATCAGCATCCCAGCGGCCATTGCCATTGACATCCGTAAAGCCTTCGCCGGTATCGTGGCGGCCATTGCCGTTCACATCGGCGAGCGGCTCTGGCTGGCCAACGCCCTGATAGCCGGCATAGCTGCCGACGCCGAGACACATCTGATCGACCGGGATGAGCGCGCCGGCCTGCATGGCAATGATGGCCCGGATGCGATCAACACGGGGACCGCCGGCTGACGCTTCACCGCCAGGGCAAAGCGGCACCATGTTCCCGCCCTGCGCCGCCGCATCAACCTGCCCGGTAATCCCATAACGCGACGCAGCCCGCGACGCATGATCCAGCTGCTGCTTGATAAGCGCCAGCCAGGCGTGATCGGCCGCCATGGTGATCAGCAGCACCAGCGGCGGCAGGCACATGGCGGTTTCCAGCGCCGATGTACCGCGGCGCCGATGGCGCAAACGCCTCATGGTGTGACCATCTGCGCTGCACTTATCGCCGGCGCGGCCGCCAAGGCTGCCGACACGTCACGGTTGTGGCGGGCGGACGCATAAAGCGGATCAATCGCCAGCGCGCGGGCGTAGGCAAGCTGCGCCTGTGCATGGGCGCTGGCGAGATCATGGGCAATGCCAAGCCCGGTCCACGCACGCGGATCTTCGGGGTTCATCGCCGTCAGCGCGCCAAACGCCTGCCGCGCGGCAGCGGCATCATCGACGGCCAGCGCCGCGCGGCCACGGTCCAGCCACAGCGCCGCCGACCCTGGCAGCAGCGTGGCGGCCCGGCCCAGCGCATCGACCGCATCGGCCGGCTGATCAAGCGCCAGCAGCGCATGGCCAAGCCCGGCCCACGCCGCACCGTTGCGCGGCTGCGCCAACGTGAGCGCCCGCCACAGCCGGGCCGCGGCCTGCCACTGCCCGGCCCGGCCCGCAGCGCGCGCCAACGCTGGC
>NZ_JBBATR010000010.1:38351-50039 GCF_040398645.1 Sandarakinorhabdus sp.
GGCCCCAACGCTGGAGTCTGGCTGGCGGGCTGGCCAGATGCCGATCCCACCGCAGCGGGCACCGCAGCCATCACCAGCGCCGCTGCCATCGTGAGGGATTTGATCATTTGCCGATACTCCCCAAGGAATCAATAAGTTGCAGGAAGGCTGGGCCAGCGACGACCAGCGCCGTTGCCGGCAGGATGAACAGGATCATCGGCAGGGTGATCAGCACCGGCAGCCGCGCGGCGCGCTCTTCCATCCGGGTTTGGCTGGCCAGCCGGAAATCAGCCGTCAATGTGCGCAGTGCGCGGGCCAGCGGCGTGCCGTATTTCAGGGTTTGCGACAAGGTCGATGCGATTGCCCGCACGCTATCAAGCCGCACCCGGTCCCCCATGTTGTGCAGGCCCTGCAAGCGATCCGACAGCAGCCGCATTTCCGATACGGTCACCGACAGTTCGCCGGCCAGCGCCGGGTGCACCAGCCGCAATTCCACCGCCACCCGTTCCAGCCCTTGTTCGAGGCCGATGCCGGCCTCGCTGCACACCACCAGCAGATCGAGCGCATCGGGCAGGCCGCGTTCGATGGCGCTGCGGCGGGCACCGGCACGCTGGCCGAGCACGAAATCGGGGCCTTTCAGCCCGGCAACAGCCGCGCCGAGCAGCGCCAGCAGCGACAGCAGCGGCGCGGGCGCCGCAAGCTGCACCCACAGCAGCGCCAGCCCGAACAACAGCCCGGCCAGCATCACCTTGAAGCCGACATACCAATCCACGGCGCCCGCGCCGATGAACCCGGCGGCATAAAGATTCTGCCTGAGCAGCCCGACCTCGGCGCTGCCGATCAGGGGGCTATCGGCCAACCAGTCCCCCAGCCGGCGCAGCGGGCCGGGGCGGCTGGGGGCAAGATTGCCGCGGGCGGGGGCCACCAGCAGCAGCCGCGCCTGCAATTGGCGGCGTTCCTGGCTGATCTGGCGCCAGGCCAGCCAGCCCAGCGCGGCCAGCACCAGCAGCAACACCGCGAGCAGGCCGATGTTCATGCCAGCATCTTGCGCGAAATCAGGCGGATGACCAGCAGCCCGAAGGCCTGGATCACCAGGGCAATGCCCAGCAGCCGGCGGCCGCCATCGGTGTTGACCAATTGCAGGATATACTCGGGCGATACCAGCAGCATCACCCCGGCCACACCAACCGGCAGCAAGGCGAGCACAGCCACAGTGGCGCGGGTTTCCGAGGTGAGTGCCTGCGCCTTCATGCGGATCGCGCGGCGGCGGCGCACGGTTTCGGCCAGATTGTCCAGCGTTTCGGCCAGATTGCCGCCGGTCTGGCGTTGCAGGCTGACGGTGACGCCAAAAAAGCGATAATCCGCCAGCGGGCAACGATCCGCAAGGCTGGCAAGCGCCGCATCGAAATCCACGCCCAGCTGCACCTGATCGACACAGCGGCGCAGCTCTGGCCCGGTGGGCGCGGGCACTTCGGCGGCAACCGCGCGCATGCCTTCCACCACCGGCAAGCCGGCGCGCACGCAGCGGATGATCACGCCGAGCGCCAGCGCAAATTGTTCCTCCATGCGGGCCAGCATGGCATCGCGGCGCGCGCCCACCCAGTAGCGGCCGCCAAAACCGGCAATGGCCACGGCAATGCCGCCCGCTGCGGCGCCAGACATGCCGAGCAGCTTGTTGAGGCAGCCAAACACCAGTGCGCCGGCAAGCGCGCCCGCCAGCAGCGCCGGCAGCGCACTGATGCCTTCATCGGCGGCCGTGCTGCGATCGATGCCAAGCAAGCGATCAAGCACGAATACCAACCCCGGCAGGCCCGGCAATTGCGCCCGTTTGGCCCGCCGGGTTGGCACAACATCAGCGCCAATCGGCCGAAATTGCGCCAGCCGCCCGGCCAGGCGGCGCTGCCTGGCCGGCAGCAGCGCCGAAAAATCAGGCAGGCCTGCGAGGATGGAACCGTCCGGCATGGTCAGGCCGCCGCAACCGCCGAAACGCTGTTGTACAGCGTATCGAGCGAGAAATATTTCAGCCGCGGCAGAAAGACCGGGCGCACGCCGCTGGCCACAAACTGGCCGCGCAGCGTGCCATCACGGTTTTCGCCATCATATTCAAAACGAAAAAGATCCTGCAACACGACGACATCGCCTTCCAGCCCGACCACTTCGGTGACCTGGGTGATGCGGCGGCGGCCATCGCGCATGCGCTGCACCTGCACGATCACATCCACCGCCGACACGATCTGCTGGCGAATGGCCACCGCCGGCAGGCCCATCGCCCCCATCAGCACCATGTTTTCGATGCGCGACAGGGCATCGCGGCTGTTGTTGGCGTGGACCGTTGACATCGATCCGTCGTGGCCGGTGTTCATCGCCTGCAACATGTCAAAGGCTTCGCCGCCGCGGACTTCGCCGATGATGATGCGATCGGGCCGCATGCGCAGCGCGTTCTTCACCAGATCGCGCTGGGTGATGGCGCCAGTGCCTTCCAGATTGGCCGGCCGCGTTTCCAGCCGCACGACATGCGGCTGCTGCAGCTGCAATTCGGCGGCATCCTCGATGGTGACCAGCCGCTCGCTATGATCGGCAAAACTGCTGAGCGCATTGAGCAGCGTGGTCTTGCCCGAACCGGTGCCGCCCGAAATCACGATGTTGAGGCGGCAGCGCGCCATGATCTCCAGCGCCCGGCCGAGATTTTCGGACATGGCGCCAAACTCCACCAGCCGCGCCAGATCGATGCGGCGCTTGGCAAATTTGCGGATCGACAGGCACGGCCCATCCAGCGCCAGCGGCGGGATCACGATGTTGATGCGGCTGCCATCGGCCAGACGCGCATCGAGCAGCGGGCTGCTTTCATCAACGCGGCGGCCAATGGCGCTGGCGATGCGCTGGGCAATCGCCACCAGATGGGCGTTGTCGCGAAAGCGGATATTGGCTTGTTGCAAGCGGCCATCCAGTTCGATGAACGTGCGTTCCGGGCCATTGACCATGATATCGGTCACCCGTTCATCGGCGAGCAGCGGTTCCAGTGGCCCCAGCCCCAGCATGTCGTGAACCAGTTCATCAGCCAGCAGCATCAGTTCGCGGGCATTCAATTGCACCCGCAGTTCACTGGTAACCGATCCGACCGCCGTGATGATCGCCTGTTTCAACTGCACCGTGTTCATCGTCGCCACGGCCACAGGGTCAAGACTGCCCAGCGCGGCGGCGCGCACCGCCGAAAACTGTTCGGCACTGGCCCGCATCAGCACGGCTGCCTGCGGCTCAGCCGTTATGGTGCCCAAGCTATTGCCGATTTCGGCAACACCAGCGAGGCCGGTATTGCCGGCAAGACCAGTTTGGCCGGTGTGGCCAGTTTGGCCGGTGTGGCCGGTTTGGCCGGCGTGGCCGGCGGGCGCGGATTTGCGGCCAAAGCTCATGCGGTCAGGCCCAACAGGCGCGCGGCGCGATCTTTCCAGCTCGGCGGCGTTTCGGCGCCGACAGATTGACCGGAAATTTCGCGCGCCAGCAAGGCAATCGCAGCTTCGGCCTTGCTGTCTTCCAGGCAGGCCGGTTGCCCCAGATTGATCGCCTGCCCAAAGGTGCGCGGCAGCCACGGCACTGCCAGATCGGGCGCCCGCTTGAGCGCACTGACATAATCGGCGTCCGACAGATCGCCGGGCCGGCCGGCGCTGTTGTGCACCAGTATCTGGCGCTGGGTGAACAGGCTGGCGCTGTCTTGGCGGGCGGCGGTGTCCCGCGCCGCCAGCAACGTGGCTTCGCTGACCAGCACCTGCATGTTGGCGTTGGCCAGCAGCGGCTGGCAGCGCGCCAGGACCGATTGCGGAATGTCGGCGATAACATAATGATACACGCGCTGCAGCCGGCTGAGCAGCACTTCGGCGGCTTCGGCGGTGATCGGCACATCGCGCCCGGGCGGCAATTCGCTGGCCATCAGATCCAGCCGATTGCCCACATTGATCGTGGCCCGTTCCAGAAACAGATCATCCACGCGCCCCGGCGCTTCAAGGGCGTCGGCCAGGCCGGCATTGGGCTTCACCCCGGTCATCAGCGCCAGCGCGCCGCAGTTCACATCCATATCGATCAATACGACCCGGCGGCCGGCCTTTTCAGCCAGATAGCTGGCCAGATTGGCGGCAATGCTGCTGGTGCCAACGCCGCCGCGCGCGCCGGTCACGGCCACCAGCTTGCCGAGCCGGGCCTCGCCATCGCGCGACGATCCGCCCATCAGCCGCCAGATCAATTGCTCCAGCAATTCGGCCGTCAGCGGCTTGAACAAATAATCGGTGACGCCGAGGCGCAGCAGGCCGCGAAACAGGCCGACATCATTGACATCGCCGATCACCACCACCTGCATTTGCGGTTCGCACACATCCGAAAGCGCCTGCACAGCATCCAGCACCCGATCGATGCCGGTGATATCAACCAGCAGCAGCGCCGGCGAACGTTGCTGGCGCAGATCGCGGGAGGCCGTGGTGATGTCACCGCGGCGCACTTCAAAGCCCGGCAAGGCCAGATGCGCCGCAACCCGCTTCAGCGCAGCTTCGCTATCGGCATCACTGACATAGGCCAGCACGGATTGCAGGCGATCACCATCGCCGCCCGGCGTGATCGGCGTGATGGCGTTCATTGCGGTGCGCCCGCGCCAGCGCCAGCGCCGCCGCCCATGCTGCCTTCGCGCAGCAAATCGATCACCTTGCCGTCCCGCAAGCGCGCAATGGCTGCCGCTTCCAGCTGGCCCGATCCCGGCGTGGCCGCTGCCGGCGCCGCCAGATCGCCCGGCCGCGCCATTGCGCGCAGGTTGGCGATGTTGCTTTCACCCCATTTGGCCAGAACGGGCGCCGATACGGGCGAAGCAGGCGGCGGGGGCGAAGGGGGCGCGCCGCGTTGCTCGGCGGCGGCCGGGGTTGGCAGCAATGCAGCCAGGGCAAAGCCCAGGCCCACCGCCATGCTTACAAAACGGGCAGCAAAAGGCGAAAGGCGCATGGTGTTCACTCCAGAATGAAGCTGTTGGCGGGCTTGCGGGATTTCACCCGGCCCGCAAGCAAATCGCCGGTGCTGATCGCCGGCGTGATGCGATCAGTCGGAACCGCCAGATCGGCCGGGGCGACCGGAGTCACGAGATAGGGCGTGACGATGATGACCAGTTCCGTTTCCTCGCGTTGAAAGCGCGTGGACCGGAACAACGCGCCCAGCACCGGGATGTTCGACAGCAGCGGCACCGCGCGGCGGATGTTGGACTGGTTGGCGCGCACCAGCCCGGCAATGGCAAAGCTTTGGCCGCTGCCCAGTTCGACCGTGGTTTCGGCGCGGCGCACCGACAGGCCGGGCACGCGAATATCCTGGATTTCGACACTGGCCGCATCGTTCAGCTCCGACACTTCGGGCCGCACTTTCAGGCTGATGCGGCCTTCGTCCAGCACAGTTGGCGTGAAATCCAGAGATACCCCGAAGCGTTTGAATTCAATCACGATATTGTTCAAATTCTGATTGACCGGGATCGGAAATTCACCGCCCGACAGGAAGCTGGCCGTCTCGCCTGACCGCGCAGTCAAATTGGGTTCGACCAGCACGGTGACCAGGCCTTCCTCCTCCAGCGCGTCGATCACGGCGTTCATGTCGAGACTGTCGGTGCGGCGGGTCAAGGCAATCGAATTGAGCCCGTTTGGACTGCGCAAGATGTCGCCGCCGGGCGCAACCACGTTGCGGCCAGTTGCCAATCCGAACGCAAAGCCGCCGGCCCGGCCGAACACATCGAAGTTGAACCCGATTTCGCGGGCCAGTGTGCGCGACACTTCGGCCACCCGCACCCGCAAGTTCACCTGTGATGGCAGCGCCACCGCCAGTTGATTGATCACCTGATCAGCCTTGCCGCCTGCCGCTGCCATCGCCAACGTCTGGGCGCGGGCCGCCGCTGCCGGGCTGGCCACGGTGCCATCCAACACGATTGCCGTGCCCAGCACAGTGGCCCGCGCGCCGGGCACAGCCGCCAGCCCGGCGCGCAACCGCGTGAGATCCGGCAGCACTTCGATGTCCAGATTGGCCAGCACATCGCCATTGGCGGCCAGCGCAGCAATGCTGGTGCGGCCCGGCGATTTGCCAAACACATACACATGCGAACGCACCGGCACCTGCATATCGGCCACTTCGGGCCGCGCCACCAGCGCGCTGGCCACATTGCCGGGCAGCGCGATCAGCCGCGCTTCGCCCACGCCCAATTGCAATTGCCGGGCGGCGACTTGCTGCTGCCCGTGCTGCTGCCCGTGCTGCTGCTGCGCCGCGGCTGGCACGGCAAGCGCCAGCACCGACGCTGCGGCCAAGATCAAATGCCTCATTTCACCACCCCATTTGAACCACGATAAATCCGCACGAGTTCGCCGCTGGCAGCCGAGGATGCGGCGGGACTGGCAGCCGGCGCTGGCATCACCGGCGCGGCAGACAAGGATTGCGCCGGCTGGCGGCGCACTGTGGCCAGGCCGGGGGAGACAGAGCCCGCCCAGGTTGCAGCAGACGGCGCTGCCGGCGCTTCGCTGGCCACGGCGCGCAAGGTGATGTGCAGGCGGCCAAGCGTGCCCGCCACCGTCACCCGCTCGGCATCGGCCGGCGTGACTTCCAGGGTGATGGTGGCAGGGATGCCCGGCCGGCCGGCAATCGCTGCCGGATCGGCCGCTGTTTGCGCGGCTGGATCAAGTTTTTGATCGGTGGACAGGATGCGGGCATCCGACAGGATGGTTTCCGACAGGACGCGCTGGCCCAGCGGCACATTATCGTCGCGCAATTCCTGGGTGAGGATCACGTCGACGCGGTCACCCGGCCAGATCAAGCCGCCGGCCGCGGTCGATGCCTCCACGGCCACGGCAATGGCGCGGTGGCCCGGCGCGATCAGGGCCGACAAAAATCCATGTTCGCCGGGCAGGATCACGGCGCCGGGCAGGAACAGCTCTCCGCTGGCAAAGGCCCGGCGGGTCACGCTGCCCACCAGGGCGCGGGCGGCATCGCTGCCAGCCGCGATGGCGCCGGCCGGCGGTGTTTCGCTGCGCCATGGCAGTTCCGCCAGATCGCCGGGCTGGATCATGTGGCCGGGCGGCAGGCTGCCGGCAACGCTGACCAGCACAGTGCCAGCCGCCGGCACCGGCGCTGCCATTGCGGGCGCGGCCTTGGCATCAGGCGCCGACAGCGCCCATTGCACGCCGCCAGCCAGGATGGTGACCAGCAGCATCAGCATGAACAGGAATCGCGGTCGTTTGAGCATCGTGGGCATCGCGGTCACATCCCGGCAAGGGTGCCGGCCGCAATGGCCAGCCCATAAGGCACTGAAGGCGCGGCGCGCAGCCTTCGGTGTTCGGCCACCAGCCAGCGCGGCGCGCCCGGCGGCAGCGGCAGCCGGCCGGCACGAACCGGGCGGCGCAAACTGATCAAAAGCAGGGCAAGGCCAGCGCCCGTGAGCACCATGACATTGGCGAACGGCACCAGCCCATCAAGACCAACCAGCAGGCCAGACGCGCCAAGCAGCTTGGCATCGCCCCAGCCCCACAGGCCAGATATCGCCAACAAACCGCCGGTGAGCAGGCAAAGCCCGCCAACCGCGAGGTGCGCCGCCAGCGAGCCGCCGAGCACGGCAGCGCCAATGCCGATCGCGGCCAGCGCCAGCACGCTCCAATCAGGAATGATGCGGCGGCGCACGTCGGAGACGCACGCCGCCATCAACACCGGCGCCGCACACAGCAGGGGCAACACCGAAACGGCACAAGCGAGCGGCAATGCCGCCACCGAAAGCGGCAGCATCGCCATGGTCCGCCTTTTGGTTACTTGATGGCAGCCGGCGCGGCGGCCACGGTGGTTCCCACGCCTCCGATGGTCGTTTTCAAGCTGCCCGAAAGGGTGTTCAGCGCCGCGAGCACGCCCACCGCGACAAACGCCAGCACCAACGCATATTCCAGTGCCGTCGCACCGCGCTGGCTGCGCCGGCTGCTGATCGCCTTGAACAGCGGCTTTGTTGAAAAATTGATCACAAGCATATTCTCCTTTGAAACGATGACCCACACCGGCGTGGTCACCACGAGTGGCAGCGCGGCCCGCCACAACTGACGAATTCCGATCCGGCGTTCCGGAAAACGACCGCTGCGAATGCAGATTGCGAGAGTACGGTGCCATATCGAGGTTAACGGCAACGGGGCGCGGCACTGTAGGCGCCAAAGCGGGCCTATGGCAGCACAGGTGGAGACGGCCCGGACAGCAACGATGGCACCGCCGCAGCAGTGCCATTGTTCACGTCATGATGGTCAGTTCACTTCAGGCTGGATCAGATCACCAGCGGGCCATGCTGCAATTTCGGCAGCACGTGGCGGCTGAACAGATCGGCTTCACGGGCGTGCGGATAGCCGGACAGGATAAACGCCTCCATGCCAGCCGCCTGATAAGCCTGCAATTTTGCGGCAATCTGATCGGGATCACCCACCAGCGCCGCGCCGCAGCCGGAGCGGGCGCGGCCGATGCCGGTCCACAGATTGTCCTCCACATAACCATCAGAGTCCTTGGCACTGGCGGCGTCGCGCAGCTCGGCCTGGCGCAGCACGCCCACCGACAGGCTGTCCAGCGATTTGGCGCGGATGGCATCGCCCGTCGCGGCATCGAGCTTTGACAAAAGATGCGTCGCCGCGTCGCGGGCCTGGCTTTCGGTTTCGCGCACGATCACGTGCACGCGGTAACCAAAGCGAAGGGTGCGGCCATAGCTGGCGGCGCGGGCGGTCATGTCGGCGACCACTTCTTTCACCTTGTCCATGGTGTCGGGCCACATCAGATAGACATCGGCGGCCTGCGCGGCGGCATCGCGGGCATCTGGCGACAGGCCGCCGAAATACAGCGGCGGGCATTTGCCCGACACGGTTTTCACATTTGGCGGCGGCAGTTTGAGATTATAATGCTCCCCGGCCACATCCAGCGGCTCGCCATTGAGCAGGGTTTTCAAGATCTTCATCACCTCGACGGTGCGCGCATAGCGCGGGCCCGATGCGATGGTCTCGCCAGGCATGTCCGACGAGATGATGTTCACGGTCAACCGGCCGCCCAGGATCTGATCGAGCGTGGCAATCTGGCGGGCCAGTTGCGGCGGCCAGGTTTCGCCGACGCGGATCGCCATCAGCAGGCGGATGCGGTGCGTGAGGGCGGCGATGGCGGCGGCAAACATCTGCGTGTCGATGCCAAGCTGATAGCCCGATGGCAGCAGGATATTGTCAAAACCGCCCTTTTCGGCGGTCAGCACGATATTGCGGCAATGTTCCCAGCTTGAGCGCAGCGCCGGATCGGGCACGCCCAGAAATTCATAATCATCGTCGCACAGCGCCGAAAACCAGCTGATCTCCGGGCCGTTGGCAGCAGCTGTCATGGCAGGTTTTCCCCAAGCGAGGCGACCAGGATGGCGTACCATTGATGGCGCGTGAAGGTGACTTTGAAGGCGTCAGCCGCCTCGGCAATGCGCGCCGGATTCTGCGATCCGATGATCGGCGTGATGCCGGCGGGATGCGCCAGCACCCAGGCATAGGCCGTGGCCGCGATGCTCACACCAAATTGCGCGCCGTGCGCGGCCAGCGCCGCCTTGGTGCGGACCACCCGGTCATCCTCGGCGGTTTTGCGGCCCGGGCGCGGATCGCCATCGCCCAGCCGGCCCTGCCCCAGCGGCGACCAGCCCAGCACGGCCTGGCCCATTTCCATGGCCAAATCGAGCGTGCCATCAAACAGCGGCTGCAAGGCCAGCAACGAAAACTCCGGCTGCGTCGAAACCAGCGGCGCCTTCAGATGCGCAGCCAGCGCGCGGGTTTGCGCCGGAGTGAAATTGGATACACCCACCGCCCCCAGCTTGCCGGCTGCAATCAGCGCATCCAGCGTGCCCGCGACATCGGCCCAGTGCGCCAGCATGTCGGGGCGGTGAATCTGCCACAAATCGATGCGGTCCACGCCCAGCCGGCTGAGCGAGGCATCCACCGCTTCGACCAGATAGGCCGGCGAACTGTCGTAGGGCACGCCCATGCGGATGCCGCCCTTCGAAGCCAGCACGATCTGGCCGCGCAGCGCCGGATCGGCCTGGAACACGCGGCCCAGCAGCAATTCCGATGCGCCAAACGCCTCGTCATTGTCGGGGCCGTAGATATCGGCCGTGTCGAAAAAATTGATGCCGGCGGCAACAGCGGCCATGCAGCGGGCGTGCGCCGCCGCCACATCATCGCCGGCAAAGCGCCACATGCCCCAGGCCAGCGGGCTGACCTGATATTGGGACTTGCCGAGGGGGCGGAGATTCGGGCTAAGGGCAATGTGTGACATTTTGGTCTGATAGCGCGAGGAAGTGGCAAATGGGAAGCACAGACACGATCCGTTGGGGCATTGTTGGCACCGGCATGATGGCGCTGGAGCATGTCGCCAACATCCAGCTGCTCGGCGGCGGCACCATCACGGCGATTGCCGATCCGGTGCCGGCCTGCCTTGATCGCGCCACAAGCGCCATCGGTCATGATGTGGCGCGGTTTGCCGATGCCGCCGCGCTGGCCGCATCCGGGCTGTGCGACGCGGTGGTGGTGGCCTCCCCCAATTTCACCCACCGGGATGTGCTGGGGCCATTGCTGGATGCCGGCCTGCACATCCTGTGCGAAAAGCCGCTGGCGACCACGCTGGACGATGCCAAGGCAGTTGCCGCAGCGGTGCGCGGCTATGACAAGACCTTCTGGACGGCGATGGAATATCGCTTCATGCCGCCGGTCAGCGAATTTGTCGGCCATATCCACGCCGGCAAGATCGGGCAGTTGCAGATGCTGTCGATCCGCGAGCATCGCTTTCCGTTCCTGGTCAAGGTGGGCGACTGGAACCGCTTTGCGGTCAACAGCGGCGGCACCATGGTCGAAAAATGCTGCCACTTCTTTGATCTGATGCGCCACATCGTCGGCGCGGAGCCGGTGCGCGTCTACTGCTCCGGCGCCATGGACGTGAACCACAAGGACGAGCGCTACGACGGCAAGACGCCCGACATCATCGACAACAGCTACACGGTTGTGGATTTCGCCAATGGCGTGCGCGCCATGCTCGATCTGTGCATGTTTGCCGATGGCGCCGAGCAGCAGGAGGAAATCCTGGCCACTGGCGACAAGGCGCGGCTGGATGTGCTGATCCCGGCCGGCGATATCATCTACAATCCGCGTGTCGGCTTCATGAACCCCAAGCAGGCGCAGCGCTGGCATGTCGAAACGCCGGCCGACGCCCTGGCCGCCGGGCAGCATCACGGATCGACCTTCTTCCAGCACCGGCATTTTGCAGCCGCCGTGCGCGGGCAAGGGCCGGTGATCGTGACCGCCGATGATGGCCTGCGCGCGGTGGCGATGGGCCTGGCAGCGGAGATATCGGCACGTGAACAGCGCGTGGTGACAATGGCGGAATTGGGCCTGTAAACGCGCATCATACTGTGGCCGCGCTGCCACAGCGTGCCCACAAGTGGACACGGCCGGATTGACGCAGGCTACGAAACATAGTTTTGCCGCCAGCATACGCGCGGCCAACAATGAGCCGTGCCTGCCGGATAGGCCGGCCGATATGAAGGGGAGTGACATGATCCGTAGCTTTTTGATGAGCTCTGCCGCCTTGATCGCGGTTTGCGCTGCGCCAGCCCTGGCCCAGGAAGTCGCCGGCACCGAGCCTGCCGAAATCGTGGTCACCGCCCAGAAGCGCAGCGAAAAG
>NZ_JBBATR010000010.1:50139-52069 GCF_040398645.1 Sandarakinorhabdus sp.
TGGTCGATATCGAGCGTATCGAAGTGCTGCGCGGCCCGCAGGGCACGCTGTTCGGCAAGAACGCGTCCGCTGGGGTCGTAAACATCGTCACCAAGCGTCCCGGCGACAAGATTGCCGGCTATGCCGAAGGTGGCTGGTTCTTTGGCAATGGCAATGAATATCGCGTGCGCGGCAGCATCGATCTGCCGATTGCCGATGGTGTGCGCAGCCGCTGGACGGCGTTTTATGGCACCTATGACGGCAATATCTTCAACGATGCCGCCAATGTTAACCGCCGCGTCAATGGTTACGAACGTTTCGGCATCCGCGGCTTGATCGAAGCCGATGTGTCCGAAACCGTCAAGCTGACCGTGATCGGCGATTGGCGCCGGGCCAACGATGATTGCTGCGCCGAAGTGATCGGCACCGTGCCGGCGGGCGCGGCTGCGCTGGCGCTGGCCGGGATCAATTTCCAGGACGACGCCACCCGCGTCATCCGCCAGAACCTCGTGACCCGCACCGAAGAAGAAAGCTATGGCATTTCGGCGCAGATCGATGCCGAAATCGGCGATCACACCTTCACCTCGATCACCGCGTGGCGCAGCTATGACAACAATGAAATCCGCGATGGTGACTGGATCAACAGCGGCGTCGCTGGCCAGGCCCAGCTGCATGATCTTGGTCCGCAAACCGGCACCACCTTCAGCCAGGAATTCCGCCTGATCTCGCCGGCCGACAAGCCGTTCACCTACGTGCTCGGCGCCTTCTACAGCCGCGCCGATACCGATCGCACCTTCACGCGCAACGTCACCCGCTGCGGCGCTGCGCCCAGCCCGCTGGTCCTGCTGACCTGCGGTTCGCCGGGCGCTGTGGCTGAAAATGTCAGCGGCACCGCCACCTTTGGTTCGACGTTCGACAACTATGCCGTGTTCGGCCAGGGCACTTATGCCTTCACCGACAGCCTGCGCGCCATCGTCGGCTTGCGCTTCACCAAGGATGATCTGTCGATCTTCCACAGCCGCGTGGCCACGCCGAACATCGCCGGCCTGCCGGGCATTCAGCGCAATTTCGATGCCGGCGTGTTCGCCACCTCCAGCAATGGTGCCAACAATGGTGATCCCGCCGCCACCAATGGCGTGCCGTTCCGCACCAGCACCGATGCGACCAACCTGTCGGGCAAGCTTGGCCTGCAATATGATTTCAGCGATGATATCACCAGCTACGCTTCGTACAGCCGCGGCTACAAGGGCCCGGCCTACAACACGTTCTTCAATCTGAATGCCAATGGCACCAACGTCATCGAGCCGGAAATCGCCGACTCGTTCGAAGTCGGCCTGAAGAACACGTTGTTCGACGGCAAGCTGACGCTGAATCTGGCGGCATTCTATGCCCAGTATCGCAATTTCCAGGCCAACAACCCCGATCTGGTGTCCGGTGTGCCGGTGACGCGCTTCACCAACGCTGGTGATGTGTCCACCCGCGGCGTCGAAGTCGATTTCCTGTTCCGCCCGATCAGCGATCTGAACGTCGCTGGCGGCGTGTCCTTCACCGATGCGCAGGTTGACGCCTTCAAGGCACCGCCGGGCGCTGCCGTGATCCCGGCGGGCACCCCGCTCGGCTTCGCACCGCGCTGGAAGGGCACCATCGGCCTGGATTATCGCTATCGCACCGGCGGCGCGATCGACGTGGCCATCGCCGGCAACGTGTCGCACCAGTCCAGCCAACTCAGCCTGTTCGACGCCAACCCAGCCCTGCGGGCGGCTGGCGTCATCCAGGCCTACAGCCTGGTTGATCTGCAGTTCGGCATCGTCGAAAAGGATGATCGCTTCCGGGTGACACTGTTCGTGAAGAATCTGTTCGATCAGAACTTCCCGGCGCAGATCACCAATTCCGGCCTGGGCGGCGTCCAGACGGCTGGCTTGCGCTATCTGATCCCGCGTGAAGCCGATCG
>NZ_JBBATR010000010.1:52169-54126 GCF_040398645.1 Sandarakinorhabdus sp.
CTCACCCCGCCGCCGCCTCAATCGCCTCCATCGCCGCATCCGACAGCCCGAAATGATGCCCAACCTCGTGCACCAGCACATGGGTGACCAGCGCCTCCAGCGTGTCATCGCCTTCGCACCACAGATCGAGCAGCGGGCGCCGGTACAGGAAAATCATGTCGGGCAGCGCGCCCGACGGCTCATCGCCTTTCATGCCGACATGCCGGCCCCAGTATAGCCCGAGCAGATCCCACGGCGATTCAAGGCCCATCTCGGTCATGACGCTGTCGTCGGGAAAATCCTCGATGCGCAGGACGATGCTGGCAAGATGCTGGCGAAACAGCGCCGGCAGGCGCGCCACGGCGGCTTGTGCCAGTGCGTCGATGTCGGCAAGGGTCGGGGGCAGTTGCATGCGGCTGCTTTCAACAAGGGACCATGGCGATGATCGCAAAACTCGATGCTGCCGCGCGCGCTGCGCTTGCCAATGATGTGCCGGCATGGACACTGGACGGTGAACATCTGCGGCGCAGCTTCAAATTCAAGGATTTCAGCGCGGCCTGGGGCTTCATGAACCGGGTGGCGCTGCTGGCCGAAGCGCAGGATCATCATCCCGAATGGTTCAACGTCTACAACCGGGTGGACATTGCGCTGACCACCCATGACGCGGGCGGGCTTTCGGCGCGCGATGTCAAACTGGCAAAGGCCATCGACGCGTTGATGGCAGCTTGACGTCCGAACGGCAGCAGACGCCGCCTGGACATGTAAAAATTTAGCGTAAAAATGCTTTGGTTCAGTCCTCGGACTCGACGGTTGGTGCATCGGGGCCGTTCTTCTTGATGGATTCGATGGCGTTGACGGCCGATGCCTTGGACGAATAGCCCTGCGTCGAAAACATCACTTCGCTGTTGTACATGAAGCGGACACGGTATTCACCGGCCTTGTCCTTGTACAATTCGAACTTGTGGCCCATTTTTCCGCTCCTCCCGTTTGAAACACAAAACTATTACGCTTCCTGCGCAGCGTCAACCGGGGCCAAGCAGGCCGTAGATCACGCAGGCCTGGGCGTTCAGTTCCTCCAGCGGCGGCTGCAGCGTAACCTGCAAGCCATTGGCGCGGTCTTCCAATGTCGCTTCGGCCGATGCGGGCGCTGGCGGCGCTGGCGAGGACAGCATCTTGCCAGTGACCATGATTTGCCGTGCATCCACGTCGGTTGGCGGGCCGGCCGCGCCGTAGCTCGGCCAGCCCGCCAGCACCTGCGTCTGACACACACCGCCCGTTGGATCGATCACCTTCACCGGGCCGAGCCGCGCGCCGGCAGCGGCGCTGGCCAGACGGGCGCGGCGGGCGGCATCCTTCACTGCCGCTTCGAACAGGGCGGTTTTCATCTCGTTGTCAGGCTGCAATTCAAAATAGACGCGGTCGATGGCCGATGGCTGTGATGCTGCGGTCAGGCGATAGGCCCGCTCCAGCAGGGCCATGTCGCGCACGTCGATGGCCAGAACGGCTGTCACCTCATAGGCCTCAATGCGGTCGGCGCGCTCGTTGTCCACCAGCGAGCCGTCCTTCTGGCGATATTGATCATAGAGCGGGCGCGTGGACAGGCTGGTGGTCAGCCGCACCCGGGTCGCGCCAAGCGCAGCCAACGCCGCATCGAGCGCGCGCGCCTTGGCCGCAGCCGCGCTGGCGCCCGCCGCCGCCGTCTTTTCGACCACGGAAAACCGCGCTGCAAAACGCGCGCGGTTGGCCGGCACTTCGCTGCGGACATGGCCCATCGAGGCGATCACCGGGTCCTTCATCCACCACGGCGCCGGGATGAACGGCTGGCCGATGGTGGCCGGCGGGGTTTGCGCCATGGCTGGCGCGGCGACGAGGAGGGCGAGGAGGAGGATGCGTTTCATGCGCAGACTATGGTGCAGGGTTGGTTGCGGTTTGATGAATGGGCGGGCGGCCGGCGGCGGAGCCGCCGAGTCCGCTTTGG
>NZ_JBBATR010000010.1:54226-57730 GCF_040398645.1 Sandarakinorhabdus sp.
GTCGGACGAGTCAAAAAGGGCGGGGAATGCCCCGCCCTTTTCGCTCGCCGTCCGATCTTGCCGGAGTCGGCAAATAGCTGCGCTATTTGCGCGCCCAGCTGCGATTACCGCGGTGCCATCCTGATCCCGCCATCCAACCGCACATCCTCGCCGTTGAAATAGGAGTTCCGGCACATTTCCACCGCCAGCGACGCATATTCCTCCGGACCGCCCAGACGCTTGGGAAAGAGCACAGTCGCTGCCAACGCGGCCTTCACATTGTCCGGCGCACCCTGCAGCAACGGCGTGTTGAAAATGCCGGGCAGGATGGTGTTGACCCGGATGCCTTCGCTGGAAAGATCGCGGGCAATCGGCAGGGTCATGCCGACAACGCCGCCCTTGGACGCCGAATAGGCAGCCTGGCCGATCTGGCCGTCTTCGGCGGCAACGCTGGCGGTGTTGACGATGGCGCCGCGCTCACCATTTTCCATCGGCGGCAGGCTCATCATGCCGGCAGCCGATTTGGCGATGCAGCGGAAGGTGCCGACCAGATTGATCTGGATGATGCGATCAAAGGCATCGATCGGGAAATGCTTGATGCTGCCATCTTCCTTGGAGCGGCTGGCGGTCTTGATGGCATTGCCGGTGCCGGCGCAGCAGATCAGGATCCGCTCTTGGCCCACCGCAGCGCGCGCTTTGACAAAGCCGGCATCAACCGATGCATCGTCGGTGACGTTGACGTTGCAGAACACGCCGCCGACTTCCGCGGCGATGGCTTCGCCCTTTTCGGCGTTCATGTCGAATATCGCCACCTTGACGCCGTGGCTGGCCAGAAGCCGCGCCGTCGCTGCGCCCAGCCCCGAAGCGCCGCCTGTCACCACTGCCGACAATCCATCCAACTGCATCACGCTCTCCCCATGTTATTTTTGCCGGACTGTTATGAGCAGCCGGACGCGCCGGTGCAACCTTTTCAAAGCGTCAGCCCGAACTTGTTTCCGAACCCAGTTGCTGCCGGCGCAGCTGCGCCTCGCGCACCGCCAGATAGATGGTCGAGCCCAAAATCAAGCCGCCGCCCGCCAGCGTGAACAGATCATAGGTTTCGCCAAACAGCAGGATCCCCGCCGCCGTGATCAACCCGAACCGCACGAAATCCAACGGCAGCACCGCCGACGCTTCGGACAGCGCAAAGGCCCTTGTCAAGCTGAGCTGCCCGATGGCCGCCGCGGCGCCAATGCCGGCCAGCAGCGGCCAGATGCCGGGCGGCGGCGGTGTCCACACCCACAGCGCCGCAGCGAGGCTGGGCGGGGTCGTCAGGATGAAGGTCCAGGCTGCCACGGCGCGGCTGTCATCGGTGGCGGTCAGGCTGCGCATGGCGACAATCGAATAGCCGGTGGCCACCGCCGCCACGATCGCCGCGATGATGCCGGGGCTGAACGGCACCGCGCCCGGCCGCAGCACCAGCAGCATGCCGACAAAGCCCACCGCCAGCGCCGCCACCCGCCGGGCGCGCACCCGTTCGCCGAGCATCAGCACCGCGCCGATGGTGCCAAACAGCGGCGCCGTGTAATTGATGGCAATCACATCAGCCAGCGGCGCATTGGCGACCGCATAAAATGTGCCCATGGTGGCGATAAATCCCGAGGTCGCGCGGCCGAGATGGATGCGCATGCGGTCAAGCCGGATCAGGCCCGGCGCAGCCAGCAACATCGGCATCAGGAACAGCAAACCGAACGCGTTGCGGAAAAACACGATTTCAACACTGTGCATGCCGCGCGCAGCATAGCGGATCATCACCCACAGCGACGCAAACGCCGCGCAGGAGAGGATAAACCAGAACGGCCCGGAGCGAAGCAAGCGTTGCACATCGCCGGGGTTAGGCGCTTGGCGCGGCGCTGGCCAGCCTTGGCGGTGGGATCACGCAAAACCGTGTTGAGCGAGGTTCAAGTAGAAAAAACGGCCTCCGGCGGGCAGGGCTGAGCCCTGCACCACGTCCGTTTTGGTTCGGTCCAAACCTCTGAAATATCGGGCCGAACCAACAAACGGGTGCAGGGGTCACCCCTGCCCGCCGGAGGCTTTAACGTTCTTTCTACGCTATGCGCCCCGGGTTCAGCCGTCCAGCAGCCGAGCCAAGATGGCGACATCGCTGTCGATCTCCCGGTCCAGCCCGCGCAATTCGGTGATTTTTTTCACGGCGTGCATCACCGTGGTGTGATCGCGATTGCCAAAGCGCCGGCCGATTTCGGGCAGGGAGCGCGGTGTCAGCTTCTTGGCCAGATACATGGCGATCTGGCGCGGCCGCGCGACATCGCGTGAGCGGCGTTCGGACAGCAGCTCCGCCATTTTCAGGCCGTAATAGTCGGCAACCTTGCGCTGGATATCATCGATGGTCAGCTTTTTTTCATGGGCGCGCAGCAGATCGGCCAGGGTTTCGCGGGTGAATTCAAGTGTGATCGGCTTGCCAACCAGCAGCGCAAACGCCGTGACACGGTTGAGCGCACCTTCCAGTTCGCGCACATTGGCGGTGATCTTGCGGGCCAGAAATTCGATGACATCGTCTGGCACCTGCGCGCGGTTGGCCAGGCTGCTGACCTTGGCGTGCAGGATATTGAGCCGCAGTTCGTAATCGGCCGGATTGATATCGGCCACCAGCCCCCATGCCATGCGCGACAGGATGCGATCCTGAATGCCTTCGAGGTTTTGCGGTGAGCGATCGGCAGTGATCACCAGGCGTTTTCCAGCGCCGATGATCTCGTTCATGGTGTGGAAAAATTCTTCCTGCGTGGATTCCTTGCCGGCGATGAACTGAACATCGTCGATCATCAGCAGATCAACCGACCGCAGCCGCTGCTTGAAGCTGATCGTGTCCTTGGCGCGCATCGCGGCCAGAAATTCGACCATGAATTTTTCAGCCGACAGATAGGCCACCCGGGCGTCCGGCTGGCGGGCCAGATAGGCGTTGCCGATGGCGTGCATCAAGTGGGTTTTGCCCAGCCCGGTGGTGCCGTGCAAAAACAGCGGATTGAAGCCCGGCGCGCCAGGCTCGGCCATCGCATGAGCGGCATTGTAGGCCAGCTCGTTGGATTTGCCGACCACGAAACTGTCAAAATTATAGCGGGCATCCACGGGCAGCGACTGGCGCGGGCCGGCTTGCTGCGATGCCAGCGCGGCCTGGGCCGGCCTGGCAGCAGCAATGGCCGCAGCGCAGCTGGTTTCGACCAGCACGCGGCGCACGGCCGGCAGCACCGCGGCCCAATGCCGACGCAGCAAATCGGCATAATGGCTGGTCACCCAATCGGCTGCAAAGGCGGTCGGCGCGGCCAACCGCACCGTATCGCCATCCGCCGCCTGCAAGGTGAGCGGCCCCAACCAGGCATCGAAGCTGTGATCGCCTGCATCCTGCCGCAGGGCGATACGCACGCGGCCCCACTGCTCGCGCGCTGCCAGATCGGGCGCAGCCGCCGCAAGACCGTAGGCAGCCGGTTCACGCGCCGCGCCGTCGATGCCTGGCATGACTGATGCTTGCAT
>NZ_JBBATR010000011.1:0-26342 GCF_040398645.1 Sandarakinorhabdus sp.
GAGATGGCTCAAGGCGCAGTGCGGTAATGAGCACACCGGAAAAAGAATGATCTGGTTCGGGTGAGAGTCAAACTGCTGAGACAGCGTCTTGTCGCCCTTCACGGCAGTCAATGCCACAAGCCGAGTTTCAGCGGTCACGCCTGAAATGACCGTAATGTCCCGTTGTCGGCCATGGGCCCGAACAACCCCATCAGCGAATGACGGGTGCAAGGACCCGGCAAGGCCACGACGAAGCGGCTGACATTAAGGTGCAATGCGGCTTCGTCGATATGCGCCGGCGGGCATCATTTATGCGGGGCGACGCGTTGGTCTCTGCCGGCGTCGATGCGCGGCACAGCTATGGCGACAAACTTTCCGGAGGCCACCAACTTTGGACGGACGGTCGCACAGCTTGATCTAGCCCAGGTTGCTCTTCGGGAGCATTCGGAGAGCGCTCCGGATCGGCAAGCAAATTTGCCAGTGATTCCAGTGCCCAGTTTTGTCACGTCCGGGGCACCAATGACCTGTTCGCCAGCCGTCGCTGATGGTTGAAAGATTCCTTTGAATCGCCGGCGGTGATTTCCAAGACCGGTGTACCGGGGCACCGCCTGTCAGTAACTCGCATCGTCATAATTCGCGCGCGAAGCGGTGGGAGCGTGGCACCATCGCGAACGAGCACAGCGAGTGCAATGGCGAGCAAAGCGACTGCAATGGCTTGCTCAATGGTGGACAAAAATCTCGCAGACAAGGGACGAAGGCGCGCCGGATTGCGCCAAGACGAGGTTTGCCGGACTGGCGCGCGGCAGGCCCCTGATCAACACGGCATTGCCATTATCACCATCGCACAAATCGAAACGCTGGCGGTTGTGGTCGCTGAGGGCAATTGCGGATTGCGATTGCCACGCGATGGCGCTGGCGCCGTTGGCGAGAACGTAGGGCACCGCCAGTTTGGCAAAGCTGATCCGCTCGGCGTCGTTGGGGTTGGGGTCGTTGACCTGCGGCGAATGGCCCGGCCAGTCACCAATGAGGACGTAGCGCCAGGGCACGGCGCGTGCGGCGAGCACGACTCGGAAGCGGGGCGCGGGCAGGGTGCCGTCGAGGTCGAGTGTTACGCTGAAGCCATCGGCGAGGCTGCGCGGCCGTGCCCCATCGGACGCTGGCGCAAAGGCGATCGCGGTCATTTCGTGCCAGACCTCGCTGGTCCCATCACCTATCGCCGAGACGTCTTGAACCGGCGTCGCCATCCGGCTGTCAAAAGCCAGCGATAATGGGCTGCCGTGATGGTCAGCCGGTAACGGCGGCAGCGGTTCAAGCGGAGCCGACACCTCCCCGACGCCCGGGGCTCCGAAGTTGAGGCGCACGGAAATCGTTCGGTCGAGGCGAACAAGGCGAAAACTGCCATCGGCAGCGGTTTCAGCGAACAGACGCACATGATTCCTATTGGCGTGCACCACGATGCCTGCTCGAAACAGTAACCGTGCCGATGCCGCATCGGGCGCAAAGTGCCAATCAGGCGTCGCCGGATCGGCGAAATAACCATGCACAACGACCAGTTCGGCGAGCAAGGCGAGGCCTTTGGTCATGTCGCTGACCCGCCGTGTCGATAACCGTTCACTCTACGGCACGTGGCTGCGCATCGATGCGGCCACAATCGATGCCGAGCACACGTATGCGATAGAGCACCGAAGGCAGATAGCGGCCGCCGTGGATCGACCAGACATGGCTCAGATCGGCCACACCGAGGTTTTCGATCGCCATCGTCAGTTTATCGAGTCCGACCGGAAGCTCCGGCGTGTCGCGATGGTTGAACGATGGGCGGCCCTGAAAGAATTCAATGGTACCGGAAATGCGCTTCAGTGCTTCATCATATCTCGATCCGCTGAAATTGGCGGCAAACATGACCTGCAGGCTGAGATGCACCGGCGGTTGTTGCTGCTTGAAAGTCTGCCCATCGCCTCGCCGACCAGCGGCTGGCAGCGTCGGGATGTCCTCCTGCAAGATATTCACGATAAACACCGCGATCTTTTCAGCAGCCTCCGGCACCGCCGCGCCATTGGCATCGACAAGGTTCGTCAGTGCGGCGAGGCTGCCACCTCCGGGGGCTTGCCGTTGCAGTGCAGAGTCGAGTTCGCGAACAATCAGGCGTAATGCTTCGCCTATCAATCGCGCCTCCCTCTGCCCTGGCCCCAAGCAACCACGTATAATAATATCCGAACACGAAATCCCAATAGCAGCAAGGCCTTTGTGGATGTCGCGTTGATCGAAGATTCGTACGATATAGTGCGATCTGCCCCGCCTATTTTACGGGTTTGCAATCAACGTGGCAAAAATTCGGCACCATCTATCGATCCCAACGGCAACAATTTTATGCCCAAGTTGCTCGTCAAGATTGACTGATACCAGGCATCGCCGACCATCGCCGATGAAAGGCGAGGGGAACTGATATTTCCCAATGATTATTGTGCCCAGTTTTGTCACGTCCGGGGCACCACTTTTGATAGCCGCCGAAATCCGGCCGGCCCCCAACCTGCGGATTCCGGCGGCGGCTTTCTGCATACGCTTTGATCAACGTCTCGCTGTCGGCTACGACAATTCTGCCGGGAAGCTGATTGAGCTTGCGATCGATTTGCGAAAACCTGCCTTCATGGATTTATTCGCAGCGTATTCTGACGCCGCGCGTTGATCCCGAAAATCGCGGAATATCTGCGACGTTACCCGCGCCAAATGCTCGGGTGCTGTGATGGTGGGCGGCCGGGGTGACTCGCGGCAGCGGGCGAGGATGTTCAGGAAAGCGCTGTCAAAGCTCGGCATTCCTTAGACGCAGAGCATTGCCGACAACCGATATCGAGGACAGCGCCATGGCCGCCGCGGCGAAGGCTGGTGACAACAGCACGCCAAAAAACGGATAGAGGACGCCGGCGGCAATCGGCACGCCAATGGCGTTGTAAACGAAGGCGAGAAACAAATTCTGGCGGATATTGCGCATGGCCGCGTGGCTGAGGCGGCGGGCGCGAACGATGCCATTGAGATCGCCTTTGACCAGGGTCACGCCGGCACTATCAATGGCCACATCTGTCCCTGTGCCCATTGCAATGCCGACATCAGCGGCGGCAAGCGCCGGCGCATCGTTGACGCCGTCACCAGCCATGGCAACGATGCGACCTTGGGCCTTCAAGCGAGCAACCACTGCGCTTTTGGCATCGGGAAGGACATCGGCTTCGACCTCGTCAAGCCCCAGACGCCTAGCAACGGCTTCGGCTGTGATGCGGTTGTCACCGGTGAGCATGATCACGCGAATGCCTTCGGACTTGAGTGCCGCGAGTGCTCCGGGTGTCGTTGCCTTCACCGGATCGGCAATGGCAATGACGCCCGCGGGCTTGCCATCAACCGCAACCAGGATCGCTGTCGCGCCTTCACGGCGATGACGGTTGGCCGCATCGGCAAGTGCAGACGTATCGACGCCAAGCTCCGACAAATAGGCGGGATTGCCTATGGCAACCCTGCGACCGTCGACGGTGCCGATGACACCCTTGCCGGTCGGGGCATCAAAGTCTCCGGCAGCCTCCACCGGCATTGCACGGCTGGCGGCTTCAGCGACAATGGCTGCGGCGAGTGGATGCTGGCTGGGGCGCTCGACGGCGGCAGCGAACCGGAGCAGTTCGGCCTCGGTCGTTCCGCTGAAGGGTTCGATCGCAACCACCTTGGGCTTGCCTTCGGTCAATGTGCCAGTCTTGTCGACCAGCAGTGTGTCGACCTTTTCCATCTGTTCAAGCGCTTGGGCGCTCTTGATCAGGACGCCGGCCGCAGCGCCGCGACCAACACCGACCATGACCGACATGGGTGTGGCAAGACCGAGCGCGCAGGGGCACGCAATGATCAAGACCGTCACGGCGGCCACGAAACCGAAGGTCAAGCGCGGTTCGGGGCCAAAGGTCGCCCAGACGATGAAGGTCAGTATGGCAACGGCAATGACCGCCGGCACGAACCATCCTGCCACCTGATCAGCAAGCCTTTGGATCGGTGCCCGGCTGCGCTGGGCGTCTGCAACCATCTGCACGATCCGCGCCAGCATTGTCGCGCTACCAACCTTGTCGGCACGCATGGCAATGGCGCCGGTCTGGTTGATGGTGCCGGCAATGACCGTGTCGCCGACCGCTTTCGTCACGGGCATCGATTCGCCTGTCACCATCGATTCATCGATCGTGGAATGACCTTCTGTGACGGTCCCATCGACCGGCACAGCCTCACCGGGGCGAACGCGCAAAGCATCGCCGGCGATGACCAGCCCAAGCGAAACTTCTTCATCGGAGCCGTCGGGCATCAGCCGCCGTGCCGTCTTGGGCGCAAGATCGAGGAGGGCGCGAATTGCACCGCCAGTTGCCTCGCGGGCACGAAGTTCAAGCAATTGACCGAGCAGAACGAGAACAACAATCACCGCAGCGGCTTCGAAATACACCGCAACTGCGCCGTCCATCCGGCGGAACGCAGCCGGGAACACGCCGGGTGCAACAGTGGCCACGACGCTGTAAGCCCAGGAAACACCGGTGCCCATTGCAACCAGAGTGAACATGTTGAGGCTTTTGTTGACCAGCGATTGCCACCCGCGCTCAAAGAACGGCCAGCCAGCCCACAGCACTACCGGCGTCGCCAGCAACAGTTGGACCCAATTCGAAATCTGCGGCGCCACGAGATGATCGAGCCCGATCAAATGGCTGCCCATCTCGAGGATGAACACCGGTATGGTGAGCGCAAGACCGATCCAGAAGCGGCGGGTGAAATCGGCCAACTCGGGGTTTGACGGGGTTTGGGCGGTGATCACCGCCGGTTCCAGGGCCATACCGCAAATCGGACAGGGACCGGGACCGGCCTGTCGGATTTCCGGGTGCATCGGGCACGTGTAGATTGTGCCTTCCGGCGCCGGCGCCGGCTCAGGCGATTGCAATTCGCCGTGCGCAACATATTTTGCCGGGTCCGCAATGAATTTCGTCCGGCAACCAGCGGAACAGAAATAGTAAGTGTGACCCCCACGCTCGGTGCGATGTGGTGACGTATTGGAATCCACGGGCATGCCGCAAACCGGGTCAATTACGGGCGCGTCCACGCTGACTGCATTATTGCCGCCGCAACACGTATGTTCCGTCATTTCACTGTAGCGAGCGTATGTGCCATGACCATTATTGTGCCGTTTCGCCGTGCCGCTTCAGCCACGACTGGAGACTTGCGACCTCCTTTTCCTGCATGATGACAATCTTTTGCGCCATCGTGCGGAGTTCCTTGTCGGCGGCTTGCGCGACGGCGATCCTGGACATGGCAATTGCACCGCGGTGGTGTTCAATCATCTGACGGGCCCAAGTCTCGGAAGCATCGCTTCCGACGACCATCATCTTGTGATGCATGGCCATTCCCGCCTCGGCGTAAGGGTTGGCCGGCGTATTCTTCATCATTTCGCCCATTCCGCCCATCTGGGATTGGTCCATGCCTCGCATCTTGCTGTGATCAACTGGTGGTGATGTCTGGGCGGCGACGGGCGCCGCCAGAAGCAGGGCTGCGAGAGACAAGTACACGTGCATAAAATGCCTTTCCATGGCGCCGGATTCGGATATCGCCCAAGCAATTTGCCAAAGCGTTTTCAAATCAGGCCGGTCACAACATCTACAACGCAAAGGGCGGCACCAGCGTTCCCAGCCAGGCAAAGATTGCCAGCACCGAAGCGGTGAGGCCGGCTTCAAATGTTATTGATCGGCGCAGCGCCGCCAGTGTTATTGAGGGCTGATCGTCACGCTGGCGGTGTCGTAATCGAAGTGCAGCAGCAGATTGCCGAGCCGGCGCTGGCGGACGCTGTAGGGCAGGGGCTGGCTGGGCAGGCCGGCAGCGCTGGCGGCGCGGGCGATGATGGTTTCGATATAGCTGCCCGCTGGCCAGGCGGCGCAATAGGTGACGCGGCCATGCTGCCAGCTGGCGACGCGGCCGTCCGTGGCCACCAGATCGGGCACGGCGACGCCCTCGACATGATCATACCATCCGCCGGCCTGCCACGGCATGCCTTCCGCCACGCCTTCGATGCTCAGCCGGTCCGGCCAGCTTTCACTCAAGATGACGGTCAGGCCGAGCAGATCACGCAGCGGCCCGGGCGGCAGTCCCGTGGGAATACCAAAATCCGTATCGCGGCTGCCGGTGCGCGGCCCGATGACGATCTGGCCGGGGCAGGCCGCCAGCTCTGCCGCCAGCGCATCGGACACGATCGGCAGGCACGGCACCACCACCAGCGCATAGCCGGCCAGATCATGCCCCGGCGGCACGATATCGACATTCAGGCCCAGCCGCCGCAGCGCCGAATAGCAGGCAAACGCCGCCCACAGCGCCGATCGGCTGGCACCGGAACCCGGCCCATGCGGCTGAATATCGGTCATCCAATCGGCTTCATAGGCAAAGATGATGGCCGCCTGTTTTGGTGTGTCGCCGCTGCTGGCCAAGGCCGCCAGTTCGAGCGCAACCGCCGTGACTTCGGCCAATGCCGGCGCTGGCTGGTTGTCGGGGCGTAGCAGCCCGGCGTGCATCTGTTCCTGGGCTTTGGGAAATTGCCGCCAGCGAAAATAGCTGACCATCTCGGCGCCGTGCGCAAAGGCTTCGAGGGTCCACAGCCGCACCATGCCGGGCAGCGGCGCTGGATTGTGGCGTGCCCAGTTCACCGGGCCGGGCTGTTGTTCCAGCACCGACCAGCGCCCGCCGCGCGTGCAGCCGCGATAGAGATCATGGTGAAAGGCGGCGATATCAGGATGGCCCTGATGCGCAAAGCGCTGCTTGTCGGCTTCGCTGAAGCGGAACGTCTCCAGAAAGCCCAACGGATAACTGTCCCAGCCCAGCACATCGAGATCGGCGCCCAGCGCATGATGATCATAGGCGGTGAAAAAGCCCATGGCGTTGTGGGTGATATCCCGCCCCGGCGAGTGCGCGCGCAGCACGTCCACTTGCGCGCGGTTGAACGCGATCACCTGATCGGACGAAAAGCGCCGGAACGCCAGCCAGTGCGCCGGATTGGCCTCGGTCACGGTCAGATTGGGCAGCTCGATCTCGGCAAAGCTGCGATACTCCATGCTCCAGAACACATTGCCCCACGCGCTATTCAGCGCCGCGATGCTGGCGTAGCGCTGGCTGCACCACCGCTGAAATGCGCTGCGGGCGGCCGGGGAATAGCTTTCCACCGTGTCGTGGCAGCCATATTCATTGTCGGTTTGCCAGGCCACCACGCCCAAATGGTGCCCGTAACGCTCCGCCAGGGCGCGGGTGATGCGCACAGCCTGCGCGTGATAGCCGGCATGGCTGAAGCAATAATGCCGGCGCGAACCATAGCCGCGCACCCGACCGTCCTGCCCCACGGCCAGCATGTCCGGCATCTGATCCACCAGCCATTTGGGCGGCGTGGCGGTGGGCGTGCCCAGTATGATCCGAAGGCCGGCGCTGTGCAGCACGGCAATGGCGCGGTCCAGCCAGCCCCAGTCAAATTGGGCGTCCTCTGGTTCGATGCGGCTCCAGGCAAATTCGCCGATGCGCACCCGGGTCAGGCCGGCGGCGACCATGCGCTGCGCATCATCGGCCCATAGGCTTTCCGGCCAATGTTCGGGATAATAGCAAACGCCAAGATGCATATCGGACATGGCCAGACACTGGCCATCGGTGCCGGGAATGACAAGCCCGGCATTTCCGGTCTAGATGGCCGGCAAAAGGGGGGAATGATGCCAACAGATCTGGCCGGTGTCGGCAGTTCGCTGCAAATCGGCGTGTTTTTGGGGATTACTGCGCTGACCGCGCTGCTCACGTGGTGGTGGGTGCGCCGCGGCAAGCGTGCCAGCGCTGATGGCTCCCGGCAGGAAGTCTATCTGGCCGGCAAATCGCTCACATGGCCGTTTGTGGCCGGATCGATCACGCTGACCAACTTGTCCACCGATCAGCTGGTTGGCATGAACGGCAATCAGATGCTGCTGCTGGCATGGTGGGAAATTGCCGGCTTTGTCGGCCTGATGGTGCTCGCCTTCGTGTTTGTGCCGCTTTATTATCGCTACAATTGCACCACCGTTACGGAATTGCTGGAGCGCCGCTACGAAGGCCGCTCCATTCGCACCTTGATTTCGGGCATTTTCCTGTTCGGCAATCTGCTCATCTATCTGCCGGCGGCGCTCTATTCGGGCGGGCTGTTCCTGCAATCGCTGTTTGGCACCGGCATCCCGCTGATCGGCTGGGCCATCGCGCTGGCGGTCATCAGCGCCGCCTATGCGATTTTTGGCGGCCTGCGCGCCGTGGCGGTGATGGACACATTTTCCGGCGTCGGCATTCTCGGCCTGGCGCTGCTGATCGTTGTGCTGGCGCTGGCGGCAGTGGACTTTGACATTGTCTCGGGCGTGCCAGCCGAACGGTTGAGCATGATCGGCAACGCCGACAGCCCGATTCCGTTCCACACGCTGTTCACCGGCATGGCGTTCATCCAGATTTTCTATTGGTCGACCAATCAGAACATCACCCAGAAGGCGATGGCCGCCACTTCGGTTGCGGAGGCCAGGCGCGGCGTGTTTGCGGCTGCGGCCATCCGCATCCTGATCGTGCCGCCCATCGTGGTGGTGCCGGGCGTGGTGGCGTATAAATTGTTCGGCGATATCGGCGATGCCTCCTATGGCCGGCTGGTTGGCGAGGTGTTGCCGACGTGGTTGTCTGGCGCGTTTGCGGCGATGGTGGCGGCTGCGGTCATCACCACCTTCAGCGCCGTGCTGAATTCCACCATCGCGCTGTGGTCGGTGGATTTTCACGAGCGTTTCATCGGCCCGGTGGCCAATCACTGGAAACTGGGCGCCGGCCTGTCGGTGGCGGCGACGATCTTTGCACTGCTGATGGTGCCGGTGTATCAAAATGCCGATAGCATCATCAATTTGCTGCAACAATTGAATGGCTTGTCGTCGATGCCGGTGCTTTCGGCCTTCATTGTCGGCCTGTTGTTCAGCGGCGTGCAGGCGCGGGCGGCGATTGCCGGCGTGCTGTGGGGCATCGCGCTGTATGGCCTGTACAGCTTCTGGTTGCAGCCCAGCGGCCTGGCCCAGCTGCATTATATCGATATGATGCTGGTCACGCTGGCCACGTCGGTGCTGGCCGCGCTGGTGGCAAACCGCCTGCTCGGCGGGCGTGCGGTCTGGCTGGGCTTCGCGCTGTTCCGGGGCGGCGCGTGATCGCAGCGCGGCTGGCTTGCCTGCACGGTGACGCCTGGAGCTTGGTGCTGGAATGGCCAGAAGGCGCTGCGCCGATCTGGCGGCATATCGGGCAGCGCACTGATCCGGCCGGGCTGCCGGCGCTGGCCGATGTGCGCGCCCCGGCCCATTTCACGCTGGAGGATGCGCCGGCGCACAGCGCCATTCCGGTGGCCGGGTTGGGCTGGTTCGGGCCATCGGCGCTGGCGCTGCGCGGCGCTGACGGGCGGGCGCTGGCGGTGGCGTTCACCGCCTGGGATGTGGTGCAAACGCCGACCAGCCTGACCATCACCGGCCACGACGAGCTGGCCGGCATCGCCTGCACCCTCAGCATCCGCCGTACGCCCGGTGACAGTCTGGAATGTGTCACCAACGTCGAAAACCGGTCAAGCCAGCCCGTCCTGATCGATCATCTCGCCAGCGCCGTGCTGCCGGTGCCGGCCGGCATGGCCAGCATCATCGCCTGGCGCGGGCGTTACAATGCCGAAATGATCGAAAGCCGCTGCGCCATGCCCGATCATGGCTGGCAGCGCGAAAGCCGCGGCGGCTTGACCGGCCATGGCGGGCCGTGCGGCGCCGTGCTGCTGGCGGCGGACGCCGGCTGGCACCAGGGCCGCGCGCTGGCAGTGCAATTGGCCTGGTCTGGCGATGCGCGGCTGGCCATCGAACGGGATGACGATGGTGGGCATATCTTGGCGGCGCAGGCCGTGCTGCTGCCCGGTGAGCTGGTGCTGCCGCCCGCTGCCAGCCACACGGCGCCGGCGCTGCTGCTGGCGTTGTCGGATGGCGGCCGGGGCGGTGTGATGGCTGCCATGCACGCCGCCGTGCGCGCGCGGCTGGCGTGGCCGGGCGGCGCGATGACGCCGCGCCCGGTGCACCTCAACAGCTGGGAAGCCTGCTATTTTGCCCATGACGAAGCCCGCATCCGCCGCCTCGCCAATGCTGCCGCCGCCATCGGCGTCGAACGCTTCATCCTCGATGATGGCTGGTTCAAGGGCCGCAGCGATGACCGCGCCGGGCTGGGCGACTGGACGCCCGATCCGCTGAAATATCCGGGTGGCCTGGGGCCGGTGGCCGATCATGTGCACGGGCTTGGCATGCAATTCGGGCTGTGGGTGGAACCGGAAATGGTCAATCCCGACAGTGATTTGTACCGCGCGCACCCCGATTGGGTGTTGGCGCTGCCCGGCTTGCCGGGCCCCACCGCGCGCCATCAGCTGGTGCTCGATCTGCGGCGCAGCGATGTGCGCGCGCATCTGTTTGGCGTGCTGGACGGCCTGCTGCGCAGCGTGCGCATCGATTATCTGAAATGGGATCATAATCGCGCGCTGGCGCCGGCCGGCGGCGCGGCGCAGGTGTCCGGAGTCTATGCACTGTTGGCGCAGCTGCGCGCGGCGCACCCGCAGGTGGAGATTGAAAGCTGCGCGGCGGGCGGCGGCCGCATCGATGCCGGCATCGCGCAGTTCACCCACCGCTTCTGGCCGAGCGACAATGTCGATGCGCTGGCCCGTATCGCTATTCAGCGCGGCTTTCTGGCGTTCATGCCGCCGGAATTGATGGGCGCGCATGTTGGTGCCAGCCCCAGCCATGCCACCGGGCGGCAGCAGCCGCTGGGCTTCAGGGCCGCCATCGCCGCGCAAGGCCATCTGGGTGTGGAGCTTGACCCGGACGCGCTGGAGCCGGCGGCGCGCGCCGAACTGGCCGGCTGGATCGATTTCTGGAAGACGTGGCGCGGCGTCATATTGGGCGGGCAGGTGGTGCAGGGCGAGGCCGGCGACGGGTTGCTGTGGCAAGCGCAAGGCGGTGTGCAGGGTGAATGGCTGCTTTGGGTGATCCGCGCCGATCAGGGCAGCGATCGTTATCCGCAGCCGATTCCGCTGCCATTTGCGGCCGGCCGCAGCTGGCAGGTGCAATTGCTGCGCCAAACCGGCCCGTCCGCCGTGCTGACTCCGCGCGCCGGCGGCGCTTTTGCCGCCATGCAGGCCGCGCCGCAGCGCTTCACCGGCAGTTGGCTGGCCGGCGCTGGCTTGCCGGTGCCGGCACTGGCGGCGCACAGCGTGCTCATCTTTCATCTCCGGGCCGAACCATGACCAACACGCTGCCGCATCGCCGCCAAAATCTGCTGACCGGCGAATGGGTGCTGGTCAGCCCGCAGCGCATCACGCGGCCGTGGCAGGGGGAGGCCAGCCCGCCACCGCCGGCATTGGCGCCAGCGCATGATCCGGCCTGCCATTTGTGCCCCGGCAATGCACGCGCCGATGGCACTCGCAATCCCGATTATGCCGGCGTGCATGTATTTCCCAATGATTTTCCGGCGCTGCTGGATCAGGCCGCGCCGCCCGCAGAGCCGCCCGCGGAATTGGGCTTGCTGCAGGAAATGCCGGCGCGCGGGGCGGCGCTGGTGATCTGCTATTCGCCCGATCACAGCGCCTCGCTGGCCAGCCTGGGTGATGCAGCGCGCACGGCCGTGGTGGCCACCTGGTGCGCGCTGTCGGCCAGCCTGGGAACATGCTGGGCGAATGTGCAGATTTTTGAAAATCGCGGCGCGATGATGGGGGCATCGTCGCCGCATCCGCACGGGCAAGTGTGGGCCGGCGATTTCGTGCCCACGCTGGTGGCGCGGGAGGATGATCGCCAGCGGACGCATTTTGCCGCCACCGGCCGGGCGCTGCTCGCCGATGTGGCCGATGCCGAACTTGCTGCCGGCACGCGGGTGGTGGCCATGAACGATGATTGGCTGGCGGTGGTGCCGCACTGGGCGGCGTGGCCATTTGAAACCCTGATCATCGCGCGCGGCGATGTGCGCCGGCTGGACGATGTCGGGCCTGACCAACAGGTTTCGCTGGCGGTGCTGCTCGGCCGGCTGCTGGCGGGCTGTGATGCGCTGTTTGCGGCGCCGTTTCCTTATTCGCTAGGCTGGCACGGCGCGCCGCATGCGCTTGGGGCGGATTGCGCGCATTGGCGGCTGCACGCCCATATCCTGCCGCCGCTGCTGCGATCGGCCAGCGTGCGCAAGCATATGGTCGGCTTTGAATTGCTGGCCGAAACCCAGCGCGATCTGACCCCGGAAGCAGCGGCAGAGCGGCTGCGGGCGGTGATGCCATGAGCGCGCAATTGATGGCAGCAGCAGCGGCGCGCTTTGCGGATTGGCGCGGCGCGGCCCCGGCGGGGACCGTTTTTGCGCCGGGCCGAGTCAATCTGATCGGGGAGCATGTCGATTACAACGATGGCCTGGTGCTGCCGATGCCGATTGCGGCTGGGACAGCCATCGCGTGGGCTCCCCGCAGCGATGGCCGGGTGCATGTGCTGGCGGCCGATTTTGGCGAAACCGATGAATTTGCGCTGGCCGCACCGGATCGTCCGGCAACCCCGGCCTGGCCATCCTATGTGCGCGGCATGGCGGCGTCGCTCATTGCGGTTCTGCCGGGTCTGGCTGGCGCCGATATCGTCATCACCGGCAATCTGCCGCAAGGGGCGGGGGTTTCCTCGTCGGCTTCGCTGTGTGTTGCGGTGGGCCGGGCGTTGCTGGCGGCATCAGATGCGGCGCTGCCGGCGGTGCAACTGGCGCAGGCCGCTCAGCGCGCCGAGCATGACTATGCCGGCGTCGCCTGCGGGATCATGGACCAGATGGCGGTGGCCGCCGGCCTGCCTGGCCATGCCATGCTGCTCGATTGCCGCAGCCTGACATTTTCGCAGCATCCGCTGCCGCCGGATTGGCGCGTGATGCTAATCGACAGCGGCATAAGGCGCGGGCTGGTGGACGGCGAATATAATCTGCGCCGCGCCCAGTGTGAGGCTGCCGCAAAGGCCATCGGCGTGTCCACATTGCGCGATGCCGTGTCCGCCCAGCTGGCTGCGGTGACCCAAAACAGCGCCGAATACCGGCGCGCGGCGCATGTCGTGGCCGAAATCGCGCGCGTGCAGGCAGCCGCCGCAGCGCTCGATCGCGGCGATCTGCCGGCCATGGCGGCCATCCTGCGCGCCGGCCATGCCAGCCTGCGTGATCTGTTCGACGTCAGCCTGCCGGCCATCGATCGGCTGGTGGACCAGGTTGATGCGCAGCTTGGCAGCGCCGGTGCCGCCCGGCTGACCGGCGCTGGCTTTGGCGGGTCGATTGTGGCGGTGATGCCGCGCGGTCACGAAACACAACTGGCGGACACCATTTGCCAGCCGATGGTCACGCTGTGGTGAAAGGCTGCAACCGCATGGACACCGACCAGCGTTCCCCCGGCACAATTTCGCGTACGCCGCTGGCCGCACCGTCCGCCCCGGTGCGATTGAAGCCATCGGTGATATGGCTGACCGGCTCGGCGCAGAAGAACGGCTCATTGGCCGGCACATAGATGGTGGTGAACGGCAGATCGTCAGACGGAGTGATGATCATGCCGATGCGGGCTTCGGGCCAGACGATCTCGATGGGGCCATCGCGGCCTGTATAAACCGTATCAATACAGCGGCTTGCGACGGGTCTGCCGTGCCACCAGTCGATGGGGCCATCACGCTCGGTCAGCGTGGTTGGCAGGCAGGCAGCATCGGTTTTCCATTCGCCGCGGTGCAGCGCCCGCATCCTGGTCGCCGGTGTGCGCGGAAAAAACGGATGAAAACCCAGCCCGGCCGGCATCGGTGTGTTGGCGAGATTGGTGATCGCCAGCCCGAACAGCGCGCCGCTGACATCAAGCTGGAAGGATTGTTCGGCCCGAAACGCCCATGGCCAGCCGATGGCCGCGCTGCTGCCCGGCACATCGAGTGCCAGCGCGATATGGTCGCTGCGTTGCGCAGTGATGCGCCATGGCAGGCGCCAGCCAAAGCCGTGAAGCACTGGTTCGCCCGGTGCATTGGGGTGATTGGGCAGCAGTTGCACCGCCTTGTCGTTCCAGGAAAAGCGCGAACCGCACAGGCGATTGCTGAATGGAATCAGAGGGAAACACCCGCTGTTCAGCACGCCGTCAACCAATTGCCGGCGCAGCAGCGGGCGGCCATGCCATTCCAGACTGGCCACACTGCCGCCCTGTTCGGGCAACACAGCAAGGCGCAGCGGCCCTGATTCAATGATGGTCATGGCAATATACCTGCCGCAATTGTCGATGCTTGGAATCGGCAATCTTGCACAAAGCCGCGATGATCAAATGCTGGATGCCCCGCGAGGATTCGAACCTCGATTAACGGTGTCAGAGACCGGAGTCTTACCTTTAGACGACAGGGCAATTGCAGACGGCGGGCTTAGCGCTGCCGGCGCTGCCGGTCAAGCCGGCTGCTGCCCCGTGATTTGCGTTTGCCTGCCAACAGGCTTAGCGTGACGGCAGGTTTCGTTACGGCCCGGCCATTTGGCAGGCCAAGGCGGAAATATTGCACTGACTGGACTTGCCGATGCCGGCCTACACCGATTTTGCCCGGGTTGATCCCGGGCCGCCCCCGTCGCACGACGAACCGGGCAATTTGCAGCGCAACAGGGCTGGAAATGGCACGGCCACGGGTGGCAATGCCCGCCGCGGCAGGGCCTATGGTGCGCTTGATCTTGGCACCAACAACTGCCGTTTGCTGATCGCGCGGCCATCACCCGATGGGTTTACGGTGGTGGATGCCTACAGCCGTGTCGTGCGGCTGGGCGAAGGCTTGCTGGATGCCGGCCGCTTGTCGGATGCCGCCATGGACCGAACAGTGGCCGCGCTGGCCGCCTGTTCCGAAAAATTGGCGCGCCGTGATGTGCGCCTGACCCGCAATGTCGCCACCGAAGCCTGCCGCCGCGCCAGCAACGGGCTGGCGTTTGTTGAGCGCGTCTACAAGGAAACCGGCATCGCGCTGGATGTGATCAGCGCTGCCGAGGAGGCGCGGCTGGCTGTTTTGGGCTGCCATGTGCTGATCGAGCCCGATGGTCCGCCAGCGCTGGTGTTTGATATCGGCGGCGGATCAACCGAATTGATGCTGGTTGATGGCAACAAGGGCTTTGATGGCCCGCCGCAAATTATCGACTGGATTTCAATGCCTTGGGGCGTCGTCAGCCTTGCGGAAACCGAACCGCAGTGGCCAACGCTGGATGCACGGCTGCAGGCTTATGATCGCATGCTCGGTGAAGTGCAGCCGCTGCTTGATGGCTTTGCGCAGCGCCTGGCGGCCCGCGGCGTAACCGAGGTGCAGTTGCTGGGCACATCGGGCACGATCACCACGTTGGCCAGCGTGCAGCTTGGTTTGCCTGGCTATGATCGCCGCCAGGTGGATGGCTGCGCTGTTTCGACTGCCGAGCTAGCCGCTTTGTGCGCATCGATTGGCCAGCGCAGTGTTGCCGAACGGTCCCGCATCGCCTGTGTGGGGCCGGACCGCGCCGAATTGATCGTGGCGGGCTGTGCCATCCTGCAAGCCATCCTGAATCGGTGGCCGGGCGGTGTCGTGCGAGTGGCGGATCGCGGCATTCGGGAGGGTATTTTGCGCACATTGATGACCCGCGATGGCGTTTGGCTGGCCCGATGAAGTTGATGAGATCATGACTGGACAACCAACCGGCAGCGATGGCCGTTCCCGCGGCGGCAAGGTGCGCGTGAAAACCGCGCGCCGCCGCAGCCCGCAATCGGTGCGCTGGCTGGAACGCCAGTTGAACGATCCCTATGTGGCCGCGGCCAAGGCCCAAGGCTATCGCAGCCGCGCGGCGTTCAAGCTGAAGGAACTCGATCAGCAATTTGATATTCTGGCCGGCGTTGACCGCGTGGTCGATCTGGGCGCGGCGCCGGGCGGCTGGTGCCAGGTGGTCAAGGAACGCCGGCCGCGCGCGCGCGTGGTCGGCATGGATTTGCTGGCGATCGAGCCGCTGGCGGGCGTCGAGTTGTTTCAGAAGGATATTACTGACGATGACAGCGAGGCGCTGATCCTGGCCACGCTTGGCGGCGCTGCCGATCTGGTCATGTCCGATATGGCCGCCAACACGGTGGGCCACAAGATGACCGATCATCTGCGCACCATGGGCCTGATCGAAGCGGCGCTGGACATGGCCACGCGGCTGCTGCGGCCGGGCGGCGGCTTTGTGTCCAAGGTGCTGGCCGGCGGCGGTGACGGGCAGCTGACGGCGCTGCTCAAGCGGCATTTCACGGTGGTCAAGCATGTGAAGCCGCCAGCCAGCCGCAAGGGCAGCAGCGAATGGTATGTGGTGGCGCAGGGCTTCAAGCCGGCCGGAATCACGGCTCCAGCTGATGCACCGGCGCCTATCTGATGCTGAAGATACAGCATTGTTTGGTGGTCATGCTGCTGGCGGCCCCGGCGGCCTCGGCGCTGGGAAGCGAACCGGTGATGACGCCGCTGGCGACCGGGTCGGAGCTGGCCGTTTGGCGGCTGCCGGCCACGGCCGAACGCCGCCACACCACGCCGATCGTGTTTCTGCACGGCGGACCGGGCATGTACACCGAAGCGCGGCGGTTTGACGAAGGTGCGCCGCTTCGCGCTGCCGGCTTTGATACCGTGTACTTCGATCAAGCCGGTGGTGGGCGCTCAGCGCGGCTGCCGGCGGCGGCCTATGGGCTGGAGCGCGCCGTTGCCGATCTGGAAGCGTTGCGGATTGCGCTTGGCCAAGAGCAGATGGTGCTCTGGGGCAACAGCTATGGCGCGGCGCTGGCGATGATTTACGCCGCCCGCCACCCGGCCCGTGTTGCCGGCTTCATCCTCACTGCGCCGGGCATGTTTCCGGGCTACAGCGGCGCCCGCGATTACAGCCGCACCGATCGCGGCCGCGTGGTGTATGAAAAGGCGCTGAGCGCCGCGGTCAATCGCATCGACAAGGACGGCGCTGCCGCCGAAGCTGCCTTGCCGCAAGCCGAAGCCGGTGTCTTGTTCGACAGGTTGGTAGCCGCTGAATTGATCGACGGCGTGGTGTGCAAGGGCGCCGCGATCCGGCCGCCGGCATTGCCCGGCGGCGGCAATCTTTATGCACAGCGGCTGATCGCGCGCGATTTGAAGCGGCTCAAGCCAGCCGAGCCGCCGCTGGCCGCCGTGCCGGCGCTGGTGATGCGCGGGGCCTGCGATTATGTGCCGATGGCCAGTGCCCAGCGTTATGCCGATGCGCTTGGCACCAAGGTCACCACCATCGAAAACGCCGGACATGGCTTGCTGGAGCAGCGTGCTGCCGTCGATACGGCGCTGCTGGGCTTTGCCAGTACGGCGCTGACCAGAGTGAAATAGCCGCCGGGCCGGCCTGCCGGCATGCGTGCCCGGCAATATGGCGGTTGCCAGTGGCGAAATTGGCTGGCACTCAACAACCGCAGCAACAGCTTGGCTGGCCAAGGCGTGCGCGGGCAAAACGGGAGCAGGGAACCAGGATGACGGCACGGCAACCGGCGGAATGGGCTGCACATGCCGCCACGTGGACAGCATTTCCTTCGCATCCTGACCTGTGGGAAGCTGATCTGGAACCGGCGCAGGCCGAAGTGGCGGCCATGGTGCGGGCGGTCGCAGTGGGTGAGCGGGTGGAATTGCTGGTCGCCACCGCCGCCGCTGCCACCGCCGCACGGGTGCTGCTGGGTGACTGTGATGTGCGGCTGCATTATTATGGCTTTGGCGATATCTGGCTGCGCGATACTGGGCCGTTGTTTCTGAAATCGCCGCATGGCGCGGCTGCGGCGGGCTTTCGCTTCAATGGCTGGGGCGGCAAATACAGCCTGCCCGGCGATGACGGCGTGGCGGCGTTTGTGGCCGGCCAGTGCAATCTGCCGCTGGCCAAGCATGGTTGGGTGCTGGAAGGCGGCGCCATCGATGTCGATGGCACCGGCCTGGCGGTCACCACCGAGCAATGTTTGCTCAATCCCAATCGCAATCCGCGCATGGACCGTGCCGAACTTGAAAGCCATTTGCGCCGCGATCTGGGGATTGATCGGGTGTTGTGGCTCGGTGATGGCCTGCTGAATGATCACACCGACGGCCATGTCGACAATCTGGCGCGTTTTGTTGGCCCGGGCCGGCTGGCGCTGCCGGTGGCGGCGGGCAGCGATGATCCCAACAAGGATATTTACGAAGACGCCGCTGATCGTGCGCGTGATTTCGGGCTGGAGGTGGTGGCGATTCCCTCGCCGGGCCGGGTCGAAATCGATGGCCGCCCGGTGCCGGCCAGCCACATGAATTTCTACATTGCCAATGCCGTGGTGGTGGTGCCGCTCTATGGCACCGCCAGCGATGCGGACGCGGTGGCGGCAATCGCCGCGCTGTTTCCTGATCGGCAGGCCATCGGCATGCGGGCTGATCATATCCTCACCGGCGGTGGCAGCTTCCACTGCATCACCCAGCAGCAGCCACGCTGAACCCCTCTCCCACTTGGGGAGAGGGAGGGGCCCGCAACGAAGCGATGGGAGGGTGAGGGGGTGCGAGCACACCGACACGTGCACCCGATTGCGAGCGTTCGCTTCAGTCCATTCGAATGAGAAAGAGCCTCCGGATGAAAGAATTCCGACCTTCAGTTTTTCCACATTGGACGAATCCGGTGGGCTTCAGCCTTGAAATTGCTCGAATCCTCGCAAAATGCGCCGTCTGCCCATGATCAGCCAGCAGGACCTTCATGACAGATGCAGGCCATGTAGGACAGACCGCGACGGGTTCACGCATCGAGCGATGGCCGCACAGTCTCACACCCTCCCACGCCCTCAACAAGCTCAGTCGGGGACCACTTCCTCTCCCAGCCAGAAGGCATTGGGGGGACAGGGATTGATGGTCTTCCCCGCGCCACAATAGCGCGCTAAATCGACTGCATGACCCGCCTCATCACCATCGCCGGCCTGCAACTCGCGTTTTCCGGCCAGCGTGACGCCGACATCGCCATGACGGCCGCCGCCGCGCGCGCCGCCGCTGCCGGCGGCGCGCAGGTGGTGCTGCCACCGGAGTTGTTCGAAGGCCATTATTTCTGCCGGCACGAGGATGAAGGCCTGTTTGCAAATGCGCTGCCGCTGCACCAGCATCCGGCAGTGGCGGCGATGCGCGAAGTGGCGTTGGAGACCCGCACCTATATCCCGTGCTCGTTCTTCGAAAAGGACGGCCCGCACCATTACAACAGCCTGGCGATGATCGATGATGGCGGCAACATCATGGGCGTCTACCGCAAAAGCCACATCCCCGATGGGCCGGGCTATGAGGAGAAATTCTATTTCCGGCCCGGCAACACCGGATTCAAGGTGTGGCCAACGAAGTATGGCGTGGTGGGCGTGGGCATCTGCTGGGACCAATGGTATCCCGAAACCGCGCGCGCCATGATGCTGATGGGCGCCGAAGTGCTGCTGTATCCCACCGCCATCGGCACCGAACCGCATGATCCCGGCCTGGACACACGGCGGCTGTGGCGGCGGGCGATGGTGGGCCATGCCGTGTCCAATGTCGTGCCGGTGCTGGCCTGTAACCGCATCGGCACCGAAGAGGCCGGCACGGCCCATGCGCAGACATTTTACGGCACCAGCTTTGCCTGCGACCAGCGCGGGGACATCGTGCATGATCTGGATGATCAAACGCCCGGGATGGTGATGGCGACCTTCGATCTCGATCTGGCGGCCCGCCACCGCGCCGCCTTCGGCTTTTTCAGGGACCGCCGGCCAGAGCTTTATGGGCGGTTGGCGCAAGATCTCTGACGTATTACCAAAACTTTAGAAAGTTACGAAAGTTATGGTTTTCGCGGTTTTTGACAACTCGGCGCTGATCGGCAGGCGCACGCTCTGGTTCGGGCGTCTGCATGTTGCTGCAAACAGCGAAGTCAGCAATTCAAAGAACAGGCAATTGTTTGGCAGATTCAAGCCGTGTAGGACAGCCTCCGGCGGGCATGGGTGATCTATGCTCCCAGTCACCGGAAGGTGCGCAGGCGGCGTCAAGCGTTTGCCGGCGATACAATTCGCATTTCGGCGGCTGATGCGGGCCGACTCCTAAATCGCGCGCACCGCGAAAGGGCGCAAATCTCAATTCAGGGCGCTGTCACCATGAACCTTCTTGCCTGTGCCGCAGATCAATATCTCACTTGCAGATCGATGCCGAAGGTGCGCGGATCATTGTAAACGCCGGTTTCGAACCGAGTGGCAGTGTTGAAACCGCGCGCAGTCAACACATCCCGGTCGAACAGGTTGCGCGACCATATGGCGATTTCAAGTTTGGCGCCGGAGGTGCCGAGATCGATTTCAGTCAACGCGATGCGGGCATTGGCCAGCACGGAGGATCCAGTCGGCGGCGATGTGATCACATTGTTTCCCGACGAGATCGAGCCGGCATAGGCAAGATCAAAGTGAAGCAGCAGCTCGGCATCGGCCAGCGGCTGCACATAGTCGATCGCCCCCGATGCAGCATGGTTTGGTGTTTGGACCATCGAGATTTGCGAAACGGCATTGTTGAACGGATTCACCGTCGGCGGAATATTCCAGGTGGTGTAGGCATAGGATGCTGCCAGCGTCAGACCGTCAAGCGGGTTGACAGTGAGATCGATTTCACCTCCCCGAATGCGTGACGTTCCCGGGACGTTGACGGTTTCATTCACGGTGCGCAGGCTGCCCTGCAAAATGGCGTTGCGGTTGAAATCGATCTGCTGGTTTGTGTAGTCACTGGTGAAAGCCGCCACGTTCAGCCGAACCCTGGAATTGAAGAATTCGGTCTTTGCGCCGATTTCTGCAGTCTGGATGGTTTCCGGACCAAAAGACGAAAAAAGCAGCGACCGTGAATTGGCGCCGCCGGCCCGGTAGGCCTGGCCCCATTTGGCATAGACATTGAAATTGTCTATCGGCTGGACTTCGAGCGTGAAGGCAGGATCGACCCGATCTGCGGTAAAGGTGAAGCTGTTGCTGGCATCGATGCCGTTGACTTTGAGCAACCGACCATTGCGTTCGTCATGGGTATAACGCGCACCGGCGGTCAGATTGATGCGATCATCAAGGATCGGTGGCCGCCAGCCCACCTGCGCATAAGCTGCATAGGATGTGGCCTCGGCAAAGCTGGCACGATCGGGAAACGGATTTTCGGCGCCGGCTGCCAGCGATGGTAGGCGGCTCCAGCCGGTTCCGGTGGCATTCCACACCAGCGAGTTTGGCGCCCAGGCATCGTCTCCGCCGCTTTCCTGGAAATAGTACAGCCCGGCCGTGATATCCATCCGGCCGACCTTTCCGTGGACCTGCAACTCCTGGCTGAACTGGTCTTGATTGGCATTGGCGAGACTGTAGCGCGAGAAATTGGTGTTTGGCCGGTAGCCACCGGTGTTCGGTCCAACTGCATTGTCAAACTGGGACTGATCGATTTTCCGATAGGCGGAAATCGAGCGCAGCGAGACATTCTCCATCGCCTGCCAGTCGACCGTAAGGCGATGCCCGAACTGGTTGCCGATGCTCGGCTCCTGCGGCACAGCGACATCGGTCCGATTGACCCGCCGAAAGCCGATGGTCACAATTGGGGCGACATTGGGCGCACCACCCGGTGCAACCGCCGGCACTGCCAGCAACTGCAGATAGCTTGGTGTCGTTGCATCCCGGGCAACATCAAACCCATAATCGACCGAAAGCGCCGGTGTGGGTTCCCAACGGGCGCGAACCGCCAGACCTTGGCGGTCGAAATAGTTGAAGCCCGGCTGGCCATCGGCCACGCCACTGACCTGACCGTCCCGATATTGCTTGATGGCGTCGATCTTGATGGCGATGCCGGCAATGCGCGGCAGATCGAGATGGATTTCGCCGTTATAGCCGTTGAAGTTGCGCAGGCCGGCGCCGAAGCGCAACCCGAATTCACCCTTGGGCTTGCGTGTGACGATATTGAGTGCACCGCCGATTGCATTGCGGCCGAACAACGTGCCTTGCGGCCCGCGCAGCACTTCAAGACGCTCCAGATCGAACAGCGCGGCAGCGAGGCCTTGCGGCCGGGCAAGATAGACTTCGTCGATATAGATGCCCACCGTGGAATCGCGTGCCGGCTGGTTGGTGTCGCTGGCCGGGCAGATGCCGCGGATACACACGACCAACGCCGAATTGCGACGGGCAAACTGGCCAACGCGCAACGACGGTATTGAACCATCGCGCAGATCGACAAGGCTCAGCACCTGCCGGTTTTTCAGATCCTGAGCTGAAAACACAGTGATGGCGACCGGTGTTTTTTGGAGATTGGTCTCGCGGCGCTGTGCCGTGACCGTGATTTCGGCTAAGCCGTCACCAGCGGCATCGGCGGCGGCGACACCCTGGGCTAGTTGATCCTGGTCTGCGCTTGATGCGCGCGCACTGGCGCTAGTTGCGGTTATCAATGCCAGCGTTGATGCTGTCGCTATCCAGAACACGCCAAATTTCGAAAGCGGAAAACTAATCTGCCTGTTCATTTTTGCCACCCCTAAAGCTCGGGTGGGTCGATATCGGTTACCCTTGGCAGAGTCGAGTAGTCAACTCGTAGATTTGTAGTGATATTTTACTTACAATAAAATGACAAAATTGGCATATTACTATAACATTTTTATTACAATCCAGTATTTTGCAGTAAAATGGCAGTGTAAATTCATTCGAAGATAACCCCGGTGCGGGATTTTGAGGTCTGCTGTGCTTGTTGTCTGCAGCCAGAGTTCAGGGGACCGCATACTTATCTCTAAGCCCCGACTGGCACCAGCGCAGCCGCCAGCACCGTGCGCAGCATCTCGGGCGTGATGGTGCCGGTGTTGAGGTTCAGCCTGCTGGGGTGGTAGCTGTCGTGCAGCAACACGCCCGATGGCAATTTGTGCACGGCGCCGTGGCCGAAGCGGTATTTGGGCAATTTGCCGCCGATGGCCTTGATGGCGGCCTGGTGCGCGGCTTCGCCCAGGGCGACCACGACTTTGAGGCCGGGCAGGGCGGCCAGTTGCGCCGCCAGATAGGGCCGGCAGGCGTGTTTCTCGGCCGTTTCGGGCAGATTGCCGGGCGGCGCGCAGGCCACGGCATTGGTGATCAGCACGCCGGGCACGCTCCACACCTCGGGGGTTTCGGTGGCCAGGCCCAGCTCGGCCAGCGTGGCAAACAGCAATTTGCCGGCATCGTCGCCGTGGAAGGGCTTGCCGGTGCGGTTGGCGCCTTTCAGGCCGGGCGCGAGGCCGATGATGGCCATTGTCGCATTGGCATTGCCCAGTGGCGGCACTGGCGCGTTCCACCACGTGCCATGGCGGGCCTGCTGTTCGGCGCGGTAGGCGACCAGCCGTGGGCAAAGGTCGCAGTCGATTGGCGGGGTGCCGGGGAAGATAGTCTCGTCAGTCATGCCAGCAGGCTGTAGGCGATGCGGCGTATATGGCAATCGTGCATGTCGCCATCGGCTCCAATCGCCGCCACGGACGCTTTGGGCGGCCGGCTGGCGTGGTGCGCGCGGCGATTGCTGCCTTGCCGGGCGTGATTGCGGCATCGCCGATCATTGCCACAGCGCCGCTGGGGCCGGGCACGCGGCGTTATGCCAATGCCGTGGCGGCGATCACCTGGCCGGGCGATTTGCGGGATCTGCTGGCGTTGCTGCAGGCCATGGAGGCGGATTTTGGCCGACGGCGCGGCCAGCGCTGGGGCGACCGGGTGCTCGATCTGGATATCCTGGCGGCGGGCCAAGTGGTGCTGCGTGGGCGCAGGCTGATGGTGCCGCATCCGGAGCTGGCGCGGCGGCGTTTTGTGCTCGATCCGCTGGTGGCGGTGGCGCCGGGATGGCGACACCCGCTGCTGCACGCGACCGCAAGGCAGTTGCGCGCGGCGCTGCTTCGCCCTAAAGGCCTCCCCCGCACCTAGATGTGCGACTGCCATCATGGCAACGGGTCCTTAGCTCAATCGGTCAGAGCGACCGCCTTTTAAGCGGTAGGTTTCGGGTTCAAGTCCCGAAGGACCCACCACGCCGTAGCGCGGCTGGCGGCGGTCCGCCGCCAGACTCGCGCAAGGCCGGCCAGCGAGCGAAAAATTGGCCCCTCCGGCCATATTTTTTGACTCGTCTGACGACGCGGCTCCGCCGCGCACTTTCCTTTCTTTCTGTGCTTCAAAGCGGACTCGGCGGCGGCGCCGCCGGCCGCCCTCTTGCACCGCGCCGCAATCCGCCCCAACGTCACCCAATGCCCATCAGCGACTACACACTCAGCCACTTTACCGCCGGCCCCTACACAAGGCCCGTGTATCGCCGCGGCACGGGCCCGGCGGTGATCGTGATCCATGAAGTCCCCGGCCTCCACAGCCAGGTGATTGAATTTGCCGATCGCCTGGCTGATGCCGGCATGAGCATCTGGTGCCCCAGCCTGTTCGGCACGCCCGGCGCGGCGCCCACCAAGGGCGCGGCGGCGGTGCAATTGTTCCTGAACATCTGCATCCGGCGCGAATTTTCGGCATGGTCAGGTGGGCGCTCCAGCCCGATTGTCGATTGGCTGCGGGCGTTGGCCAAACAGGCGCATCACGAATGCGGTGGGCCGGGTGTGGGGGCGCTGGGCATGTGTTTTACAGGCGGCTTTGCGCTGGCGATGATGACCGAGCCGAGCGTGATCGCCCCGGTGCTCAGCCAGCCCAGCCTGCCGATCAAGGGCGCCAAGGCCGGCAGCATCGATGCCACCCCGGCTGAGATTGCCTGCGCGCGGGCGCGTTTCGAGTTGGAGGATCTGTCGCTGCTGGCGCTGCGCTACAAATCTGATGCGCTGGTGCCGGATGCCCGGTTTCGGCGTTACGAGCGGGAATTTCCCGGCCGGGTGGAAACCATCGAGCTTGCGGATGAAGATGCCCGCCCCGGCACTGGCATGGCGCCGCACAGCGTATTGACCGTGCATTTGCCCGATACTGGCCCCGGCAAGGCCGCAGAACAGCGCGTAATCGGTTTTCTGCAGCAGCGGCTTGGTGTAACCGCCGGGGCTTGAACCATATCCGGCATGACGGCAGGAACGGTTCCAGTTTCAAAAGGGAATTGCGATGTCACTTGCCTCTGCATCACTCGCTTCTGCGCTCATGTTTGTTGCTGCGCTTGCTGCGGCCCCGGTTGCTGCGCAATCGGCGCCAGTGCCTTCTTCGGCCACCGCCGTGTTGACCAGCGGCACGCGCATCACCGATACGCGCGTCGGCTCAGGCGATGTCGCCGAACCTGGCCGCATGGTTGCGGTGCATTACACCGGATGGTTGTTCATTGATGGCATGAAGGGCAAGCAGTTCGACAGTTCGCGCGATGCCGGCCAGCCGTTTACCTTCATGGTGGGCGTGGGCCAAGTGATATTGGGCTGGGATGAAGGCGTGTCCGGCATGAAGGTGGGCGGCGCCCGCACGTTGATTGTGCCGCCAGCGGCGGGTTATGGCGATGCCGGCGGCGGTGATGTCATCCCGCCCGGCGCAACGCTGCTGTTTGAGGTGGAATTGCTGGCCGTGCGTTGAACAATTGCCGGGTTTCGCGCGTTTTCAGGCTCTGGTCGCACAGGAATATCGTTGATGAATGCCATATCCGTCTCCGTGCCCGCTGCGGCAGCCCCGGCCACTCCGGCCGTGATCGGCAGACCGGTGCTGGTGCTGCAAGGCGGCGGCTCGCTGGGCAGTTATCAGGCCGGTGTGTTTTCGGCGCTCGATGCCAGCGGCTATTGCCCGCAATCGGTGGCCGGCATTTCAATCGGTGCCATCAATGGCGCGATCATTGCCGGCAATCCGCCTGAGCGCCGCCGCCAGCGTCTGGCCAGCTTCTGGGAGCGGGTGACCAGTTGCCCGTCGCTGGCGTGGTTTGGCGGCAACGCCATTCCGGGCGGCGGTGACCTGATCAGCACGTGGCCCGATGCACTGCGCCATCAATGGTCGGCAGCAACAACGGCCCTGGCCGGCGCACCGGGATTTTTCCAGCCGCGCTTCCCGTGGATGCCGGCGTGGTGGCCGGGCCAGACATCGCTGTACGACACGTCGCAATTGCGGGACACGTTGAATGAATTGATCGACTGGGACCTGCTCAACAGTGGCGCAGTGCGGCTGGCTGTTGGCGCCGTGAACGTTGAAACTGGCAATTTCCGCTATTTTTGCACATCCCGCGAACGGCTTGATGCCCGCCACATCATGGCATCGGGCGCGTTGCCGCCGGGATTGCCGGCCATCGAGATCGACGGCCAATGGTGGTGGGATGGCGGCCTGGTATCGAACACGCCGCTCGATCATGTGCTGGACGATCATAATGATCAGGAACTGGCGATTTTTCAGGTCGATCTGTTTCCGGCGCGGGGGGCGCTGCCCG
>NZ_JBBATR010000011.1:26442-31466 GCF_040398645.1 Sandarakinorhabdus sp.
GGCCGCCAAGGGCCGGGAGTTCAGCCGGGCCACCATGGCCTTGCACTGGGCGCGCGGTGAGGCCGATGTGGCGGCCATGCTGGCGGCTGGCGGCTGGTCAGCGCTGCCCTCCGGGCCGGGCGTGTGGAGCTTTGACGCCACCGCGAGCGCGGCAAAATAAGCTGAAACCTCCGGATTTGGCTGCTGGAGCAATCCGTGAGGGCGTTTTCCGATCAGTTTGGGTGCTCGGCACGGCGGGCGTGTTGGTCCGAGGCCAGGCTTGCCAAGCAAAAAAAGTGGCCCAGATCATCGCTGATCCGGGCCATTTCTTGCTTAAGGATATTCGGGTTCAGAACCTCACATTGGCTTCCACGCCGTAGGTGCGGAAATCGTTGAAGAAGCCGCCGATGCCGCCTTGCGGGCTGCCGGATTGCCAGAACAGATACTGTGCGTTGAGCAGGTTGCGGGCCCACACTGCCAAGGTCAACTTGCCATCGCCGCTGCCGAGCGGGATATCGGCAAGGGCCAAGCGGCTGTTGACCAGGAAGGTCGCATCACCCTTCGGCTGGGCAAAGCGCACGGCGCGCGTGACCGGATCATAGGTCACGTCGGTGTAGTTGGCAAAGAAGCCCGAATCGTAGTTGGCATCAAGGTGGGCGTGCAGCTTGAAGTCCTTGATCGGCAGATCATAGTCGATCGAGGCGCTGGCGGTGTTTTCCGGCGTGTAGACCTGATAGATCGGCACCGGCACGGTGATCGGCAGGCCGCCCGTCTGCGGGAACGGGTTGAGCGTTGGCGGGATCGTGACGATATTCTTGGCATAGCTCGCCGACAGGGTCAGGCCCTTGGCCGGATTGACCAGCAGTTCAAGTTCAAAGCCCTTCACCCGTCCAGCGCCCGGCGCGTTGATGATATCGGTGGTGGTGCGGGTGGTGGTGACGCGGACACCGTTGATCACGTCTTCATAGAGGCCGCTGAAATCGAGCTGGATATCGTTGTACGACCCCGTGAACGCCGCGAAGTTGAAGCGCAGCCGGTTGTCGAAAAACTGGGCCTTGCCGCCGATTTCGAAGATCGAGACGGATTCCGGATTGAACGAGCGGTAGGTCAATGAGCGCGAGCTGGCGCCGCCCGAACGATAGCCGGTGCTCCACTTGCCATAGACCAGGATATCGTCCGTCACTTCGGCAGCAAGGGTGACCAGCGGATCGAAGCGGCTCCAGGCCTGATCGAGCAGGATCTTGCCGGAGACGTTGACACCATTGACCGGCACCACCGGCAGTGCGCCGTTGATGGTGAACAGATTGCCCTGCTTGTCGTCGCGGGTCCAGCGGCCACCCAAGGTCAGGTGGAGCTTGTCGTCAGCGATCGGCGGCGTGTAGGTGCCCTGGCCGAACACACCGATGCTGGTGACTCGCACATAGCTGGCGCGCTGGACGATCTGCGTGTTGAAATCGATCTGGCGCTGGGCGAACGTGGTGCCGGCAGCATCCGTGACGATCATGGTGTTGAACGCCTGGGCGTTGTCTTCGACTTTTTCCTGATAGAACAAGGCGCCGGCAGCGAACTTGACGCGGCCGATTTCACCGACCGCTTCGACTTCCTGGCTGACCTGGTTCTGGCGGAATGGCGCGACGCTGATGCGGCCGAACTGATAAGGCCCGCCGCCGGTGGCAATCAGGAAATTGCCATTGGGATTGGCCGCAGTCGGCGCAATCGTGAGCGTCGAATCCGCCGAGCCATTGTCCCATTGGGTCTGGCTCATCACGCGATAGGCGGTGATCGACTTGAATTTCAGCGTGGAAGACGCGTCCCATTCCAAGCCGAGGCGATAGCCTTCGGTCTTGCCGATGCTCAGCGGCTGCGGCACGCCGACCTTGGCGGCGCTGAGCCGGGTTGCCGACACCGGGTTGATCCCTGCCACGAAGTTGGGCGGGATCGCCGGCGCAGTGGCGGTGGCCGGAAGGCCGAGCGGGCGGGAAACCTGCTGCAAATACAGGGTGCTGGTGGCATCATAGCTGTTGTCCACGGCGACATCGACACTGAAATTGTCAGTCGGACGCCACAACGCTTCAAGCCGGATACCGCGCTTGTCGAAGCTGTTGAAATCGTTCTGGCCTTGCAAGGGGTTGTCCACCATGCCGTCGCGGCGCGAAAGTATGCCGTCGAGCTTGAAGCTGATGTTGGCGACTTCCGGCAGATCGATGTGGGTGACCGCGTTGTAGCTGTTGTAGTTGCCAACGCCGATGGTGGTGTTGGACTTGAACTGGCCGCTGGGCTTCTTGGTGACGATGCTCACCGCGCCGCCCATGGTGTTGCGGCCGAACAGCGTGCCCTGCGGGCCCTTCAGCACTTCGATATTCTCGACATCATAAAGCGCAGCGCCAAGGCCCTGCGCACGGCCGAGATAGACGCCATCGATATAGACGCCAACGCCCTGGTCGCGGGCCGGCTGGTTGCTGTCGGCCATCACGCCGACGCCGCGGATGTTGATGACGAGCACGCCGGGGCGCGAGAAGAATGGCGCAATCTTCAGGGACGGAATGGCACCATCGCCCAGATCAAGCAGCGACACGATGTGACGATCCGTCAGCACGGCGCTGCCCAGCACCGCAATGGCGATCGGCGTCTTCTGCAGATTCTCGCTGCGCTTTTGGGCAGTGACCACGATTTCGGCAAGGCCGTCTTCGGCTGCTGTAGCTGCATCGGCAGCACCAGCGGCATTTTCAACCGCATGGGCGGGCATTGCCGCCACTGCGGCCATCGCCAGAAGCGACGCTGTCAACAAATATGGCTTGGTGTTGCGAATCATGATGACCCCCTGGTCAAACTGCGCGCCGCCACCACTGGCGCCGCTTCGATGCGGCCCCTGCACGGCAATTGCTACGATACACGGGCGGTCTGCTTGCAGTTTTGTGACTCACCCAAGACCCCTCGCGCCTGTGGCTTTCCTGCAACACCAAGGCCGCGCCGCCACCAGATCGATTGTCGGCATCGCCATGGTGTTGAGTTCTGGCCGCGTGCGGCGCCGTACTTCGCTACCGCACTGTCCGCTGCCGCAGGACGAATGATTGACGCCAACGATGGGGCCCGGCACGTGCGTGCGATGAGCCCCGCACCCCATCCGCCCGAACCCGCCCGCCCGCTGGAGCGCGTGTGGCTGGTCGCCAATCGCGCCAGCCGTTCGACCGATGAAGGCCGCATCGCGGCGCTGGAGGCAGCCGTGCTGGCAGCAGGTGCCACCATCGCCGGAAGCAGCGATTTCCCGCGCGAACCGGCGCCCGGTGCCGCCGCGCTGGCGGGCATTGACACGCTGGTGATCATGGGCGGCGATGGCACCATCAACAGCGCAAGCGCGGCGGCACGCGGCTGGGCGGGGCAGGTGCTGGCAATACCGGGCGGCACCATGAATTTGTTGCCGCGCGCGCTGCACGGCGATGCGCCGCCCGAAGCCATCGTGGCGGCTGCTGCCTCCAGTGATGCCGCGCCCATGCTGGTGCATGTGCCCGTGGTGCGTGCCGGCGATCACACCAGCTATTGCCGCATCATCATCGGGCCGATGACGCGCTGGGCGCGTGCCCGCGAAAATGCGCGGCGTGGCCGGCTGTGGCGGGTGTGGCAGGCGGTGCGGCTGGCGCTGGCGCGCGGCTTTCTGGGCGGCGTGAAAGTGGCGGGCCATGCCGGCCGCCATCCCGGCGTGCTGGTGATGCCTGCCGCTCAGGGCCTGGATGTGGCGCTGTTTTCGGGCAGTGGCATCGGCGATGCGATGGCCGTGGCCATGCGCTGGCTGCTGGATGATTGGCGTGATGCCGCCGCCGTGACGGCGTTTACCGCCAGCGAACTGATGGTTGGCCGCCGCCGCACCCTGCGCTGCCTGTTTGATGGCGAACTCAAACGCCTGCCGCCGCCGGCGCGTCTGGTGCCGGGCTGGTCCGATCTGCGCTATATCCGGACGCTGCCTGCTTGAAGCCGGCGCGCATGACAGACTTGAGCGGGCAAAGGCGATGCCCTAGCATTTCACGATGCTCCGCCGTGCCAACATCAGGTCAATCGTCGGCGTCGCCGTGGTGATGCTTGCGGTCCTGGCTGGCGTGTCGGCCTGCGTTCCGGCGGGGCGGCTGACGGCTGGCAAGGCCGCGCTGCCGCAATTTGATGTTGCCGCATTCTTTGCCGGCCGCACGCAGGGCCGCGGTATTTTGAAAATAGCCATGCGCCGCACCGAGCCTGTCAGCGTGGATGGCAGTGGACAGACCGCGGCTGACGGCATGATCTTGCTTGATCAAGGCGTTCGGCAAGGCAATCGCGATATCAAGCGGCGGCAATGGCAGCTTCGCGCGATTGGCCCGGGCCGTTATGCCGGCACCCTATCGGATGCCGCTGGGCCAGTTGTGGGTGAGGTGACCGGCAATGTCCTGCATTTGCGCTTTGCCCTGAAGGGCGGCTTCAAGGCCGATCAATGGTTGACGCTGCAACCGGGGGGCAATGAAGCGCGCAACGTGATGATCATCCGCAAATTCGGCATGCCGGTCGCGCGGCTGGATGAAGTGATCATGCGCGTGCCCGGCTGAAGGCGCTTTTATCGCGGCGCTGCCTGGCCCCACCCATCCGCCGCCGCATCGTCCGCCGGTTTTGCCGCCACCCAGCGCGTGGTGCCATCCGCCCACTCCTCGCGCTTCCAGAACGGCGCTTTGGTTTTCAGCCAGTCCATCAGGAAGGTCGCGGCGGCAAAGGCATCGCCGCGGTGGGGCGAGGCGGTGATGACGAGCACGATGGCGTCGCCGGGCAACAGGCGCCCGTGGCGGTGGACAATGCTGCCCACCACGCCGGGCCAGCGGGCGGCGGCATCGGCGGCGATGGCCTGCATCTGCGCCAGTGTCATGGCTGGATAATGTTCGAGGGTGAGCGCGACCAGGCCGTCATCGGCGCGGACAAGGCCGGTGAAGCTGACCACGGCGCCAAGATCGGTGCGGGCGCCGATCAGGCCGGCGTGCTCGGCTGCGATATCGAACGGCCCGGATTGCAGGCGCGCCCCAATTGCTGGTGAC
>NZ_JBBATR010000011.1:31566-38776 GCF_040398645.1 Sandarakinorhabdus sp.
ACCCAGGCAAAATACACCAGCTGCATCACATATGCCTCAGGCCGGTGCGCAGATAATCATAGCCGGTGATCAGCGTGAGGATGGCTGCACCCCACAGCGTCGCCAGGCCGATTTCCATGGCCGGCAGCCACGGCAGCAGCGGTTCAACACCCACGAGGATCAACGCGCCCAGCGACACCAGCTGCGCGGCGGTTTTCCATTTGGCCAATTTGCTCACCGGCATCGAAACCGCCAGCGTCGCCAGATATTCGCGCAGGCCCGACACGATGATTTCACGCAACAGGATGATCAGGCCGGCGACCACGCTGTAGCCGTGCAACACCTGCGAATCGACCAGCATGACGATCACGGCCGCGACCATGATCTTGTCGGCAATCGGATCGAGGAACTGGCCGATTTTCGATACCGTGCCCCAGGCCCGCGCCAGATAGCCATCCAGATAATCAGTGATTGCCGCCAGCGTATAAAGCGCAAAGGCCGCCAGCCATTCCCACGGGTTGTTGCCCCACATCAGCCAGACAAGGCCCGGCACCGCCAGGATGCGCGACAGGGTGAGCAGATTGGGGAGGCTGGACAACACACAGGCACCATAGGCAATCGCATCGCATCAGGAAAGTTGCAGAAGGGACATGTCATGAAGGTTTCGCACGCCGTATTGCACCGCCGTTCGGTGCGCGGCTTCCTGCCGACCCCGGTGGACGCCGCCGTGCTGCGCCGCGTGGTTGAACGCGCGGCGTGGGCGCCGTCGGGCGGCAATCTGCAACCCTGGCATATCGATGTGGTGGGCGGGGAGCGGCTGGACGCCCTGAAGCAGATCATGATGGGCAAGCTGATGGGCGGCGGTGAGATGGAAACCGCCGAATATGATATTTATCCCAACGTCTTGCCTGAGCCGTACAAGGGCTATCGGTTTGCCGTGGGGGAGGAGCTTTATGCGAGGCTCGGTATCCCGCGCGAAGACAAGGCCGGGCGGCGGATGTGGTTTGCCCGCAACTTCCAGTTTTTCGGCGCGCCTGTAGCGCTGTTCTGCAGCGTGGCGCGCACCATGGGTCCGCCGCAATGGAGCGATCTGGGCATGTATCTGCAAACGCTGATGCTGCTGCTGAAAGAAGAAGGGCTGGATTCGTGCCCGCAGGAATGCTGGGCGATCTATCCCAGGACCATCGGCGAATTTGTCGGCATTCCGCCCGAACGCATGTTGTTCACCGGCATGGCGATTGGCTTCATCGATCCGGATGACAAGGCCAACGCATGCCACCCGGCGCGGGCACCGATGAGCGATTGGGCGCAATTTCACGGGCTGTGAAATCGGTCGGCCAGCGATCGGCACAACGGGCCGGATCGGCCACTTGCCATGCGCTCCGCAATGGGCATGCTTGGGCGGGGAGGCAGGCTGATGGATATACCCAAGAAGGAATCGCCGCTGGCGCTGATCGGTGTCGTGCTCGGCTTGATCGGCACCAGTGTCGGGATCTGGAGCCAAGTTGGCAAGCGCAACCTGGAGGACCAGATCGGCCAGATCGAGCTTGCGCAGCGTGCGCAGGACGTCGAAATCAAGCGCAAGCAGGACGAGCGATCCCAAGAGGTCGCCGACCGTGACTATCTGTTGCGCGTCACCGACAAGGTGATCGCAGCCATGGAGCCGCCACGCTCCGCCGAACGGCAACAGGTGGCGGCCTTCCTTATCGACACGCTGAGGGACGGGGTCAGTCAGCGACGTCTGCGCAACGCCTTGCTGTCGGCTGCTGCGCCGCAGGTGAGGGCCAATCTGGAACTGACTATCGCCGAAGAGGCGAAATTCGCCACTGTTGAAATCGCTGATCAGGCGGCACAAGCCAAGGGCCAACCGGTGGCGGCAATCAGGTTGCCAGGCGTCGACAGCCAGGCCGCTGGCACCATCGGCAAGCTGGCGGTGGACATATTCTGGTGCGAAGGTCCGGACGGTGACAGGCACCGTATGCAGGCCGAAGCCTTGTTCGGCGCAGCGACGGCATCGGGCCAATTCGGCCGGGTGCGGGTGCGGCCGTTGCCCGAATCGGTCAACCGGCGGCCGGGCTATGGCATTGTCGGTAACATCATTCGCCATCAGGATGTCGAGCGGGCGGGTGCCGGCCAATTGCTGAGGCTGTCGGTGACCGTGACAGGGATCGCCCGCAGCTTCTCGATGCAGCAGATCGAATTTCCCACCAAGGACTATATTTCCGCCTTCCTGTGCACATCTGGCTGATCGCGGACAGGCCTGGCGCGGCCCCGGCACCATCAATTTGCTTGTGTGTTCGATGAACGGGCTGTGGTCGCCGCCGCCTGGAATGTGGCCATGCAGGGTTTGGCTGCGTCAGGCTGTTCGGATTTGCCGGTCCATAAACGCGCGTACTTGACTGCTTGACAGAAATTAAAGTGCCGCTCAGATATTGCCGATGCTCCGGTTGGCCTATGGCATAAACTTGCTGATTCTCGTGCCTGTATGCGCCACGATGCTGTTGGCGCGCGATGGCGGGTTGCGGGCGATTTTCGGCACGGACGTCAATGGCGATGCGCCGGCCATCCGGCTCATGATCCTGTCGATGTGGCTGGCGATCTTGATGGCATCGGCCGTTGGTCTGGTCTGGCCGCGGCCGTTCTGGCCGGTTCTAGTGATCCAGATCCTCTACAAGACACTGTGGCTGGCGATGTTCGCCTGGCCCGCATGGCGCGCCGGGCAGGCTGTGCCCTGGGGCATCGCTGGCAGCTTCATCTTCATCGTGTTGGTCTGGCCGCTGATCCTGTGGATGGTGAGGCCGTGGCAAGCGCCGCTTTGATCCACGACGCTTTGCATCAAGCCTGTCTTGGCCCCAGTCCCATCATTTTGCGGGTGCGCTCGATAAACGCGCGATTGTCACCCTTGTTGTCTTTCAAGGGCAAGGCTTCCGGCACTTTCAATCCGCGCTGAACGGCGGGGCGGGCGGAGATGGCTTCGATCCATCGCGACAAATTGGGCAGGGGGCTTGTGTCCACCCCGGTCCAGCCGGCGGTGCGCACCCAGCAGAAATGCGCGATGTCGGCGATGCTGTAGTCGCCGGCCAGAAAGTCACGGTCCGCCAGCCGCGCATCCAAAAGGCCCAGCAGTCGCCGCACCTCGCCCAGATAGCGCGTTTGCACAGCCGGCAGCTTTTCGGGCCAATAATGCCCGAACAAATTGGCCTGGCCCATCATCGGCCCCAGCCCGCCAACCTGCAGCATCAACCACTGCAGCGTTTCGGAGCGGGCGCGTGGCTCGCTGGGCAGCAATTGCCCGGATTTTTCGGCCAGCCAGATCAGGATAGCGCCCGATTCCATCACGGCAAAGCCGTCATCGATGATCGCTGGTACCTTGCCGTTGGGGTTCAATTTCAGGAACCCGGCCTGCTTCTGCTCGCCCTTGGCCAGATCGAGCGGCTGCACAAGGTAGGCCAGCCCCATTTCCTCCAGCGCAATGGAAACTTTGTAGCCATCGGGCGTGGGCGCGGTGAACAATGTGATCGGCATGGCCAAAGCCTAGACGGTCAGCCGTTCGGGTGGAAGTGGTGCCAGATCGCCAGCGCCATCGCCTTGGAAATGCCGGGGGCCTTTTCCAGATCCTCCAGCGTTGCGCCCTTCACCGATCGGCTGGTGCCGAAATGCATCAGCAGCGCCTTTTTGCGGGCCGGGCCGATGCCGGGCACATCGTCGAGCAGGCTTTGGGTGATGGCCTTGCTGCGCTTGGCGCGGTGCGCGCCGATGGCGAAACGATGTGCTTCGTCGCGCAGGCGTTGCAGGAAATACAGCACCGGCGCGTTGGGCGGAAGCGTCATTTCGCGGCCCGACGGCAGATGGAAAATCTCGCGGCCGGCGTTGCGGTCCGGGCCTTTGGCGACGCCGATGATGGTCACATCGGCAACGCCCAGCTCTTCCAGCGCGGCCAGCACCGCCGACACCTGGCCCTTGCCGCCATCGATCAGGCACAGATCGGGCCAATTGCCGGTTTCACGGTCGGGGTCTTCGCGGTCGAGCCGGGTGAAGCGCCGGAACAGCATCGCCTTCATCATGGCGAAATCGTCGCCGGGCGTGATGGCTTCGTCCTTCATGTTGAATTTGCGATACTCGCCCTTCCGGAACCCCTCCGGCCCGGCGACAACCATGGCGCCCAGCGCGTTGCTGCCCTGGATATGGCTGTTGTCGTAGATTTCGATGCGGCTGGGCGGGGCATCAAGATCGAAGATTTCTGCCAGTTCGCGCAGCAGCTTGGCCTGGGTGGTGGTTTCGGCGCGGCGGCGCTGAATGGCCTCCTCGGCGTTGCGCTGGGCCTGCTCGACGAGGCGCCGGCCGTTGCCGCGCTGGGCATGGCGAATCGTCACCTTGCGCTCGGCCCGCACGCTCAAGGCTTCGGCGAGCAGATCGGCTTCGGGCAGGGCGCGATCGAGCAGCAATTCACGCGCTGGCGGCAAATCTTCGTATAATTGCGCCAGAAAACTCTGCAGGATTTCGGCTTCGTCAACGCCGTCGGTGTGGCTGGGGAAAAAGCTGCGGTGGCCCCAGTTTTGCCCGCCGCGAATGAAGAACACCTGCACGCACACGGCGCCGCCATCCACCGCCATGGCGATCACATCGGCATCGGTGGTGGCATCGGTGGCGTTGATCGCCTGGCTGCCCTGAATATAGGTCAGCGCCTTCAGCCGATCGCGCAGCACGGCGGCGCGTTCGAAATCCATGGTTTCGGCCGCGGCTTGCATCGCGCCGGCCAGTTTTTTCTGCACATCCTGGGTGCGGCCCGACAGGAAGCCCTTGGCGTCCGTGACCAGTTCGGCATAGGCCTCCGCGTTGATGCGGCCGGTGCACGGGGCCGAGCAGCGCTTGATCTGGTGCAGCAGGCACGGCCGGTCGCGATTTGCGAAGAAACTATCGGTGCAGCTGCGCAGCAGGAAGATTTTTTGCAGGGCATTCAGCGTCGCGCCCACCGCGCCGGCGCTGGCGAACGGGCCATAATAGCTGCCCTTGGCAACCCGCGCGCCGCGATGTTTGGAAATGCGGGCAAATTCATGGCCATCGCGCAGCAGGATGAACGGGAAGCTTTTGTCGTCGCGCAGCAGCACATTATAGGCTGGGCGGTAGCGTTTGATCAGCTGCGCCTCCAGCAGCAGCGCTTCGGATTCGCTGTTGGTGGTGATGATTTCCATGGCACGCGTTTGCGACACCATGCGCTGCAGGCGGCGGGGCAGGCGGGTAACCTGCGTGTAATTGGTCACCCGGTTTTTCAGCGCGCGCGCCTTGCCGACATACAGCACCTCGCCGCTGGCATCGAGCATGCGGTACACACCGGGCTTGATCGGCAACGTCTTGACGACGGCGCGGATGGTTTCGACGCCGCGATCCAGATCGGGCACATCTTTGCCGCGCACCGTGTAGGTGGCGGTTTCCTCGGAGAAGCGGTCGGGGGTCGTCTCGGACATCGTTCGACTGGCGATACAGGGCCTGTCATTGCAAATCCACATGTCGATGCTACCCAGGCGATATGACCCTCGTGCGCTCCCTTGTTGTTGGCCTGGCCTTGCTGTTGGCGGCGTGTGCAGGCAATCGCCCACAAGCGCCGCTGGCGACGACGGGGCCGTCGGCCAATCCGGTGATCCTGATCTCCGTCGATGGCCTGCGCGCCGATTATCTAGGGCGCGGCATCACGCCGACCATCACGGCCATGGCAGCGCGCGGTGTCACCACCCCGGCGATGCGGCCGAGCTTTCCCTCGCTCACCTTCCCCAATCACTACACGCTGGTGACCGGGCTGCGGCCGGACCGGCACGGCATCGTCAACAACAATATGGACGATCCGGCGCTGGGCCGCTTTGCCATGTCGATCCGCACCGCCGTCGAAGATGCGCGCTGGTGGAATGACGGTGAACCGATCTGGGTAACGGCTGAAAAGGCCGGTATTCCCACTGCGACGATGTTCTGGCCGGGCAGCGAGACGGCGGTGCGCGGCGTGCGCCCGCGCAACTGGCTGCCGTTCGATGGCAAGATGCCGGAGGCGGCGCGCGTTGATCAACTGCTGGCCTGGCTGGATATCCAGCCGCGCGCCGGGCTGGCCACGCTGTATTTCGATACGGTTGATCATGACGGCCATAGCTATGGCCCGGATTCGCTGCAGGTGAACGCAGCGCTGGCTGAAGTGGACCGGCAGGTGGCGCGGTTGCTGGCCGGGCTGCAGGCGCGCGGCATCGCGGCGAATATCGTGCTGGTGGCCGATCATGGCATGGCACAGGTGGCTGATGATCGCCGGGTGCTGCTGGATCAGATCATCGATCCGGCCAAGCTGACGCTGGTGGCCGGCGGCGCGGTGGCCGCGATCAATGCGCTGCCGGGCCACGAAGCGGCCGTGCAGGCGGCGCTGCTGACGCGCCATCCGCATATGCAATGCTGGGCCAAGGCCAAAATTCCGGCCGCCCTGCATTATGGCAAGCATCCGCGCGTGCCGGCAATCATCTGTGCTGCAGACGTCGGTTGGATGATCTGGCCAAGCGCGCCCAAGGCGGATCCTCGGCGCGGGCCCCTGGCGGGCATGCACGGCTATGATCCGGCGCATCCGGACATGGCCGCGGCATTTGTCGCCGCTGGGCCGGCGTTCCGGTCTGGTGTGGTGCTGCCGCCGTTTGACAATGTCGATGTGCACCCGCTGCTGCTGCGCTTGCTGGGCCTGCCGGCGATAGCCACCGATGGCGATGCCGCACGCTTGCAGCCGGCGCTGCGCTAAACTGAACGCCTGCGCCAACAGCGACATTGCACCGGGCGCGCCAAAGGCTTAGGCCGCGCGAAATATGACGTCCCCGCCCATCCATACTGCAATCGTCACCGGCGGTGCCAAGCGCATCGGCGCGGCGATCACGCGCGCAATGGCGGCCGATGGCTGGCATGTGCTGATCCACTGCAACAGCAGCCGCGCCGAAGCCGACGCGCTGGCAGCGGAACTGGCTGCCGCCGGTCATTCGGCCAGCGTGGTGGCCGCCGATCTGGCTGATCCCGACGCCGTAGCTGTCATCATGGCCGCTGCGCAGGGCCTGCCGCCGGCGCGCCTGCTGGTTAACAGCGCCAGCCGCTTTGTGTATGACCGCATCGAGGATTTTGCCGCCGATGATTTTGATCTGCACATGTCGGTCAATCTGCGCGCACCAGCGCTGCTAACGCGGGCGTTTGCCGCCGCATTGCCGGACAGTTTGGCTGAGCC
>NZ_JBBATR010000011.1:38876-57590 GCF_040398645.1 Sandarakinorhabdus sp.
GGGCAGCGCCTGCTTGGCCTGCCCCGCGACGTTGCTCACATGCTGGAAACCTGATGCCTGATAATGTTCCGCCGCCCACGTTCATCGCGCCGCAGGCCCCCGGCCTAGTGCCGCGCAGCCTGGCGATCCGCACCCGCAAGCTGTTCCTCGAAAATTTCGATCTGCACGTCGATATCGGCTTTCATGAATTTGAAATCGGCACGCCGCAGATCTTGCGCATCAATGTCGAAGTGTGGGTGGACGCCGATCATTTCCCGCGCTGCGACACGGTTGAAAAGGCGTGGGACTATGATTTCCTGCGCACATCCGTGCTCCAGCTGGTGGCAGGCCGCCGCTTCAACCTGCAGGAAACCGTGGTTCACGCCATTTACGACTTGGTGGCAGCGCGCGCCGGTGTGGCGGGCCTGCGGGTGAGCACCCGCAAGCCCGATGTCTATCCCGATTGTCAGGCTGTGGGCGTGGAGCTGGCCAGCTTCTGATCATTTCCTGAATTTGTTGTACCAGTCGATCACCGCCAGGTTGGATTGCAGCCACTGCGATGGCCGGCCCATGCCGTGGTTGGCTTCGGGCAGGCGCACCATCATTGCCGGCACGCCGCGCACCTGCAGGGCCTGATAATAGGCTTCGGTCTGGGCAATGGGGGTGCGGAAATCGGCTTCGCCGGTGATCAGGATGGTGGGCGTCTTCACCTTGCCGACCATGCTGAAGGTGGAGCGGCGCCAATAAAGCTCACGGTTGTCCCACGGATTGCCGACCACCCAGTTGGACAGGGTGAGCGCCGGCAGATCGCTGGTGAGCGCCTGGATCGACCAATCGGTTACCGGGCGCAGCGCGGCGGCCGCGTTGAAACGGTCGGTCTTGGCGATGGCGAAGGTGGTGAGCACGCCGCCGCCGCTGCCGCCGCCGATGAACTGGTTCTTGGCATCGGCCCACGGGCGTTTGAGCACTTCGTCCATGCCGGCCATCAAATCGTCATGATCGGGCCCGGGATACTCGCCGCCATATTCCGGCGTGATGCCGTTGGCGAACTTCTCGCCATAACCGGTTGATCCGCGCGGATTGGTCCACAGCACGACATAGCCGGCAGCGGCGTAAAGCTGGTGGGTAACGGAAAAATAGGGGCCGTAATCGCCGTTCGGGCCGCCATGGATTTCGAGTGCGACCGGGTATTTTTTGGCGGGATCGAAACCCGGTGGATATTGCAGCCAGCCTTCGACGCTCAGGCCATCGGGCGCCTTCCAGGTGAGGCGTTCCATGGCGCCGATCTGCTTGTCTGCCCGCCATTTTTCGTTGAAATCGATCTTGCCGATCATCTTGCCGGCCTTCATCACGCCCAGCGCGGCGGGGCGATCGGCTTCGACGGTGGTGAAGGCGTGGACGTCGCCGCCCATGCTCCAGTCGCCGCCAGAGGAGGGCAGATAGAGCCGCGTGCCGCCGATGGCCGGGACGATGATCTTTGCTGGCCCGCCACTCACCGGGATGCTGGCCACTTTGGTCAGACCGACGTCGCCGTACAAGACGTTGAGCGTTTTGCCGTCCGGCGCCCATTCAAAGCCGCCCACCGGCCGGTCGAGCGCGGCGGTAATGTGCACCGGCTCGCCGCCGCTCAGTTTGCGCAGCCACAGGCCGGGCTGGGCGTAGAATTTGGTGGTTTTCGCAGCGCCGATCCATGCCAGCATCTGGCCGTCGGGTGAAAGGCTGGCACTGCGCTCATCGCCGTCGATGCTGGTCAGGCGTTCGGGCATGCCGCCACTGGCCGGGATACGATATAGATCGGATTCGCCGGCCAGCCGGTCATTGCCGGGGCGCACCGCAGCGGCATAGATCAGGCTCTGGCCATCAGGCGCCCACTGCGCGCCGCCCTCGATCTGATCGGTATCGCCCTTGGTCAATTGGGTGGGGGTGCCGCCGGCTGCGGGCATCACGAACAGCTGATCGGCGCCGGCCTTGATGTAGCCGCCGTCGTTGGTGCGATATTGCCAGTTGCTGATCACGCGCGGATCGGGTGCCCAGGTGGCGCCAGCGGGCTTTTCCGGCATGCCGGCCACTTTTGGCATCGGCGCTTCCACGCGGGCGGTGAAGGCGATGCGCGTGCCATCCGGGCTCCATTGCAGGCTGCGCGGCGCAATGCTGCCGCTGGTAACGGGTTTGCCGACGCCTTCGGCCACATCCATCACCCAGATTTGCGGCTTGCCCAGCCACGACGCGACATAGGCGATGCGTTTGCCGTCCGGCGCCCACACCGCGCCGCTGGCACCCACCTGCCCAGCGATCAGCAGCCGCTTGTCGAGGCTGGTTTTGCCAACCGCTGCCAGCCACCATTCGGTGACGCGGCGATCGGTCTGGATATCGAACTGCATGCGCGTGAACAGCACATGCGCGCCATCCGGGCTTACGGCCACAGCATCGGTCATGCTGATGCGGTAGAGATCAGCCGCTTCGAACGGGGTGGCAGCGTGGACGGCAGTGTGGATGGTGGCGCTGGCCAGCAGCAAGCCGGCAAGGATGACGCGGTGCATGAGAACCCCTTTGTTGACTGGAATGATCTTCGGAGCAGTGATGCGTTGGCGCAAGCCTTTGCATGTCTGCACCCACGATTTGCGTCAGGCTGGCAGTTGCCGGCGCGCCGCGCCATGATGCCAATCGGGGAGAATGATCATGCAGCCGCATGAACAGGTGCCATATCGTGATTTTGCGGTGCTGCCGGAAGCCGAGATGCTGGCGCGGGCGCAGTCATTTCAGGCGTTGATGGCGCGGCGGCACAGTTGCCGGGATTTTGCCGACACGCCGGTGCCGCGCGCCATCATCGAAGCCGGCATCGCCGCGGCAGGCACCGCGCCCAGTGGTGCCAATCACCAGCCCTGGCATTTTTCCGCCATCGGTTCGCCCGCGCTGAAAGCCCAAGTGCGCGCTGCTGCCGAAGCCGAGGAGCGTGGCTTTTATGAGGAGGGCAAGGCCGGCAAGGATTGGTTGGACGCGCTGGCGCCGCTGGGCACCGATGCTTCAAAACCCTATTTGGAAACGGCGCCTTGGCTGATAGCGATTTTCGCCCAACGCCGAGGCGGACCGCACGCCGGGGATCGGGCCAAGAATTATTATATCAATGAATCCGTGGGCATCGCCACCGGCATACTGATCACCGCGCTGCATCAATCGGGCCTGGCAACCCTGACTCACACGCCCAATCCGATGAACTTTCTGGGCCGCCTGTGCGGGCGGCCCGCTGACGAAAAACCGTTCCTGTTGCTGGTGACCGGCTATCCTGCAGCCACCGCGACCATCCCAGCCCATGCGCTGGTGAAAAAGCCGATCGCCGATATCGCCACGTTTTTGTGAGGATTTTGCATGACCATCAGCTTTGACGATTGGCGCGCGCGGTCGCCTTATTATGACGACAGCCACGAGGCGGTTTCGGCCAGCGTGCGCAAGTTCATGGCCGCCGAAGTGCTGCCGTATATCGACCAGTGGGAAGCGGACGGCGAACTGCCGCGCGAATTGCACAAGAAGGCAGCTGAAGCTGGCATATTGGGCCTGAATTACCCCGAGGAATATGGCGGGCACAGCGAAGGTTTCGATGTGTTCCACGGTCTCACTCAATCGGAGGAGATGGCCGCGGCCGGCGCAGGCGGGCTGGGCGCGAGCCTGATGACGCACAGCATTGGCCTGCCGCCGATCCTGGCGCTGGGCAGCGACGAGATGAAGCGCCGGATCGCGCCCGCCGTATTGGCCGGCAACAAGCTGATCAGCCTCGCCATTACCGAGCCTTCGGGCGGATCGGACGTGGCGCAATTGAAAACCCGCGCCGAAAAAGTCGGCAACAAATATGTGGTGAACGGCCAGAAAATGTTCATCACCACCGGCATGCGCGCCGATTACATGACCGTGGCGGTGCGCACCGGCGGGCCGGGCATGAAGGGCATTTCGCTGATGCTGATCGACACGGCCACCCCCGGCGTCTCGCGCACCCGGCTCGACAAGATGGGCTGGCGCTGTTCGGATACCGCCGCTGTTTATTTCGACAATGTCGAAGTGCCGCCCGAAAACATGATTGGGCCGGAAAACGGCGGTTTCATCGGCATCATGCGCAATTTCAACGGCGAGCGGCTGGGCATGGCGCACGGCTGCTGCGCGATGGCCCGCGTGGCGCTGAACGAGGCCATGGAATGGGCGCAGAACCGCGAAACCTTTGGCAAGAAACTGGGCGGGCACCAATCCATCCGCATCAAGCTGGCCGATTGTGCCCGGCAGATCCTCGCCACCCAGGCCTGGGTCGATCTGTGCGCCGATCAACACCGCAAGGGCATTGGCGTGCCGGCCGATTATGCCATGCTGAAGGTGCAGGCGACCCGCATGCTGGAGCATGTCGCGCGCGAAGCGGCGCAGGTGCTGGGCGGCGCCAGCTACATCATCGGCAGCAAGGTGGAGCGGATTTACCGCGAGGTGCGGGTGAATGCCATCGGCGGCGGTTCCGAAGAGATCATGCTGGATCTGGCCGGGCGGCAGATGGGGATTGGGTGATCAGGCCACCAAGCGCCAGTCCAGCACTTCGCCGGCGTGGAAGGGCACGATTTCGCTGCCGGCGGCGGCAATGCGCGTCGGCACCAGCGTTGGCACCCGTTCCAGCGTGATGAAATCCGGGTTCAGCGGCAGGCCATAAAAGCGCGGGCCAAATTCGCTGGCAAAGCCTTCCAGGCGCTCTAGTGCGCCGTCTTCTTCAAAGACCTTGGCATAGGCTTCGATGGCGAAGGGCGCGCAGTAAATGCCGGCACAGCCGCAATCGCTTTCCTTGGTTTCAATGGCATGCGGCGCAGAGTCGGTGCCCAGGAAAAATTTGGGATTGCCGCTGGTGGCCGCCTGCCGCAGCGCCTGGCGGTGCAGTTCGCGCTTGGCCACGGGCAGGCAGTAAAAATGCGGGCGCATGCCGCCTTCGAACATGGCATTGCGATTGATGGCCAGATGATGCGGCGTGATGGTGGCGGCGATCAGGGGCCCGGAATCGCGCACGAAATCAACGGCATCCTTGGTGGTGATATGCTCGAACACGATCTTCAGCGCCGGAAAATCCCGCACTACACCGCGCAGCACGGTTTCGATGAATACCGCCTCCCGGTCGAAGATATCGACGCTGTGATCGGTCACTTCGCCGTGGATGAGCAGCGGCATGCCGATGCGCTGCATGGCTTCCAGCGCTGGATAGATATTGCGCACATCGGTGACGCCGTGCGCGCTGTTGGTGGTGGCGTGGGCGGGATACATCTTGGCAGCGGTGAAGATGCCCTCCGCGTGCCCGCGCACCAGTTCATCAGGATCGATGCCGTCCACCAGATAGCAGGTCATCAACGGTTCAAAGCTGATCCCCGGCGACACCGCAGCACGGATCCGGTCCCGGTAGGCCGCCGCCGCCGCCGCCGTGGTGACCGGCGGCTTCAGATTGGGCATGACGATCGCGCGGCCAAACTGGCGGGCGGTGGCATCGGCAACAGCCGCCAGCATGGCGCCATCGCGCAAATGGACATGCCAATCATCAGGGCGGCGCAGGCGAAGCGTTTGCGTGGTCATGCCCGTCCAGATACGCGGTTGTTGTTGTTCAGCAAAGCCCCCCAACCCGGCTCAGGGAAATCCCCTACAGTAGTGATGCGGATTGGCCAGCAGACGCAGCCCGGGCGATATGCAGGACGAAGATCGGCAGCGCCAGGCACGCATATCCGATCCCGGCTGGGTGGGTGCGTGATCAATGAAGAATCTCCTGTTGCACATTCACGAGGACGACGAGCAATCGGGCCGGCTCGGGCTGGCGCTGCACCTTGCCGAGCAGACCCATGCGCATCTGACCTGTGTGCAGGCAACACCGATGGAGGTTTTTGCGGCCGATCCCTTGGGCGGCATGTTCGGCATGGCCGGTGTGATCGATACCATCCATTCCGCCGACAAGGCGCAGCGCGCCGCAGCCGAAGCGCGGCTCGGGCGCGCCGGCGTGACATGGCACTGGCACAGCAGCGACGGCAATGTGGTGGAAACCCTGATCGATCAGGCACTATTGGCCGATCTGGTCATCCTCAGCCAACGCAGCACCACAGCCGACAGGTCAACACGGCAACCGCTGGCGATTGTTGGCGATGTGGTGATGCACACGGGTTGCCCGGTGCTGCTGGTGCCGGCCGGCAGCGATCGCCTGTCACTGGCTGCACCGGCGCTGGTGGCCTGGAACGGCTCCGCCGAAGCGGCCCATGCCCTGCGTCTGGCGCTGCCGCTGCTCCAGCGGGCCAGCGCCGTGCACATCGTGGAAGTGAGCGGCGACAGCCTGGGGGTGCCAGCGCGGGACGCCGCGGTGTGGCTGTCGCGCCACGATATCGGCAGCGATGTGCATGATTGGCCGGCCAAGGGCCGCCGCACATCGGCGGCGTTGCGGGATGCAGCCAGCGAATTGTCAGCGGCTTACATCGTGATGGGCGCTTATGGCCGCAGCCGACTGCGCGAGACCGTGCTGGGTGGTGTCACGCGGGAACTGATTGCCAGTTCCAGCGTTCCATTGCTGTTGGCGCATTGATTGGCCGCAATGGAACGGGCGTTGCCATGGCATCAGTGCAACATTGTCGTTGAAATTGTGGCCGCATTGGTGACTATCGCTGCTGATGTGCCCTTTTCTTGACACCGCATCGGCCTCGCATCCGGCGCTGATTGATAGCAATCATGCCTTGCAACAGAGCATTTTGGCCACTGTGCCCGATGCGATGGTCGTGATCGATGAAGCCGGCACGATCCTGCTGTTCAGCGATGCCGCCTGCCGGATGTTCGGCTATGATGCCAGCGAGGCGGTGGGGCAGAATGTGCGCGGATTGATGCCCAATCCCGATCGTGACCGGCATGATCATTATATGCGCCATTATATGGAAACCGGCGAAGCGCACGTGATCGGCATTGGCCGGATCACCACGGCGCGGCGGCGCGATGGCAGCACATTTCCGATTGAATTGGCCGTTGGCGAAGCGCGCGGCGACAGCGGGCGGCTGTTTACCGGCTTCATTCGCGATCTCACCGAAATGCGGCGCGCCGAACGCCGCCTGGCCGATCTGCAAGCCGAGCTTTCGCATATCAGCCGGGTATCGGCGATGGGCAGCTTGGCCAGCGCCTTGGCTCATGAATTGAATCAGCCGCTTACAGCGATTTCCAGCTATGCAGAAGGTGCGCGTGCCTTGCTGGGTGAAGATGGCACGCCAGCGGCCGGCGATATCGATATGGTGCGCGATGCTCTGGCCGAAGCGAGCGGCCAGGCGCTGCGAGCCGGCCAGATCGTGCGCCGGTTGCGGGAATTCATCAGCCGCGGCGAAAGCGAACGCAGCGTCGAGCGCCTGCGCCGGCTGGTGACCGAGGCCGCCGCGCTGGCACTCACGGGCGCCGGCCCCAGCAACATCGATTTTGAAATACGGCTGGATCCAACGGTCGATCGCGTGTTGGTGGACCGTATCCAGATCCAGCAAGTGTTGTTCAATCTGATCCGCAATGCGGTCGAAGCCATGCAGTCAGCCTCCCGCCAGCGGCTGGCCGTCTACAGCCAGCATCTACCAAGCGCCAAAGGGGCGGCTGGATTGGTGAAGGTGACCGTGGCCGACAGCGGGCCGGGCCTGGCGCCGGCCGTGGCCGCCGTGCTGTTCCAGCCGTTCAACACCTCAAAGGCAAAGGGCATGGGGCTCGGCCTGTCGATATGCCGAACCATTGTGGAGGCGCATGGCGGGCGCATCTGGGCAGAAGCGTCGGAATTTGGCGGCACTGCCTTTCATTTCACCCTGGAAATTGCCGAGGAGCCGCAGGATGACTGAGCGCCGCGTCTATCTGGTCGACGATGAAGCCGTTGTGCGCCGATCGGTCGGGTTCATGCTGAAAACATCGGGCTATCACATCGACGCCTATGAATCCGGGGAGGCATTCTTGAAAGACGCGGCCGGATTGGCACCCGGCTGTGTGCTGCTGGATGTGCGGCTGGACGGCATGGACGGGCTGGCGGTGCAAGAGGCGCTGAAAGAACGCGGCATATTGCTGCCGGTGGTGATCATGACCGGGCACGGTGATGTTGGTTTGGCAGTGCGGGCGATGAAGGCCGGCGCGGTGGATTTTCTGGAAAAACCCTTTGAAAAAACGGCCGTGATCACCGCGCTTGAGCTGGCGCACATGCGCAACGAAGGCCGCGCCGCGCTTGATCAGTTGGCGGCGCAGGCCAATGCCCAATTGAACTGCCTGACACCGCGCGAACGCGAAGTGCTGGGTGGGCTGGTGGAAGGCAAATCGAACAAGGTGATTGCCTATGATCTTGGTATTTCACCGCGCACGGTGGAAATCCACCGCGCCAATCTCATGACGAAATTGGCGGTGAACAGCTTGTCGGATGCCTTGAAGATCGCATTTGCGGCGCGCCTGAGCGATCTGGGCGGCGAACTGAGCCACCACTCAAAATCAGAAACCGCGTAAGCTTCCGGGCTTTTTGTGGCGGCTGCAATTGCTGTGGCAGGCCTGATCACAATCGCGGCCGGGCTTCCCAAGCGGTGCTTCGTCGCCGCTGCACAGAGCCAGCAGCCGGGCCTCGGCGCGGACGGGCAGGCTCATGCTTGCCATGGCCAACGCCAGCAGCGCCGGCAGAAATGCGACCGGATCACTGCGCAATCGATCAATCGGCATTTTGGACATCCGGTTTCTCCGGCAGCGGCGGCGCAGGCCGTTCGCGGTCATCATCCATGAAAATGCGCAGCGCCGCGCCATCAAGATCATCGAATTGCCCGCGCCCCACGGCCCAGAAAAACGCAAACAGGCCCAGCAAGCCCAGCCCGAGCGCAATCGGGATGAGCACCAGCACGCCGTTCATCGCCCGGCCGCCCCCTTCAGGCGCAGCGCATTGGCCACAACGATGATCGATGATCCGGACATCGCCAGCGCCGCGATCAACGGCGTCACGGCGCCGGCCATGGCCAAGGGCACGGCGATGATGTTGTAGCCGATTGCCAGCGCGAAATTCTGCTGCACCACGCGCGCGGTGGCCCGTGCAACGCGCACCGCTGTGGCCACCGGATCAAGGCTGCTGCCCAGGAACACGGCATCAGCTGCGTTCTGGCTGGCATCGGCCGCACTGCCGGGCGCCATTGATACATGCCCGGCGGCCAATGCCGGCCCATCATTCAGGCCATCACCAACCATCAGCACCCGCTTACCAGCGGCGGTCATTGCCTTGATATGCGACAGTTTCTGCGCTGGATCGAGGTTGCCTTCCCCGGCGATGCCAAGCTGTGCAGCCACCGCTGCCACCGGCCCGGCGCTATCGCCGGACAGGATGCGCGCCGGCAGGCCCATGCCAGCCAGATCCGCGATCGTCTGTGCCGCGCCCGGCCGCAGCGGATCGCTGAACCGGATGATCTGTTCAGGGCCATCGCCGATCACCAGCGCAGTCGCCATCGCATCGCCGGTGGCGGTTGCCGGCCGGCCCAGCCGCACGTTCTGGCCGCGCCATGTGCCGTGCACGCCATCACCGGGGCGTTCGCTGATCGCGGACACGGCCTGCGGGATGGTGCCGGCCGCAACCAGTGCGCTGCGCAAGGCTTCGGAGAGGGGATGGCGACTGCTCTGCGCCAAGGCCAGCGCCACGCCAGCTGCTTCGGCATCCAGCGCAGCCAATTCGAATGGCTGCGGCCGGCCCATCGTGAGCGTGCCGGTCTTGTCGAACACGGCCGTATCGGCCTGCGCCAGGCGTTCGAGCGCGCTGCCATCCTTGACCAGGACACCGGCACGCATCAACGCGCCGCTGGCCACGATTTGCGCTGCCGGCACCGCCAAACCCAGCGCGCACGGGCAGGTGATGATCAGCACCGCCACGGCTATGAGCAGGCTCTGGTGCCAGCCGGCGCCGGCCAGCATCCAACCGGCAAAGCTGGCCAGCGCCAGCGCGTGTACCGCCGGCGCATACAGCCGCGCGGCGCGATCGGCGATGCGCACATATCTTGAGCGGCCTTGCGCGGCATCCTGCATCAGCCGGGCGATGTCCGCGATGCCCGTGTCTGCGCCGGCCGCAGTTATTCCCACCTGAACGGCGTTGCCACAGTTCAAGGTGCCGGCCAGCACCGCGCCGCCCGGCCCGATTGCCACCGGCATGGATTCGCCGGTGATCAGCGCTTGATCGAAATGGCTGTCACCCTGCGTGATGATGCCGTCCGCCGCCAGCCGTTCGCCGCTGGCCACCAGCATCGTCATGCCAGCGCGCAGATCACCCGCCTGCTGCCAGTGGCTGCTGCCATCATCGGCCAGCACCAGCGCGCCCGATGCCATATGCTTGAGCAGCGCGGTCACGCCATCGCGGGCACGGTCACGCATCACGGCATCCAGCCAGCGCCCGGCCAGCAGGAAAAACAGCAGCATCACCGCGCTGTCGAAATAGGCATGTTCGCCGTGGGTGAAGGTTTCAAACAACGACAGCGCGGTGGCCAGAGTCACGCCGATGGAAATCGGCACATCCATGTTGGTATGCCCGGCCCGCAGCGCCCGCCACGCCGATCGGTAAAAGGGCTGGCCGGCATAGGCGATGGTGGGCAGCGCAATCAGGGCCGACAAAAAATGGAAAAGATCGCGGGTGACGCCGCCAGCACCCGACCAGACGGACACCGACAGCAGCATGATGTTCATCGCAGCAAAACCGGCGACGGCCAGGGCCTTGACGAGGGCGCGCGCTTCGCCGTTGGGCGCGGCCAGCGCATCGCTGATCGGGCTGGCATCAAAACCCAGGCCGGCAAAGGCCTTGACCAGCGCCGGCGCTGCCATGGCCGGATCATGGCTGATCAGCACTTGCTTGGCGGTGAAATTCACCCGGGCGGCAGCGATGCCGGGCACTGCGGACAAGCCGTTTTCCAGCTTTGAGATGCAGCCAGCGCAGCGCATGCCCGGCACGGCAAAGCGGCTGCTGGCCAGCGTGGCCGCAGCGGTTGGCACAGGCAAGACCAGCGGGCGGTTCACGCCAGCGTTTCCGCCAGGCGCTTCACATCACGGCCCTGGCGGACTTCGAGCTTCAACTGCCAGCGGCCGGCGGGCAGGGCGGTGGTGGAGCGCAGCTGGCCATCGCCGTCCGCCTGAAACTGCAGCGGTACATCCGCGGCGCGGCCAAGCGGATGATGCGCAGTTCCGGTAGCCGTATAGCCCAGGCCAGGCACTGCCAGCACCACCCGGCGCTGGCCATCGAGCCGAAGCGACGTGACCCAGCCGAGTTTGTCCTGCACACGGGCTTGCTCCAGCCAGCCATTGAATTTTTGGCTGGCAACATAGCTGTTGTCCACCACCGTGCCGCCGAATGTGCCGCTGGCCAATCGCGCCATGACGATGTTGACGCTCACCACCACGGCAAAAAATGCCACGATGATGATGGCAAAGCCGCGTCCGGTCAGGACAGGTGGTTTGGTGGCCATGGCGAGCGGTCCCTATTGCCGCACAAACTTGACGTCCCGCACGGCTTGGCGCGACGCAGACGGACTTTCGCTGGCTGCCGCGTCTTGCGGCTGGGCGACCAGCGTGAACGGCGTTTCGCCGGCTGGGCCGCGCGGCGCAACGACATAAAGATGCAGGCGCGTTGTGGCATCGGGAGCCAATTTCAGGGTGATCGTGCGCGCGGCATCGCGGCTAGCCATCGTATCGGTCCACATCTTGCCGCCGGGCAGGCCGGCCATGGTGAAATTGATGGTGCGCGGCCGGTGTTCCATGTTGCGAAACTTCACTGTCCAGCCATTGCGCACCCGGCCATCGGACATGGTGACCACGATCGGATTGCGATCCTGCGCGCTGTCGATCACCAGCCTCGCGCGCTCGCCAAGCGTGAAAAGCATGACCAAGCCGATGCTGCCCCACAAGCTGAAATAGACCAATGTGCGCGGCCGCAGCAGGGTTTTGAGCAGCGGCACCGGCGCCGCGCCGGCGCGCTCGCTGGCCTGATCATCAAGATTGAGGAAATCGATCAAGCCGCGCGGCCGGTTCAGCTTGGTCATCACATCGTCGCAGGCATCCACGCACAGGCCGCAATTGATGCAGCCCAATTGTGGCCCCAGTCGTATATCGACACCGGTTGGGCACACGGCAACGCAGCCATTGCAATCGATGCAATCTCCCACTTTTTCACCAGCGGCGGCCGCCTTTTTCACGCCCTGGGTGCGCGGTTCGCCGCGCCAGTCGCGATAGGTCACGATCAGCGATTTTTCATCGAGCATCGCCGTCTGGATGCGCGGCCACGGGCACATGTAGATGCACACTTGTTCGCGCATGAAGCCGCCAAGCGTGAAGGTGGTGAAAGTGAGCACGCCGACCGTGGCATAGGCGACAAATGCGGCATCGCCGGTGATGAACTGGTTGGCCAGTGTGGGGGCGTCGGCGAAATAGAAAATCCAGGCGCCGCCCGTGGCGACAGCAATCACCAGCCAGATGCTCCATTTGCCCAGGCGGCGGCCCAGCTTTTTCGCCGTCCACGGCGCGGCATTCAGCTTGAGCTGCGCGTTGCGGTCACCATCGATCCAGCGTTCGACGTGTTGAAAAAGATCGGTCCACACGGTTTGCGGGCAGGCAAAGCCGCACCAGGCCCGGCCCACGGCAGAGGTGACCAGGAACAGGCCGATGCCGGCCATGATCAGCAGGCCGGCGATATAGTAGAATTCCTGCGGCCAGATTTCGATAGCGAACATGTAAAAACGGCGGTTGGCCATATCGATCAGCACGGCCTGGTCGGGCGCGTAAGGCCCGCGATCCCACCTGATCCACGGCGTGATGTAATAAACCGCCAGGCAAAACACCATTACCGCCCATTTCAGCTGGCGATAGCGCCCCTTGACTGCGCGCGGAAATACCGGCTCCCGCTTGGCATAAAGCGGGCCGGCGGGATTGATGAAATCAAACGCCGACATCGGCTCCGTTGCTTTCTGCCGCTGCGGTTTGGGCCGCTGCCGGCGTTCCGGCCACTGCAGGTGCTGGGGCTGGTGCCGGGCTGGCTTCGCCGCCGCCCAACGAGTGCACATAGGCTGCCAGCATCTTGATGGTCACGGCGTCCAGCCGCTGCGACCAGTAGGGCATGACGCCATAGCGTGCCTTGGTGATGGTTTCTGTCAGGTTGGCGCGGTCGCCGCCGTAGAGCCAGATGGCGTCGCTGAGGTTGGGGGCGCCCAACTCGCGGTTGCCCTTGGCGCCGTCACCGTGGCAGCTGGCGCAATTTTCGGCATAAAGCGCCGCGCCCGCGGCCGCGCTGCGACCTGGCTCGTCCTGGCCGGACACGACGCGGATATGGCTGACCACCTGCTGGATCTGCGCCTTGGTCAGGATTTCGGCAAAGGCCGGCATCTGGCTGAAGCGGGTTTCATCGACGCCCTGCACGCGGATGCCGTGGATCAAGGTGGTCTGGATGGCGGCAATGTCACCGCCCCACAGCCAATCATCGTCGTTGAGGTTGGGATAGCCCTTGGAGCCGGCAGCGCCGGCGCCGTGGCAGGAGACGCAATTGACCTTGAACGCGGCGCGGCCGCCTTCGATAGCGATGCGTATCAATTCCGGGTTCTTTTGCAAATCCTCGATCGGCGTGCTGGCAATCGCATTGACGCGCGGCGCGCGCGCGGTCTGTTCGGCGGCAAGCATTTTGGTGAGATCGCCGCGGCTGCTCCAGCCGGTCATGCCCGGTGTGTCCGGAATGGCGGGATAGGCCACCACATAGCCAGCGGCAAACACCACGCAGGCGATGAACATATAAACCCACCAGCGCGGCAGCGGCGTGTCCAGTTCCTCGATACCGTCCCATTCATGGCCGACCAGATGGGTGCCGGTGGCCTCGTCGATGCGCTTGGCGTGGGTTTCGTCAGTCATCTTTGTCACTCCGGAAGATGCTGCGCGCAGCGTCATCAAGGTGGCGGCGCGCGCCGGGGCGGAAGGTCCAGCCGATCAGGCCAAGAAACAGCACAACCATGGCCAGCAAGGCCCAGCTGTCGGCAAACTGGCGGAGCAGTTCATAGGTGCTCATTTTGCCTGCTCCTGCGCCTCGGCAGCACGGAAATCGACGAGCGTGCCCAACATCTGCAGATAGGCCACCAGCGCGTCCAGTTCGGATACCATGGCCGGGTTGCCATCATAATCGCGCACCTGCACTTTTGGAAAGCGCGTCTGCAAATCGGTGTCGTCGGCGTCGGCGGTGGCTTGCAGCACCAGATCGTCGTTGGCCTTGGCGATATCGATATCGCTGTAGGGCACGCCCACCCGCCGCATCGCAGTCAGGTGCGCGCGCATGTCGCCCGGCTTCAGCGGCGTTTCGGCCAGAAACGCATAGGACGGCATGATCGATTCCGGCACCACGCTGCGCGGATTTTGCAGATGCTGACGGTGCCATTCATCGCTGTAGCGGCCGCCGACACGGGCCAGATCCGGCCCGGTGCGTTTCGATCCCCATTGGAACGGGTGATCATACATGCTTTCGGCGGCCAGGCTGTAGTGGCCGTAGCGTTCCACCTCGTCCTTGAATGGGCGCACCATCTGGCTGTGGCACAAGTAGCAGCCTTCGCGGATATAGATGTTGCGCCCTGCCAGTTCGAGCGGGGTGTAGGGGCGCACGCCCTCCACCTTCTCAACGGTAGAGTCCACCCAGAACAGCGGGGCGATTTCCACGATGCCACCAATGGCAACCGCGATCAGGGAAAGGATCCCGAGCAACGTGACGTTGCGTTCGATGGTGCGGTGGGAAAAGCCGCCGCCGGCGTTATCAGGCTGTTTGGCCATGGCATGTGCTCCGTTGCAGGACGGGATTGTTGCGCAGGATTACTCGGCAGGCTGCGGCAGGCCACCCGAGTTCGAGCCGGTTTGGCCTGGGCTGGGCAGCGGCCGGTCGGCGGCACGATTGTTCGGTGTCTCGGTCATCGGCTTTTCCACGCGCTGCTTGCCGGCGATGGTCATGGCTATGTTGTAGGCGAACACCAGCGCACCAGCGAGGTAGAGACCGCCGCCCAGCGCGCGCAGCACATACATCGGATGGATGGCAGCGATGGTTTCGGCAAAGCTGTTCACCAGATAGCCATCGGCGCCATATTCGCGCCACATCAGGCCCTGGGTGATGCCGGCCACCCACATTGACGCGGTGTAGAACACGATGCCGCCGGTCGCGAGCCAGAAGTGCCAGTTGATCAGGCGCAGGCTGTACAGCCGTTCCCGGTCCCACAGCCGCGGTGCCATATAATACATGCAGGCAAAGGTGATCATGCCGTTCCAGCCAAGCGCTCCGCTGTGCACGTGGCCGATCGTCCAATCGGTGTAGTGCGACAGCGAATTGACCGATTTGATCGACATCATCGGGCCTTCGAAGGTGCTCATGCCGTAAAAGGCCAGCGCCATCACCATCATGCGGATAATCGGATCGGTGCGGATCTTGTCCCACGCACCGTTCAGCGTCATCAGACCGTTGATCATGCCGCCCCACGACGGCATCCACAGCATGATCGAGAAGGCCATGCCCAGGCTTTGTGCCCAATCGGGCAGCGCCGTGTAGTGGAGGTGGTGCGGACCAGCCCAGATATACAGGAAGATCAGCGACCAGAAGTGAATGATGGACAGCCGATAGCTGTACACCGGGCGTTCGGCCTGCTTGGGCACGAAATAATACATCATCGCCAGAAAGCCGGCGGTGAGGAAAAAGCCGACGGCGTTGTGGCCATACCACCACTGGGTCAGCGCATCCTGTACCCCGGAGAACAAGGCGTAGCTTTTGGAGCCAGCAAAGCTGACCGGCATCGACAGATTGTTGACGAGGTGCAACATTGCCACGGTGATGATGAACGCCAGGTAGAACCAGTTGGCGACATAGATGTGCGGTTCGTTGCGGCGCAGGATGGTGCCGCCAAACACCAGCAGATACGACACCCACACGATGGTCAGCCAGATATCGACATACCATTCCGGCTCGGCATATTCCCGGCCTTCGGTGACGCCCATCAGATAGCCGGTGGCGGCCAGCACGATGAACAGTTGATAACCCCAGAACACGAAGCGCGCGAGGCTGGGCAGCGCCAGCCGCGCCCGGCAGGTGCGCTGCACGACGTAAAAACTGGTCGCGATCAGCGCGTTGCCGCCGAACGCAAAGATCACCGCCGAGGTGTGCAGCGGCCGCAGCCGCCCGAAGGTCGTGTATTGGGTGCCCAGATCAAGTTCAGGATAAGCGAGCAGCAAGGCGATATAGACGCCGGCGAGCAGGCCCACCACGCCCCAGAATGTTGTAGCGATCACGCCCCACCTGATGGGTTCATCATCGTAGCGACTATCGTCGGCCAATTGCGCGGTGAATTTGGCGCTGCCCAGCACGGCGATCGCTGCGATCAAGGCGGCCAGCGCCATGATGCCCATGTGCACGGCAAATGCCGTGTCCTGCGCAGCCGACAGGCCGAGCAGCGCAATGACCATTGCTACAAACAGACTGCCTGATTTGACCAGCGTCGCCGGCATGGGTGATGCCCCTCTCGTTTATATGGACGTGCGCTCCGTTTGGCGCGCCTGGTTGCCGTTGCGTAATAAGGGCTTGCCCTGGTAGGTAATTGTCCGGAAGCACGGCGCCCAAGGTGCTTTAGTCCTATAGCCACGTCAAACCTTGTCAACGCGCAGCATTGCGCTCGGTTTCACGCCAGAATGTAACAACTTGCCGTCGCCATCAGCGTGCGCACACTTTAACGTCCTGCGGCCGACGTCTGGGCTGCTGCAGCCAGCCCCGCAATCCCTGATTGCGCTGCAACTATGCCGCCCGTAATGGCTCATGACCGCGAAAGGAACTCAGCATGTCTCGCCTGTCTGCCGCCGTGAACCGCATCCAGCCCAGCCCAACCATCGCCGTGACCAACAAGGCCGCGGGGCTGAAACGCCAGGGCCGCGACATCATCGCGCTCGGCGCTGGCGAACCGGATTTCGATACGCCGGATTTCGTGAAAGAGGCTGCCATCGCCGCCATCCGCGCCGGCCAGACCAAATATACCGGGGTGGACGGCACGCCGGAATGCAAGGCCGCGGTGCAGGCCAAGTTCAAGCGCGACAACAATCTCGATTACAGCCTCGATCAGATCTGCATCAACAGCGGCGGCAAGCACACGATTTTCAACGCCCTGCTGGCCACGCTCGATCCGGGCGATGAAGTGATCATTCCGGCGCCCTATTGGGTATCCTATCCCGATATCGTGCAACTGGCCGGCGCCACGCCGGTGATCGTGCCTTGCGGAGTGGCGCAGGGCTTCAAGATGACCCCGGCGCAGCTGGAGGCGGCAATCACGCCGGCGACCAAATGGCTGATCTTCAATTCGCCCAGCAACCCGACCGGCGCGGCCTACACTCGCGCCGAATTGAAGGCGCTGGCCGATGTGCTGATGCGGGCGCCGCATGTGCTGGTGCTGGCCGACGACATGTATGAGCATATCGTCTATGATGATTTCGATTTCGCCACGCTGGCCGAGATCGAGCCGGGGCTTTACGACCGCACCTTGACGATGAACGGCGCGTCAAAGGCCTATGCCATGACCGGCTGGCGCATCGGCTATGCCGGCGGGCCGCTGTGGCTGATCAAGGCGATGGCCAAGCTGCAATCGCAAAGCACCTCCAATCCCTGCTCGATCTCGATGGCCGCCACGGTGGCGGCGCTGAACGGTGACCAGAGCTTCCTGATCGAGCGCAACACCGCCTTTCAGCGCCGCCGCGATCTGGTGGTCAGCATGCTGAACCAGACACCGGGCCTGATCTGCCCGCGCCCTGAAGGGGCGTTTTACGTCTATCCCGATTGCGCCGGCCTGATCGGCAAGACAACGCCCACCGGCAGCATGCTGAACAACGACGAAGCGGTGGCGGCCTACCTGCTGGAATCCGAAGGCGTGGCCGTGGTGCACGGCGCGGCGTTCGGCGGATCGCCAGCGTTCCGGATCAGCTATGCCACTGCCGATGATCTGCTTGAGGAAGCCTGCAAACGCATCCAGCGCGCGGTGGGCAATCTGCGCTGAAACGGTTTTTCCAGTTTTGACGATTTGCATCGAATTGGGGATTTTTCACCGTGGTGCGTAGCCTCCATCCGCTGCAACCCTGAATGCCGCAATGATGACAGGCTTTGCCCATGTAGGACAGCTGCTGTCGCTCCCGCAGCCGAGGCAAACCGATGCGCATCGCCCTGTTTGAACCTGAAATTGCCGGCAATGTCGGCGCCGTCCTGCGCCTCGGCGCCTGCCTGGGCGTGCCGGTCGACCTGATCGAGCCGCTCGGCTTCCTGTGGGATGATGCCCGCGTGCGCCGCACGGCGATGGACTATATCGATCACGTCGCCATCACCCGCCACCAGGGCTGGCCCGCGTTCCACGCCAGCATCGGCACGGTGCGGCTCGTGCTGCTCACCACCAAAGCCAGCATCTCCGCCTATGATTTCGCCTTCCGCCCCGATGATGTGCTGCTGCTGGGCAAGGAAAGCGCTGGCGCACCGCCGTATGTGCACGCCGCATGCGAAGGCCGCATCCGTCTGCCGATGCAGCGCCAAGTGCGCTCCATGAACCTCGCCATATCCGCCGGCCTGGCGCTGGGCGAGGCGCTGCGGCAGACGGGACGTCTGCCGGCCTGACAGCAGCAATAAGAGGGGCCTCCGGCGGGCAGGGGTGGCCCCTTGTGACTTAGATTTGGCCGTGGCTGGTGCAGTGACAGTTGAGCAGAGGTGGCTCGGCTAATCTG
>NZ_JBBATR010000012.1:0-20429 GCF_040398645.1 Sandarakinorhabdus sp.
CTAAGTTATACGAAATTTCGTTGGTCTAAAAATCAGAAAGAAAAGGCTCCTTGGGTTGGTCTTAATTGCTCGGCTTGCCACACCACCGAGATTACCCACAATGGGAAGCCCTTTCGTGTCGATGGCGCTCCGACATTGGCAGACTTTCAAGATTTAACCGATACGCTGCTGGTGGCACTCAAAACAACACAGGCGGATTCGTCCAAATTTCAACGTTTTTCGGATCGAGTGGCGCTTTCTGAAAAGAGAGTGAATTCGGAAAGTGATTCCCGAAAATTAAACGGCGCACTCCAACAGCTTATCGCTTATTTGGGTGGAATAGATTCTTACAATGTGGATTCCGATGTCGATAATGCCTATGGGCATGGACGTCTTGATGCTGTCGGACATATTTTGAACAAAGTCGCCTTTTTGAACAACGCAACGTCTCAAATTCGTGGCAAGCCTGACGCCCCTGTGAGCTACCCATTTATTTGGAACACACGGCAGCAGGAATTTGTCCAATGGAACAGCCTTGTTCCAAACAGCATAGCGAAGATCGGGGCATTGAAAATCCCTGTCGGATCATTGGTAAGAAATACAAGCCAGTCGATTGGCGTTTATGCGGACGTGACGCTTAGAGAGAAGGCGAAGGCCAATGGGTATTATTCAAGCGTTTTCATTGGCAATCTTTATGACATAGAAAACCAACTCGCATCCTTGATGTCGCCAGCTTGGCCTGACGAATTTGGACAGCCTACCAAAGAAGACATTGCGGCAGGAAAAAAGTTATTCAACGAAGTGATGTTTGATGGCAAAACGACATGCGCTTCCTGCCATAGCGATCTTAAAAGGACAGATTTGAAAACGCCCATCAACCACGTAGCGACGCCAGTGTGGGGCGCCAATGGCGTGGGCACGGACCCTTGGATGATGTGTAACGCTTATACCTACGTTGCAAAAAGTGGGGTGTTGAAAGGAACAAAACAATCAATCCTGGCCGGCGAGGAATTTGGAGACGAAAATTACACCCGGACGTTCTTGCAGACGCAGGCAATCGGAATCCTTTTGCGCAACAAATTCGAAGTCTTGCGAACAGCGGCGCTTGAAGCGCTTGGTATTGAACCTGAGATATTTACAAATCAGAGCGCGGCAGTCACCAATCCTGTTGAATTGAATGGGCAATTGAGCAAAGAAAAGCGACTGGCGCAGTGTATGGCGGATGCTGAGACGGCCGAAAAGGCCCCGGCCGGCGATGAAAAGAAGCGGATACTCGCATACAAGGCGCGTCCTTTGAACGGCATTTGGGCGACAGCTCCCTTTCTTCACAATGGATCTGTCAAGTCGCTGACAGAGTTGCTCCTGGAACCGTCAAAGCGCGCCAAGGCATTTTGGGTGGGCAACCGAGAAATCGATACAGTGAATGTTGGGTTTGTGGACGCCCCGGCTACCCCGGCCAATCGGTCGTCTCTTTTCAATTCAGAAAAGGGCAGTGGAAACTCCAACCTTGGGCATGACTATGGAAATGCTCGGATCAGTGCAGACCAGCGTAGGTTGCTGGTGGAGTATATGAAGTCCCTCTAAGTAGGCTATCGGCCGATCTGGATGTCCAGTTATCGGCGATCCGGTCTCGAGGCCCGGAAGGAAGCGGGTAACATTTGCTCAGGGTGGCACATCGTCTTCCTCGGCGCTCTCGTCGTAGATCGAGGCGCTGGGATCAATCCCAATTGACTGTAGAAAACAAGCACTGGCCGCAGAGGATCAGGACATGACCACGGAGCGCAAGGGCCGTCGAACATCAAAAGCCAAAGTTGAAGTTGCGGCGCCCCCGGCATTCGACAAGGGCCTCAGGACATTGACAGGCTTGCCGGATCCTGAACCGGCCCCCCTGTCACCGACAGCTGCATCTTCCGTTCCAGCCACGGAATTTCTGTCTCTAGGCCGAATGATGGAAACGCATGGGGGTAGCACCTTGGAGCACGTCCCGGGGTTCGACAGAGCGAGAGCTCGAAATCACGGTCTCCTGCCCATGAATGCCAACCCAGTTAAAGATGTTCAAAAAGCCAACAAGTCCAAAGTTTTTGAGTCGCAGGGGGACAGCGTTGGGCATGAGCTTGTGGAAATTGACGATACAACTGGCCTCCCGTGGCGATGCATTGCACGGTTGGAAATTACGTTCAGCGACGGTTCCAAGGACATAGGCACAGCCTGGTTTATGAGCGACCGCTGCCTGGGTACAGCTGCTCATAATATCTTTAGCCACCGCGAAGGTAAGGGCATGGCAGTCGAAATCATTGTCTCACCGGCGTTTGATGGCGCCGTTGCGCCGTTTCGAAGTTTCAGTGTTTCAGAGACTTACTGTGATAGCCGATGGCTTGAAGGCAACGACGATCCAGAATTTGATTTTGGTGCATTGAGATTGGCCAGTTCGGCCGCAGGCCACGCGTTGGGCAATTTTGGATTTGCAAGTTTCGAAGACAAGCAATTTCGAAAATTGCAGGTCAATATTTGTGGCTACGCCAATGATCGATTCCCGAAAAGTCAGTATTATTCTGGCGGCCGATTGCTCAAATCTAACAGGAAAGCTCTTTTGATCTATGATTTCGAGACAGCGGGCGGCATGAGTGGCGCACCTGTTTTTGGGCTTTTTGGACAGCAGAGAATTGTCGTTGGCATACATATACAGGGTTCCGAGGATCGCGGCCGTGCCAGAAGAATTGATCCGGAAGTATATAAGGCCCTCAGGACCTTTGCTGATAGGCCAGCCTGATTGACTGATCTATAATTTTAAGCGGTGGCTTTTTGATACTCCACTGTAAATCGAGTAACATCAGTTCAACGATCTGGCGGCGAGGGAATATTGATTTTCTTATTTAATAAATAAATATTCATAATATGATTTAAAATCAGATATCCGTTTGCCAGTGCGATTTATACTTGGCACGCTTTCATTGCAGACAGGAAATAATTCACCGAAATAACGCTGCCGATATGAAAGCCCTTGCCGGGCCGCCAGGTCAGGCCGCTGGGCTCGCCCGGTGTCAGGCCGGCGTTGCTGAGCGCTTCCGCCAATTCGGCGGGGGTGAAGAAGCGGTTCCAGTCGTGGGCGCCGCGCGGGATGCTGCGGGTGATATATTCGGCGCCGGCGATGACGACAGCCCAGCTGGCCGGGGTGCGGTTGGGGGTGGAAAATACCGCGAGGCCGCCGGGTTTGAGCAGGCTGGCAATGGCGGCGAAAAAGGTATCGCGGCCGGCGACATGCTCGACGACTTCGAGGCAGGTGATGAGATCATAGTGTGCGCCGGTGGCCGCAAGATCTTCGACCGGAATGTTGCGGTAATCAATGCTCAGGCCGCCGGCGGCGGCGTGCTTTACAGCAACTTCGATGTTTTGCGCGGCGGCATCTATGGCGCTGGTGGCAACGCCCATGCGCGCCAGCGGCTCCGCCATCAGGCCGGCGCCGCAGCCGACATCCAGCGCCGACAGGCCAGCAAGCGGCCGGCGGCTTTTGGCGTCCAACCCGAAATGCGCCAGCGCGAGCCCACGAATATGCGCCACCCGCACCGGCGTGATGCGGTGCAGCATTGCCGAGCTGCCCTTCGGATTCCACCAATCATCGGCCAGCGCGCCAAAGAAGGCGGCTTCGTCGGGATTGATGCTGGCGGCAGTGGTCATCTTTGCTTGGCCTCATGAAAGCTGTGCCTTGCTTGCCAATGCCCGCCTTGCTTCCTATCAGGCAAGCGCAATAGTGGCGCACAGGCAAAGGGAAGCTGCCGGACATGGCCCGGATCGTGATGAAATTTGGCGGCACGTCGATGGCGGGATCTGAGCGGATTCGCGCCGTGGCCGTACGCATCAAGCGTGAAGTGGATGCCGGCCATCAGGTGGCCGTGGTCGTGTCCGCCATGGCGGGCACCACTGACCAGCTGGTCGGCTATTGCCGAGAAGCCTCACCGTTGGCCGATCCGGCCGAATATGATGTTGTGGTTGCCGCCGGTGAACAGATCACATCGGGGCTGCTGGCGATCACGCTGCAATCATTGGGCGTTTCGGCGCGCAGCTGGCTGGGCTGGCAATTGCCGATCCGCACCACCGCCGCGCACAGCGTGGCCCGGATCGAGGATGTCGGCACGGCGGCGATCCTGGACAGCATGGCGGCCGGCGCGGTGGCGGTGGTGCCGGGCTTTCAGGGCCTCACCGCCGATGGCCGCCTGACGACGCTGGGCCGCGGCGGGTCGGACACGTCGGCGGTGGCGCTGGCGGCGGCGCTGAAGGCGGATCGCTGCGATATCTACACCGATGTTGACGGGGTATACACCACCGATCCGCGCATAGTGCCGCGCGCCCGCAAGCTGCAGCGTATTACATACGAGGAAATGCTGGAACTGGCCAGCGTGGGTGCCAAGGTGTTGCAGACACGGTCGGTGGAACTGGCCATGAAGGAAAAAGTGGTGGTGCAGGTGTTGTCGAGCTTTTCCGATGCGCCCGGCACGCTGGTGGTTGACGAGGATGACGAGATGGAACGCGAATTGATCGTGGGCGTGGTGGCCGATCGCAACGAAGCCAAGGTGACTCTGGTGCGCGTGCCCGACAAGCCCGGCGTGGTGGCCGGCATCTTTGGCCCGCTGGCCGATGCCAACATCAATGTCGACATGATCGTCCAGAATATCGCCAAGGATGAAGGCACCACGGATGTGACCTTCACGGTGCCGCGTTCGCAATTGCCGGCCTCCATCGATGTGCTGGAAAAGGCGCAGGGCGCGATTGGTTTTGCGCAATTGCTGCACGACGATACGGTGGTGAAGATTTCCGTGGTTGGCGTGGGCATGAAAAGCCACGCCGGCGTGGCCGCGACCATGTTCCGCGCGCTCGCCAGCCGCGGCATCAACATCCAGGCGATCACCACTTCGGAGATCAAGGTGAGCGTGCTGATTCCGCAGGATTATGTGGAACTGGCAGTGCGTGTGCTGCACACGGCCTATGGCCTGGATGGGCCGATCGGAACGGATGCGGAGACGGACATATGAGCAATACCCCGCATCTGGACGCCGCATCGGCGCGCGGCCGCGCCTTTCTCGGCACCCGCCACGCCATCATGGCCGGCGCCATGACCTGGGTGTCCGAACGCAATCTGGTTTCGGCGATTTCCAACGCCGGCGGCTTTGGCGTCATTGCCTGCGGATCAATGCCGCCGGCCATTTTGGAAGCCGAGATCATTGCCACGCGGGCCCTCACCGACAAGCCGTTCGGCGTCAATCTAATCACCCTGCATCCGATGATGGAGGAATTGATCGATATTTGCGGCCGGCAAGGCGTGACCCATGTCGTGCTGGCCGGCGGCCTGCCGTCGGGCGCGGCGATTGCCCGGATCAAGGGCTTTGGTGCCAAATTAATGTGCTTTGCGCCCACCGCCGCGCTGGCCAAGAAACTGGTGCGGTCGGGCGTCGATGCCATCGTCATCGAAGGATCGGAGGCCGGCGGCCATATCGGGCCGGTCAGCCTGACCGTGCTGGCGCAGGAAATCCTGCCCGTCATCACCGACGTTCCGGTATTTGTGGCGGGCGGCATCGGGCGCGGCAACGCCATTGCCGCGTATCTGGAAATGGGCGCATCCGGTGTTCAACTGGGCACGCGCTTTGCCGCGTCCACCGAAAGCGTCGCGCACGACAAGTTCAAGGCGGCATTTGTGCGGGCCAGTGCGCGCGATGCGCTGTCGAGTGTGCAGGTCGATCCGCGCCTGCCGGTGATCCCGGTGCGCGCCCTTAAAAACGCCGGCAGCGAGGCCTTCAACACCCGCCAGCGCGAGGTGGCGGCGGCCGTAGACCGCGGCGAGATGGACTTGGCGGCGGGGCAATTGGCGATCGAACATTACTGGGCCGGCGCGCTGCGCCGCGCCGTGGTGGACGGCGATATCGACACGGGCAGCCTGATGGCCGGCCAATCGGTGGGCATGGTCACCAGCGTGCAGCCGGTGGCCGAGATCATCGCGGAATTGACCAGTGAAGCCGAAGCCGCAATTGCCCGGCGCGCAGTGCCTGCAACGCCTGTAACCCCTGCAACCCTCAGCGACGTGGCTGCCTGATGCCGCCAGCCAGCGCCGCTCGCAAGATCCTGCGCCGCCTTCACGATGTGATGGCCGGCAAGGCAGCCGCGCAGGCCAAGCTCAACCAAGTGGTCAAGATTGCTGCCGACGAACTGGGCAGCGAAGTGGCATCGATCTATCTGCTGCGGGACGGCGTGCTGGAGCTGTTTGCCACCTTTGGCCTGGCCCAAACCGCTGTGCACGTGACGAAATTGTCGATGGGCCAGGGCCTGGTCGGCAACATCGCCGCCCGCCGCGAACCACTCAGTCTGGCCGAGGCCAAGGCGCACCCGGATTTCGCCTATCGCCCGGAAACCGGCGAAGATGATTTTCACAGCTTTTGCGGCGTGCCGATCGTCCGCCGCGAAGCCGCCATCGGCGTATTGGCCGTGCAGCATCTTGAACCGCGCGATTACACCGAAATCGAAATCGAAGGCCTGCAAACCGTTGCCATGGTGCTGTCGGAGCTGATTCACAGTGCCGGGCTGGTGGATGATGCCCAGGCCATGCGCATGCGCGCGGCCAATTCCGGCCCGCTGCGCATGAACGGCCTGAAACTGGTGGATGGGCTGGCGCGCGGCGTGGCGGTGTTTCACCAGCCGCGCGTGGTGGTGGAACACACGGTTGCCGATGATGTCGATGTGGAACGCACCCGGCTGGTGGAAGCGTTCGGCCGCATGCGTGCCCAGATCGACACGATGATGGGCCAGGCCGAATTCGTGGCCGGCACCGATCACCACGAAATCCTCGAAACCTACAAGATGTTTGCCTACGACGAAGGCTGGTCGCGGCGCATCAACGATGCCATCGAAACCGGATTGACCGCCGAAGCCGCTGTGGAAAGCGTGCAATCGCGCAACCGCAAGCGCATGCGGAGTATCGATGATCCCTACTTGCGCGAACGACTGACCGATCTTGATGATCTTTCCAATCGCCTGCTGCGCACGCTGTCCGGCCAGCTCAGCACGGCGGCGCAGCTGGGATTGCAGAGCGATGCCATATTGATCGCGCGCAATCTGGGGCCAGCGGAACTGCTGGAGTATGACAAGCGCCACCTGCAAGGCGTGGTGCTGGAAGAAGGCAGCCTGACGGCGCATGTCATCATCGTGGCGCGCGCCATGGGCGTGCCGGTTCTGGGCCGGGTCGACCAGTTGTTTGCCCAGGTGAACGACGGCGATGAGCTGATTGTCGATGCCGGCAATGGCGCGCTGCTGGTGCGGCCCACCGCCGCCACCATCAAGTCCTATCAGGCCATGCGCGTGCTGAAGGCGCGGCAGGCCGAACAATGGGAACGCGTGCGCGATCTGCCGGCAATTTCCAAGGATGGCCGCCAGATCGCCCTCTACATGAATGCCGGGCTGCTTGACGATGCCGCGTCCATTGCACTTGCTGGCGCCGATGGCATCGGGCTGTTTCGCACCGAATTTCAGTTTCTGGTATCGGCCACACTGCCGCGCCGCGAACGCCAGCAGGCGCTTTATCAGGGCGTGCTGGCCGCCGCCGGGGACAAGCCGGTGGTGTTTCGCACCGTCGATATCGGCGGTGACAAGGCCGTGCCCTATCTGGCCGGCGGCGAAGAGGATGAAAATCCGGCGATGGGCTGGCGGGCGCTGCGCCTGGCGCTGGGCCGCACCGGATTGATGAAGGTGCAGGCGCGGGCACTGCTGGAGGCCGCGGCCGGGCGCACGCTTTCGGTGATGTTCCCGATGGTATCCGAACCCTGGGAATTTGCCGAAGCCCGCGCCCTGATGGAGGCGCAGCGCGAACGCCTGGCCGCTGCAGGCCGGGCCGTGCCCACCGATGTGCAGTACGGCGCCATGATCGAAGTGCCGGCGCTGATCGAGCAGCTCGATGTGCTGCTGCCGATGACCGATTTCGTGTCCATCGGCACCAACGATCTGACGCAATTTCTGTTTGCCGCCGACCGGGCCAATCCGCGGCTGGCGGATCGCTATGACTGGCTGTCCCCGGCGATCCTGCGCGTGATCCGCCGCGTGGTGTGCGCCGCTGCGCAGCATGACGTGCCCGTAACGGTGTGCGGCGAAATGGGTGGCCGCCCGCTGGAGGCGCTGGCGCTGATCGCGCTGGGTGTCGATCGACTGTCGATCACCCCGGCCGGCATCGGCCCGATCAAGGCGATGATCCGTGTCGCAACGCTGGCCCCGCTGGCCGATATGATGCTCGGCTGGCTGGCAGCGCCGGGGGTGAATATACGGGCGGAATTGCTCAGCGCGGCCAAGCGGCAGGGGCTGAGTTTTTAGGGACAGTCCGCCCCTCGCCTCTGGCGGGAGAGGCGATTCGTGCGCCAGCGCGGCGGGTGAAGGGGCCGGAGTGGCTGAGCCACGCGGTCGGCGCTGTTCTGCCGGCCTGAAGGCCGTCAGCCAGCCCGGCCGGCCTTGCGCGTGTCCGCGCCTATCGCTGCGCGATAGACGCTGCCCGCGCTACGGTAAAACTTTGTGCCAATTCGTCACCGATCGGCTCTCGAACAACCCCGCCACATGATATGGATCAGCATTGGCAAAAGCGATGGCCGCATCGCGGTCTTCAAAATCCATGATCAGCAGCGAACCCATTGCGCGGCCATCGGGGCGCAGCAGCGGGCCGGCAACCAGCACCTGGGCCTTATGGTCATCGATATGCGCCAGATGCGCCGAACGCGTCGCCGCGCGCAAGTCGGCGGCTTCGGGTTTGTCGATGCAATGAATGGCGAACCAGGGCATGGCGCTGTTCTGCACGGCCCGATGCGCGGCGTCCAGCCCCGTTGGATGCCGTATTTCGTCTGAGCGGGCAGGACAGCAGCGGCGGTTCATGCCAAAGGGTGACGCCCAAGGTTGACGATCAGGGTCGGCTGGGTTATGCGCCGCTCCCTGCTGTGGATGGGTCATTTTTGGCGTGTTCGCTCATACAGATTCGACCCGCATTTCCATCAAGCTCGTTACTACAAGGACTACCGCCATGTCGCGCGTTTGCGAATTGACCGCCAAGGGCCGCCAGGTCGGCAACAACGTGTCCCACGCCAACAACAAGACCAAGCGCACCTTTCTGCCCAATCTGCAGAACGTCACGCTGATTTCCGATGCGCTGGGCCGCAGCGTGCGCCTGCGCGTCTCGATGAACGGCCTGCGTTCGGTCGAGCATGTTGGCGGCCTCGACAATTGGCTGCTGAAGACCAGCGACACCTTGCTGTCGCCGCGCTGCGCCAAGCTGAAGAAGGAAATCGGCAAGAAGCAGGCCGTCGCCGCTTAAGGCGCGGCCCAATTCGCAGGATTGCGGCGGCCGGGGGCATCCTCCGGCCGCTTTTTTGTGTGCGCCGGGGGTAAAGGGGCGGCCGCCAGCCAATCCGGCAATTCCAGCCGCAACAGCAGGTTGCGCTGCGTGCTGGAATAATTGTCATCCGACACGAGATACAGCGCCAGCTGATTCGATTCGCGCACCAGCGCCGCGCCTTCCATATTGTCCACCGGCCAGGCCGATGCCCGGTCCCAGCGGAGCAACAGCCGGGCTGGCACAGCAGTGCCGCCGGCGCGCAGCACGCCGGCATCGATCACACTGAGTGCAGCTGCCGTTTCGATGCCGGTAAAGCGGCGGTGCAGCAGCAGCACGCGGTTATCATCGAGCACGGCGGCATCGGTGATCGCAAAGCCTGGCAGTCCCCGCACAGTGACGGCACGGCCGCGCCCGCCAGCTGCAGTGAACACGCTGCTATGCACTCCGGCGCGCGCATGTTCCGGCAGCCACAGCACGGCGCCATCGGGCCACAGCGCCAGCGCCTCACCGCCGCCATTTGCCTGCCAGCGCATCGCATCGCTATGCCAGCGTGTGGCCAGCAGCCGGCGCGGCGGTATGCCTTGATACTGGCCGATGCGGTGCTGCTGTTCAAAGCTGACCAGCGTATCGCCAGCTGGCGTGATCGCGGCGGCTTCGGCGTCCATCTCATATTTCTCGGCACCGGGCGAGGCCGGCAAGCTGCCCATGCTGGCATCCGCCACGCCTACCAGCCGGGCAACACCCTTCTCCGGCGCCAATACCGGCCGCATCAGCAGCCAGCGGCCACTGTCGGTTACGGCCAACAGGCGGCCATCGGGCAACGCGGCCAGGCCCGACAGCCCACCGAAATCCGAATCAGGGCTGGAAAGCGCCAGTGCTCCGGCCAGGCGGGTGCCATTCAGCATCACCGCGCTGCCCGGCAATTGCACGGCGGTGATGGCGATGGCGCGCGCCATTTGAACAGGCGCGCTGCTGCGCGAAGGGCGCAATTCGCTCCAGATCACCCAGGCCGCCCCTGCGAGCACGGCAACAAGCAGCCCCCATTCCAGGATTGATGCCGATTTTCGTGTTGACCGCCCCGCCATGCAAAAGCCCATAGCAGCCGCGCCCGCCAGCGGCTATCGACATGCCATGACCCCACACGACGTGCTGCAGCGGGTGTTCGGCCACGCCGAATTTCGCGGGCCGCAACTTGATATTATCGCCGACATCCTGGCCGGGCGCGACGTGGTGGCAATCATGCCCACCGGCGCCGGCAAATCCCTGTGCTATCAGATTCCGGCGCTGATCCGTCCCGGCACGGCGCTGGTGATTTCGCCATTGATTGCCCTGATGGAAGATCAGGTGCGCAGCCTCAAAGCAGTGGGCGTGCGCGCCGCCACGCTCAACAGCCAGGCCAGCGACGGTGACCAGGTGTGGCGGGCGATGAACGATGGCCAGCTTGATCTTCTTTATGTGTCCCCCGAACGCGCGCTCGGCGATGGCTTTGGCCAGTTGGTGCAGCGCACGGAAATTGCCCTGATCGCCATCGACGAAGCCCACTGCGTCTCGCAATGGGGCCATGATTTCCGGCCCGAGTATCGCCGGCTGCGGCCATTTTGCGATGCCTTGCCGGGCGTGCCGCGCATCGCGCTGACGGCCACGGCTGACCGCGAAACCCGCGCCGATATCGCCCGCCAACTGGGCATCGGTGATGACCGCGTGGTACTGTCGGGCTTTGATCGGCCCAATATCCGCTATGATGTCGCCGGCCGGGACAATCTGCGCCAGCAAATCCTGGCGTTCATGGCGGATCATCCGGGCCAGGCCGGCATCATCTATGCCCCCACCCGCGCCGCCACCGAAAAAATCTGCGCGTGGCTCACTGATGCGGGCATGAACGCCCGCCCCTATCATGCCGGGCTGGAACCGCTCACGCGCAGCCGGCACCAGGCCGATTTCGTGGCATCGGAGACCATGGTGATGGTGGCCACCATCGCGTTTGGCATGGGCATCGACAAACCTGATGTGCGCTTTGTGCTGCACGCCGGCCTGCCCAAATCGATCGAGGCTTATTATCAGGAAACTGGCCGCGCTGGCCGCGATGGCGATCCAGCGGTGGCGCATCTGATGTGGGGCGGCGACGATGTGGCGCGGCTGCGCGGATTCATTGCGGCTGGCGACGGCGATGATGCCCGCAAGGCCGATGAAACAAGGCGCATGAACGCCTTGATCGCCTTTCTGGAGACGCCAGGCTGCCGGCGGCGCGAACTGCTGCGCTATTTTGGCGATGAGCCGCCGAAACGCTGCGAAAACTGCGACAATTGCCTGAATCCGCCGCTGCTTACGGACGCGACCGAAGCCGCGCGCAAATTGCTGTCGGCGGTGTATCGCACCGGGCAACGCTTTGGCATCGGGCATCTTGCCGATGTGCTGATGGGCAAATCATCGGAGAAAGTGCTGAAATTCCGGCACGAACAGGCCAGTGTGTTCGGCATCGGCAGCAGCTGGCCGGCTGACCAATGGCGCAGCCTGTCCCGCCAGCTTGAAGCCGCAGGAGCGTTGGCGCGCGATCCGGAACATGGCGGGCTGGTGCTGGGGCCGGAATCGCGGCCGATCCTGAAAGGCGAAGTGCCGGTTCAGCTGAAACAGGCGGCGGCGCAGGCGGGGGCAAGATCAAGATCAGCCAGCGGCCGCAGCCGTGATGGCGCCGCAGCGCCAAGCGCCGCGGCGCAGGTTGCTGCGGGTGATCAGGGCGTGTTCGATGCGCTGCGCCAGCGCCGCCGTGAAGTGGCAGCGGCCGCCGAAGTGCCGCCCTATGTAGTGTTTCACGATTCAACGCTGCGCGAAATGGCCCGCCTGCGCCCGCGCACCACCGCCGACATGGGCAAGGTGCCCGGCGTGGGCGCCACCAAGCTGGAACGCTGGGGCGCTGATTTTCTGGCAGTGATCGCGCAGTTTTGATGGGCTTGGCGCTCTTTTGAGCGGCCTGCTCCGAACGCTTCATCACCGATTTGACCACTGCCCAACCCAGCAAGCCAAACGCAGGCTTGATCATCGGCCATGGCCGGGCGCATCATCCCCTACCGAAGCCCACCGCCAAGGAGATTGCGCAATGACACGCCCCCAGCATGTTCGTCCTTGGTTCGCACCTGCTGTGATGGCGGCCGCCGCTGCATTGATTGCCGTGCCAGCTGGCGCGCGGAACGGCCTGCAATTGACCAATCAATCCAGCGCGAAGCCGGACGTGCCCTGGCAGTCCACCCCTGCGGCGGGCAACAAACAATCGCAGCCCGTGTTGTACGAATATGACGGCAAGCAATATCCATCGCTCAACGAATGCCTGCGCGCCAAGAAGCGCGCCAAGGTGCGGGCGGCCATCGCCGGCGCAGTGATTGCTGGCGCTGGCGCGGCGCTTGCCGGCGGCAATGCCGGCGAAACGGCGCTGGTTGCCGGTGCCGGCGCGTTGGCTGGCCGCGAAATCGGCCGCGCGGCCGCCAAACAGTGCTGATCCGCTGAGTCCAAGCCCTTGCGCAATCAGGCGCCCGCCGGCCTGATTCGCGCCAGCGGGTGATGGCCGGTGGTGTTGGCCTGAAAGCCGGTCACGCCGCGTGCCACCAGCGCCCAGCGCACAGGGCGCAGCAGCGGAATGAAGGCTGGATCGGCCATCAGCGCCGCTTCGGCGGCCGTTAGTGCGGCTGCGCGGGCGGGCAGATCATTGCCGGCACTGCGCGCCTCCGCCAGCAGGGCATCCGCAGCGGCGCTGCACGGCAACGCGCGGCCGCACCGCCAGCGCGAAAGATGAGCCACCGCATCGGGCACCCGCACGCCAAGTTCCTGCAGCGCAAGATCATGGCGCGGGACGACGCGATTGCCGCGATTGCCGCCACTGCTGCCATTATGCCTACCCCGCACGATTTTCAGCACGATGCCCAGCGGCCGCAAGCGGCTGGCCAGTTCGTCGGCAATCAAGCCGGCCTCGGCACCGGACGCCGCCAAAAGGGTCAATTGCAGCGGCCGGAGCGGCTGGTCTGGGCCATAACCGGCCGCCGCCAGCAGTTCGGCTGCCTGCGCCAGTCGCTCGGCGCGCGGCAGCGACCGGGCGTCGCCGGGCACCGGCAGCCCGTCCCACAGGCGATTCTGCGGCTGCAATGCCGAAAGAGCCATGCGATTGGCCAGGGCCGCGCCATCGGCCGCAAGCAGCAAGGCACGGCGCAGGTGCGGATCGGCCAACGCGCCCTGCCCCGGCATCACCGCCGCCGGCATGATCGCCAGGCCGATCACCCCGTGCACCGCTTCCACCACGAGGGCGCGGCCGGTCGCGCCGGTGCGCGCCGTGGCCAGCCCGCCCAGCCCTTCCCCCAGCACCACCTGTAGCTCTCCACTGGCAAAGCGGCGCGCTGCGGCTGCTGCGTCCGGGCGCTCGATGATGATGCGTGCGGCCTGTGCAATGGCCAATGGCGCATCGGCGCGCCGCAGCAGCGTGATCACGCCGGCTGATCTGGTTTGCACATACAGGCCCGGAAACGCCGCGCCGCGCCGATTGCGCACCGCCAATGCCGGCTGCGCCAACCAGTCCAGCAAAAATGGCGTGGCCGGGCGCGGCAGCAGCTCCACAACGCGGGTGATGGGCGCGCGCACCGTGCCGCGCGCCGCCAGTCCCGCATCCGCCAGCACGGCGCGCGCCGCGGCATCGCGCGGCCGGCGCAAGCTGGTGACGATATCGGCCGCAACCAATTCCTGGCCACTGGCAACGGGCGCGCCAGCAGCAGCCGGCCAGCGCTGCGGTGCCAGCCGCAGGATCACCGAATCGCCTTCGTCCAAAAAGCGCCAGCTGGTCGCCAGCCCGGTGGCCAGTTCGCCGGCCGGCCCGTGCCGCAGCAGGGTGGCGCTGCTGGCCTCAGCGGCCAGATCGTCCGCCAGCGGGCCTTCGCCGATCACGGCCACGGTCAACACGCCGCCCGGCGGCGACCTGCAGCCAGCCAGCAGCAACAGCAGCAAGAGCAGGATTCTTGACATTACCAGCGCACTTTAGCCCGGCTTTGCCGCCGGGCAACAGAGCTTCCTTGCCGGTTGTCGGCCCCGGGGGTAGAAGTGGCCCATGATGATTGCCGCCGATATCACGCGCCTGATCGGCAACACGCCGCTGATGACACTGGCCGGGCCGAGCCGGGAAACCGGCTGCACCATCCTTGGCAAGGCCGAATTCCTCAATCCCGGCGGCAGCATCAAGGATCGCGCCGCGCTGGGCATCATCGATGATGCCGAAGAGCGCGGCCTGCTGCAGCCCGGCGGCATCATCGTGGAAGGCACCGCTGGCAACACCGGCATCGGCCTGACGTTGGTGGGCCGCGCGCGCGGCTACCGCACCATCATCGTCATGCCCGAAACCCAAAGCCGCGAAAAAATGGACACGCTGCGGGCGCTGGGCGCCGAACTGGTGCTGGTGCCGGCCGCGCCCTATGCCAATCCCGGCCATTATGTGCACACCTCGCGCCGCATCGCGCAGGAGACCCCCGGCGCCATCTGGGCCAATCAATTTGACAATGTTGCCAATCGCCTGGCCCATATTCGCACCACGGCGGCCGAGCTTTGGGAGCAGACGGACGGCAAGATCGATGGCTTTACCTGCGCGGTGGGCACTGGCGGCACGCTGGCCGGCGTGGCGCTGGGGCTGCGCGCCCAAAAGCCGGGCATCACCATCGCCTTGACCGATCCGGAAGGCGCGGCGCTGTACAACTGGTTTGCCAATGGCGAGCTGAAGGCGGAGGGCAGCAGCGTGTCCGAAGGCATCGGCCAGTCGCGCATCACCGGCAACCTGGATGGGCTGGCGGTGGACGCGCAATTTCGGGTGGGGGACTCCGAAGGCCTGCACTGGGTGCGCCGCCTGAACGATGAAGAAGGCATTTGCCTGGGCCTGTCATCGGGGATCAATGTTGCCGGTGCCATACGGTTGGCGCAGATGATGGGGCCGGGGCATATCATTGCTACCATCCTGTGCGACAGTGGGCTGCGTTATCTTTCAACGATTTACAATCCGGAGTGGCTTGCTGCCAAAGGCCTTGCCGCCACGTGAGCAGGCGGTTAACCTCAAGCTGATGGATATTTCCGGTTTCGAAGCGGGCGTGGACGGTGATCGTGGCAGCAACAGTGCCGCCGCGCCCGCGCCGCGCCAATTGCGCGGCAACATGGGTGCCAGTGGCATCAGTGTCAGTGGCATCAGTGGCCGGCGGCTGCGCTGGGGCCTCACTGGCCTGGCAGCCGTGTTTCTGATCGTGATGGCCGCCGCCGCTGGTCGCAGCCCGGCCGGCAACGATGCGCGGCCCGCTGGCGCGGGCGAGCCCTTGGCCGTGCTTGGCGTTGCGCCCGGCCCGGCGACCCACACCCGCCGGCCATGATGCCGGCACACAAGCAGGACGCGGCGCGCATTTATTCCGCCCAAACCATGCCCCGAACCATAGTCCGACTCGGGCCGAATCAATCGCCTGCCGGGGCACTTCGGCATCAGGCCAGCAGTGTCCAACCGGCATTGCGCAAGACAGGCCTGCCAGCCCGGCCTGTAAATCCATCCACAACTTTATCCACACCCCAAGGTAAAACCAGAACACAAAACGAACATCCGCCCAATTGGTGCAAATTGACGATGGATATCCCCAGCTGAGACCAACTTAGCCCATTAGAATCCATTGTTGACCATGCTGTCCCATGTTAAGCCACTTATCCACAGTGGGAATGGGTGGCATGTGGCCGATGTTTGCCGAACAAGCGCCAGTGCAGCGCCGGTAGCATCAGCCAGCCATCCTTCCCCGACGGGGGATTGGAGTGAACAACACATCCTACACTGGCTATTGCGTGAACGCGGTCGACGCGAAAAGTCGGCTGTCGATTCCGGCCCAGTTTCGGGATGTGATCACCGCCCGCACCGACGGCCGCCAAGTCATGCTGGGGCCAGGCCATGCCGATCGCCGCTGCCTGGTCGCCTATGATGAAACCCATTTTGCCAAGCTGAAGAGCGACTTTGATGCCCGTCACGGCGCGTCCAACAGCCCGGAAGCCTATGCCGAACGCGCCTTTCTGTTTGGTTCGACGCTCACATTGAGCATCGATGATGCCGGGCGGGTGGTGATGCCGGCCGGGATTCGCAAGGCCGGTGCCATCGCCAGCCATGTGCTGTTTGTCGGCGGATTTGAATATTTCGAACTGTGGGACCCGTGGTTGTTCATGGCCCACCCGCTGCTGCCAGCCAGCCAGCGCCTGCAAGTGGAAAGCGAGATGGAAACCCGCGGCCTCCCGCTGGAACGGCCCACCGCATGAGCCTGTGTGCCGCCCCCAGCAGCGCCAGCGCGCCGCATCTTCCGGTGCTGATCGGTGAGGTCATGGCGGCGCTCGCGCTGCAACCAGGCGATGTGTATGTTGATGCCACGCTCGGCGCTGGCGGCTATCTGCGTGCCGCGCGCGGGGTAAGCTTGGGCGGGGGGCTCGGCCATGCCTACGGCTTTGACCGCGATCCCGATGCCATTGCCCTCAATGCCGATCTGGCGGCGGCGGATGTAACGCTCATTCAGCGCCCGTTTGCCGAACTGGTCGCTGGCCTTGCCGATCACGGCGTGACCGCGGTGGATGCCATCGCGTTTGATATCGGCGTGTCGTCAATGCAGATCGACACGGCGGCGCGCGGCTTTTCGTTTCAGGCCGATGGCCCGCTGGACATGCGCATGAGCCAGGCCGGCATGAGCGCGGCCGATTTCGTCAACACCGCCGATGAGGCCGAGATTGCCGGCGTGCTGTTTCATCTGGGCGATGAGCGCGGATCACGGCGCATTGCGCGTGCGATCGTGGCGGACCGGGTCCAAAGCCCGTTTGCGCGCACCAGCGATCTGGCCGGGCTGATCCGCCGGGTATTGGGGCGCGCTGAGCCTGGCAAGGACCCAGCCACCCGCAGTTTTCAGGCGCTGCGCATCCATGTCAACGACGAGCTTGGCCAGTTGGAGGCAGGCTTGATCGCTGCCGAACGCCTGTTGAGGCCCGGCGGGCGGCTGGCGGTGGTGTCGTTCCATTCCGCCGAAGACCGGCGCGTGAAAAACTTCCTGCGCGACCGGTCCGGCGGTGCGCCGGCGGCATCGCGCCACCAGCCGCTGGCCATGCCCGGCGCTGCGCCAAGTTTTTTGCGGCCAGCCAAGGCGATACGGCCATCGCCAGCCGAAATTGCCCGCAATCCACGCGCACGCAGCGCCACCTTGCGCAGTGCGGTGCGCAGCAGCGCCGCAGCGTGGGGACCAGGTGGGGATACGCATTCTTCGGCAGGAGCAGCAGCATGAGGCAGTATTTTTCAGCGCTTGCGATGATTGCTGTCACCACGGTCGTGGTCGCAGGTGCACAGATCATCACCACAAAGGCCGCCGCCGAGCGCCGGGCTGTCACCAAGCTGAACATCGAACTGGTTGAAACCACTGTGCGCATCCGCGAGCTTGAGGCCGAATTGGGCACCCGCGCCGGCATGCCCGAACTGCAGCGCTGGAACGATGCCGTTTTCCAGCTGTCGGCGCCGCAGGGTGCGCAAATCCTGCATTCGCCGGTGCAATTGGCCGGGTTTGCCGCTCAGCCGGACGGTGCGCCAAGGGTGCAATTTGCCATCGCGGGCAGTGGCCTGCCAATCCAGCCGCCGGCTGCTGGCGCGGCTGCGCCCGGCGCGCAGCCAGCGCCGGCAACCCAGGCCGGCGCGCGCGTGGTGCAGACCAGTTTTGAGGGCCAGAAAGCCCCCTATGCGGCCCCCTATCCGGCTAATGATACGCTGCAGGCCGATGATCTGGCCGCGCTGCAGCCACAAGGCGGCGCCAGCTGATGGCCAGCATTCCCGGCCCAATCCCGCAACTGCCGGCATCGCCTGCAAACGCCCCGCCCGCACTTGGCGCCGGCGAGCATGTCACGGCCCGGGCGCAGGCCCGCCAGCGGCTGGCGTTTTTGATCATGTTGTTTCCGGTGCTGGTGCTGTTCGTACTGGTCCGGCTGATTGATCTGGCCGTGCTGCAAGGCCTACCCGAAGGCAGCAGCAGCACCATCAGCGCAGCGCCGCCGCGCGGCGATATCGTTGATCGCAACGGCGTCGAACTGGCGCGCACGTTCGAAGCCTATGCCATCACCGTGATGCCGAAGCGGCTGACATCCGATCCGGAATTGCTGGCCACGAAACTGGCGGAAATCCTGCCCGAACAAAGCCGCGACGCCATATTGGAAGTGCTGACCAGCGCGAAATCGCTGCGCTATCTGGCGCACCGCGTGCTGCCCGGCCAGGCCCAGCGCATCAACGATCTCGGCGATCCGGCCATCGAAATCGCCCGCGAGGCGCAGCGGCTTTATCCCAATTACAGCCTCGGCGCGCAGGTGCTGGGCTATACCGATGAAAAGGGCCACGGCCTGATCGGCATCGAGCGGGCCTTTGATGACCGGCTGGCCGACAAGGCCGCGCGCGCAGCGCCATTGACGCTTTCGCTGGATGTGCGCGTGCAGCAGGCCATGCAATATGAACTGGCCGCGCTGGTGGCCGATCAGAACGCCAAAGGCGCTGCGGGCGTGGTGCTCGATGTGGCCAGCGGCGAAGTGCTGGCGATGGTGTCGCTGCCGGATTTCAATCCCAATGTGCCGGGCCAGCGCGCCGATGGCACACGCTATACCAAGGAAAACGACGACGGCTCGCGCTTCAACAACGTGACCCTGGGCGCCTATGAACTGGGCTCCACCTTCAAGGCGTTCACCATAGCATCGGCGCTGGAAAGCGGCACCTTGACCAATTTGCAGAAGCAATATGATGCGACCCAGCCGCTGCACGTGGCCGGTTTTCGCATCCGCGACGATCACGCCAAGAACCGTTGGCTGACTGTGCCGGAAATCTTCATCTATTCCAGCAACATCGGCACGGCACGCATCGCCATGGAAGTGGGCCGCGACCGCCAGCGCGCCTTTCTGGACATGCTGGGCTTTCTAAGGCCGGTGGACATCGAGCTGAAGGAAAAGGCGCGGCCGCAGTTTCCGCCGCTATCCAACTGGGGGCAAAGCGCCACCATGACCATCAGCTATGGCCACGGCCTGACCGTGACGCCGCTGCATCTCGCTGCCGGCTATGCGGCGCTGGTCAATGGCGGGATTTATCATGCGCCCACGTTGCTGCGCCGCGACGGCGCCAGCGCGGTTTCCGGCCGCCGCGTGGTCTCAGAGGCGACCAGCGAACAAATCCGCCGATTGCTGCGGCTGGTGGTGACCAGCGGCACCGGCCGCCGCGCTGATGCGCCGGGCTACCGGGTGGGCGGAAAAACCGGCACTGCCGAGAAGATCGAGCATGGCCGCTATGTTCACGGCCGCAATGTGGTGAATTTTGCGGCGGCATTCCCGATGGATGCGCCGCGCTATGTCGTGGTGACGATGATCGATGATCCGCGCGGCAGCAAGGCCACCGCCGGCTTTCGCACCGCTGGTATGGTGGCTGCGCCGGCCGTGCGCCGCATCATCGAACGCATTGCGCCGCCGCTGGGGGTGGCGCCCGACAGCGGCCGTGATCTTGATCTGACCGGGCTGTTGCCGGCCCCATCCGAGGTGAAAGAATAGCTGTGGCGGCGGGCGGCATCCGGCTTGGCGATCTGGTGCCCGGCGGCGGCGACGCGGCTATCACTGGCTTTGCGCTGGATCACCGCAAGGTTGCGCCTGGCAATATCTTCGGCGCATTTGCTGGCGCCAGGGTGAATGGCGAGGATTTCGCCGCCGCTGCCGTGGCCGCTGGTGCCATCGCCGTGGTGGCGCGGCCTGAAGCCAGTGTCACCGGGGCGCTGCACATTGCCGATGCCAATCCGCGTGCGGTATTTGCGCAGCTGGCAGCGCGATTCTTTGCGCCATTCCCGGCGATCACGGTGGCGATCACCGGCACCAACGGCAAGACCAGCACGGCGGAATTGACTCGGCAGCTCTGGTATCTGGCCGGCCAGCGCGCTGCCAGCATCGGCACCTTGGGTGTCACCACCGGCCACGACCAGATCAGCGCAGGCAACAGCACCGGCGGGCTGACGACGCCCGATGTGGTGACATTTCTGGCCACCATGGCCGGCCTGGCCCGCGAAGGCATCAGCCATGCCGC
>NZ_JBBATR010000012.1:20529-56478 GCF_040398645.1 Sandarakinorhabdus sp.
TATGTCGATTACGCCCACACGCCCGATGCCATTGTGGCGGCCTGCGCCGCGCTGCGCCCGCATGTGGCCGGCCGGCTGATCATGGTGATCGGTGCGGGCGGTGACCGTGATGCCGGCAAACGCCCGTTGATGGGCGCCGCTGCGGCTGCCAATGCCGATCTTGTGATCATCACCGACGACAATCCGCGCAGCGAAGACCCCGCCACGATCCGCGCCGCGGTGCTGGCCGGCGCACCCGCCGCCGCCGAAGTGCCCGGCCGCCGCGAAGCCATTGCCGCTGGCTTGAGCCAGGCGCAGGCCGGCGATGTCGTGCTGATTGCCGGCAAGGGCCACGAACAGGGCCAGATCGTGGGGGACCGCGTGCTGCCGTTCGATGATGTAACCGTCGCGCGGGCGTGCGCAGCATGAGCCTGTGGACCAGCCAGGCCATCGCCGCAGCCACCGGCGGCACCGCCAGCGACGATTTTGCCGTGGACGGCGTCACCTTTGACAGCCGGGAGGTGCAGCCCGGCGATCTGTTTGTCGCGCTACCGGGCGAAACCGCCGATGGCCACCGCTTTGCCGCCGGGGCTATCACCAACGGCGCAGCGGGTTTGCTGGTCAGCGCGGCCGCAGATGGCCCGCGAGTGCGCGTGGCCGACACGATGGCAGGGCTGAATGCGCTGGCCGCCGCAGCGCGGGATCGCAGCGCAGCCATCCGCATCGGCGTCACCGGCAGTGTCGGCAAGACCGGCGTGAAGGAAGCGCTCAAGGCCGCGCTCGGCCGCTTTGCGCCTGGCGCGGTGCATGCCAGCGTCAAAAGCTACAATAATCACACCGGCGTGCCGCTGTCGCTGGCGCGCATGCCGGCACAAAGCCGCTTTGGCGTGTTTGAAATGGGCATGAACCATCCCGGTGAGCTGATGCAATTGACGGCTCTGGTGCGCCCGCACATTGCGGTGGTTACCTGGGTCGCCAGCGCCCACCGCGAATTCTTCGACAGCGAAGCCGATATCGCCCGCGCCAAGGCCGAGATTTTCAGCGGGCTGCCAGTGGGCGGCACGGCGATCATCCCGCACGACAATATCCATGCCGATTTGCTGGCAGCCGCCGCCCGCGATGTCGGCGCGCGCATCGTGCGCTTTGGGCAGACCGCCGGCGCTGATGTCCGCGCGGAGCAAGTGAAACTCCATGCTGATTGCAGCTGCGTGACCGCGCAGATCGGCAGCGAGCGGCTGACCTATCGGATTGGCATGGCCGGCCAGCATTGGGTAAACAACAGCCTGGCCGTGCTGGCCGCTGTGCAGGCCGCCGGCGGCGATCTGGCGCTGGCGGGGCTGGCGCTGTCGGACTTTGATGGCTTGCCGGGGCGCGGCCAGCGGCTGCGCGTGGCCGCATGCGGCGGTGAGGCCATGCTGATCGATGAGGCCTATAATGCCAATCCAGCCAGCATGGCCGCCAGCCTTGCCGTGCTCGCAGCCATCACGCCGGCCGGGCGCGGCCGCCGGCTGGCGCTGCTGGGCGGCATGAAGGAATTGGGATTGTTGTCCGAGGAATTTCACACCGGCATCGCCCCGCATCTGCTGAAGGCCGGCGCCGCAGTTGCGGTGCTGGTGGGCGATGACATGGAGCCGCTGGCGCGCGCACTTGGCCGCCAGATCGATGTGCGCCATGTGGCGGATGCCGATGCCGCGCTGGCCGAAATCAGGAAAACGCTGGCCGCAGATGATGTGCTGCTGGTCAAGGGATCGAACAGTGTCGGGCTGGGCCGGGTGATTGCCGCGCTGGCCGCCGGGGGGAACGCCGCATGATCAAGCTGCTTGCCGATCTGGCCGGGTATGACGGCGTGTTCAACCTGTTTCGCTACATCACATTCAGGGCGATTGCCGCGCTGATGACATCGCTGGCGATTGCCCTGCTGATCGGCCCGCGTTTCATCACGTTGCTGCGCGCCCGGCAGGGGAAGGGCCAGCCGATCCGCGAAGACGGGCCGGAATGGCATCTGCTCACCAAGCGCGGCACGCCGACCATGGGCGGCCTGCTGATCCTGATTGCGCTGTGCATCTCGTCGTTGCTGTGGATGGACCTGGCCAACGGCTTTGTGTGGACGGCGCTGCTGGTCACATTGGGCTTTGGCGCCATTGGTTTCATGGATGATTTTGACAAGGTAACCAAGCAAAGCCACAAGGGGGTATCGGGCAAGGTGCGGCTGGGGCTTGAGTTTCTGATTGCCGGGCTGGCCTGTTCCTACATCGCCAGCCGCACCGGATTCACGCTGTATCTGCCGTTCCTCAAGGATTTCGGCCTGTATCTCGGCGTGTTTTACATCATCTTTGCCGCCTTCATCATCACCGGGTTCGGCAATGCCGTAAACCTGACCGATGGCCTCGATGGGCTGGCCACCATGCCGGTGGTGATCGCGGCTTCGGCCTTTGCGATCATTGCCTATCTGGTCGGCAATATCCGCTTTTCCGATTATCTGGGCATTCATCACGTGCCGGGTTCGGGCGAACTGGCGGTGTTTTGCGCGGCGCTGATTGGGGCGTGTCTGGGCTTTTTGTGGTATAATGCGCCGCCGGCCATGGTGTTCATGGGCGACACCGGCAGCCTCGCGCTGGGCGGCGCGCTGGGCACTATTGCGGTGGTGACCAATCATGAACTGGTGCTGCTGATCATCGGCGGGCTGTTCGTGCTGGAAACCTTGTCGGTGATCATCCAGGTGGTCAGTTTCAAAACCACCGGCAAACGCGTGTTCCGCATGGCCCCCCTGCACCATCATTATGAGAAAAAAGGCTGGCAGGAAGCGACTGTCGTGATCCGCTTCTGGATCGTTGCGATTCTGCTGGCGCTCGTCGGGCTGGCCACGTTGAAGCTGCGGTGATCACCTCGCCTGCCTTTGCCGGCAAACGCTGGGGCGTGCTGGGCCTGGCCCGGTCGGGCCGCGCCGTGGCGGCGGCGCTGGCGGCATCGGGCGGCGAAGTGTGGGCGTGGGATGACAATGCAGCCGCGCGCGCTGCCCATGATGGCGCGCTGATCAATCTGAACACCGCCGACATTGCCGGGCTGGCCGGCGTGATCGTGTCACCCGGCGTGCCGCACACGGCGCCGATCTTTGCCGCCGCGGCGCGCCACGGCGTGCCGGTGCTGGGCGATATCGAATTGTTTGCACTGGCGCGCGCTGCCATGCCTCCGGTGCGCGTGGTCGGCATTACAGGCACCAACGGCAAATCCACCACCACTGCGCTGCTCCATCATCTGTGCGCTGCTGCCGGGCTGGCCAGCGCGATGGGCGGCAACATCGGCCTGCCGATCATGGCGGCGTCGCCGTTGCCGGCTGGCGGCGTGTGGGTGCTGGAATTGTCGAGCTATCAACTGGACATCACCCACAGTCTGGCCTGCGATGTCGCCGTGCTGCTCAATCTCACGCCCGATCATCTCGAACGCCACGGCAGCATGGCCGGCTATGCTGCTGCCAAATCGCGGCTGTTCGCCATGCAGCAGCCCGGCAGCACGGCCATCGTCGGCCGCGTGGCGCAATCGGTCTATGCGGTGCAATCGGGGCCGGCAGAGACCCAATATATCGATGCAGTGACACCGCCAGGCGATCAGGCCGACTGGCCGGGCTTGCAAGGCCCGCACAATCTGGAAAACGCCCGCGCCGCCGTGGCAGCAGCACGCGCGCTGGGCATCACCGAAGCCGCCATTGCCGCCGGGCTGGCCAGCTATCAGGCGCTGGCGCACCGCATGGAGCCGGTGGGGGAGCAGCGCGGCCTGCTGTGGATCAACGACAGCAAGGCCACCAATCCCGACAGCACCGCCCCGGCGCTGACGGCCTATCCGCGCATCCACTGGATTGCCGGCGGCCGGCCCAAGCTGGATGGCGGCGGCCACGCCGATCTGTCGGCGATCCTGCCGCAATTGCAGAATGTCGTGCACGCCTGGTTGATCGGCGAAGCAGCCCCCTATTTTGCCCCGCAGATCAGCGCTTATGTGCCCACCAGCAGCGTCGGCACGCTCAGCGCGGCCGTGGCAGCCGTAACCGCTGCTGCCCAGCCGGGCGATACCGTGTTGTTCAGCCCGGCAGCCGCCAGTTTTGATCAGTATCGCGATTTCGAGCACCGAGGCGAAGCCTTCCGGTCGCTGGTCGCCCAGTTGCAGGAACATTGACGATGGCGCGCACTACCAATCGTGCCCCAGCCCCGCGTCCGGGGGCAGCCGCCTTCTCGCGCGGCGACCGCTCCAGCTTTGGCCGCTGGTTCTGGACGATCGACAAGACGCTGCTCATCCTGATCTTTGCGCTGATGGCCATCGGCATCATGGCCGTGGCCGCCGCTTCGCCCGTCGCTGCCCGCAAATTGTCGACCAGCAAGGAGCGGCTGGGCGATCTGCATTTCCTCTACCGGCAATTGGGCTGGATCGCGATGGGCCTGCCGCTGATGGTGGTGACATCGATGCTGGATGTGCGCCTGCTCAAGCGGCTGGCGGTGATTGGCACTGGTCTGGGGCTGCTGGCGCTGATGGCGGTGCCGTTCATCGCCGGCGACACCAATGGCGCGGTGCGCTGGATCGAACTGCCCGGCATCAAGATCCAGCCGTCGGAGTTTTTCAAGCCGTGCTTCGTCTTGACGACAGCGTGGCTGCTCAGCTTGCGGGTGGCAGATCGCAGCTTGCCGACCATCGAAATCACCGCCGGCATCCTGGCGGCCACCTTGGTCTGCCTGATTGCGCAGCCCGATATCGGCCAATCGGCGTTGATCGCGGCGGTGTGGCTGGTGCAGGCGATGCTGGCCGGCCTGTCGCTGAACCTGGTGGGCATCGCCATCGCCATCGGCGCCGCCGCGCTGGTATCGGCTTATTTCACCCTCGAACATTTTGCGTCGCGCATCGACAAATTCGTGTTTGGCGTGGGCGATACCTTCCAGATCGACAAGGCGCTGGACTGCTTTCGCGCCGGCGGCTGGGCCGGCACCGGGCCGGGCGAAGGCCGCATGAAATTCCGCCTGCCCGAAGCGCAAACCGATTATATCTTCAGCGTGATCGGCGAGGAATTCGGCCTGATCGCCTGCTGCATGGTGGCCGGGCTGTTCATGGGGCTGGTGGTGCGCGCCCTGCTGGTCGCCATGGATGAAGATGATCCGTTCGTGTTTCTGGCTACCGCCGGCCTGGCCACGCAGTTCGGCTTTCAGGCGGCGATCAACATGATGGTCAATCTTGATCTGCTGCCATCAAAGGGCATGACCTTGCCGTTCATCAGCCACGGCGGTTCATCCTATCTGGCCACCTGCATCGCTGCCGGGCTGCTGCTGGCGTTCACGCGCGGCAATCCGTTCCTGAAAGGCCGGCCATGGGCGCAAGGCCCAGATGGCTTTGGGCAAGCGAGGCTGCGCGCCACATGACAGACGCTACGCCGCCCGCATTGCCGGACCGTTATGACAGCCCGCCGCGCCGGCCAGGCCCGGGGCCTAACGGCCTCTATGTGCTGTGCGCTGGCGGCACGGGCGGCCATATGGTGCCGGCGCACTGCCTGGCGCTGGAATTGATGGCGCGCGGCCACCGCGTGCATCTGGTCACCGATGAACGCGGCTTGCGCTTTCCGGGCCTGTTTGCCGGCGTGCCGGTCACCCAGGTGGACGCCGCAAGCACTGGCCGCAGCGGCTGGCGCTCACTGCCTGCCGTGGCCTTGGCGGTCTGGCGCGGGCGGGCTACGGCGCGGGCCTTGTTCAAGGCGCTGCGCCCGCGGGCTGTCATTGGCTTTGGCGGCTATCCCTCGCTGCCGGGCCTGCTGGCCGGCCAATCCCTGTATCTGCCCACGCTGATTCACGAACAAAACGCCGTGCTGGGCCGCACCAATCGCTATCTGGCGCCGCGCGTGCGGGCCATCGCCACCAGCTTCCCGCGCGTGCGCTTCATGCACAGTGCGTGGCAGCGCCGCGCGCATTTCATCGGCAATCCGGTGCGCCCCGATGTGCTGAGCGCGCGCGATGAAGCCTTTGCGGCCGATGCGCTGCGCCCCCGGCTGCTGATCACCGGCGGCAGCCAGGGCGCTGCCATCCTCAACCAGGTGGTGCCGGCCGCGCTGGCGCTGCTGCCAGCCGAACTGCGCAGCCAGATCGATGTGGTGCACCAGGGCCGCGAAGAAGACCAGCCGGCCATGCGCGCCGCATATGAACTCGCCGGCATCCAAGTGCGCATCGCCGCCTATTTTCCGGATCTGCCCACCGAAATGGCGGCCAGCCATATCGTAATCGCCCGCGCCGGCGCATCAACGGTGGCGGAACTGGCGGTGATGGGCCGGCCATCGATTCTGGTGCCGCTGGCGATCGCCACCGATGATCATCAGGCGGACAATGCTGCCGCGCTGGTTGCGGTCGGCGCGGCGCAGATGCTCCGACAAGCCGATTTCACGCCGCAGCGCCTTGCAGAAGCCTTGACGCCGTGGCTGACCGACCGGCAGGAATTGGCGGCTGCGGCCAGCGCCGCGCGCGCCGCCGGGCTGCCTGAAGCCGCCAAGCGCCTCGCCAACCTTGTCATCGCCACCGGATTGATCGCATGAACCCGCCTGTTGCCCCTGCATTTTCGCTCGAGAATGGCAATATCCGCCTGCGGCCAGGGTTTCGCACCGATATCGGCGTCATCCACTTTGTCGGCATCGGCGGCATCGGCATGTCGGGCATTGCCGAGGTGATGGCCAATCTGGGCTTTGCGGTGCAGGGCAGCGATGCCGCCGATTCCTATGTCGTTGAGGGCCTGCGCCGCAAGGGCATCACCGTGTTCATCGGCCAGCGGGCCGAGAATGTCGCCAATGCCGCCGTTCTGGTGATTTCCACCGCGATCAAGCCCGACAATGTCGAAGTGGTGGCGGCGCGCGCCAAGCGCATCCCGGTGGTGCGCCGCGCCGAAATGCTGGCCGAACTGATGCGATTGAAAAGCTGCGTCGCGGTGGCCGGCACCCACGGCAAGACCACCACGACCAGCATGGTCGCCACCCTGCTCGATGCCGGCGGGCTGGACCCGACCGTGATCAACGGCGGTATCATCAACACCATCGGCTCCAACGCCCGGCTGGGGACGTCGGACTGGATGGTGGTTGAGGCCGATGAGAGCGACGGCAGCTTCCTGCGGCTAACCGGCACCTTCGGCATCGTCACCAACATCGATCCCGAGCATCTCGATCATTGGGGCGATTTTGAAAAGGTGCGCGAGGCGTTTCGCACCTTCGTGCACGCCGTGCCCTTTTACGGTGCCGCAATCTTGTGCATCGATCACCCCGAAGTGCAGGCGCTGATCCCCAGCGTTTCGGACCGGCGCATCATTACCTATGGCTTTGCCGCCACCGCCGACGTCCGCGGCCTGGACGTGCAGCCAGTGCCGGGCGGCAACCGCTTTGCCGTGCTGGTGCGCAGCCGCGAGGGCGCCGAGACGGTGCAGCGCCGCATCGATGATCTGATGTTGCCGATGCCTGGCCGCCACAATGTCCAGAATGCGCTGGCGGCGATTGCCGTGGCGCTGGAGTTGGGCGTCGATGATGCGGCCTTGCGCGCTGGCCTGGCGCGCTTTGGCGGTGTCAAACGCCGCTTTACCAAAGTCGGCGAAGTGGCCGGCGCAGTGATCATCGATGACTACGGCCATCACCCCGTCGAGATCCGCGCCGTTCTGTCCGCCGCGCGCGAAAGCGCAGCAGGCCGGGTGATCGCCGTGGTGCAACCGCATCGGTTCACCCGCCTGCGCGATTTGATGGCTGATTTCTGCGCTGCATTCAACGATGCGGACATGGTGTTTGTCGCGCCGGTTTATTCGGCCGGCGAAACGCCACTTTCCGGCATCAATGCGCCAGCACTTGCCGCCGGACTGGTCGCAGCCGGACACCCGCTGGCACAGTCTGTCACCGGCGCGGACGATTTGGCGGCCAAACTTGCCGGTGTTCTGCGCGCCGATGATCAGGTGATCTGCCTGGGCGCGGGCGACATCACCAAATGGGCCGCCGGGCTGGCCGACGCGATTGCCGGGTTGCGGGCGGGATGATCAACGTCGCCCCTCGCGGCCGGCTGACGCCTGATGCCCCGCTGGCCCCGCTGCTGTGGTTCAAGGCTGGCGGCGCGGCAGACTGGCTGTTTGAGCCCGCGGATCCGGACGATTTGTGCGCTTTTCTCAAGGCCTTGCCGGCCGATATGCCGGTGCTGGCGCTGGGCCTGGGCAGCAATCTGATCGTGCGCGATGGCGGCGTGGCGGGCGTGGTCGTGCGGCTGGGCAAGCCGTTCGCCAAGGTGAGCGCCGACGGCGAGACGCTGATCTGCGGCGGCGGCGCATCGGGCATCAGCGTCAGCAGCGCCGCCCGCGATGCCGGCGTGGCTGGGCTGGAGTTTCTACGCGGCATTCCCGGCACGGTCGGCGGCTTCGTGCGGATGAATGGCGGCGCCTATGGCCGCGAAGTGGCTGATGTGCTTGTAGAAATCACCGTGATCACCCGCGCCGGCACAGTGGAAACCCGGCTGGCCAGCGCCCTGGATTACAGCTATCGTCACTCCAACCTGGCCGATGGCGAGATCGTGGTTTCGGCGCGTCTGCGCGGCCGGCCCGGCGACAAGGCCGCCATCCAGGCCGAGATGGACCGCATCGCCGCCGCCCGCGAAGCCAGCCAGCCGCTGCGCACCCGCACCGGCGGCTCCACCTTCAAGAATCCGGCGCCGCACAAGGCCTGGGAACTGGTGCACAACGCCGGCTGCCGGGGCCTCAGGGTGGGTGGCGCCGAAGTATCGGAAAAGCACAGCAATTTTCTGATCAACAGCCACCGGGCGAGCGCGGCGGATATCGAAGCGCTGGGCGAACTGGTGCGGGCGCATGTACTGGCCAGGGCCGGCGTGAATTTGGAGTGGGAAATTCAACGCGTTGGCCGAGTGCGGCCAGCATGAAGGTCGCGGTGCTGATGGGCGGCTGGTCCGCTGAGCGGGAGGTCTCGCTGACCTCCGGGCGCTGCATTGCCGATGCGTGCCGCGCGCTGGGCCATGACGTGATTGCGGTCGATATGGGCCGCGATGTCGCCACCGTGCTCAGCGCCGCAGCCCCCGATGTGGTGTTCAACGCCCTGCATGGCACCCCCGGCGAAGATGGCACCGTGCAGGGCATGCTCGATTTGCTGGGCCTGCCTTACACCCACAGCGGCGTTACCACGTCGGCCATCGCCATCGACAAGGAGTTGACCAAGCTGGTGCTGGTGCCGGCCGGCATTCCGATGCCCAAGGGCGTGATCGTCAGCAGCGAAAGCCTGTTTGCCGGCGATCCGCTGCCGCGCCCCTATGTGCTGAAACCGATCAACGAAGGCTCGTCGGTGGGCGTCGCCATCGTCACCGACAGCAGCAACCACGGCCAACCCATCCACCGCGATGTGCCGGGGCCGTGGCACGAATTTTCCAGCTTGCTCGCCGAACCGTTCATTGCCGGCAAGGAATTGACCGTGGCCGTGATCGGGGACCGCGCGCTGGCGGTAACCGAATTGCAGCCAATATCAGGATTTTATGACTATGCTGCCAAATATACCGACGGACTGACCCGGCACATCTGCCCCGCGCATCTACCGGCCGAAATCGAAGCGGCCTGCCTGGCGCATGCGCTGGCCGCGCACCGTCTGCTGGGCTGCCGCGGCACCAGCCGATCCGATTTCCGCTGGGACCCGGATTACGGCCTGGCTGGGCTGTATCTGCTGGAAACAAATACCCAGCCCGGCATGACTCCGCTCAGCCTGGTGCCCGAACAGGCGCTGCATGTGGGCATATCCTACGAGCAATTGGTGCAGACTTTGATCGATCTGGCGCTGGAAGACCAGCACGCCAAAATTGGCGGCAAGCAAGCATGACGGCCGCAACCCTCAAGCGCGGCGCGCGGGTGCCCAGATCGGCGCAGGCGCGCCCGGCCAGCCCCGCAGGCAGCGCGGCGGCATTTGGCAAGCGCCGCTTTGGCAAGCTGCAGGCCGTGCTCGCTGGCGGCGTCTTGCTGGTGTTGGCGCTGGCCGCCGCAATCGCGTTTGGTATCCCGCAGCGGCTGTGGACAGGCTTTGTGCTGTGGACAGCGGCGCGCGGTTGGGAGGCTCGTCATGTCGAATTGACCGGCGCGCGCGAACAGAACCGGCTGGATATTTATGCCAAGGTTTTCAACGGCCCGACCAACGCCATGTTGGCCACCGATCTGCATGCGATGCGCGCCCGGCTGAAGCAATTGCCGTGGGTGGCCGATGCCACAGTGCAGCGCCGCTTGCCCGATACGCTGCTGATCGAAGTGGTGGAGCGCAAGCCAGTGGCGCTGTGGCAGATGAACCGGCAACTGGCCGCCATCGATATCACCGGCGGTGTGCTGTCTCGGCAGCGGCTGGAGCGGTGGAACGATCTGCCGATCCTTATCGGGCCGGGCGCCAACACCCGCGCCCACGAAGCGCTGGCGTTGATTGCCGCCACGCCGCTGGGCCGAGATGTGTTGGCCGCGACGCTGGTGGGCGAACGCCGCTGGGATTTGCGCTTCAAAAGCGGCGAGGTGCTGGCCCTGCCCGATCGCCCAGCCTTGGCCAAAGCAGCGCTGCTTGCCTTTGCCAAGCTCGACAGCCAGGGGCCGCAGCGCCTTCTGGGGGGGCATTTCACCCGCTTTGATCTGCGCCTGCCCGGCCGGATGACCGTGGCCGGCCCGGCCGTCGCGCAAACTCTGGCCGCCGAGGAAAAAGCCCGCCGCGCCGCACTGCAAGCCCGCAAGATCTGATCAGGACACAGCGACCGTCATGGCCCCGCGCATTCCGCTTCCCCCACTCAGCCGCAGCCAGCCCGAACGGCCGGTAGCCGTGCTAGATGTTGGCACATCAAAAGTCTCCGCGCTGATCGCCTTGATCGGCGGTGACGGCGAACCGCGCGTGATCGGCAGCGGCCAGAAACCCTGCAGCGGCCTCAAGCGCGGCACGATTACCGATTTCGACAAGGCGGAAATCGCCATTCGCGGCGCCATGGACCAGGCCGAACGCGCCGCCGGCTTGCAAATGAACAACGTGGTGGCCGGATTTGCCGCCGGTGCCATGGCCAGCGCCATGGCCAGCGCCGAAATCGATATCGCCGGTGCCAACATCACCCCCACCGATATGGTCACCCTCCGCCAGGCCGGGCGCGCAGCCATCGATCCGCGTGGCCGCACAGTGGTGCACGCGCTGCCAGCGTTGTACACCATGGACGGCCTGATCGGCATCGAAAGCCCGCTGGGCCTGCATGCCGATCGGCTGGGCATGGATATTCACGTGGTGACCGCCGACACACCGGCCATCCTGAACTTTGGCCGCGCCGTGGGCCAGGCGCATCTGGGCATATCGGCGCTGGTGGCCAGCCCGATGGCCGCAAGCCTGGCCGTTCTGGATGCCGAAGAACGCGACATCGGCGTGGCGCTAATCGAAATCGGGGCCGGCATCACCAGCATTGCCGTGCACAAATTCGGCATCGCCGTGGGTGTCGCCACCGTGCCGATGGGCAGTGTGGATATCAGCGATGATATTGCCGCTGCCTTTGCCACCCGCCGCAGCAGCGCCGAACGCTTGAAAACCTTTCACGGTGCCGCTGTCGCCACCAGCCGCGACCAGAGCGAGGTGGTGACCATTCCATCGGCAGCCGAAGATGGCGGCGGTGAACCCGCAAAGCTGCCGCGCGCCGTGCTGGTGGCGGTGATCCGTACCCGGTTGGACATGATGTTTTTCGAAATCAAGCAGGCGCTGGCGGCGCTGGGCTTTGTTGGCCCGCAAGCGCGGCGCATCGTGCTGACCGGCGGCGGCGCGGATCTGCGATCAATCGCCGATTATGCCGGCACCTATCTGGGCTGCAACGTGCGCATTGGCCGCCCGCGCGGCCTGATTGGCTTACCGCAGGCACAGGAAGGCCCAGCCTTTGCCACGCTGGCCGGGCTGGTGCTGTTTGCCGCCAGCGAGCAGGGCGACATCTGGCACCAGGCCGGAAGCGGCAAAAATGCTGCGCCGCGCCGCGGCCTGTCAGGGGTCATCGAAAAACTGTGGGGAAGTCTATGAAGCGGCCTTGCAGCGATTCGCACATAATCTAGTATGTAGTTGCCTGAGGAGACACGAGATGCTGGAATTTGCCAAAGTTGAACTCACTGAACTCAAACCGCGCATCGCGGTTGTCGGCGTTGGCGGTGCAGGCTGCAATGCCGTGGCCAACATGATCGCCGCTGAACTGACCGGCGTGGAGTTCATTGTCGCCAACACGGATGCCCAGCAATTGGCGCTGAGCCCGGCCGGCACCCGCATCCAATTGGGCATGAAGATCACCCAGGGCCTTGGCGCCGGTGCCCGGCCCGAAATTGGCCGCGCTGCTGCCGAAGAAACCCTCGATCAGCTGGAAACCGCACTGGACGGCGCGCACATGTGCTTCATCGCCGCCGGCATGGGCGGCGGCACCGGCACTGGCGCAGCACCGGTGGTGGCGCGCGCGGCCCGTGAAAAGGGCATATTGACGGTGGGGGTCGTTACCAAGCCGTTCAGTTTTGAAGGCAGCCGCCGCATGAAGGCCGCCGAAGCCGGCATTGCCGAGCTGCAAAAGCATGTCGATACGCTGATCATCATTCCCAATCAGAATCTGTTCCTGATCGCCAATGCCAATACCGGTTTCAAGGAAGCCTTTGTGATGGCCGATCAGGTGCTGCACCAAGGCGTGCGCGGCATCACCGATCTGATGATGATGCCCGGCCTGATCAATCTGGATTTTGCCGATATCCGCACGGTCATGAGCGAGATGGGCAAGGCCATGATGGGCACCGGCGAAGCCAGCGGCGAAGGCCGCGCCGTGGAAGCCGCCCAGAAGGCCATCGCCAACCCGCTGCTCGATGAAGTGTCGATGCGCGGTGCCAAGGGCGTGATCATCAACATCACCGGCGGTGACGATCTCAAGCTGATGGAAGTGGACGAAGCCGCCAGCTATATCCGCGACATGGTCGACGCCGACGCCAATATCATGGTGGGCAGCGCCTTCAACCCCGATCTGGCCGGCGTGATGCGCGTGAGCGTGGTGGCAACCGGCATCGATGCCGCTGCCAAGCAGTCGCCCATGGTGGCCCCCGCCAAGAAAGCCCCCGCCAGCGCCTTTTTGTCCCAACCCAATATCTTCTCCTCCCCTGACCGCATCCCCGAACCAATCGCGCTGGAGCCGATTGCCCAGCCAACGCCGGACCCGATTGCCGAGGCGCCGCCAGCCGAACAGGATGCGCTGGCGATTGCTGCCGACGATAGCGTTTCGAGCGTTGATACCGATGCCGATGACGCCATTGATCTGGGCAATGCCGAACGTGCCGACGATGTGCCGCCCGCCAGCTTCCGCTTCACGCCGCAAGTGCCAAGCCCGGTGCAGTCCGGCCCGGCCGGGCCAATGGGCAGCGGCGCACCTGCACAATCTGCTCCCAAAACAGCCACACAAGCTGCAACGCCAATTCAGCAGCCGGAGCCGGAGCCTGCCCCGCCCGTGGACGATCGCCCGCTCACGTTGTTTGAACGCATGATGGGCGTGTCCCGCCGGCGTGCACCCGAACCACCTGCCTCGCTGGCACCGGCCGCCAAGCCAGCCGCCAAGTCAGGTGATGGGGGCGATGATGATGTGCCGGGCTTTCTGAAGCGCCAGGGCAATCGCTGACGCCGTCCACGCCAGAGCACCGCGAATTTTCCCGCGAGGGAAAATACATGTTGCCCACGTTGGCATGACATGAGCAACGCTGCCATCGCGCTTAATCGTTTCGGCCTTGGTGCCAGGCCGGAAATGGCTGCACCCGCTGATCCGCAAGGCTGGCTGCTGGGCCAGTTCGATCAGTTTGATCCGCGCCCTGCCGTTCTGTCCGGCTTGCCCGGCGGAGCGGCCATGACCCTGCAATATCGCCAGAATCTGGCCGCCTTGCGCCGGGTCGGCATTGGCGGCCTGCCGCGCCAGCCCGGCGATCCAGAGCCACTGAAAGGCCCGGAAGCCGAAGCCGAGGCCAATCGCTATCAGCAGGAACGCCGCCAGGCCTTTCGCCAGGCCTATGGCGCGCAGGTGCAGGCGCGGCTGGCAATGGCCATCAGCGGCCCAGCACCATTTGCCGAACGGCTGGTGCATTTCTGGGCCAATCATTTTGCCATTTCCACCGACAAATTGGCCACCGCCACCATGGGCGGCCCGCTGGAATTCGAAGCGATCCGGCCCGGCATCACCGGGCGTTTTGGCAGCTTGCTGCTGGCGGTGGTGCGCCATCCCGGCATGATGTTTTATCTGGATCAGGCGCAGTCCATCGGACCGGGCAGCTTGCTCGCGCAGGCGGCGCGCCGGCGAAATGCACCGCGCCAGCCCGGCCTGAATGAAAATCTGGCGCGCGAAATCCTCGAATTGCACACGCTGGGCGCCGGCCATTACACGCAGGCCGATGTCGGCGGGCTGGCGCGCGCACTCACCGGCTGGAGCATTGGCGGCTTTGTGCGCCGCCCCCTGGGCGTGCCGGCCCCGGACGGTGAATTCGTGTTTCAGCCAAATTGGCACGAGCCGGGCAGCGTCACCGTTGCCGGCAAAACCTATGCGCAGGGCGGCGCTGCGCAGGCAGAGGCGATCCTGAACGATCTGGCCACTCACCCGCGAACAGCGCAGCGGCTGGCCGAAAAACTGGCTCGGCATCTGGTGGCTGATGTGCCGCCACCGGCCCTGGTTGCGCGCATGGCGCAGGCCTATCTGGCCAGCGGCGGCGATCTGATGGCGCTGTACCGCGCCGTGGTCAACGCACCCGAAGCCTGGGCGCAGCCGCTGGCCAAATTCAAGACGCCGTGGGACTGGACGGTTTCGGTGGCGCGCGCATTGCCAAAAACAAACATGCCCGATCTGCGGCTGGTACTAATGCTGGCCGAACTGGGCCAGCCGGTGTGGCGGCCAGGATCGCCGGCAGGCTGGCCCGACGATACCGCACGCTGGGCGGCGCCCGATGCGCTGATGCGCCGGGTGGAAGTGGCGGGGCGGCTTGCAGGGTTGGCCGGCGGCGGCGATCCGCGCGGGCTGGCGGCAAAATTGTTGCCGGGCACCCTGTCTGCTGCCACCAGCGCAGCCATTGCCCGCGCCGAAAGCCCTGCCGAAGGCACCGCCTTGCTGCTGGTTTGCCCGGAGTTCCTGCGCCGATGATCGATCGAACTGTTTTTGTCAGCCGGCGCAATTTGCTTGCGCGCGGCGCATTCATCGGCGGGCTGGCGCTGCACCCGCGCTTGGCGCTGGCGGCTGCCGGCACGGATGCGCGGCTGGTGTTCATCATCTTGCGCGGCGCCATGGACGGGCTGGCCGCTATCCCGCCGCTGAACGACAATCGCCTTGAAAAGCTGCGCGGGCAGCTCGCTGCGCCGCCAGCGCAACTGGGCGCGCCGATCAAATTGACGGCGGATTTTGCTGCGCATCCGGCGCTGGCAGGCTTTGCCGGCCTGTTTGCGGCTGGTGAGGCTGCTGTGGTGCACGCCATCGCCAGCCCCTACCGGGAGCGCAGCCATTTCGATGCGCAGAACATTCTCGAAACCGCCGGCAACGCGGCTTATGCGGTCAAGGACGGCTGGCTGAACCGCTTGCTGCCGCTGCTGCCGGCGCAAAGCCCGGCCGTGGCGCTATCGGCCACGTTGCCGGCGCTGTTGCAGGGCGCTGCCCCGGCCACCAGCTTTGCGCCCAGCCGGCTGCCCGATGCCAGCGCCGGGTTGAAGGTGCGTGTGGCAGCCCTGTACGAAGCCGATCCGCTGCTGCACCGCCTGTGGAGCGACGCCATCGCCACCGAAATGATGGCCGGTGCCAGCGGCAGCGCGGATGGCCCAGGCAACAGCGCCGCCCTGGCTGCCACCGCTGCTCGCCTGCTGGCCGATGCCAGCGGGCCGCGCATTGCCGTGCTGGATATGGGCGGCTGGGATACGCATGCCGGGCAAGCCCAGCGGCTGAACAACCAGCTGCGCCAGTTGGACGGGGTGTTTGCCGCGCTGAAATCCGGGCTGGGTGCGGCATGGTCCAACACGCTGGTGATTGCCGCCACCGAATTTGGCCGCACCGTGGCAGCCAACGGTACCGGCGGCACCGATCACGGCACTGCAAGCGCGGCGCTGCTGGCCGGCGGGCGCGTGGCGGGCGGTAAGGTGCACGGCGATTGGCCGGGGCTGGACCGCTTGTTCCAAGACCGTGACCTGATGCCGACCAGCAGCTTGAACGCGCTGTTTGCCGGGGCTGTTGCCGGCCTGTTCGGGCTGGATCCTGAACTGGTGGTGCGCCGCGCGTTCGCTGCCGCGCCAGCCAAGGCGATGACCGGCATCATCAGGACATAAAGCGCCAACCCGCCCGAGACCCGCCTTACGTGCTGCTCAAGGTGCGCTTGCAGCCGGCGCCAATGCCGTCAGCAGGAAATTGCTGGCATCCGCAAGCGCCGTCGCCTTGCCGCGAAACGGCTTTGACAGCGCCAGCAAGATACCGATGTGGCCCACATCATCATACAGCTTCACGGCGGCGCGGCCGCCAAGATCGGTGATGGCATTGGCCAGGCGCTCGCTGTTGCGCGGCAGCACCGTGGTATCGGCGGTGCCGTGCAGCAGCAGCAGCGGCGGCGCATCGGCCCGCGCAAAGTTGATCGGCTGGGTATCAGCCAAATCGGGCGCATTACCAAGCGCCAGATCGGCGGCGCCGCCGGCTGTAAAGGGCCGGAAATCATAGGGTCCAGCCAGACCGACGGCGGCCTTGATGGTGCCGGCTACGCTCCAGCGCTGATCAAGGGCCAGCAGCAGGGCAATGTGTGCGCCGGCGCTGTGGCCCATCACGGCGATGCGGGCGGGATCGCCGCCGTGCACGGCAATATTGGCGACTGTCCAGCGCACTGCCGCCGCGCCATCTTCGACGAAGGCCGGCCAGCGCACCTGCGGCACCAGCCGGTAATCGGGCACGACCACCACAAAGCCCCGCGCTGCCAAGGCGCGGGCGGCAAAGCCATAGCCGCTGCGATCGCCGCTTTTCCAGCTGCCGCCATAGAAGAACACGATTACCGGCAACGCAGCGGCGGAGCCTGAGGGCGCCCACACGTCCAGCCGCTGGCGCTGATCTGGCCCGAACGCCGCGCCATCGACCAATTGCCGAACACCGCCGTCGCCTGGCGTCAGCCGGTTAACACCATTCAGCGCGCCCAACGGCGAACATGCAGCAGCTAGTGCCGACAGGGCGGTTACGGAAAGCATGGAGCGGCGGGACATCATGGCAGGGCGATAGGGCCAAGCGCGGCTTCAGGCAACATCGGGAGATACGATCCAAAAGGCTGCGCCGAGCAATGATGATACGCGCTTCGCGCCGATTGCCGGGCCGAAGCAGCGCGGCTATGCTGTTTTGGCAACGCAGGGAGGGATGGCCATGAAGCTGAACATCAACGGCAAGCCAGTGGAGGTGACCGCCGATCCCGATATGCCGCTGCTGTGGGCCTTGCGTGACGTGCTGGGCATGACCGGCACCAAATTTGGCTGCGGCGCAGGTTTTTGCGGGGCCTGCACGGTGCAGTTGGACGGCGAACCGGTGCGTGGCTGCCAGACACCGATTTCAGCCGTGGGCACCGCCAGGATCACCACCATCGAAGGCCTGTCGGTGTCGGCCTGGGGCCGCAAACTGCAGGACGCATGGGTGGCGCTGGATGTGCCGCAATGCGGCTATTGCCAGGCCGGGCAATTGCTGGCCGCCGAAGCGCTGCTGCGCACCACGCCCAAGCCGACTGATGCCGATATCGATGCGGCCATGAGCGGCAATCTGTGCCGCTGCGCCACCTACACGCGCATCCGCGCTGCCATCAAGCAGGCGGCGTCAGCGTGAGCATCGCCGCCCTCAAGCCGTCGCGGCGGGCGGTGCTGCAGGCCGGTGTGCTGGCGGGCGGCGGGCTGTCGCTGGGTTGGCATGTTTCGGGCGCCAACGCCGCGATGCCAGGCGCCTTGTCGGCCTTTGTGTTGGTGCATCCCGATGGCGGCATCGATATCACCGCGCATCAGCCAGAAATCGGCCAAGGCGTGAAAACCAGCTTTCCAATGATGATCGCCGAGGAACTGGACGTCGATTGGGCGCAGGTGCGCGTCGTGCAGGCCCCGGGCAATCGCAGCGTTTACGGCGTGCAGTTGGCCGGCGGATCATCGGCCACACCCACACAATTTGATCGCATGCGCCGGCTGGGCGCCGGTGCGCGCGCCATGCTGATCGAGGCTGCCGCCAAGGGCTGGGGCGTGCCAGCCAGCGAAGTTACCACCGCCAGCGGGCGGCTCTATCACCGCGCCAGCAATCGCAGCGCGGGCTATGGCCAGTTTGCCGCCGCCGCCAGCGCCGTGGCTCCGCCCAAGCCCGAAAGCCTGACGCTGAAGGACCCGGCGCAATTTCGCATATTGGGCAAGCGCGTGCCAGGCGTGGACAACCGCGCCGTTGTGACCGGCCAGCCGCTGTTTGGCATCGATGCGCGCCCGGCCGGCATGGTTTATGCCGCGTTCGCCAAATCGCCGGTGTTTGGCGGCAATCTGAAAAGCGCCAACAAGGCGGCTGCGCTGGCAGTGCCAGGCGTCAAGGCCGTGATCGACATTGCCCAGCGCCGCGATCTCAAGACCGAGATTGACGTGGGATTGCCGGGCATCGAAATGTTGCAGCAGGGCATTGCCGTGCTGGCCAATTCAACCTGGGCGGCGCTGAAGGGCCGCGACGCGCTGGCCTGCGAATGGCAGGGCGGCGACGCGGCGTTCCAGTCCACCACGGCCTGGGATGCCGCCGCTGCCAAGGCGCTGCAGGGTGGCCCGGCCATGCCCGCCCACATCAACCACGGCGATGCACCGGCAAAACTGGCGGCGGCAGCCAAACGGGTGAAGGCCGATTATAGTTACCCGTTTCTTGCCCATGCCGCCCTGGAGCCAATGAACTGCACGGCGCACGTGGCCAACGGCAAATGCGAATTGTGGCTCTCCACCCAGACGCCGGAGGATGCGCGCCGCATGGTGGCGCTGGCGCTGGGGCTGAAGCCCGAGGATATCACGCTCAATCTGATGCGATCGGGCGGCGGCTTTGGCCGGCGCTTGATGAACGATGTCGCCGTGGAAGCCGCCGTGATTGCCAAGGCCGCCGGCGTGCCGGTGAAATTGACCTGGGATCGCGGCCAGGATTTTGCCCACGACTGGCTGCGCCCCGGCGGCTGGCACCAACTCGAAGCCGGGCTGGATGCCAAGGGCGATATCATAGCATGGCATGATCATTTCATCAGCTTTGGCCGCGACGGCAAGCTCGATCCGCCAGCGGTGATCGATGCGTCGCTGTTTCCATCAGGCGTGATCCGCGATTACCGCGCCGATGTGACCGTGCTGCCGCTGGCCTCTACGCTGGGCTGGCTGCGCGCGCCGATCAACAATGCCTTTGGCTTCATCACGCAGGGCTTCATCGATGAATGCGCGCATGCGGCGGGGCGTGACGGGCTGGAGTATCGCCGGGCGCTGCTCGGGCCGGGCCGGGCCATCCCGATCGCCGAGGAATTCAGCGGCGAAACCAAGGCCGATGCCGGCGGCACCCCCTATCACACCGGGCGCATGCGCGGCGTGCTGGACAAGGCCGCCGCCATGGCGGGTTGGGGCGGAAAACTGCCAGCGCGGGCTGGCATGCGCAGCGGCCAACGCAGCGGCATGGGCATCGCCTTTCACTTCAGCCACCTTGGCTATTTTGCCAATGTCGTTGAGGCCAGCGTCGCGGCCGATGGCAGCGTGAAGGTGCACAAGATCTGGGTGGCTGCCGATGTCGGCCGGCAGATCGTAAATTTGTCGGGCGCAGAGAACCAGGTGCAAGGCAGCGTGATCGATGCATTGGGCGCCGCAATGGGCCAGCGCATCACCTTTGCCGACGGCGCCGTCGAGCAGCGCAATTTCGGTGATTATCATCTGGCCCAGATGAGCGACGCGCCAGCGGTGGACGTGGCGTTTGTGGCGACCGATTTTGCCACCACCGGCCTTGGGGAGCCGGCCTATCCCAGCCTGGCGCCAGCGCTGGCCGCGGCGATTTTTCAGGCGACAGGCACCCGCCTGCGGCAATTGCCGTTCGACACAAATTTGCTGAAGGCCTGAGGGGGCAATGACCATGCAGCTCAATCGCCGCAATTTCCTGTTCACGGGCGCGGCGGCAGGCGGCGGCCTGTATCTGGGCATCAGCCCGCAATCGGCAGGTGCAGCCGAGGCCGCGCAGATCAACGCCTGGGTGGAGATCGCGCCCGACAACCGCATCAGCATCATGGCCAGCAATCCGGAAATCGGCCAAGGCATCCGCACCAGCCTGCCGATGGTGATCGCCGAGGAACTGGACGCCGATTGGGCCACGCTCACCGTGGCACCCACCTTGGCCAACGCCAAGATCTATGGCCGGCAGGCGGCCGGCGGTTCAATGGCGATGACCACGCAATATGAATTGATGCGCAAGGTCGGCGCATCGGCGCGGGCGCTGATCGTGCAGGCCGCTGCTACATCGTGGGGCGTGCCGGCAGCACAATTGACCACCAAGGCCGCGATGGTGATGCACGCCGCCTCCGGGCGCAGCGCACCCTATGGCCAGTTTGCCGCCGCAGCCGCGGCCCTGCCCGCGCCCGATCCTGCCAGCGTGGCGGTGAAGAACCCCAAGGACTTCAAGCTGATCGGCACGTTCCAGCCGGGCGTGAACAACCGCGCCATCGTGACGGGCAAACAGGATTATGGCATCGATGCCGTGCTGCCGGGCATGCTGCACGCGGCCTTCGTCAAGCCGCCGGCGCAGGGGGCCAAGGTGAAGTCCGCTGACGTGGCCCGCGCCAAGGAAATGGGCGGTGTGCGCGATGCCTTCATCGTGGCGGGCAGCGATGAGTATGAGGGCTTGAGCGCCGGCGTGGCGGTGATTGCTGACACCAGCTGGCACGCGCAGCGCGCCCGCACCGTGCTGGACGTGGTGTGGACCGACAGCCCGGCCGCCTTCCAATCGACTGCAACGTGGGAGAAACTGGCGGCGGCGGCCAAGGGCAAGCCGGCGGCGATGGCCGTGCACAGCAGTGGTGACGTGGCCGCCGCGATGGCGCGCGCGACCAGGCGCGTGTCGGCCGATTATGCCTATCCCTTCATCCCGCATGTGCCGCTGGAGCCGATCAATTGCACGGCGCGCGTCATCGGCGACAGAATCGAAATCTGGGCGCCGACGCAGAACCCTGAGCCGGGCCGCGCTGCGGTTGCGAAATCGCTGGGCGTGCCGCCCGAAAACATCACCATCCACATGATGCGCGTTGGCGGCGGCTTTGGCCGGCGTTTGCAGAATGATTACATGGTCGAAGCGGCATGGATCGCGCGCGCCGCCGGCCGGCCGATCAAGCTGACCTGGACGCGCGAAGACGATATCACGCAGGATTTCCTGCGCCCCGGCGGCTGGCATTTCCTCGAAGCCGGGCTGGATGCGCAGGGGCGCTGCATCGCGTGGGACAATCATTTCATCAGCCACGGCCGGGACGGCAAATTCGCCCGCGCCGCCAACATCGGGCCGAGCGATTTTCCGGCCGGCATCGTCGAGGATTTCCGGCTCGGCGCCACGGTGCTGCCATTGATCCACACCACCGGGTTCCTGCGGGCGCCGGCCAACAATGCCTTTGGTTTCGTGACGCAGGGCTTCATCGATGAGCTGGCGCATGCGGCGGGCAAGGATCCGTTGCAGTTCCGCCGCGAATTTCTGGGTGCGCCGCGCTTCATCGGCGATTCTGCCGCGCGCGGTGCCTACAACACCGGCCGCATGCGCGGCGTGCTCGACAAGGCGGCCGCCATGGCCGGCTGGGGCCGCAAGCTGCCGGCGCGCACGGGCCAGAGGTCGGGGCTGGGTATTGCCTTCCATTTCAGCCATCTGGGCTATTTCGCCAATGTCATAGAGGCCAGCGTCGCCAATGACGGCACGGTGAAGGTGGAAAAAATCTGGGTGGCCGGCGATGTCGGGCGCCAGATCGTCAACCCGGCCGGCGCGCTCAACCAGGTGCAGGGCAGCATTCTCGATGCGCTCAATGCTTGCCAGACCCACGCCATCACCTTTGCCGATGGCGGCATCGAACAGCGCAATTTCGGCGATGTGCCGCTGGCGCGCATGGACCAGACGCCGCCGATCGAAGTGGCGTTTCTGACACCGGATTATCCGGTGACCGGCCTTGGTGAGCCAGCCTACCCGGCGGTGGCCCCGGCGCTCGCCAATGCGATTTTTGCTGCGACTGGTGTGCGGCTGCGCCGGCTGCCGTTCGACAAGGCATTGCTTGCGGTTTGAACTGTCATGGCGCTGACATATTGTTCCGGCAGGGCCGCGCAATGATGATGTCTCGCATTTTCTTGCTGTCCGCCCTGTTGCTGGCCGCGCCTTCCAACGCGCAGGATGTGCAAAGCTGGAACACGTTGCTGGTGCAGGGGCCGATTGACGGCAAATTGCTGTTGTGGGCCGAATTGCAGCCGCGTTTTACAAATGATGGTGATCGGCTGGGCCAGATTGTGGCGCGCGGTGCCATTGGTGTGCGCACCAAGAACGATATCGATTTTCACGCCGGCTATCATTTCCAGCACAACAATCCTGTGCGCGGTGCCAACAGCGACGAGCATCGGTTGTGGCAGCAGGTGATGGGGCCGGTGTATCGGCGCAAGGACGGGCTGGCGCTGATCACGCGCTGGCGGCTGGAAGAACGCAGCTTTGAAGGCGCCAATGATCTGGGCTGGCGGCTGCGGATGTTCTGGCGGCTGCAAACCCCGCTCAAGGGACCAGGCACCGCCGGGCCGCTGCTGATCAGCGAGACATTTTTGGCGTTCAACAGCACCGATTGGGGCGCGCGCCGCGGTTTTGATCAACAGCGGCTGTTTGGCGGCTGGCTGCAGCCACTGGGCAAGCGGCTGAACCTGGAAGCCGGCTACATGTACCAGCATCTGAACAGGCCCGGGCCAGACCCCGGCAACCATATCCTGAACATTACGTTGAACCGCCGGCTGGGCTGAACCCAGCCGGCGGTCAAAGGGTTTACTTGAGCGTTTTCAGATACGCGATCACGTCCTTGCGCTTCTTGGCATCGGCAATGCCGCCATAGGCCATCTTGGTGCCCTTCACATAGGCTTGCGGCTTGGTGAGATAGGTATCGAGATTGGCCTCGGTCCACACCACATTCTTGGCCTTCATGGCTGCGGAGTATGTGTATTTCGGGTAAAGCCCCGATTTGCGGCCAACCACGCCGGCCAGCGATGGGCCGATGCGATTTTGACCCGGCAAAACGGCATGGCAGGTCTTGCAAGCCAGAAACACTTTTTCACCAGCCTTGGCATCTTGCGCAACGGCCGGCGCAATTGCAGCCGCAATCGCAGCCACTGCGGCCATCGTCATCATCATTGTCTTCATGGTCTTTTTCCCTTCGGTTTCAATGTTGGTGGCTGCCGGCGGCGGCTTCGGTTTTGAATTCAACGTCAATCGGCCCGGCTTTTTCAAAGATCAGCCGCGCTTTCAGCGTCGCTCCTTCGCGCATCGGCGCTTTCAGGCCGATGAACATCACGTGCAGGCCGCCGGGTGCAAATTTCACCGTGGCGCCCTTCGGCACGGGCACGCCAGCCGTTTGCGCCCGCATCTGCATCACGGCGCCATTGGCTATCGTGCCGTGCAGATCGGCGCGTGCGGATGCTGTGGTTACAACAGACAACAGGCGGTCTGCTGTCTGGCCCCGATTGATGATAGCCATATAGCCGGCACCAGTTTTGGATACCGGGCTGGCAACACGCAACACAGGGTGATCGATCGTCAAACTGCCCAGCCGGTATTCGCGCGCTGCGGCAGGATCGGGGGCGGGCAAGGCCACGGCAAACGCCAAGGCCAATCCGATTATTTTCATGATGCGTCCCAAGACAGAGAACAGGGACACCGGGCTGAACGCCAGACCGGTGCACGCCGGATCGATCAGGCGCGCGGCGGCCCCTGGCCGGGGGGACGCGAGCGGTGCCGGCGCACGATTGCGCGCGGCGGCCGCAGCGCCATGGCCGGCACGAGCGGCTGCGCCAACAGCACCAACATCAGCGGCCCGGCGCTGGCCAACGCCGGGCCGAGCGCCAGCGCATAATCACACGGCGAGCCGCCGCCATCATTGGCCGGAAGCAGCGGCTGGCCAGCAACACTGCCGCCGCTGCACAAGGACAGGACAAGATCGTTCCCGGGGGCCGGCATCCAGCCGGTCGGCACCAGCACACGCAGCGCCAAAGCCGCCAAGCAAGCGGCGATCAGCAGCAGCCCTGAATGACGATTTGCCATACCCGCCAAATGCCACGCTTGGCGATGCCAGACAAGCTGCCAGCCAACTGGCAGGCACTCGCAAAATTCCGCAAATCAGCGTCTTGGCAGAGCAACACACCATGCGTACAATAACACTGCACAACTAAAAGGATGACCGCCATGCCCAGCCCCTGGCAGCACAGCCGCAGCAGCAGCGCCGACGATATTGATTTTGAAATCAAGGGCCAGGAACTGCAGTTCGTCGAAATCGAGCTTGACCCCGGCGAAAGCGCGGTGGCCGAAGCCGGCGCGATGGTGTGGAAGGATGCCAGCATCGGCATGACGACGGTGTTTGGCGATGGCAGTGAAGCGGGAGGCGGCGGCTTCATGGGCAAATTGCTGGGGGCCGGCAAGCGCCTCGTCACCGGCGAAAGCCTGTTTACCACGGTGTTCACCCACAATGGCGGCGGCAAGGCGCGGGTGGCATTTGCCAGCCCGACGCCCGGCGCCATCCTGCCGATCAAGCTGGACAGCGTGGGCGGCACGCTGATCTGCCAGAAGGACGCCTTTCTGGCAGCGGCACGCGGGGTGGCCATTGGCATCGAATTCCAGCGCCGTATCATGACCGGGCTGTTTGGCGGCGAAGGCTTCATCATGCAGCGGCTGGACGGCGACGGCTGGGTGTTCGTGCAGATGGGCGGCACGGTAATCGAGCGCAATCTGGCACCCGGCGAAGTGCTGCATGTCGATACGGGTTGCCTTGCGGCCTACACGCCCAGTGTCACCTTCGATCTGGAAACGGTTGGCGGGGTCAAATCGATGATCTTTGGCGGCGAAGGCGCATTTTTCGCGCGGTTGACCGGGCCGGGCAAGGTGTGGATCCAATCCTTGCCGTTCAGCCGGCTGGCCGGGCGCATGCTGCAAGCGGCCGGCGGGCGCGGCCAGAATCGCGGCGAAGGCAGCGTGCTGGGCGAATTGGGCGACTTCATCGGCGGCAATCGCTGAACCGCCATTGCCCCGATTGACGTGTGCAGCTGGCCGCGCGCATGAACGGGCGTGGCCAAGCTGTATTTCTATTATGCATCGATGAATGCCGGCAAATCGACGGTTCTGCTGCAGGCGGCCTTCAATTACCGGGAACGCGGCATGAACCCGCTGCTGTTCACGGCCGCCATCGATGACCGGGCTGGCGCAGGCATCATCGCCTCGCGCATCGGGCTTAGCGCCCCCGCTGCGGCGTTTGCCGCAGACACCGATCTGTTTGCTGCCGTCCACGCGGCGCATGCGGCCACGCCGCAACACTGCGTGCTGGTGGATGAAGCGCAGTTCCTGGGTCGCGCGCAGGTCTCGCAGCTGGCACAGGTTGCCGATGATCTGGCGATTCCGGTGCTGTGTTACGGCCTGCGCACGGATTTTCGCGGGCATTTGTTTGAAGGCAGCCTGTGGCTGCTGGCGCTGGCCGACACGCTCAGCGAGCTGAAGGCCGTGTGCGATTGCGGCCGCAAGGCCACGATGAACCTTCGCATCGATGGCCAGGGCCGCGCCGTTACCAGCGGCGCACAGACCGAGATTGGCGGCAATGATCGTTATGTGGCATTGTGCCGGCGGCATTTCGTGGCTGCATTGGGCAGTTCTGGCCCAGACGGCCGCACACGGCGTGAAGGGGAAAAGCAATGACCAGCATTTATGAGTTCCGCGCCAAAACCATCGATGGCCGCGAGATTTCGATGCGAGATTTCGAAGGCAAGGTGCTGTTGATCGTCAACACCGCCAGCAAATGCGGCTTCACCCCGCAATATGCCGGCCTGGAAGCGTTGCACCGCCGCTATGGGCCCAAGGGCTTTGCGGTGCTCGGTTTTCCGTGCAACCAGTTTGGCGCACAGGAACCCGGCAATGCCGCCGAAATCGCCGATTTCTGCAAGCTGACATACGATGTCGATTTTCCGATGTTTGCCAAGGTCGATGTCAATGGCGACAGCGCGCATCCGCTGTTCCGCGCGCTGAAGAAACAGGCACCGGGCCTGCTCGGCATGGAATCGATCAAATGGAATTTCACCAAATTCCTGGTGGATGCCAAGGGCGAAGTGCAGGAACGCTTCGCACCGACTACCAAACCCGAAGCGCTGGGCAGCCAGATCGAAACGCTGCTGGCAAAGGCCTGAACGTCCCTGAACGTCCCTGAACGTCCCTGAACGTCCCTGAACGCCGCCGCCTGACAGGACCGCATCATGCACAGCACCCTGCCCAACGATCTTGACCAGTGGTGGATGCCGTTCACCGACAATCGCTATTTCAAGGCCAACCCACGCGTCCTGGTGGCCGCCAAGGACATGCATTACACCGCCGGTGATGGCCGGCAGGTGCTGGATGGCTGTGCCGGATTGTGGTGCGTCAACGCCGGGCATGGCCGTGACCGCATCGTGCGCGCCATTCAGCAGCAGGCGGCCGAGCTGGATTTCGCGCCGACCTTCCAGTTCGGCCATCCGCTGGCCTTTCAATTGGCCAACCGCGTCGGCAGCATGATGCCGGCCGGGCTGGACCGGATTTTCTTCACCAACAGCGGCTCCGAAAGTGTCGATACCGCCTTGAAGATTGCGCTGGCCTACCACCGGGCGCGCGGTGACGGCCAGCGCACCCGGTTGATCGGGCGGGAACGCGGCTACCACGGTGTCGGCTTTGGCGGCATTTCGGTGGGCGGCATGGTTGCCAATCGCCGCACGTTCGGGCCTGGGCTGGTCGGGGTGGATCATCTGCCGCATACGCTCGATCAGGCCCGCAATGCCTTCTCCAAGGGCCTGCCGGCGCACGGCGCGGAGCTGGCGGACCGATTGGAAGCGATCATTGCCCTGCACGGCGCCGACACGATTGCAGCGGTGATCGTGGAGCCGGTGGCGGGTTCAACCGGCGTGCTGCCGCCGCCTGTTGGCTATCTGGAACGGCTGCGTGCGATTACCGCCAAGCACGGCATCCTGCTGATCTTCGATGAGGTGATCAACGCCTTTGGCCGGCTGGGCGCAGCAACTGCAGCAGAACGCTTTGGCGTTACGCCTGATCTGATCTGCATGGCCAAGGCGATCACCAACGCCGCCGTGCCGATGGGCGCCGTGGCAGCTTCGCGGCAAGTGCATGATGCCATCGTCATGGCACCTGGGGACACGCCGGGCATCGAATTGTTCCACGGCTATACCTATTCGGCGCACGCCCTCGCCTGCGCCGCCGGCTTGGCCACGTTGCAGCTGTACAGCGACGATGGCCTGTTTGCGCAGGCCCGCGATCTTGAATCCTACTTCGAAACGGCGGTGCACCGGATGGCCGAGGCGCCGCATGTGATCGACATTCGCAATTTCGGCCTGATGGCCGGCATCGAGCTGGCACCGCGTGCCGGAGCGCCGGGTGCACGCGGCGTCGAAATGCTGCGCAGCCTGTTTGATGCCGGCCTGTTGGTGCGCGCTTCGGGCGACACCATCGCCCTGTCGCCGCCACTGATTGTCAGCCCGGCGGAGATCGACGAAATGGTCGATCTGATTGCCAACGCCCTGCGACATCTCAGCTGAATATTACGCCTATGTAATTTCTTTTGGGAAGCGGCCTTGGCAAACAGGGGTGAACTTCCCTACATCACCCGCCAAGCGCACCGGATTGCCCGACAGGAGACACATGGCGGCCACCGATCTTGCCCAGATGGACCTCAACCGGCTGGTTTACCGCTGGTTGACCGATATTGTCTGGCCAGAGAAAAATTATTTCTGGCTGGCAATCATTTACGGCATCGGCGTGGCGTTGCTTGGTCTGGCCACGCCGATTTCGGTGCAATTGTTGATCAACAGCATCGCCAACACCGCGTTGCCCGTACCGCTGTTCACGCTTTCGTTCATCTTGTTTGCATTGCTGATCATTTCCGGATTGCTCAGCGTGCTGCGCATTCACCTGATGGAATTGTATCGCCGCCGCTTCATGGCGCGGCTTGTGGCGGATGTTACCACCCGGGCCATCAACGCCGCGGATCCGTTTTTCGAGGACGATCGCCGCAGCGACCTGTTCAACCGCTATTTTGAACTGATCAACATGCAAAAGGCCGTGCCGTCGCTGCTGATTGGCGGCTTCACCATCATTCTTGGCATGATCGTCGGGTTTGTTGTCACCAGCTTTTATCACCCGTTTTTTCTGGCATTCAACCTGGTGCTGATCTTGCTGCTGTGGGCGGTCTGGACGATCTGGGCCAAGGGCGCGATGAAAACATCAATCGTCCTCTCGCATGAAAAATACAATGCCGCACATTTCCTGGAAACAGTCGGCGCATCGAACGGGTTTTACAAATCGGCACGTCATATCGATTATGCGCTTGACCGAGCCGAAACAGTGACAGCAAATTATGTCAAAGCCCACGCCCTGCACTTTTCTTATCAGTTTCCGCAAACCATTGCCTTTTATTTTCTATACGCTTTGGCCAGCGCCGGCTTGCTGGCATTGGGCGGCTGGCTGGTCATTCAGGAGCAATTGTCGATTGGACAGTTGGTTGCGGCCGAACTAATCTTGTCTGGCGTGTTTGCCGGCATGAACAGCCTCTATTCCTACCTGGATGACCTGTACGACATCGTGGCAGCCGTCGAGGAACTTTCGCTGCTCTATGGGCTGAAGCAGGAACCGCAGACATCAACAAAATTGCCGCCACCGCACGGCGGCGCGCTGGGCATGAGCCGCGTGCGTTTTGCGCTGCCCGTGGGCCGCGCCGAACTTGATCTGGATATCCCGGCCGGTTCCATGCTGGTGTGCCAGGGCGTACCGGGGATGGAACGGGAATTTGCCGAATTGCTGAAGCGGCTGGAGAAGCCGGATTCGGGCCTGATCACACTGGGCGGCATGGATATCGCCTTGATGGATCCGCTGGCGCTGCGATCCGGGATCATGGTGCTGGACCGGGCCAGCATCGTGGAATCGACCATCCTTGATTATCTGATGCTGGCCAATCCCGCCCGCAACGCCGCTGATCAATTGCAGGCATTGCAGTTGGTTGGCCTTGGGGATCGCATCGGCTTGCTGCCCGATGGCATCCAGACCCGCCTGTCATCAACCGGCGCGCCGTTCACGGTGGCCAAGATGATGCAGCTGAAACTGGCCGCCGCCATCCTGTCGGAGCCCAACATACTGGTGCTCTCGCCGCTGTGCGATACGGTGCCAGTCAGCCGGTTGCAGGCGGTATTGGGCCATTTTCGCGGAAAATCGACCACCGTGCTGTACTTCAGCAATCGGCCTGAGGCGATCACGCTGGATGGCTGGGTGTGGATGGGGCTGGAACAGCAGGTCGTGACCCGCGACCGCAGCGTGTTTGACAAGCTGCGCCTTGCCGCCGGCCGGGAGACACAAGATGGCGAATAATGTGCCGCCAGCCGGCAGCAGCGCGCCGTTTCCAACCCTGCGCAGCCTCAATCCGCCGCCGGTGATGCGAGTATTTGCGCTGCTTGTGGTGGCAGCAATCGTGATCACTGTCCTGTTCATCACGCTGGTGCCGTGGGTGCAAACCGCGCAAGGCACCGGCCAGGTGATCGCATTTGATCCGCGTGACCGGCAGCAGAATATCAGCGCGATGGTGCCCGGGCGGCTGACGCGCTGGTATGTGACCGATGGCGCCCGCGTCCAGGCCGGCGAAGCCATTGCCCGCGTGGTGGATATCGATCCGGATTTCCTGTCGCGGTTGCGCAGTGAACGGACACAGAAACTGGCGGAAATGGCCGCAACCAGCGCCGCCATGGCCACGGCGCAGCGTGACGTGACCCGCATGCAAACCCTTTACGGCGAAGGGCTGGCGGCGCGGCGCGACATGGAATTGGCACAGATCAAGGTCGCGGATTATGCGGCAAAACTGGCGTCGTCGCGGGCCGAGATCAACAAGATTGATGTGAACCTTAGCCGCCAATCCGAACAATTGATCCGCGCGCCGCGCGCCGGGCGTATCATGCGAGTCAGCAGCATCGATACCGCCACGATGATCAAGCAGGGCGATGTGCTGGCCACATTCGTGCCCGAACAATCGCGGCGGGTGGTGGAATTGTTTGTCGATGGCCGTGATGTGCCGCTCATCCATACCGGGCGCAGGGTTCGGCTGGAATTCGAAGGCTGGCCGGCGATTCAGTTTTCCGGCTGGCCATCGGTGGCCAAGGGCTATTTTGATGGCCAGGTCGCCGCCATGGATTTGAATGCGTCGCCCAGCGGCCTGTTTCGGGTGCTGGTATCGGAGTCGCCTGATCGTGATCCGTGGCCGACCGAACCATCGGTGCGGCTGGGTGCAAAGGTGCGCGGCTGGGTGCAGATGAACACGGTGCCGATCTGGTTTGAATTGTGGCGGCTGCTCAATGATTTCCCGTTGCAGTTCACCCGGCCGGGCGCCGAACCTGCGACCAATGGCGAAGCCAAGGCCGAAAAGGGCAGTGATGCCGCCACGCCAGCGAAATAAACACGCAAGGGGAACGGCGCAAGGATTGGCGCTGCTGGCGATGCTGGCGGGCCTCACCGGCGCCGGCGCGGCGCTGGCGACGCTGCCGCTGGCCGTTGGCCCGCGCGCCAGCCAGGCATTGGAGGCGGATGCGCGCGCATCGGCGCAGTCGCTGCCAGCTGCCAGCCAGCCGTTGACTCTCGAAGCGCTGCTCGCGGCCAGTCGATTTCATGCCCCGCAGGTTCTCGAAGCATTGGCCCGGGTGCGCGGCGCACAGGGCCGGTTGCTGACAACTGAAGGCGCGTTCGACACGCTGTTCAATGCCAATATTGATGCCCGGCCGACGGGCTTTTACGATGGCGCCGAAGCCGGTGCCCGCCTGACCCAGCCGCTGGCCAACAACGGCGGCAGTGTGTTTGGCGGCTATGAAATCGCACGCGGAAGCTTCCCATCGTCGCAATCCAGCAACAACACCGCCCAGCTTGGCCGCCTGACCGTGGGCACGCTGTTTTCGCTACTGCGTGACCGCGACATCGACGATCGCCGCTTCAATCGCGCCATGGCCAGCGCCGATATCGCGCTGGCCGACAATGATCGCCTGCTGGTTGCCATCGGCGTGCAGGCCCGCGCCATCGCCGCCTGGAACAACTGGGTGATCGCCGGGCAGCGCGTCACCGTGTTCAAGGGCTTGCTGCGACTGGCGCTGGACCGGCAAGCCGGCTTCAAGCGCCAGGTGGCCGAAGGCTTGCGCCCGGCGATTCTCCTCACCGAAAATGAACAGAATATTCTGCGCCGGCAAACACTGGTGGTGCAGGCTGAACAGACGCTGGAACAATCCGCTGTCAATCTTTCGCTGTTCTGGCGCGATGCCGATGGCAACACGCTGGTGCCCGGCCAACAGCAATTGCCGCGCGCGCTGCCGTTGCCGCTGCCTGTCGCCGAAGATGTGATGGCGGCGCTGGAAAATCGCCCCGATCTGCGGGTTGTGGATGTGCGCATTGCCCAGGCCCGGCAACGCCTGCTGCTCGATCGCAACAATTTTCTGCCCCGCCTCGATCTGAAAGCCGAAGTGAACCAATATATTGGCGATGCCGGCCAGGGCGGGCAGGCCTATACCGGCACCGAAACCAAGCTGGGCGTCACGCTGACCGTGCCGATCCAGCAACGCACGGCGCGCGGCCGCCTTGATCAGACCCGCGCCGATATCGATGGCTTTGCCCAGCGCCGCCGCTTCATCGAAGACCAGATTCGCATTGAAATTGGGGGGCTGTCGATTGCCGCCCGCCAATCGCGCCGGCTGCTGGGCATTGCCATCGACGAGCAAGACCGTGCCCTGGCCATGGCCAATGCCGAACGGCGGCGTTTTCAGGAAGGGGCGTCGGATTTCTTCCTGGTCAATATCCGCGAAGAGGCTGCGGCTGATGCGCAGGTGCGCCGGCTGGATGCGGCCTTCCGCCAGATTGTCGCCCATGCCGATCTGGCCGCAGCGACAGCCGATCTGGGGGCGCTGGGGCTCGGCCGATAGGACAAGTTGCGTCATCCCTTGCGTTTGCTAAGGGGTCTGGATGTTCAAACAATCCCTGCTTGCCGCCTTGTTGTTGTCCGCTATGCCAGTCGCTGCCCAGGGTGCGGATACGACGCCCGAAGATGCGTTGATCACGGTCACGGGCAAGGGCCTGCGGGACCTGCCCGGCGATGCCGCGCTGTCGCTGGTGGTGATCGAGCGGGCTCGCATCCTCAACAGCGGATCGAACCGGCTGGAATCCGTGCTGGCCGATATCGCTGGCCAGCAGCAGTTTCGCCGTTCGGACAGCCGATCGGCCAATGCCACCAGCCAGGGCATCACGTTGCGCGGTCTGGGCGGCAATGCCTCATCGCGGGCGCTACTGGTGTTGGACGGCGTGCCGCAAGCCGATCCCTTTGGCGGCTGGGTGGCGTTTCCGGCCTATGCCACTGGCCGGCTGGAGCGCATCCGGGTCACGCGCGGCGGCGGATCAGGTTATTGGGGGCCAGGCGCACTGGCCGGCACCATCGAATTGGAATCGGTGGGCAGCGAAGCGCTCACCCCGTTCACCGGCGGCCTGGCCTATGGCAGCCGCAGCAGCGTGGATGCCCAAGGCTCTTTGGGCCTGAAGCGTGACGGCGGCTTTGCCATGCTGTCGGCAGCCTATGGCCGCGGCGACGGCTTTGTGCCAATCGTCGCCCGCAGCCGCGGCCCGGTTGACCGCCCTGCGCCCTATGAACAGGCCAGCGCCAATCTGCGCGTTGTGGTGGGCATCGCGCCCGATACCGAAGCGCAAGTGAGCGCCACCGCCTTCACGGACAGCCGTGAACGCGGCACCGATTTTTCACAGAATACGTCCGAAGGCGCCGATGCGTCGTTGCGGCTGGTCGGGCGCGGTAATGAGCGGGGCCATTGGGGCTGGCAGGCCCTCGCCTATGTGCAGACGCGCAATTTCACCTCGGATTTCGCTGCAGTGGCCGCCACGCGCGCCACCGTGACGCAAAGCCTCGATCAATATGACACGCCAGCAACCGGCTGGGGCGGCCGGCTGGAAATCGCGCCGCCATTGGGCGAAAACATCACCCTGCGCCTGGGCGCGGACACGCGGCAATTGACGGGGAAGACACTGGAGCTGTTCACCTATGTGAATGCCGCCCCGACGCGCCAGCGTGAGGCCGGCGGGCGCAGCAGCACCAGCGGCGTGTTTGCCGATGCCAGCATCGCCGCCGGCATCCTTACGATCACGTTGGCCGCGCGCCTGGATTGGTGGACGATCCAGAACGGCCGATTGCTGGAAACCACCATCGCTACCGGCGCGCCGTTCACCACCTTGCTTTATGCTGATCGGTCCGGTGAAGAGCTTACCGGCCGCGCTGGCGTGGCCGTGAACGCCGCCGATTGGTTGACCCTGCGCAGCGCGGCCTATCGCGGCTGGCGGCTGCCCACCTTGAACGAATTGTACCGCCCGTTCCGGGTTGGACCGGATGTGACCGCAGCCAACGCGCTGCTGGCGCCTGAGCATGTCACCGGTGTGGACGCTGGCTTCACCCTGAAGCCTGCAGCCGGCATCGAAATCGGCGTGACGGCGTTCTGGAACCGCATGTACGACAGCATTGCCAACGTGACTGTGGCTAGCGGGCCGGGCAATTTCCCCGGCGCCGGCTTTGTGGCCGCCAATGGTTTTTTCCGCCAGCGCCAGAATCTGGATGCATTGAATGTGTGGGGCTGGGAAGTTGATGCCCGGCTGCGGCGCGGGCCATTTGGCCTGTCGGCCAGCTGGAGCCATGTCGATCCGGAAATTCGGGCCAGCGGCGTGGCGGCGGCATTGAATGGACTGGCACCGGCGCAAACCCCGCGCGATCAGTTTTCGGGCACCGCCGATTACAGCGGCAAATTGTTCACGGCTTCGGCCACGCTGCGCCACATCGCCAGCCAGTTTGAAGATGATCAGAACGCCCGCACCTTGGGCGCAGCCACCATGGTCGATGCACTGCTGCTGGTGCCGATCGTCAAGGGCATCGCCATCGAAGGCCGCGTGGAAAATCTGTTCGATGCCGAGGTGCAGGCGGCGCTGTCCGGCACCGGCGTGATCGAGCGGGCCTTGCCGCGCACCTTCTGGGTGGGTGCGCGCCTGAATTTCTGAACACCGGTTGACGCCGCCGACCTTGGGCGGACACACAGGCCGGCATGGCAGGCACGGTGAAATTGCACGAAAGCTGGCGGGAGCCGCTGGCGGACATGCTGGCGTCGCCGGCAATGGCAGCGCTGCGCAGCTTCCTGGTGGCCGAAAAAGCCGCCGGCAAGACGATCTTCCCCAAGGGCAGCGAGTGGTTTCGCGCGCTTGATCTCACGCCGCTCGATCAAGTGCGGGTGGTGATCCTGGGCCAGGACCCGTATCACGGCCCCGGCCAGGCGCACGGGCTGGCGTTCAGCGTGCGGCCCGGCGTGCGGGTGCCGCCCAGCCTCGCCAATATCTACAAGGAATTGCACGCGGATCTCGGCATCCAGCCCGCCCGGAATGGCTTTCTGGAACATTGGGCGCGGCAGGGCGTGCTGCTGCTCAACACCTGCCTGACCGTGGAACAAGGCCTTGCTGCCAGCCACAAGGGCCGCGGCTGGGAAGGCTTCACCGATGACGTGATCCGGCTGGTGGCCGCGCGGGAACGCCCCTGCGCTTTCCTGCTGTGGGGCAGCCACGCCCAGAAAAAGGCCAGCTTTGTCGATGCCGGCGCCAACAATGGCCGCCACCTCGTGCTGAAAGCGCCGCATCCATCGCCGCTGTCGGCGCACACCGGCTTTCTGGGCTGCCGGCATTTTTCGCGCACCAACACATGGCTCGCTGCGCAGGGGTTGGCGCCGATCGATTGGGCCCTGCCGCCGCTGTGAAACAGATTGCGCCGGGCGGTAATGGCCGTGATACTGGGGCTATGGAGGGCAGGATGAAGACATTGATGGTATGGGCATTGATGGTCTGGACAACGGCCTTGCTATCCACTGGCAATGCCGCCGCGCAATCGGCGCTGTTTGTCGATCCGCCCGCCACAGCCTCACCGCGAGCGCGCATGGAGGTGATGCATATTCCGTCAGGCGGGCTTGAAATCAACGCGGTGGCTTATCTTGCTGCCGGGCCGGGGCCGCATCCCACCATCATTCTGTGCCACGGCTGGCCTGGCAACGAAAAGAACCTCGATCTGGCGCAAGCGCTGCGCCGCGCGGGCTGGAACGCCGTCACCTTCAATTATCGCGGCAGCTGGGGCAGCCCAGGCAATTTCCGATTTGCCCAGAACCCGCAGGATGCCCGCGCCGTGCTGGCGCATCTGCGCCGGCCCGATGTGGCTGCAAAGCTGGGCATCAACACCGCCAGCATCGTGCTGGCAGGGCACAGCATGGGCGGCTGGGTGGCGGCAATGGTTGGCAGCGATGATCCGGCGCTGGCCGGTGTCATCCTGATTTCGGCTGCAAACATGGGCATGGTCGCCCAAATGAGCGGCAGCAATTTGATCGCGCAAGCTGCCGGCAACAGCGAAGCCCTCAGCGGCACCACGCCAGCGATGCAGGCGGCGGAGTTGACCGAGCAGGCAGCCGCTTTTGATTTGCGGCCGCGCAGTGCCGGATTGGCGCGGCAGCCGCTGTTGGTGCTGACATCGGATGACGGCCTGAAGCCATCGACCGATCCGGTGGTTGCCGGCGCGCGGGCTGCTGGCGGCAAGGTGACCGAAGTCCATGAGGTAACCGATCACAGCTGGTCCGATGCCCGGCTGGCGCTGGCGGCGCGCGTGCACGAC
>NZ_JBBATR010000013.1:0-3576 GCF_040398645.1 Sandarakinorhabdus sp.
GCCGATCTGGCCAAGGCGGCCGGCGCGGACGGTGTGCATCTGGGGCAGAGTGATGGCTCGATTGCCGATGCCCGCGCTCTGCTCGGCCGCGACGCTCAGATTGGCCGGACGTGCCACGACAGCCGCCACCTGGCGATGGAAGCCGGGGAGCAGGGCGCTGATTATGTGGCGTTCGGGGCGTTTTACGACACCACCACCAAGCCGAGCCACTATCGTCCCCAGCCCGAGATACTGGGCTGGTGGACCACGTTGAGCCAATTGCCCTGCGTCGCCATTGGCGGCATTTTCCCGCACAATGCCGCGCCGCTGGTCGACGCTGGCGCGGATTTCATCGCTGTGGTCCGGGCGGTGTGGGATCACGATGCTGGGCCGGGTGCTGGTGTGGCTGCGTTTGGCGAAGTGCTCGGCTGGTAGGCCCGTCCCCAGTTTGCCCCCACAGCTTGCTCCGGCTGGCTGCACCCGTTAAGGCACACTCCGCTCTTTCCCATCCCTGTTCCCCCAATCGCCGCCTGCGCACGTGCTGGCCGCAAGGATTCCGCCATGGTTGCCCATTCATCGCTGATCACCGTCATGGAAAAGGCCGCGCGCAAGGCGGCGCCCAAGCTGCGGCGGGATTTTGGCGAAGTGGATGCCTTGCAGGTCAGCCGCAAGGGGCCGGCGGATTTCGTGACTGTCGCCGACCGCGAAGCCGAAGCGACGGTGACCGAGATCTTGCGCCATGCCCGGCCGGAATGGGGCCTGCTGCTGGAAGAGGGCGGCACCATCAAGGGCAACGATGACCGCTGCCGCTGGATCGTCGATCCGCTGGATGGCACCACCAATTTCCTGCACGGCATCCCGCATTTTGCCATCAGCATCGCCGCTGAAATCGATGGTGAAATCACCGCCGGGCTGATCCACCAGCCCTTGACCGGCGAAAGTTTCTGGGCGGAAAAGGGCTGCGGCGCCTGGCTTTCGGATCGCCGGCTGCGCGTGTCTGGCCGGCGCGACATGAACGAGTGCCTGATTGCCACCGGCATCCCGTACCAGGGCCACGGCGACCGGCCGCAATTCAGCACCATATTGAACGCGGTGATTCCCGAAGTCGCCGGCGTGCGGCGCTTCGGGGCGGCCAGCCTCGATCTGGCGTGGGTGGCGGCTGGGCGGTTCGATGGTTTCTGGGAAACCGGCCTGTCGCATTGGGATATCGCCGCCGGCATGCTGCTGGTGCGCGAAGCCGGCGGCTTCGTGAGTGATTTTCGCGCCGGCCAGGACATGGTCAGCCGCGAAGAAATTATCGCGGGCAACAGCGCCATCCAATCAAAGCTGCACAAGCTGGTGGCCGGCGCGCTGCGCTGATTGGCGCTGGCGCTAGCGCCGCAGCTGACGAAAAGCCGCCTGTGAACCTTGGTGCGGCTTGCCGTGGGCAGGCACTGCGGCTATTCACCTTGCACTGCAACAGCGAGGAATTTTGCGGCCATGTCGGCCATTGCAATCCAATATCTGCCGGTGCTGATGTTCTTTGCCGTTGGCATCGCCTTTGCGGTGATCTTTGTCAGCGCGCCGATGGCACTGTCGGCCGCGATCGGCACGGCCAAGCCGGAGGCGGTGAAGCTGTCGGAGTATGAAAGCGGCTTTCCGGCGTTCTCAGATTCGCGCACCAAATTTGATGTGCAATTCTATCTGGTTGCCATCCTGTTCATCGTGTTCGACCTCGAAGCCGCATTTCTGTTCCCATGGGCCGTCAGCCTGCATTGGGGCGGGGAAAGCGCGTGGTGGGCGATGATGGAATTCCTGGGCGAACTGGGCATCGGCCTGGTCTACGCCTGGAAGGTGGGAGCGTTGGAGTGGGAGTGATGAACGAACAGACCGGGCTGGTGCTCCCAGGCGGTGCAATCGCGCTGCCCGAAGGCAACCGCGATGCGTTTTTGGGCGATGTGTCCATGGAGGTCGCTGAAAAGGGCTTTCTGGTCACATCGACCGAGGATCTGTTTCACTGGGCGCGCACCGGATCGATGTGGTGGATGACGTTCGGCCTAGCCTGCTGCGCCGTCGAGATGATGCACACCAACATGCCGCGTTATGACATGGAGCGGTTTGGCATCGCGCCGCGCGCCTCACCGCGGCAGAGCGACGTGATGATCGTCGCCGGCACGCTGTGCAACAAGATGGCGCCGGCGCTGCGCCGGGTTTACGACCAGATGGCCGAGCCGCGCTATGTGATTTCGATGGGAAGCTGCGCCAATGGCGGCGGCTATTATCACTACAGCTATTCGGTGGTGCGCGGCTGCGACAGGATCGTGCCGGTGGACATCTATGTGCCGGGCTGCCCGCCGACCGCCGAAGCGCTGCTTTATGGTATATTGGCCCTGCAGCGGAAAATCCGCCGCGTCGGCGTGTTTGAGCGGTAAACGATGGCGATTGTTTCCCCTGAACTTGGCCGTCACAGCTGGCCGGTGATGGCCAGCCACGATGGCCTTGCCGCGCGGCTTGGCGAACTGCTCGGCGCGGCCATTATCGACATCACCGTACACGCCGGTGAAACCAGCGTGTTGGTGGCACGTGATGCGTTGGTGGCGGTGATTGCTGCGTTGCGCGATGCGCCCGATCTGCGGCTGAACCAGCTGACGGACCTTTGCGCTGCCGATTATCCGGACCGGGCCGAGCGGTTTGAGGTGGTAATCCATCTTTTGTCGATGGCGCACAATCTGCGCTTGCGCGTGCGTTGCACCACCGATGGCACCGCGCCGGTGCCCAGCCTGACCAGCCTTTATCCCAATGCCGGCTGGTATGAGCGTGAGACGTGGGATTGCTATGGCGTGATGTTTGCCGGCAATCCGGACATGCGCCGGATTTTGACCGATTATGGCTTTGAAGGTCATCCGTTCCGCAAGGATTTCCCGCTGTCCGGCCATGTCGAACTGCGCTGGTCCGAAGAGCATAAGCGCGTGGTGTATGAGCCGGTGAAGCTGGCGCAGGATTTTCGCAGCTTCGATTTCCTGTCGCCTTGGGAAGGCACGGATTATGTGCTGCCCGGCGATGAAAAGGCAGGTGCCAAATGAGCAGCTTGGGCAACGCCGGTTCCGCGTGGACGGCGCAAGACACAGCCGATGTGCTGCCGGCCCGCGACGGCAACGAAATCCAGAATTACATGATCAATTTCGGCCCGCAGCACCCGGCGGCGCACGGCGTGTTGCGGCTGGTGATGGAGCTGGACGGCGAAATCATCGAACGCTGCGATCCGCACATCGGCCTGCTGCACCGTGGCACCGAAAAGCTGATTGAATACAAGACTTATCTGCAAGCGCTGCCCTACATGGACCGCCTCGATTATGTCTCGCCGATGTGCATGGAGCACAGCTATGTGCTGGCCATCGAGAAATTGGCCGGCATCGAAGTGCCGGTGCGGGCGAAGTATATCCGCACGATGTTTGCGGAAATCACGCGCATTCTCAATCACATCCTCAACACCACTGCGCACGCCATGGACGTGGGCGCGATGACGCCGATGCTGTGGCTGTTTGAAGAGCGCGAAAAGCTGATGGAATTCTACGAGCGTGTGTCGGGCGCGCGTTTCCATGCGGCCTGGTTCCGGCC
>NZ_JBBATR010000013.1:3676-34636 GCF_040398645.1 Sandarakinorhabdus sp.
GAAATGCGCGAGAGCCTGAAGATCATCAAGCAATGCGTGCGCGATATGCCGGCGGGTGCCCACATCACCGACAATCGCAAGGTGGCGCCGCCATCGCGCGGCGAAATGAAACGCTCGATGGAAGCGCTGATCCACCATTTCAAGCTGTACACCGAAGGCCTGCACGTGCCGGCCGGCGATGCCTATGTTGCCACCGAGAGCCCCAAGGGCGAATTCGGCATCTACATGGTGGCCGATGGCACCAACAAGCCGTGGCGCTGCCATGTCCGCGCCACTGGCATGGCCCATCTGCAGGCGATGGATTTCCTGTGCAAGGGCCATATGCTGGCCGACGCGCCCGCGATCCTCGGCAGCCTGGACATCGTGTTCGGTGAGGTGGACCGGTGACGGAACGCACCAAATTGATGGTGATTGCAGCCATCGGCGCGGCGGCCATTGCCGGCTTAGGCTTTGGCGCAGCGCAAATCTGGGGCGAGGGCGCCGGCATGCCGATCGTTGCTGCGGTCTCGACCATCTGGACGGCTGGCTTTGTGGCCTGGTCGTCGCGGCGGCGGCACCTTTGAGCAAGCTTGCGACAGCGACGGCGATGATTGCGTATTATAATGCGCATGATGCCGATGCCTATGTGGCGTTGATGACGGACGACGCGGTGGAGGCCGGCTATCGCGGCGCCGTGCTGCGCGATGGCCGCGAAGGCGTGCGTTCGGGCCTGAAGGCGATGTTTGCGCAATTTCCCGAAAATCGGGCCGAGATCATCACGGGTTATGAGCTTGGTGAATTTGCAGTGCTGCACGAAAAAGTGTGGCGCACCAATGCGGGCGAGCCGTTTGAAGTGATGAGCCTCTACAGTTTTGCAGGCGAGCTGTGCTCGCGCGTGGAGTTTATCCGGTGACTGATTTTGCTGCTTTTGCTTGGACTGCGGAGAACGCCGCCGAAGCCGATCGGCTGATCGCGCTCTATCCGCCCGGCCGCCAAGCCAGCGCGGTGATGCCGCTGCTGTGGCTGGCGCAATATCAGGTGCGGGACATGACCGGCGTGGCCTGGCTGCCGGTGCCGGTGATCGAATTTGTCGCCCGCCAGATCGGCATGCCCTATATCCGCACCTACGAAGTCGCCAGCTTCTACACGATGTACAATCTGAAACCGGTTGGCCGCTATCATGTGCAGGTGTGCGGCACGACGCCGTGCCTTCTGGCCGGCAGCGATGACATCATGAAAGCCTGCAAGGACAAGGGCCTGAAGAAGGGCGCCACCACGCCCGATGGCCTGTTCACACTGACCGAAGTGGAATGCCTGGGCGCCTGCGCCAATGCGCCGATGGTGCAGATCAACGATCACAATTATGAAGATCTGACGCATGCCGGCATGACCGTGATTTTGGACATGTTGGCGCGCGGTGAAGAACCCAAGGTTGGCAGCCAGATCGGCCGCACGGCCTCCTGCCCGGAAGGTGGGCCGACCACGCTGACGGAGATGGTGTGATGGTCAAAACGCTGTTGATCTTTGCCTTTGCGCTGATGCTCCTGTCCATCGGGCTGCTTATCTATGGCATCAAGACCGACAAGTCGCTCGTGACCGTTGCCATGCCGTTGCTGGTGGTCGGCATTTCGCTGCTTACGGTGGCCAATGCCCAGAACGCCAAGAACAAGAAGAAGTGATCCGCCATGCTTGCTGATAAAGATCGCATTTTTACCAATCTTTATGGTTTCCAGCCGTGGAACCTGGAAGCGGCGCGCACGCGCGGCGATTGGGCTGACACCAAGGATCTGATGAGCGGCGGGCCGGATGCGCTGATCGACGCGGTAAAGGCCAGCGGCCTGCGCGGGCGCGGCGGCGCCGGTTTCCCGACTGGCATGAAGTGGAGCTTCATGCCCAAGACGCCCAATCCCGGCCGGCCCAGCTATCTGGTGATTAACGCCGACGAATCCGAACCGGGCAGCTGCAAGGATCGCGAAATCATCCGCCACGATCCGCACAAGTTGCTGGAAGGCGCACTGATCGCCGGCTTTGCGATGCGCGCGCGCGCGGCGTATATCTATATTCGCGGCGAATATATCGCCGAGGCCAAGGTGCTGATGGCTGCGGTTGAGGAGGCTTATGCGGCCGGTCTGATCGGCAAGAACGCCTGCGGCACTGGTTATGATTTCGATGTCGTCGTCCACCGCGGCGCCGGCGCCTATATCTGCGGCGAAGAAACCGCGATGATCGAAAGCCTGGAAGGCAAGAAGGGCCAGCCGCGCCTGAAGCCGCCGTTCCCGGCCGGCGCCGGCCTGTACGGCAACCCGACGACGGTGAACAATGTCGAAAGCATCGCGGTGGTGCCGACCATCCTGCGGCGCGGGCCAAGCTGGTTTGCCAGCATCGGCCGCCCCAAGAACGAAGGCACCAAGCTGTTCCAGATCAGCGGCCATGTGAACAAGAAGTGCGTGGTGGAGGAGGCCATGGGCCTTCCGTTCCGCGAATTGATCGAAACACATTGCGGCGGGGTTCGCGGTGGCTGGGACAATCTGCTGGCGGTGATCCCCGGCGGTTCATCGGTGCCGGTGGTGCCGGCGGACCAGATCATGGATGCGCCGATGGATTTTGATGGCCTGAAGGATTTGAAATCCGGCCTGGGCACGGCGGCGGTGATCGTGATGGACAAATCCACCGATATCGTGCGCGCCATTGCCCGCCTCAGCTATTTCTACAAGCATGAAAGCTGCGGCCAGTGCACGCCGTGCCGCGAAGGCACCGGCTGGATGTGGCGGGTGATGGAGCGGCTGGTGACCGGCGATGCCGAACGCCAAGAGATCGACATGCTGCTGGATGTGACGATGCAGGTGGAAGGCCATACGATCTGCGCGCTGGGTGATGCGGCAGCGTGGCCGGTGCAGGGCCTGATCCGGCATTTCCGGCCGGAGATCGAGGCGCGGATTGCGAAGCGCAAGGGCTTTGTGCAGGTGCCGGCGATGGGGATCGCGGCGGAGTAGGATTTGCACTATGAACACAGCTGTATTTCCTTGTTTGATCAAGGGGCGCTGTGATGGGCTCTTTCTCGCCATCTTGATTGTTCCTGTTCGCCGCATACTGAACAAGGCTGGCTATAGTGGCTAGTGGGCAATTATGGCGGCGCTTCCGTTTGCCAACATCATTGGGCTATGGCTTCTTGCACAAGCAGACTGGCCTAACTTAAAGCGTGATAACTGATTCCGGTTCTTGTCATGCTGGCGAAGGCCAGCATCCACTTTGCCGAAAGCGCCCCTGTGGCCGCCATTTGGGCCTCACGCCACGCTGGATGCTGGCCTTCGCCAGCATGACGTGTTGTTTCTAGGGGGCTGTGTTGGCTAGGCCGGGCTGGGTCTATTTGATGGCCAGCGCGCCGCGCGGGACGCTGTATCTGGGCGTCACGTCGAACTTGCTAAACCGCGTGCTGCAACATCGCACCGGGCATTTTGAAGGCTTCACATCGCGCTATGATGTGAAGCGGATCGCCTGGAACGATTCCCATGCCGCCATCGCCGACGCAATCCGGCGCGAGAAGGCGATGAAGTTCTGGAAGCGCGCGTGGAAGATCCGGCTGATCGAGGAGCATAATCCGCATTGGCTTGACCTGGCCGTGGACTGGGGGTTCCCGCCGCTGGGTGATTGAGCGTCGCCCTCTTTCGATTTGTCATGCTGGCGCAGGCTAGCTTCCATCGTGGCCCAAGTGGACCTGTGGCTGCCAGGTGGAGCGTGCACCACGCCGGATGCTGGCCGTCGCCAGCATGACAAGACAAGGGTGATACACACCCTTTGCACTGGCATTTCGCCGCACTTTCCCCTAGTCCGGTCATGCGTTTGCAACATTCTCTGCCGAGCTGAAAAAATCCCATGGAATCAACCACTCTGCCGCCCGCTGGCACCCCCGATATCCAGCCAATCTCCATCGTTGCAGAGATGCGGACGAGTTTTCTTGATTATGCCATGTCGGTCATCGTCAGCCGGGCGCTGCCGGATGTGCGCGATGGGCTGAAGCCGGTGCACCGCCGCATCTTGTGGGGCAGCTACGAAAACGGCTTCACGCACAACAAGGCCTACCGCAAATCGGCGCGCATCGTTGGCGATGTGATGGGCAAATATCACCCGCACGGTGATACCGCGATTTATGATGCGCTGGCGCGGATGACCCAGGATTGGTCGATGCGGCTGCCGTTGATCGACGGCCAGGGCAATTTCGGTTCGATGGACCCGGATGCGCCGGCCGCGATGCGCTACACCGAAGCGCGGCTGGCCAAATCTGCCGAAGCGCTGATCACCGATATCGACAAGGATACGGTGGATTTTGTCGCCAATTATGACGGCTCAGAGCACGAGCCTTCAGTGTTGCCGGCGCGGTTTCCCAATCTGCTGGTCAATGGTGCCGGCGGCATTGCGGTGGGCATGGCGACCAATATTCCGCCGCACAATCTGAACGAAGTCGTTGATGCGGTGCGCGCCTATCTTGATGATCCGCTGATCAGTGTGGCCGGCTTGATGGCGCATGTGCCGGCGCCGGATTTCCCCACCGGCGGGCTTATCTTGGGCACGTCGCAGCTGCTGGCGGCCTATGAAACCGGGCGCGGCAGCATCCGCATTCGCTCTCGCCACGTCATCGAGGAAAGCCGCGGCGACAAGCGTGCCATCATCCTGACCGAAATTCCGTTCCAGCAAGGCAAGAACGCGCTGGTCGAGAAAATCGCCGAGGCGGTGAAGGACAAGCGCATCGAAGGCGTTTCGGACCTGCGCGACGAAAGCAACCGCGAAGGCGTGCGCATCGTCATGGAATTGAAGCGTGATGCGACGCCCGATGTGGTGCTCAATCAATTGTGGCGCTTCACGCCGGCGCAGCAGAGCTTTGCCATCAATATGCTGGCCATTCGCGGCGGCCGCCCCGAACTGATGGGCCTGAAGGATATCATCACGGCGTTCGTGGATTTCCGCGAGATCGTGATCATCCGCCGGTCCAAGCATGAACTGGCCAAGGCCCGTGACCGCGCCCATTTGTTGATTGGCCTGGTGATCGCCGTGGCCAATCTGGATGAGGTGGTGCGCATCATCCGCGCCAGCGCCAGCCCCGCCCAGGCCCGCGAAACCTTGATGGCGCGCGATTGGGATGCCGCCGATATCCGGCCCTATCTGGCGCTGGTGGAGGCCGGCACGGTGGCGGTGGACGCGCCGACCATTCGCCTGACCGAAGCGCAGGTGCGCGCCATTCTCGATCTGCGCCTGCAAAAGCTCACGGCGCTGGGCCGCGATGAAATCGGCAGCGAATTGCAGGAGCTGGCGGTTGTCATTGCCGATCTGCTCGATATCCTGACCAGCCGCCTGCGGCTGCGCACGGTGCTGCGCACTGAGCTTGATGAAGTATCAAATGATTTCCAATCCAAGCGCCGCACCGAAATCGTCGCGGTGGGCGACGATATCGACGATGAGGATCTGATCGAGCGCGAGGAGATGGTAGTCACCGTCACCATGTCGGGCTGGATCAAGCGGGTGGCGCTGGCGGAATATCGGGCGCAGGCGCGCGGCGGCAAGGGCCGCAATGCCATGTCCACCAAGGACGAGGATGCGGTGACGGCCTTGTTCGCCACGTCCACCCACAATCCGGTGCTGTTTTTCACGTCCGCCGGCAAGGTGTACCGGATGAAGGTGTGGCGCCTGCCGCAGGGCAGCCCGCAGGCCAAGGGCAAGCCGATCAACAATCTGCTGCCGCTGGCCGACGGTGAAACCATCACCAGCGTGCTGCCGTTGCCGGAGGATGAGACCTTATGGGGCCGGCTGCACGTGATGTTTGCCACCGCCAAGGGCCATGTGCGCCGCAACGCCATGGACAGTTTCACCAATGTGCCCACCGCCGGCAAGCTGGCCATCCGCTTTGAAGATGATGATGATGACCGGCTGATCGGCGTGGCGCTGTGCGATGTGGCCGATGATGTGTTCCTGGCCGCCAAGAGCGGCAAGGCCATTCGCTTTGCCGTGGATGATGTGCGCGAATTCGTGTCCCGCACCTCAACGGGTGTGCGCGGCATGACGCTGGGCGGCGACGATGAAGTGGTTTCCATGGCGATCCTGAAAGGTTTTGATGCTGGCCCGCAGGAGCGTGAGGATTATCTGAAGGCCGCCGCCTGGAAGAACGAGCCCGGCGAACATATCCTGTCTGGCACGCGCATGGGGCAGTTTGCAGCTGCCGAACAATTCATCCTGACCGTGACGGCCAATGGCTTTGGCAAGCGCAGCAGCGCCTATGAATATCGCCAATCCGGCCGCGGCGGGCAGGGCATTCGCAACATCGCCGATAGCGACCGCAATGGCGCTGTTGTTGCCAGTTTTACGGCGCACGATGATGATGATGTGCTGTTGGTGACCGATCAGGCCAAGCTGATTCGCATTCGTGCTGCCGAAATTCGGATCATGGGCCGGGCGGCGCAGGGTGTGACCCTGTTCAAGGTGGCTGACGATGAGCTGGTGGTTTCGGCCGCACTGATTCCGCCCGAAAGCCCAGAAGAGGCGGAAAGCCCGGTTGCTGAGGGTCCGCTTACTGCGCCAGGGGATGATACGTCGGCCTGATTTGGCCGGCTTCAGCCAGCTCGGGCTTGCCGGCCAAGCAGCCCGCGTGCCACGCCCAGCGTGATCAGCCACTGCCCGCCGAAATAGCTTGCCCACACCAGCGCGCCATCGATTCCCGGATCAAACACCTGCCGGCCGGTCATGCCCAGCACCAGCAGCGTATCGGACGCGATGAAACTGATCGCACCCAGCGCCGCGAGGCGCGGAAAGCGGCTGAGCCACAGGCTGGCAGCCATTGCGCACAGCAGCACGGCATAGACAATCGCCCCGCCAAGCTGCGGCCCGGCCGGCACCAGCAGCAGCGGCATCGCGGCGCCATACAGCATGAACAGCGCCGCCACTGGCCAGGCCATGCCCGATGCCGTGCGGCGATGGCGGGCATAAAGCAGGATTGCCGCCACATGCCCGGCGGCAAAGCTGCCTGCGCCGGCCACGAACATCCCCGGCAATTCCAGCAGCACATCGCCGGCCGCCCCCAGTATCAGCACGAAAGCCAGCCAAGCTGCGCCGCGTGCCGGGATTTGCAGCGCTGCCAATGCCAGCAACGCGACACCGCTGCCCTTCAGCGCGGCCAGCGCCCAGCCGGAGACCAAGGGTGCGACCAGCAGATAGGCCAGCCCCGCCGCCAAAGCAGCGCCAACCAGCAGCAGAAAGCGCTGCGGCAGGCCGGCGAGCGGCGAACGGGCGGCAAGGAGGGCCAAGCCGCCATATTGCGGGTTGCTGGCGTGGCGGCAAGCGCGGTGGCTGCGCAATTGCCATGCCTCACGCAATGTTCATGTTGGCAAGGGCATTTCACCCGCTCACCGTGCGCGCGGTTGACGCGGCCGGACAGAGGATTTAGCGCAAATCCATCTTGCTTGAGGGAGGCAAAAAAATGAAGACGATCGCAACTGCGCTGGCGCTTGTGTTGATGGCCGGCACCACCATGACCATAGCCAGCCCGGCAGCAGCCCAGCAAAAGCCGGCCAAGCCGGGCAAGCCGGTGCAGCCCAAATTGTCAAAGCCGATCATGGCCGTGATCATCGAAGCCCAGAAATTGCAGGCTGCCGGTGACTTTGCGGGCGCGATTGCGCGCATCGATGCCGCCAAGGATGTGCCGCGCGTTGATGCGGACGATGCATCCTACATGGCGCGGCTCAAGCTTGGCGCGGCACAGGCCGGGCGCAATGCCCTGAAGGAACCGGCGGCGGCCGATACTGCGGCAACCGCCGCCTATCGGGCCGATATGGCCAAGTTCGAGCTTTCGATGGAAGAATCGCTCACCGATTCTCTGGCTGGCGGCGGGCTCAGCCCGGATGAAACCGTGAACTTCACCCGCGTGCTGGCCGGCCTTGCCACCAATCGCAAGGATTATCAGAAAGCCTGGAAAGCCTACGAGGCCTATTTTGCGCTGAAGCCGGACGATGTGGACATGCTGGTGCGCGCCGCCAGCGTGAATGCTGCGCTCAATGCCAAGCCGCGCGTGGTCGAATTGCTGACCAAGGCGATCGATCTGCGCGAAGCTGCTGGCCAGAAGGGCGATGCCAGCTGGTATGCATTTCGCGCGCAAACCGTGATCGATGCCAATCTGGCCGACAAGATGATGCCGGTGCTGACCAGCTGGCTGAAGGCCTTTCCGGAGCCAAAGACCTTCAATCTGTCGATTGAATTGATGAAGCAGCGTTCGGGCGTGCTCGACAACAACATGCTGCTGGATTTCAGCCGCCTGATGTGGGCCGCTGGTGCCATGGCGACATCCAGCAATTATCTGGAATATGCCGATGCCGCCATCGATCGCGGCATGCCCAACGAAGCCGATGCGGCCTTGAAGGAAGCCATTGCCAAGAAGCTGGTCGATCCGGCCAAGGTGAACATCGCTGAATTCGTGAAATTGGCGGCCACCAAGGGCGCCGAATCGCGGGCTGGCGTTGCGGCGCTGGAACGTGAAGCCAAGACCAACCCGCGCATAGCGTTGGTTGCGGCTGATACGCTGGCCAATCTGGGCCAATATGAGCGGGCTGTGCCGATTTATCGGGGCCTTTTGGGCAACGCGGGCACCGATCAGGATACGCTGAATTTGCGCATGGGCGCGGCCTTGCTGAAAATGGGCGATAAGGCCGGCGCCAAGCTGGCATTTGATGCCGTGAAGGCCGGGCCGCGCAACGCCATCGCGCAGTTTTACGGGGTGTTGGTGGCCGGCTGAACCGCCCGGCACTGCCGATCGCATTGAGCGCGCCTTGCGGCATCACGGCGCGCCCTTTTCTTGCGCGGCGTCTGCCCCTATGGAAGCCAACCCTCGCATCGAGGACCCGCCACCAAAGGAGTCTCAGCCCATGCCACCCCGTATTCACGAGCCGCGGCTGGGCCTGACCTTTGACGATGTGCTGCTGGTGCCCGCGGCGTCGGCGATCATGCCCAGCATGGCGGACACGTCCACCCATGTTACCCGCGGCATCCGGTTGAACATTCCGGTGATCAGCGCGGCGATGGACACGGTGACCGAGGCTAATATGGCGATTGCCATGGCGCAGTTGGGCGGCATCGGGGTGCTGCACCGCAATCTGACCGTGGCCGAACAGGCGCTGGCCGTGCGGCAAGTGAAGCGGTTTGAAAGCGGCATGGTCGTCAATCCGGTGACGCTGACGCCGGATCAGACGCTGGGCGATGCCCGCGCGCTGATGGCCAGCCACGGCATTTCGGGCTTTCCGGTGGTGGAGCGTGTTGGGCCCGGTGGGGCGCCGGGCAAACTGGTGGGGATCGTCACCAACCGTGATCTGCGCTTTGCCGAAAATGATGCAGAGCCGATTTCCGAATTGATGACCCGCGAAAATCTGGTGACGGTGCGCCTGGGCGTGAACGAAGCAGAAGCGCGCCGCCTGCTGCACAACCACCGCATCGAAAAGCTGATCGTGGTGGACGATGACAACCATTGCATCGGCCTGATCACCATGAAGGATATCGTGCGGGCGGTGAACCACCCGCATGCCACCATGGACGGCGCTGGCCGGCTACGCGTGGCGGCGGCGACCACCGTGGGCGATGCCGGCTTTGAGCGCACCGAGGCGCTGCTGGATGCCGAATGCGATCTGATCGTGGTGGACACCGCCCACGGCCACAGCGAGCGGGTGGCCGAGGCGGTGGCGCGCATCAAGAAGCACAGCAACAGCGTGCAAGTTATTGCCGGCAACGTCGCCACCGCCGCCGCCGCCATGGCCCTGATCGATGCCGGCGCCGATGGCATCAAGGTGGGCATTGGGCCGGGATCGATCTGCACGACGCGGGTGGTGGCCGGCGTGGGCGTGCCGCAATTGACGGCCGTGATCGATACCGCCGAAGCCGCGTGGCGGCAGGGCGTGCCGGTGATTGCCGATGGCGGCCTGCGCACCAGCGGCGATGTGGCCAAGGCGCTGGCCGCCGGCGCGAGCGCCGTGATGGTGGGCAGCCTGCTCGCCGGCACCGAGGAATCGCCCGGTGAGACCTTCCTGTGGCAGGGCCGCACCTACAAAAGCTATCGCGGCATGGGCAGCGTTGGCGCGATGGCGCGCGGATCGGCGGATCGCTATTTTCAGCAGGATATCAAGGACCAGCTCAAGCTGGTGCCCGAAGGCATCGAAGGCCAGGTGGCCTTCAAGGGCCCGGCGGCCAATGTGCTGCATCAGCTGGTGGGCGGGGTGAAGGCCGCCATGGGCTATACCGGCGCGGCCACGCTGGCGGATTTTCGCGAACGTGCCGAATTCATCCGCATCACCAATGCCGGCCTGAAGGAGAGCCATGTGCACGACGTGATGATCACCCGCGAAGCGCCCAATTATCCGACGGGCGGCTGAGCATGACGCCTGCCGCACGCCTGGCTGCGGCCATCGAGATACTGGACGAAGTGGTGATCGCAGCCCGCGATGGCGGCGCGGCGGCCGATACGTTGATCCAGCGCTATTTCACCACACGCCGCTATGCCGGTTCGAAGGATAGGCGCGCGGTGCGTGATCTGGTGTTTGCCGTGGTCCGCAGCAGTGGGGAGCGGCCGCATTCGGGGCGGGCGGCGGTTATTGGCCATGCCCGCGCCAATGATCCGGCGTTGCTGGCGCTGTTTGGCGCCGCCGGCCATTCGCCGCCGCCGCTGGTGCAAGGCGAACCGGCCGCGTCGGGTGGGCTGGCGCCGGCCTGGCTGCGCGAAATGCTGGGCTTGCGCTTTGGCGGCGATGTTGGCCGGCAATTGGTGGCATTGCTTGATCGCGCCCCGCTGGATGTGCGCGTCAACAGCCTGAAGGCGGCGCGCGCCGACGTGGCGGCGGTGCACCCCGATTGGGAGATACTGCCGCGCACGGCGCACGGCCTGCGCCTGCCGGCGGGCACCGTGCTGGAACAGGAACCGGATTGGCAGGCCGGCCATATCGAAGTGCAGGATGCTGGCAGCCAGATTGCAGCGGCGGCGCTGGCAGCAAAGCCGGGTGAGCTGGTGGTGGATTTGTGCGCCGGCGCCGGCGGCAAGACATTGGCGCTGGCTGCCGACATGGCCGCCAACGGCGCGCTGCACGGCCATTTGGTGGCATGCGACACCGATCGCGGCCGCCTCAGCCAGCTGCCGCCGCGTGCACAGCGCGCCGGTGCGCATGGTATCGACATGCGCCTGCTCGACCCGGGGCAGGAGGCGGCGGCATTGGCCGACCTGATGGGCAAATGCGACGCCGTGCTGATCGATGCGCCGTGTTCGGGCAGCGGCACCTGGCGGCGCAACCCGGAAAGCCGCTGGCGGCTGACCCGCGAACGGCTGGCGCGGTTGGCGACAACCCAGGCGCAATTGATCCAGCTTGGCACGCGGCTGCTGCGGCCGGGCGGGCGGATTGTCTATGTCGTGTGCTCGCTGCTGCCGGCCGAAGGCGAAGCGCAATTGGCGGCCACGCCCGGGCTGGCCGGCTGGAGCAGCCGTATCTTGACCCCGGCCGATGACGGGTGCGACGGATTTTTCATCGCGCAGTCATCCCGGCTTTGATAGGCTGAAGGCTTGGGAGATTGAAATGCGCCTGTGGTTCCTGTTGCCTGCCGCCGTTCTTGCCACTGCAGCGCTCGCCGCGCCTGGCCGTGATGACCAGCTGAAACCCGTGTCGGTTCAGCTTGCGGCCATCGGACAGGCAGCGCTGACGGCGGGCAAGCCGCAAGATGCCATCGACAGTTTTGAAGCCGCGCTGGCCAGCGATCCGCGCAATGTGGGTGCGTTCAGCGGCATTGCGCTGGCTTATGAACGGCTTGGCCTGCCCGGCAAGGCGGTGAAATATTACCGCGAGGCGCTGGCGCTCAATCCATCGGATATTGCCGCGCTGGAAGGGCAGGGCCGCGCGCTGGTGGCGCGCGGTGCCACGGCACGCGCGCAGATCAACCTGGCGCGCATCAAGGCGCTGTGCAGGGCTGATTGCAGCGCCGCGGCGCGGCTGGAAGGCACGATTGCCAAGGCCACGCAGACGGCGAGCGCAGCAGCGGCCAAGCCGGTTTCAAACTAAAATCTGGCTTATCCCAGCCGTGCAGCGGCTTTTGCGAAAGCCTCGACTGGAACGGTTTCGGCTCGGGCTTCGGGCTTGATGCCTTCGGCTTCCAATGCCTCCAAGGCGCCGGGCAGGCCGCGCACGCTGGCGCGCAACATCTTGCGGCGTTGGCCGAAGGCGGCGGCGGTGAGTGCGGCGAGGCGCGCCGGGGTGGCGGCTGATAGCGGCGGGCCGGGCACCAGATGCACCACGGCGGATTCGACCTTGGGGCAGGGCACAAAGGCGCGGGCCGGCACGGTCATGGCGATGCGCGGCGTGCTGCGCCACTGCGCCAGCACAGCCAGCCGGCCATAGGCATCATCGCCGGGCGCAGCTACGATGCGCTGCGCCACTTCGCGCTGGAACATCAGGGTCAGGCTGGCCCACCACGGCGGCCATTCCGGGCTTTCCAGCCAGCCGGTAAACAGCGCTGTGCCGATATTGTAGGGTAGATTCGCGACGATATGCGCGCCGTCCCCGGCCAGAGCGCGCGCATCGACCGCCATGGCATCGCCGCCCAACACGCTGAGCCGGCCATCAGCGGCAGCCGCGAGTTCGGCCAGGGCGGGCAAGGCGCGATCATCGCGCTCCACCGCCACCACGCGCGCGCCAGTGCGCAGCAACGCCCGCGTCAGGCCGCCGGGCCCAGGGCCGACTTCGTAGACGGTGCTGGCATCGCCAAGGCCGGGGATGCGGGCGATGCGATCCAGCAGATTGGTATCGGTGAGGAAATTCTGGCCAAGGGTTTTCTTGGCGTTGAGGCCGTGCGCGGCAATAACCTCGCGCAGCGGCGGCAGATCGGCCAGGGCCACCAATCAGGCCGCTTTGCGCCGCGCGGCGCAGGCGCCGGCCATCTGGATCGCTGCCATCATCGCTGTCGGGCTGGCGACGCCCGTGCCGGCAATATCGAATGCCGTGCCATGATCGGGCGAGGTGCGCACGATCGGCAGACCCAGCGTGACATTGACGCCATCATCAAAATGCAGCGCCTTCAGCGGGATCAGCGCCTGATCATGATAAAGGCACAGCGCGGCATCGTAGCGGGCGCGGGCGGCGGGGTGGAACATCGTGTCGGCCGCCAGCGGGCCCGCCACATCCAGGCCGTCGCTGCGCAAAATCTCGATCGCCGGGCGGATGATGTCGATTTCCTCGCGGCCCAGCGTGCCCTGTTCGCCGGCGTGCGGGTTGAGCCCGGCGATGGCCAGGCGCGGATTGGCGATGCCATAATCCCGGGCCAGCGCGCGGGCCGCGATGCGGGCGCGGGTGACAATCAGATCGATGCTGAGCAAGCGCGGCACATCGGCCAGCGGCACATGCACAGTGAGCGGGATGGTGCGCAGCGACGGCCCGGCCAGCATCATCACGGCATTGGCCGCCGAAACCCCGCAGCGTTCCGCGACAAATTCGGTCTGGCCCGGATAAGCAAAGCCGATGGCGAACAATTGCGCCTTTGACACCGGGCCGGTGACCAGCGCCGACGCCATGCCTTCACGGGCAAGCCCCACCGCCAGCTCCAGACTGTCCAGCGCGCAGCGGGCGCCGGCAAGATTGGGTTCGCCGGGCACAATCTCACCGGGATCATCCACCTGGATCAGCGGCAAGGCATCGGCAAACGCAGCTGCCGCCGCCGCCGGATCGGCCAGCACCGCAATCGGGCCATCCCACACCGCGCGAATGGAGCGAGCATCGCCAATCGCCAGAAACGACGGCAAGGCGGCAACATGGCGGCGTTCCCAGGCGGCGGCGATGATTTCGGGACCGATACCGGCGGGATCCCCGATGGAAATTGCCAAAGGCGCTGCGGACACAGTCACACGATCAACGGTAATCGACAATGGCATCGCGCCGCAAATCGCGCAGATAGCGCCGTGCCCGCATGTTCACCCGCTCATCGTTCATCTGCGCGTAGATTTCATCGAAATTTGGCGCCTTGCCTTCGATCTGGCTGTCGTCGCGGCCGCACAGCACCAGCACGCGCAGACCGTCTTCGGCTGAACCAAAGGCCGGCGTGGCTTCGCCGATCGACAATTTGCCCAAAATCGTTTGCAGCGGTGCCGGCAGGTCCTTCATGCGAATGGCATCGTTGGTGGCGACATCGCCGCCGATCTTCTGGGCCAAAGCCTCAGCGCCGCCGCAGCCGCCCATCGTGCGCGTCAGGGCCTGGATATCCGCAACCTTGGCGCGCGCCTGTTCTTCGGTGGTTTCGGCCTTCAGCGGTATGGTGATCTGCTTGAGGCTCAGCAGCGCCAGCGTCGGATCGGCGGCCAGCACCTGCCGGCGTTCCAGCATCGACATGATGGCAACGCCGCCGGTTACCGGGATTGCATCGGTAATCTGGCCAGGCTGCAGGCTGGCAACGGCCGGCGCCACCGCCTCGTTCAGCTGCCCGGCGCGCACCCAGCCCAGATCGCCGCCGAGGCCGGCGCTGGACGCTTCGGAAAACTGGCGGGCATAGGCCACAAAGCTGGCGCCGCCGCGGATCTGGCCCACAATGCGCGCCGCATCGTCCATCACCGCATCGATGGTTTCCGGCGTGGCCGACAGAAATATCTCGCCGACATGATATTCGTCCTTGCCTTTGGCGGCGTTCAATTTGTCGATGACCTGCTGAACTTCGTCGTCACCCACGTTGACCAGCGGCTCGACCTTGCGGCGCAGCACGCGGCTCCAAGCCAGCTCGGCGCGGATCTGGCCTTTCAGGCTGTTGGATGACGAACCGCCATCGTGCAAAAACGCATCGAAGGCCGCCGGCGTGCGCTTGAAATTCTGGGCGATGCGATCAAACGAGCGCTGCACTTCGGCTTCGGCGATGCGGATGTCGTTTTCGGCAGCCTCCTGCATCTGCAATTTTTCATCGATCAGGTTGCGGATGATCTGCAGGCGCAGGCGCTGGCGTTCGGCATCATCGACCTTGCCGCCGTTGGCGGCCAGCACAAGGAACAGCCGCTGATCGATATCGGTATCGGTGATGATATCGCCGTTCACGATGGCCTGCGCCTTGCGCAAGGCGGGATCGACTTCGCCGAGCAGCAGCACATCGGGCAGATCATTGGCCGAAAAGCTGCGCTGCGCCTGGGCAAGTGCCGGTGATGCAAGCGGCACCAGCGGCGCCAGCAACGCCGCGCTGGCCATCAGGCAGGCCAGCAGTGGCCGGTTCAGCAGTGCAGATGTCATTCATTCACTCCGTAGCGCGATTGCGCGCAAGCCCCGGCGCATCGGCTGCTGCGCTGCGACCTTGTTGCCCGGTCTGTAGCGCATCGCCCGCCATTCATGAAAGCGCGATATTGCCGGCATGGCAACCAGCGGCTGAACGCTGGCTGAAAGCCCGGTAAATATCATCAGCTGCCAATGGTCTTGAACGCAACGCTGATCTGGAAATTGTTGCCGGGCCGGAAATCGCGGTCTCCCACATAATCCCGCCGCCAGCCCAGGCCGAACCGAAAACATTCGTCCTCATATTCCAGCCCGATGCGGTGGCGGATCGGCCGGAAGCCATCGCCAGTGCTGAGCGGATTGTCGGCACTGGTGGTAAGATCGATGATGGCATTGCCAAACAGCGTCCAATAGCGCGCAAAGGCGAGGCGTCCGGCAATGCGCACCTCGGTGCGGTCTTCCAGATCCTCGAGCGTTTCGTTGCGGTTGAGCCGCACATAGGCGGCCGACACATAGGTGCGGCGGCCGCCGACCGTCAGATCGATCTCGTTGCGGCGCACCGCAAGATTGTCCTTGTCGAAGCGAAATCGCTGGGTGAGCTCGACGAGCCGGCCAATCCTGACGGTTGCGCGCCCGACCACATCCGAAATTCGGCCCTGATAGCCGGTGCCGGCGGCAAATTCGCTGCCATCGCCGTCCAGCCGGATCGATTGGCCGATTTCGGCGCGAACCTGCCAGCCGGGGCGATCCAGCGTGTATTCGCCTCCCCAGGTGACGCGGCTGCCGCTTTCGATCCGATCGAGCCCCGGTGAGCGGTTGAGATCGAACAGGCTGTTGTCATCCAATTCAAAGGCGCGGGCATCTTCGTTGGGGAAGCCCAGATTGGTCACCCGCGGTGCGGCCACCACTTGCAGGCGCGGTGAAAATGATTGTTCGCCGCCCAGCGCCGGGCCGGCAAACGGCCACGATATATCGATGGCCGCCAGGCCATAGCCGCGGCCCCGCCAGCCGTCGCGCCCCGCATAGTCCGGCAGCGTGGCGCGGGCACTGCCGCGCACATCATAAAGATCGCCGCGCACCAGCCCGGTCAAGGCAATGCGCTGGCCCAGCCCGGTGATCAGATTGCGGTCCCATCGCCCCCAGCTGATTGCGCGAAACATGTCCTGCCCGTCGGTGCGGGTGAGCAGGGTGGTGTTGGCGGCAAAGCGCAACCGGCCGCCGACGATGTTCCAATCCGGCCGCCAATCATAGTCAACGAGCGGCAGCAGCAGCGGGCTTTCGCTGGCGCGGTCGCTGGCGCGCAGGCCCTGGAAATACCAGGCCGATATGGACAGCCAGCTTTCGCTGGTGATGCGCTGCAAGGCATAGGATGATCGCATCGTATCATCAAAACCCAGGCCATAGCGGCGATTGAACGTGTCGTCGCTGGTCAGCCGCACCGAAAACACACTGCGCCAATGCGCATCATGTTGCAGCAAGCCCTTGAAGCCAAGATAGCCGCGAAACCGGTTCCCGCGATCAATTTCGGTGATACCGTCTGGCGCAAGATCAAATCGGCGCGACACAGTGAACATGCCGTCTATCTGGATGGGGCCATCGCGCAGCAAGCGGCGCGCCTGAAATGCCAGCGCCGGATTGGCTGCCGAATAGAGCCACGGCGTGAAAGTGACATCCATGTCCGATGACGGCGCGAAGTGGATCGGTGCCGACACGCCAAGGCCAAGCTGCCGCTGAATCTCCACCGCCGGCACCAGCACGCCAGCGGCTCGTTTGGTATCGCCATCGGGATGCGACAGTTCCGGCAGATACAGCACCGGTACGCCAAACATTTCCAGGCTCGCGTCGCGATATGAAATGCGGTGCTTGCGCTCATCATAGATGATCTTGACGGCCTTGATCTTCCACACCGGCGTTTGCGGGCAGCCGGCCGCGCCAACCACGGCGCACGGCGAATAGGCGGCATTTTCCAGTGTGTAGCGATCACCGGCGTGGCTGCCGGCGCGGGCACCAAGCCGGCCGCCATTGTTGAGCACCAGCAGCATGTTGGCGATGGCACCGTCGCGCAAACTGTCCGAAAGGGTGATGCGATCTGCCATGATTTGATTGCCGGCCGGATCGATGATCAAGACATTGCCGATGGCGATCACTTCGCCTTCTGCGGCAGCAGCCGGAGCAGCAGGATCAGCCGCAGCTGGCGCGCCTGCTGCGCCTTCGCGGCGATATTCCACCCGGTCAGCGGTCAGCCGGTAGCCGCCGCGCCGTACCTCGACCTGACCGCTGGCCACCACCAACTGCTGTTCGGGATCGTAGCTCATCTGCGCGGCGGAGAAATCCAGCGTCACGCCGGCCGGCGGCAACACGGCCATGCGGATCGGTGCATCGGGATCGCGGTTGGCCGGTTCCCGGTTGCCCCACAGCGCCGGACTTAGCTGCTGGGCGTGCGCTGCGGCGGGCATCAACGCAGCGCCAGCGGCGGCCGCCAGCAGGGCCGACCGAAGCCGAAGGGCGAAGAGCAGCGCGGATACCACATGGGGTGGATAGCCGCGCGGCCTGCCGCCCGCAACCATCTGCTTGGCGGACTCCGGCTGCCGGCCTATTCAGATATACGCATCGCGACTCGCGCCAAGGATATTGCCATGATTGCCATCGATTATCTCAAAGAAGCCGTTGCTGGCACTGTCGATGCCCTGGTTGTGCTGGCTGGGCCAGACACGGCGCTGTCGGCCGCAGCCGCGCTGGCCGATGCCGCCAGTGCCGGCGCGGTCACGGCTGCGGCCGCCGCCGCGCGCTTCGATGGCGAAGCGGGAAGCATCGCCGAACTGCTGGCACCGGCTGGCCTGAGCTGCCGCCGCCTGCTGCTGGTGGGCACCGGCCCGGCGGCCAAGCTGGATGCTGCGGTGGCCGAACGCATCGGCGGCGCGATTGCGGCCCGGCTGCTCACCAGCGGCGAAACCATGGTGTATGTTGATGTGACCGGGGTTTGTGAGGGCGCCTTGGCTGCTCATCTGGCGCACGGCGCCTGCCTGCGTTCGTGGCGCTTTGATCAATATCGCACCCGCCTGAAGGACAAGCAAAAGCCGACCCTGGCAAAATTGGCGATAATTGGTGGCGGCGCGGGTCCGGCCGTGACCGAAACACACGCGCGGCTGGCGGCAATTGCGGGCGGCGTGGCCCGAACCCGTGCGTTGGTGACCGAACCGGCAAATGTGATTTATCCCGAAAGCTTCGTGGCCAGTGCGGCGGATCTGGCAGCGCTGGGCGTGGAGTTGACCGTGCTGGATGATGCCCAGATGCGCGATCTGGGCATGGGCGCCTTGCTGGGGGTGGCGCAGGGTTCGGTACGGCCGGCGCGCATTTTGGCGATGCGCTGGAACGGCAGCGGGCGCGATGATGTCAAACCGGTGCTGCTGGTCGGCAAGGGCGTGACGTTCGATACTGGCGGCATCAGCCTGAAGCCGCCGGGCGGCATGGAAGACATGAAGTGGGACATGGGCGGCGCCGGCGCAGTGACGGGCGCGATGCACGCCATCGCCGCACGCAAATCAACGGCGCATGTGGTGGGCGTGGTCGGCCTGGTGGAAAACATGCCGGACGGCAATGCCCAGCGCCCCGGTGACGTGGTGACCAGCATGAACGGCCAGACCATCGAAGTGATCAACACCGATGCCGAAGGCCGGCTGGTGCTGTGCGATGCGATGTGGTGGGCGCAAGAGACGTTCGAACCCGAAGTAATGGTCGATCTGGCAACATTGACTGGCGCGATCATCGTCAGCCTGGGCCATGAATATGCCGGCATGTTCTGCAACGACGATGGCCTGGCGGCGCAATTGAGCGCGGCCGGCAGCGCCGTGGGCGACAAATTGTGGCGGATGCCGATCGGTGATGCCTATGACAAGCTGATCGATAGCGACATTGCCGACATGAAAAATGTTGGCCCGCGCGAAGGCGGATCGATCACGGCAGCGCAGTTCATCGCGCGCTTTGTAAAGCCTGGAGTGAAATGGGCGCATCTGGATGTGGCTGGCATGGTGTGGGCCAGCAAGCCCGGCGCGCTGTGGGACAAGGGCGCCACCGGCTATGGCGTGCGGCTGCTTGATCGGTTTGTATCGGACAATTTCGAAAGCTGAAATTTGGGGCCAAAGCTTGCCTATCTGGTGCGCGGCCTGTAGGGGGCCGCGCAACGCTTAGCACCCATCAGACAAGTGGACTTTATCATGGCTATCACCCGCACCTTCTCGATCATCAAGCCCGACGCCACCCGCCGCAACATCACAGGCAAGGTCAACACCATGATCGAAGGCGCCGGCCTGCGCATCATCGCGCAAAAGCGCCTGCACCTGACGCGTGCCCAGGCCGAAGGCTTTTATGCCGTTCACAGCGAGCGCGGTTTCTTCGGTGAACTGGTCGCCTTCATGATCAGCGGCCCGGTGGTTGTGCAGGTTCTCGAAGGCGAAGACGCCGTGCCAGCCTACCGCGCTATCATGGGCGCCACCAACCCGGCCAACGCCGATGCCGGCACCATCCGCAAGGAACTGGCTGAATCGATCGAAGCCAACACCGTGCACGGTTCGGACAGCGACGAGAACGCCGCCATCGAGATTGCTTACTTCTTCGCGCAGACCGAGATTGTCGGCTGAACCGATCAGCCTGGCGTTTGGAAGGGCCGCAGCGTGTGCTGCAGCCCTTTTTATTGCATGCTTGCAGCCAGCAGCTTGGCAACGATCTTGTCAACAAGAGGAACAGTAAAATCGGCTACCGGATCGTCAGTCTTATCGATGCTACGATAATATTCTCCGGCATCGAATGCCAAGAAAACCTCATCGAAGAGCTCTGGCCAGGGAATTTCATTAGACATCCCAACCCGATTGATCAGGTCACTCCAAAGATGATTTACGAGTGAATCGCAAAACTCAAAGTTTGCGAAGCCTGCATTATATTTGACAGCCAAGGCTGCGCCGATTTGATCGAAAAATTCTGAAACAGTCAGGCCAAGACCCATTGCCCAGCGGTCCACATCACTCCCATCAGTGAATGTTTCCCCGTTCTCATCCACGCGCGCCAAAAGAGTTTCGAAGATTTCGTCCATATGTCGCCTCAAGATAGTATCAAATAACAGCCGTCAATCTACGGGTTGAGTTATCGCCCCCTCCTCCTTGAGAGTAAAATCGTGCTGAAGGTTTTGGTGGGGCTATACTGCGGTCTCGCAAGGGGATTTCAGTTCGGCAGCACGGCCAACCGTATGGGCCCACTGCCAGAACGACGCGCTCAGCATTGCCTCGATCATTGCCCAATCCAGCCAATCGGTGAGCACGCCCCCGTCAGCCAGCTGGGCCAAAATGCGCCAGTCGTCAGCCTGGAGCTTGTCGGTGTCCACAATATTCCTTATATTATGGACGTGACGTTTTTGGGGCGGAGGATATGCCAGCATGAGCAAGCCAATGACACTGAATGTCCGGGTTGGCGGCTCGTTGGGTGATTTTGTGGCGGCAAATGTGGGCGACGATGGCGGCTATGAGAATGTCAGTGAATATGTCCGGGACCTTATTCGGCGGGACAAGGAGCGCGTGGAAGCAGAAGCCTTTGTGCGGTTACAAGCCGAATTGGCGGCGGCATTTGCGGCGCCGGAGTCGAGCTATGCCGCTATGGACGCGGATACCATCATCAATCGCAACACCCGCCGTTGAACCGTGGCCGGTTTCCAGGTTTCAGAGCGGGCGGGGCATCGCCTGGATGAGATTTATGTCTACACCCGCGATGCGTGGGGTGGGGCGCAGGCAGAACGCTACATCAGGGGCTTGTTCGCGCGGTTTGACGAAATTGCCGCGCGAACGATCCCGTGGCGGGCCATCCCGGCGGAATTTGGCGTAAACGGCTTCTACTGCCGCCATGAGCATCATTATGTTTACTGGCGGGTGCTGGCCGATGGCGGCGTTGGCATCGTGACCATCTTGCACGAACGCATGCACCAGTCTGACCGGTTCCGCGTGGATACAGGCGGTTAGTTCGGCAGGAAGCGGCTGGCACCCAGGCGCTGCGTCTGACATGGCATTTGCAATGGAGGACGCACGATGACCAAGAACGCAGCCACGGCGCGATGACGCCGCGTGAATTGATCGGTGTGGCCGAGGTGCCCGGCGGCCCGCCGCTGCGGCTGTTCCGTCGCGGCGATGATTTCATGATCGTGCTGGACCGCAACGAGTTGATGAGCACGCGGATGCATGGCTCCGAGGTTGCGCTGGGCACCATGGCTTGTGATCGGCTTGCCGGCCGCGCGGCGCCGCATGTGCTGATTGGCGGCTATGGCATGGGCTTCACGCTGCGTGCCGTGCTGGGCCAGTTGGGAGCGGACGCAGCGGTTACGGTGGTGGAATTGGTGCCGGGCATCATCTTATGGGCGCGCGGGCCGATGGCGGCGGTGACCGACAAGTGCCTGGATGATCCGCGCGTAACGCTGACGATGGGCGACGTTGCCGCCACGATCGGGCAGGCGGCGGCGGTATATGATGCGATCTTGCTGGATGTGGACAATGGCCCGGACGGTCTCACCCGGCCCGCCAATGAGGGCATTTACAGCCCCAAGGGCCTTGCCGATGCGCGCCGGGCGCTGCGTGGTGGCGGCGTGCTCGCGGTGTGGTCAGCGGGGCCGGACACGGCATTTGGGCGGCGGCTTGAGCACGCGGGCTTCGCGGTCGAGACGGTGCGGGTGCGGGCGCGCGAGAGCGGCAAAGGTGCCGCGCATGTGATCTGGTTTGCCGTCAAACGTTGAGCGCGGTTTTCAGCGTGGCCTAGATCGGCAGCATCGCCAGCCGCTTGGGCGCGCACAGGCGCCAAGCCGCGGTCAGCATCGCCTCGATCATCGCCCAATCTGGCCCATCGGTGAGCACGATGCCGACCCAGCCGGCCGGGCCGAAATATTTGGGGCGGAAATAGCGGTCCGGGTCCCGCTCGATCAGCATCGCGGCTTCATCGACGCCGGACACTTTGAGCAGCAGGGAGGTGACGCCGTCGCCGTGGTGGTTCTCGGAGAAATAGGCGAAGAACTTGCCGCCTTCGACGAAGAAGCCCGGTGAACCGTGAGACAGTTTTTCGGCCGCCGCTGGCAGATTCAGCGCCAGGCTGCGCACGCGCGCCAGCAATGCTTCGGGGCGCGAATCCGCCGACACGAAATCAGCGAGCACGCGCGGATACAGCTGATGTTCGGCATATTGCACCCGCACCGCCAGTGTTTCGGGCGTGTCGCCGGGCAGCAGCTTGATGCGCGCCTGCGCCAATACTGGCCCGCCATCGAGTTCGGGGGTGACGATGTGAATGGTGCAGCCGGTTTCATCTTCGCCAGCGGCCAGCACGGCGGCATGGGTGTGCAGGCCCTTGTGCTTGGGCAGCAAACTTGGATGGATATTGAGGCAGCGGCCCTGCCAGTGCGCCACAAATTCGGCCGAAAGCAGCCGCATATAGCCAGCCAGCGCGATGTGGGTGACGCCGGCTGCTGCCAGTTCGCGGGTGATGAGCGCGTCGAATTCGGCGCGCTTGCGGCCCACATGGTTGTGCGCAAAGGTGGCGATGCCTTCTGCCGTTGCCAGCGCAAGGCCGGCCGCTTGCGGGTCATTGCTGCCCACCACCACGATCTCATAGGGGCAATCATAGAGCCGGCTGGCATAAAGCAGCGCGGCCATGTTGCTGCCGCGCCCTGATATCAGCACGCCGACGCGCGCCCGTTCAGCCATCGTGGCTGGCCGTCCAGGCCGCAGCTTCACCCCATTGGCCAGGCGCGCCGTGCACATCGCAGCCGCGGGTGCCGGCGATGATTTCGCCAATCACGCCGGCCGTTTCGCCCGCTGCTGCCAGCGCCGCGATCACGCTGTCGCAATCGCCGCGGTCCACCGCCAGCACCATGCCGGTGCCGCAATTGAAGGTGCGCGCCATTTCTGCGGCTGCCACGCCGCCCTGGCTGCGCAGCCAATCGAACAGCGGCGGCAGCCCCGGCGCCGCCACCAGCGCGCGGCAACCATCGGGCAACACGCGCGGGATGTTTTCCAGAAAGCCGCCGCCGGTGATGTGCGCCAGCGCCTTGATCTGGCCAGCGCGAATGAGCGGCAGCAGCGATTTCACGTAAATGCGGGTGGGCATCAGCAGCGCATCGGCCAGGCTGCGGCTGGCATCAAACGGGGCCGTGGCGGCAAGATCGGCCATCACGTCAGCAACGATGCGGCGGACCAGCGAATAGCCGTTGCTGTGCGCGCCCGATGACGCGACACCGATCAGCATCTGGCCGGGCGCTACACCTGCGCCGGTCAATTGCTCACCGCGTTCGACAGCGCCGACGGCAAAGCCGGCCAGATCATAATCGCCGGGCCCGTACATGCCCGGCATTTCCGCCGTTTCGCCGCCGATCAGCGCGCAGCCGGCCTGCAGGCAGCCATCGGCAATGCCGGCCACTACGCGCGCGGCCACGCCGTTCTCCAGCTTGCCAGTGGAAAAATAATCGAGGAAAAACAGCGGTTCTGCGCCCTGCACGATCAGATCGTTGACGCACATCGCCACCAGATCAATGCCCACTGTGTCATGGCGCCCGGTGTCGATGGCCAGCTTCAGTTTGGTGCCCACCCCGTCATTGGCGGCGACCAGCAGCGGATCCTTGTAACCGGCAGCCTTGGGATCGAAAAAGCCGCCAAAGCCGCCGAGTTCAGCCGATGCGCCAGGGCGGGCGGTGGCGCGGGCCAGCGGGGCAATCATACGCACCAGCGCATTGCCGGCGGCAATATCAACGCCGGCATCGGCATAGGTGAGGGGGCGCTTGTTGGTCATGAGGCGCGGCATAGCGCCAGTTCGGGGCCAACACCAGTATCGCTGCATGGCGGCTTGGCAAGCAGGGCGCGGCCGGCCTACACAGCGGGCGTGAACCGCATCCTGCCCGTGCTGGCCGGGCTTGGCTTGCTGGCGGTGGTGGCCGCCGCCCAGCAATCCACGCCAAAGGCCGTGGTGCCGCCGCCCGATCCGTCGCGCGGCGGCGGCAATGCCTATGCCGTGGGCGGCATCGATGTGGACGTGACGGCACGATCGGTGGATGATGCGCGCCGCGTGGCCTGGACGGCGGCACAGCGCAAGGCGTGGCCGCAGCTGTGGTCACGATTGACCGGCCGCGCCGAGGCCGAGGCGCCGCGGCTGGCCGATGGCCAGATCGATGCGATGGTGGCCGGTATCGAAAGCCAGGGCGAGCGGTTTTCGGACACGCGCTACATCGCCCGGCTGGGGGTGGTGTTTGATCGCAGCCGGGTGGTAGAGCGATTGGGCAGCGCCATTTCGCTGCTGCAATCGCCGCCGATGCTGCTGTTGCCGCTGCTGGTGGATGGCGGGGCGGGCACGCTGTTTCAGGGGCGCAATGCCTGGGCCGACGCGTGGGGGCGCTGGCGCGGCAATGTCACACCGATGGATTATGTGCTGCCGCCGGGCACCCCGTCCGACAATCTGTGGTTGACGATGTGGCAGGCGGGCCGCAGCGAACGCAGCAGCTGGCAGCAGATCATCAGCCGGTTTGATACGGTGGATGTGCTGCTGGCCGAAGCCCGCCTCACGCGCAGCTTTCCGGGTGGGCCGATCACGGCGGTGTTCACGGCGCGCCATGGCCCCGATGGCCTGGTGTTGGGCCGATTTTCGCTGCGGGTAACCACCGAAGCCGGGCTGCCGCGCCTGCTGGAAGACGGTGTGCGCCGTATCGACATGATCTATGCCGATGCCCTGCGCGCCGGCCAGTTGCAGGCCGATGCCGGGCTGGCCATCGATGTGTTGCCGATCATCGATGCCGAGGTGCTGATTGGCCAGCCGCTGCCCGAAACCAGCGCCATGATCCTTGCAGCAATCACGCCAGACACCGCCAGCCTGGTGGCTGCCGAGCGCTTGCTGCGCAGCATTGCCGGCGATGTGCTGGTGCGCCAATCCGCGGTGGGCGGCACCAGCCGCATCGAAGTGGCCATGCCCGGCGGCGAAGCGGCACTGGCGGAGGCGTTGGCCAAAGCCGGGTGGCAGCTGGAACGGCTGGGCAATGATCTGGTGCTGCGCCGCCGGCTGCCGGCAGTGCCCGCGGCCATCGTGGCCCTGCCGGCCGCCGTCCAACCTGCGCCTGTTGCGGCCAAGCCGGCCGTATCACCAGCCCAGCCGGTCCCGTTACCAGCCAAGCTGCCAGCAAATCCGCCTGCCGGGCCACCAGCCAAGCCGCCAGCGCCTGCGACTGCCACTTGAGCCTGCCGCACGCGCCCGAACCGCCGTTACCGCTGGCCTGGCCTGTCGATCACAGTCCGGCGAGGTTGGCGGTGACCGGTGCCAATCGTGCGGCTGCCGCCTGGCTGGCCACGCCGGCGCTATGGCCGGTGCCGGTCACGCTGCTGATCGGGCCGGCGGGCGCAGGCAAATCGCATCTGGCGCGCTGGTTTGCAGCCAGCCATGCCGGCACGGTGATCGAATCGGCCGAAACGATCGATCCCGAACGCCTGTTTCATGCCTGGAATGCGGCCACGCCGGCGCAGCCGTTGCTGCTCACCAGTCGCCACAGCCCGCGTGATTGGGGGCATGGCCTGCCCGACCTCGCCAGCCGGCTGGCCGCGACACCGCAGATCAGGCTGGGGGAGCCCGATGACGAATTGCTGGGGCTGGTGATTGGCAAGTTGTTCGCCGAACGCGGTATCCGGGTGCAGGACGATCTGATCCACTGGCTGGTGCTGCGGATCGAACGCAGCCTGGCTGCGGCGCAGGCGGTGGTGGCGCGGCTGGACGCAGAAGCTCTGGCGCGGCGGCGGGCGATTACCATCCCGCTGGCCCGCGAAGTGGTTGATGGGCAAGGCGAGCTGGGTTTCTGACGCGCATCGGGCATCGCTGCTACCTTGATTGCGGCTGCCGCGAGCAAATGTCATTCCATGCCAGCGGGGAACAGGGTAAGCAGGCGCCATGTTCACCGTAGCCCCCGAAATCCCCGCCAGCGACCGCTATATCAATCGCGAATTGTCGTGGCTGTCGTTCAATGATCGTGTGCTGGCCGAAGCCATGAACCGGGCGCATCCGCTGCTGGAACGGCTGCGGTTTCTTTCAATTTCGGGCAATAATCTGGATGAATTTTTCATGGTGCGCGCCGCTGGCCTGCGCGGCCAGGTACGCGCCGGCATCGATACGCTGAGTGCCGAAGGCATGACGCCGGCGCAGCAACTGCTCGCCATCGCTGCCAAGGCCGACAGCCTGATGGAAGAACAGCAGCGCGTATGGGGCCTGCTGGCCAAGGAGCTGACGCGCGTTGATTTTCACGTCATCACCGCAGCCAAGCTGACCAAGGCCGAGCTGGCATGGCTGGAAACGCATTTCCTCGATCAGATTTTCCCGGTGCTCACGCCGCAGGCTATCGATCCGGCACACCCGTTTCCGTTTATTCCCAACAAGGGATTTTCGTTGATCATGGAATTGCGGCGGCAATCGGATGATGAACTGCTGCGCGCTTTACTGATGCTGCCGGCCATGCTGCCGCGCTTCATCCGGCTGCCGGTGGGCAGCGGCCGCGCCGTGCGCTGGATCAGCCTGGAAAACACTATCCGGGCGTTTTTCGGGCAATTGTTCCCCGGTTATGAGCTGATCGGCGATTCGGCGTTCCGGGTGATCCGCGATTCGGACATCGAAATCGAAGAAGAAGCCGAAGATCTGGTGCGCTTTTACCAGACAGCGCTCAAACGCCGTCGCCGCGGCGAGGTGATCCACCTTGCCATGGAAGAAATGACCTCGCCCAACCTGCACTCGCTGGTGAAAAGCCAGCTGGGCGTGGACGACCGCGACACGGTGATGGTGGAAGGCGTGCTGGGCATCAACGATCTGGCGCTGCTGGTGGATGAAGACCGGCCTGATCTGAAGTTCGAACCGCACACGCCGCGCTTTCCGGAGCGGATCCGCGAGCATGGCGGCGATTGTTTTGCAGCGATTCGCGGCAAGGATCTGGTGGTCCACCACCCCTATGAAAGTTTTGAAGTGGTGCTGGCCTTCCTGCGCCAGGCGGCGGCCGATCCCGATGTGATCGCCATCAAGCAGACACTTTATCGCGCCGGCAAGAACAGCCCGATCGTGCGCACCCTGATCGATGCTGCCGAAGCCGGCAAATCGGTGACAGCGGTTGTCGAGTTGAAAGCCCGGTTTGACGAGGAACAGAATATCCGTTGGGCCAGCGAATTGGAACGCGCCGGCGTGCAAGTCGTTTATGGTTTCGTGGAATGGAAAACGCACGCCAAATTGTCGATGGTGGTGCGCCGCGAAGGCGCTGCCATCCGCACCTATGTGCATTTCGGCACCGGCAATTATCATCCCGTCACAGCGCGGATTTACACCGATTTGTCGTTTTTCACCGCCGATCCGGTGCTGGCCCGCGATGCCGCTCAGGTGATGAATTACATCACCGGCTATGTGCAGCCGACCAATCTGGAAAAGCTGGGCATGGCGCCGCTGACCATGCGGGGTCGCCTGTATGGCTTGATCGACGCTGAAATCGCGCATGCCAATGCTGGCCGGCCGGCTGCTATCTGGGTGAAGCTGAACAGTCTGGTTGATTCCGGCCTGATTGAAAAACTCTATGAAGCCAGTGCTGCGGGGGTCGAGATCGATCTGATCATTCGCGGCATCTGTTGTTTGAAACCCGGCGTGCCCGGCCTGTCGGACAACATCCGCGTCAAATCGGTGATCGGGCGGTTTCTGGAGCATAGCCGCATTTGCGTGTTCAGCGGCGGCAGCGAATTGCCCAGCGAATCGGCCAAGGTATTCCTCAGCTCGGCGGACTGGATGCCGCGCAACCTTGATCGCCGCGTGGAAATCATGGTGCCGGTGGAAAATCCCACGGTGCATGCCCAGGTGCTCGATCAGGTGATGCTGGCCAATCTGAAGGACAATCAGCAAAGCTGGGAAATGGACGCCCAAGGCCGCTACACCCGCATTGTGGCCGGCCGGGACGATGGCTTCAATCTGCATCGCTATTTCATGACCAATCCCTCGCTGTCCGGCCGCGGCCAAATGAAGAACGCCGCCGCCGTGCCGGTGCTGATGCTGCCTGACGAGATCGATGAGCTTGATGAAGCCAGCGACGCGGCCGGGTTGGCCTGAACCGATGCGCCTGCCCGTGATCAACCTTGCCCGGCGGGTCGGCCTGGTTGGCGGTGCGCTGCCGTTAACTGCCGCGATGCCAAGTGGCGATGATCGCTGCGCCATCATCGATATCGGCAGCAATTCAATCCGGCTGGTGGTCTATCAGGGTCGCACCCGCATTCCGGCCATCATGTTCAATGAAAAGGTGATGGCAGGGCTGGGTCGGGGCCTGGCTGCCAATGGCAAGCTGGGCAAGGGCGCAATGTCCGTCGCGGTGGACGGGTTGCAGCGCTTTGCTGCGCTTACCCGGGCCATGAGCATCAGCGACGTGCGCACAGTGGCCACGGCAGCGGTGCGTGAAGCCAGCAATGGCCCGGCCTTCATCGCGCGGGTGGAGCATGAATGCGGCCTGCCCATCACGGTGATCGATGGCGCTGCCGAAGCGCACGGGGCCGCCATGGGGCTGGTATCGGGCATTCCGGAGGCGGACGGCGTGGTTGGCGATCTGGGCGGGGGCAGCCTGGAATTGATCCGCGTGGCGGGCGGGGTGGTGGGCAACCGCATTTCGCTGCCGATCGGCGCGCTGCGGCTGGATGCGCTGCGCAAGCGTGATCGCCGCGCGATGGGGCCGTTCATCGCCAAGGCGCTCGACCAGATGGATTGGGCTGAGCAAGGCCGCGGCAAGCCCTTTTACATGGTGGGCGGATCGTGGCGCGCGTTGGCGCAAATCCATATCTGGATGACTGGCCACCCCCTGAAAATTGTGCACCAGTATGAAATGCCGGCCACAGCGCCGGCCAAATTATTTCGCAGCCTGTCGCAGATCGATGCCGATACACTCAAGGCCGTGCCGCATCTGTCGACATCGCGTTTGCCATCACTGCCGGGCGCGGCAATGCTGCTGGCGGCGGTGGTGAAGCGGCTGGGATCATCCAGCGTGATCGCATCCGGCTTTGGCTTGCGTGAAGGTCTGTTGTTTGGCGATCTTGATCCCGAAGAACGTCTCCGCGACCCGCTGGTCGAAGCGGCGCGCGGCGAAGGCGCGCGGCAAGGGCGGTTTGCTGAGCACGGCGATATGCTGTTCGATTGGATGGACCCGCTGTTTGGTGACGAACCGCCCGGCGATCGCCGGCTGCGCCTGACGGCATGCCTGCTATCGGATATTGCCTGGCGCGCGCACCCGGATTTTCGCGCCGAACGCGGTGTTGAAGTGGCACTGCATGGCAATTGGGTGGCAATAACCGCTGCCGAGCGGGCGGCGCTGGCCTGCGCGCTGCATCATTGTTTTGGCGGCAACGGCGATGCGCCGGTGATGGCAACGCTGCTGCAACTGGCACCTGCGCTGTTTCTGGCCCGCGCGCGCGCCTGGGGGCTGGCCTTGCGGCTCGGGCAGCGGCTTACCGGCGGCACAGCGGTGGGCCTGGCGGCCAGCCGGCTGGAACGGAACGGCGAAACACTAATGCTGCGTCTGGGTGCCGGCCACGCTGAGTTGGCAGGTGAGGCGGTGGTGCGCCGGCTCAAGCTGCTTGGCACAGCACTGGCGTTGACGCCCCGGCTGGAGATCGTCTGATGCAGGTCGCGGTGTTGACGTTCGATGGCTTCAATGAGCTGGACAGTTTCGTGGCCGCCGCCATCATCAATCGGCTGCGTCCGATGGGCTGGACGGCACAGATCTGTACGCCGAGCGACTATGTTACCTCGATGAACGGGGTGGTGGTGGCGCGCCAGCAGCCGCTGGAATTTGCCGGGCAAGCCGATGCGGTCATCATAGGCAGCGGCATCAACACCCGAGCGATTGCCGATGATGCGGCGCTGCTGGCACGGTTGCAACTCGATCCGGCGCAGCAACTGATCGCGGCGCAATGTTCGGGCACGCTGCTGTTGGCGCGCCTCGGCCTTGTCGGCTCGCTGCCGGCCTGCACCGATCTTACCAGCAAGCCGTGGGTGGTTGCGGCCGGGGTGGACGTGATCGATGCGCCGTTTGTGGCGCACGGCAATGTGGCGACGGCGGGCGGGTGCATGGCGTCGGTATATTTGGCGGCCTGGATGATCGCGCGCGGCGCGGGTTGGGATGCCGCGGCGAGCGCTCTGCACTATGTAGCGCCGGTTGGAGAGAAAGAGGCGTATGTGGCGCGGGCGCGCGCGGTGGTGACGTCGTTTTTGCTGGCAGAGGCAGCTTAGTTCCCGCCTAGTCTTCGCTGATCCGGCTCATTTTCAGCTTGCCGTCGACCACGGCAAAGCCCAGCCGTCCTTCGACCAGCGCCAGCGCATCGGCGCCGAAGATATCGCGCCGCCAGCCCTGCAGCATATCGAGGCCGTTGCGCTGACCGGCTGCCAGCAATTCCAGATCATCGGAACGCACGATCAACCGCGGCGCCACGCCGGTTTCCTTGGCGCGGATTTTCAGCAGCAATTTCAGCAGATCCGCGATCAGTGCGCCTTCGCTGGACAGGCCCGGCCGCTGCGGTTCACGCGCCGGCATTTCATCGGCGGGCAGCGGCCCGGCGGCATTCAGCGCAGCCATCAGCCGGTCACCGATGCCATTGCTGGCCCAGGCCGCCGACAGGCCGCGCACCTTGGCCAGATCGCTCTGGCTGCGCGGCGGTGAGCCGGCCAGATCACCCAGCGTTTCATCCTTGACGATGCG
>NZ_JBBATR010000013.1:34736-37492 GCF_040398645.1 Sandarakinorhabdus sp.
TGCGTGACATCGCCAATGGCATATTCGATCTGGCGATCATTCAATGGCCGCCGCGCCCAATCGGTAAAGCGCGCGCCCTTGTCGACCTGGATATTGGCATAGGCCGCCACCAGATTGGTGTAGCCGATCTGCTCGCCAAGTCCCAAGGCCATGGCGGCAATCTGCGTGTCGAACAGCGGCTGCGGCGTCTTGCCAGTGAGGTTGTAGATAATTTCGAGATCCTGCCCGCCGGCATGAAATACCTTGAGCACAGGCTCCTCGACCAGAAGCTTGAGCAGCGGCGCCAGATCGAGATCGGGGCTTTTGGGATCAATGGCTGCCGCTTCGTTGGGGCAAGCGACCTGCACCAGGCACAAATCCGGATAATAGGTGGATTCTCGCATGAATTCTGTATCCACAGCGACAAAATCGGCAGTGGACCAGCGAGCACACAAGGACTGCAAGGTCGCGGTGTCTGTCACCAGCGGATGAATGATCATTGGCTTCGTTACCGCAATCTGGTCGCTTGACAAAGCGGTGTTTCGCGTGTGCTACCCGCCGCTTGCAACGCCATCCCCGGAAGCCGGAAACATGCACGCCTATCGCACACACACTTGCGCGCAATTGCGCAGCGGCCACGCCGGCCAGACCGTGAAATTGTCGGGCTGGGTGCACCGCAAGCGTGACCACGGCGGCGTGTTGTTCGTTGATCTGCGCGACCATCATGGGCTCACCCAGATTGTCGCTGCGCCGTCGTCGCCGGCCTTTGCCGTGCTGGACCGCATTCGCGCCGAATCCGTGGTGACCATCATTGGCGAAGTCGTGCGGCGCGAAGGCGGCGCGGTGAATGCCCGCCTGCCCACCGGCGATATCGAAGTGCGCGCGGCCGAAATCACGGTGCAATCAGCGGCCGAAGAGCTGCCGATGCCGGTGGCCGGTGAAGCTGAATATCCCGAAGATATCCGCCTGAAATATCGGTTTCTGGATCTGCGCCGCGAGCGCCTGCATGCCAATATCATGCTGCGCAGCGGGGTGATCGCCTCGCTGCGCCGCCGCATGATCGATCAGGGCTTCATGGAGTTTCAGACACCGATCCTCACCGCCAGCAGCCCCGAAGGCGCCCGCGATTATCTGGTGCCCAGCCGCGTGCATCCCGGCAAATTCTACGCGCTGCCGCAAGCCCCGCAGATGTTCAAGCAACTGCTTATGGTCGCCGGCTTTGATCGTTATTTCCAGATCGCGCCCTGCTTTCGCGATGAAGATGCGCGGGCAGATCGTTCACCCGGCGAGTTTTACCAACTCGATTTTGAAATGAGCTTTGTTACACAAGACGATGTTTTTGCTGCCATTGAACCTGTGCTGGCCGGTGTGTTCGAGGAGTTTTCCGGCTTTGGCGACCGCGATCCATGGGCGGTGACCAAGGGCGCGTTCCCGCGCATTCCCTATTTGGAATCGATGCTGAAGTACGGCAACGACAAGCCCGATTTGCGCAACCCGATCGTCATCACCGATGTCGGCAGCCACTTCGTCGGTTCAGGCTTTGGCTTGTTCGCCAAGATGGTCGAAACCGGCAACGTGGTGCGCGCCATCCCCGCGCCGGGCACTGCTGAAAAAAGCCGCAAATTCTTTGACGACATGAACGAATGGGCGCGCAGCGAAGGCTATGCCGGCCTGGGCTATGTGACGCGCAAGGGCGGCGAATTTGGCGGCCCCATCGCCAAGAACCACGGTGAAGCCGGCATGCTGGCCTTGTATGAGGCGCTTAGCCTTGGCCCGGATGACGGCTGTTTCTTCGCCGCCGGCAAGGAAGCCCAGGCTGCCAAGCTGGCCGGTCTGGCGCGCACCCGCATCGGTTCCGAGCTGAACCTCATCGAGCAGAACGCTTACAAATTCTGCTGGATCGTCGATTTCCCGATGTTCGAATATGACGAGGACGCCAAGAAGATCGACTTCAGCCACAACCCGTTTTCAATGCCGCAGGGCGAACTGGAAGCGCTGGAGACGCAGGACCCGCTGACCATCAAGGCCTTCCAATACGACATCGTCTGCAACGGTGTTGAGCTGTCGTCGGGCGCCATCCGCAACCATCGGCCTGATATCATGTACAAGGCGTTTGAAATCGCTGGCTATACCCAGGAACAGGTCGATGCCAATTTCTCCGGCATGATCAACGCGTTCAAGTTCGGCGCGCCGCCGCACGGCGGTTCAGCGCCGGGTGTTGATCGCATGGTGATGCTGATCGCCGACGAGCCGAACATCCGCGAGGTCATCGTGTTCCCGATGACGCAGAAGGCCGAAGATCTGATGATGAACGCGCCGGCGCCGGCGACGCCCAAGCAGCTGCGGGAATTGCATCTTCGGGTTGTGGACTGACGCCTCCAATCCGTGCGCGGGCTGGCCTTGCCACCGGCCCGCGCACCTGCCAGCCTCACCAGCATGAAACCTGCCAGCCTCACCGATTTCGAAACCGAGCATGATTTGCCGCGCAGCCACTATGATGACCAACTGGAGGCGCTGCAGCGCCGGCTGGAGTTGATCCAATCTGCCTATATTGCGCAAAACCTCAATGCAATTGTTGCGCTGGAAGGCTGGGATGCTGCCGGCAAGGGTGGGCTGGTGACGCGCATGATGGCCACGCTGGATCCGCGTTATTGCAAGGTCTGGCCGATTGCCGCGCCCAGCCGCGAAGAAGCGGCGCGGCATTATCTGTGGCGGTTCTGGCAGCGCCTGCCGGGGAATCGCGAAATCGCCGTGTTCGATCGCACCTGGTATGGCCG
>NZ_JBBATR010000013.1:37592-53973 GCF_040398645.1 Sandarakinorhabdus sp.
CGGCTGTGTTCACCGCCGGCAGCGCCGTGGCATATCGTGGCCGCCAATAACAAGAAACACGCCAGGGTGCGCAGCCTGGAACTGATCTGTGATGCGCTGGGGCAGGGCGTCGATCTGAGCTGGCCGGAGCCGGATGCTGCGCTGGTGAAAATTGCTGAACAGGCGCTTGGAAAAAGCCTGTTTTGACCGCTTAACCCGGCGCGGTTTTGCCCAGCCATTCGCTCAGCCGGTTTGGCCCACGCGTTACGGCCATCCGCGGGTACAGCGTTTCGTAGACCACGGCATTTTCCAGCACGCGCTGCACATAGTTGCGGGTTTCAGCGAAGGGCAGGCTTTCGATCCAATCGACCACATCGTCGCTGCCCGGCGTGCCAAGCTGCGTCACAAACCGGCGCAAATTGCCGGGCCCGGCATTATAGGCCGCCACCGCCATCGGCATTGATCCGTCATTGGCGCCGCGCAGCCGGGTGATGTAGGCGCTGCCGAGCGTGACATTCCACACCGGATCCTCGGTCAGCCGCGCCGCCGGGCTGGTGGGCAGGCCCGACTTTGACGCCTGCTCGGCGGCGGTGGCCGGCACCAATTGCATGAGGCCGAGCGCGTTGGCGCTGGAACGCGCCGTGCGATCAAATTGGCTTTCCTGCCGAGTGATGGCGTGGATGATGGCGGCATTGCCAGCCAGCGTGTCAGGCAGCGGCAGCACCGGAAAGCTGACGGACAGCAAGGCCAGGCCAGCGGTGCCACGCGCCGCCTTGGCCGCGTTCACGCCCACATCGGGCCGGCCGAGCGGCGCCGCTAGGCCAGCAACCAGTGCGGCGCGGGCCGGCGTGTCTACAGTATCGGCCAAATGCTTGAGGAACAGGCTTTGCCGCGCACGGTCGATATCGGCCAAGGCGAAAGCAGCCCGCACCCGGGTTTCGGCGCGCAGATTGCCGGCCGCGTTGGCATCCGGCTGCGGTAACGGTGCGGCGGCAAGGCTGAGCCGCTGGCCCAGCCGCTCAGTGGCAAGCTGGCCATAGAAATAATCGGGATGCGTGGCAGCGGCAGCGAAATACTGCCGCGCAGCCTGGGTTTGCCCGGCGGCATCGGCCGCGCGGCCGGCCCAGTAATCGGCGCGGGCCTGGCTGATCGGTGATTGCGTTGCAGCGCGTGCGTTGCGGAAATGCACCAAGGCATTGGCTGGCTGCCCCAACCGGCGCAGCGCCAGCCAGCCGGCCAGCCATTCCACATCCAGATAGGCGGCGCGTTCGGCCAGACTACGGGTTGCCATGACATTGGCGTCCAGGCCGTGGCTGGCAAGCACAGCGCGGGCCTGGCTGTTGTTGCCGGCACGCCACAGGCTGCGGCCGATTTCCAGACGGGTTTTCAGCCAGGATTCGGTGGCACTGGTCAGGCCGCCGCCCGCCACCAGCGGCATTGCCCCGCCAGCCGCCAGCAAAGCATGGGATTCGCTCTCGCGGCCACTGCGCAGCAGCCAGCGCGCTTCGTCATTCATCAGGCCGGTTTCACGGCGCAAGCGGCCCGGCACCACGCCCAGCCGCGCCTGCACATCAGGCGAACTGCGGCGCAGGGCAATGCGGGCCAGCGCCCACAGCCGCGTATCGGTATCGACCCTGGGCAGCATGCGCGCCGCCGGCGTGGTGCGATCAGCCCAGAGCAGCCGGTCCATACGGCTCACATGGTCCTGTGCCCGCAGTTGATCGCCAAAGCGCGCCAGCAGGCGGGCTTCGGCGGCTTCATCCAGCCCGGCCGAATCCCAGGCGTCTCGCGCCCAGCTAGCGGCAGTGGCCCCTTGGCCAGCATCGGCCAGTGCATTGGCGTAGCGCCATTTGCCATCGGCCGTGATTGGCGGCTGATTGCGAAAATGGCGCAGGGTGGCGCCCGCGGGGGTTGCATCACTGATCCGGCGTTCGGCGAGGCGCCGAATTGTGCCCGCCTGCGGCCAATCGGCATGGCTTGCCAGAAACGCGGCATATTCGGCAAATTCGCCCTGATAGGCCTCACGGCGCAACCGATCCCACTGCACAATTGTTTCCAGAACCGGCACGGGGACAACGCCGGTAAGCGGTGCGGCGGGCAGCAGGGCGGCGCTGGCGCGCTCATTGTCGGCCAGGCGGGCGCGGTAGGTTGCGATGGTTGCTGCGTCCAGACTGGCTGTGGTTTGGGCGTGGGCACTGTTCGCCAACGGTGCGCTCCCCGCCAGCAGGGCAGCGGCAACACCGGCAATGCTGGACAGGCGGCCCTGCTGCTTACTATCACGCGCCTTGAACATCACATTGTGATACGCAGGTGCCAAGGAACAGGCAATGAATGACACCAATCTGATTGCCCGCTGCCAGGGATCGATGCCGGCACTGGTGACGCCGTTCAACGCTGGCGCCGTGGATTTCGGCGCCTTTGCCGCGCACGTCGAATGGCAGATTGAGCAGGGCAGCCACGGGCTGGTGCCAGTGGGCACCACCGGCGAATCGCCAACGCTGGACCATCAGGAACATTATGCCGTGATCGCCGCCTGCGTGGCTGCTGCTGCCGGTCGCGTGCCGGTGATCGCCGGCTGCGGCAGCAACGACACTTGCACGGCGATTGCGCATCTTGGCCATGCCGAGCGCATCGGCGCCGATGCGGCCTTGATCGTGGTGCCCTATTACAACAAGCCGTCACAGGCGGGCCTGATCGCGCATTTCACGGCGCTGCACGATGCCACCGCATTGCCGATCATCATCTACAACATCCCCGGCCGCAGCGTGGCGGACATGAGCGTGGAGACAATGGCAATCCTCAGCCAGTTGCCGCGCATCATCGGCGTGAAGGATGCCACCGGCAATATCGCCCGCGTGGCGCAGCAACGGCTGGCGTGCGGCCCGGAATTCATCCAGCTTTCGGGCAATGACGATATGGCGCTGGGCTTCAACGCGCAGGGCGGGGTGGGCGCGATTTCCGTGACGGCCAACGTGGCGCCGCGTCTGTGCGCGCAGTTGCAGGAAGCGTCGCTGCGCGGCGATCATGCGGCGGCGCTGGCCATTAACGACCTTTTGCAGCCGCTGCACGCTGCGCTGTTTGCCGATGCATCGCCGGGGCCGACCAAATATGCGCTGCACCGGCTTGGCCGCATGGGCCCCGATGTGCGCCTGCCCATCGCAGCGCCATCAAGCGCGGCGATGGCAGCGGTGGACGCCGCACTTGTTCATGCAGGCTTGATCTGATGGCGCGGCCACGGCCAGCTGGCACCAAGGTGAAAACCGTGGCCGAAAATCGGCGCGCGCGCTTTGATTATTTCATCGAAGATGTGTTTGAAGCCGGCATCGCCTTGACAGGCACCGAAGTGAAATCGCTGCGCACCGGGCAGGGCAGCATCGTCGAAAGCTTTGCCGAAGTGAAGGACGGCCAGGTGTGGCTGGTCAACGCCAATATCCCGGTGTTCAGCCACGGCAATATCTTCAATCACGAACCCAAACGCCCGCGCAAGTTGCTCCTGCACGGCCGCGAGATTGACAAGATGCACAGCGCCGTCACCCGGCAAGGCCTGACGCTGGTGCCGCTGAATGTGTTTTTCAACGATCGTGGCCGCGCCAAGATCGAGCTGGCGATTGGCCGCGGCAAGAAACTGCACGACAAGCGCGAAACCAGCAAGGAACGCGATTGGCAGCGCGACCGCGCGCGCGTGATGCGGGAACGCGGCTGATGGCGGACAGCGATACCCCGGCCAGCGGCATTCGCGCCAAACTGGTGGCAATCAAGCAGGCCTGGGCCGATAGCCGCCGGCTGATCACTGGCACACCCGATCCGCAGCACAGCAATCGCCTGCCGCCCGGCCAGCGTCTGGTGACCAATTGGCCAGTGCTGGATCTGGGCCTGAAGCCGGCGATTGAGCGCAGCGAATGGCAGCTCAAGGTCGATGGCTTGGTGGCCAATCCGTTGATCTGGGACTGGAACAGTTACAGCGCGCAGCCGCAGATTGACGATGTGTCAGACATTCACTGCGTCACGCAATGGTCGCGGTTTGACAATCGCTGGTCCGGCGTGGCCACCAGTCATGTGCTCAGTGCAGCGCAGCCGCTGCCACATGCCAATGCCGTGATCCTGCACGGCGCTGATGGTTACACCACCAATCTCACGCTGGAACGCTTTGCCGGTGATGATTGCGTGATTGCGCATGCCCATGATGGTGTTGCGCTGTCACGAGACCATGGTGGACCGGTGCGTGCCATTATTCCGCGCTGGTATTTCTGGAAATCGGCCAAATGGTTGGTGCGCATCGAGCTGGTCGCCGTGGACAAGCCCGGTTTCTGGGAGGCGCGCGGCTATCACAATGATGGCGATCCGTGGACGGAGCAGCGTTATTCCTGAAGATCTGCCTACCGCCGCCGTTGTTGATTGGGCGATGTTTCAGCCTGTCGATAGCGCATGGCCTGCGCCTTATGCCGAAGGCATATCCAGCCCCGGTTTCGGGCCGTTGCTGGTGAATATTCCAATGGCGCTTGCGTTGCTTGATTCGTCCGGCCGCATGTTTGCCGGCAACGAAGCCATGGCAGCAACCGCCGGCACGGCTTGGCGGCCCGGATTGATGCCGCAGCAAATGGCTGTTCCCGATGATGCACCGGTGCTGGCGCTGGCCGTGTCCGAAGTCGTGGCGGGCGGGGCTGCCCGCACGCTCAGGGTTGCGCTGGTCAACCGGCCAGACGAACCGCAGGATTTGCGGCTGTTGCCATTTCCCCCCGGTCTGGGCGCGGCAGCCATGCTGGCGCTGCCAGATCTGCGCGAACAATTGCGGCTGGAAACACAAGTGAAAGCGGCGGCGCGCATGCAGGCTGTGGGCCAATTGGCTGGCGGCATTGCGCATGATTTCAACAATTTGCTCACCGCCGTGCTGGCCTTGACCGATCAATTGCTGGAACAGGAGCAGCGCGAGGCGGACCGCGATGCCATCAAGGAAATCCGCATCAATGGCGAACGCGGCGCCAAGCTGGTGGGGCAATTGCTGGCCTTTTCCCGGCAGCAGCCCCAGCAGCGAAACCTGTTGTTTTTCAGTGAGCTGTTGCAGGGTTTGCGGCCGCTGCTAGTGCAATTGCTCGGCCCGGCCGTTGATCTTGTCATCACGGGTAGCGGCCGCCTGGCAGTGAAGGCCGATCCTGGCCAGTTGGAACAGGTCATCCTGAATCTCGCGATCAATGCCCGGGACGCAATGTCAGGCAAGGGCCGCCTGTTGATCAGTGTAGCAGATGTTCCTGCTGCCCGGATCGAAGCCTTGGGCCATGCCATTATTCCGATCAGCGATCATGTCGTGCTTGAGATTACCGACACGGGCGTCGGTATTCCGCCGGATATTGTCGGTAAGATATTCGAACCGTTTTTCACCACCAAGCCGCAGGGGCAGGGTACCGGGCTTGGCCTTGCGACCGTATACGGTATCGTCAAACAGACCGGCGGCTATATCTTTGCCAAGACAGGGCCCGGAGGGCGCGGCACGACATTTTCGGTTTATTTGCCTGGTCACGAAATGGCAAAGACGTCTGCCGAAGCGCCGCCGGAAGTTGCCGTGCAGCCAATGCCCACGGGCAAGCGCGTGCTGCTGGTGGAAGATGAGCCTTCGGTGCGCACCGTGTTTGCGCGCGGTCTGCAACGCCAGGGCTGCTTTGTAACGACCGCCGAGGATGCCGTGGCTGCGCTGGCAATTTTGCGGCAATCTGAACCATTTGATGTGCTGGTGTCGGACGTGATGATGCCTGGCATCGATGGGGTTGAACTGGCCATCGAAGCTGCGCGGCTGGCCCCGAAGATGGGCATTGTCCTGATGTCCGGCTATGCGGAACTGCCGCGCCACAAGGCTGCTGGCGAACTGGGATTTCGTTTTCTTGCCAAACCCTTCACACTTGCAGAATTGTTCGAAGCAATCGCTGCAAGCCTGCAATCGCCGCGCTGAAACAAATTTTGTTCCCCTCTTGTTCGTTTAGAACAAGACGTGTACATCAATTTGCATTGACGGCCAACGGCCGCCGCTTCAGGAAGGGATCGGGTCATGGCAGCAGCGCTCAAGGTGGTGGATACGGCGATGGATCGGCAAAAGGCGCTCGACGCAGCATTGGCTCAGATCGACAGGGCATTCGGCAAAGGCTCGGTGATGAAACTTGGCCAGCGCGATGCGCTGGAGATCGAAGCGATATCCACCGGTTCGCTTGGGCTTGATATCGCGCTTGGTATCGGTGGGTTACCGCGCGGCCGCGTTGTGGAAATTTATGGGCCCGAAAGCTCCGGCAAGACGACGCTGGCCTTGCATGCCATTGCCGAAGCGCAGCGCGCCGGCGGCACGGCTGCATTCGTCGATGCCGAACACGCGCTCGACCCGGGTTATGCCAAGAAACTGGGCGTCAACATCGACGAATTGATCGTGTCGCAGCCTGACACGGGAGAACAGGCGCTGGAGATCGTTGATACGCTGGTTCGTTCAAATGCCATTGATGTGCTGGTGATCGATTCGGTTGCGGCCTTGGTGCCGCGCGCGGAAATCGAAGGCGAAATGGGCGATAGCCATGTCGGCCTGCAGGCGCGGCTCATGTCGCAGTCGCTGCGCAAATTGACCGGCTCCATCAGTCGCTCGCGGTGCCTGGTGATTTTCATCAACCAGCTGCGCATGAAAATCGGTGTGATGTACGGCAATCCGGAAACCACCACCGGCGGCAATGCGCTGAAATTCTATGCGTCCGTTCGGCTCGATATCCGCCGCACCGGCCAGATCAAGGACCGCGAAGATATTGTTGGCAATGCCACGCGCGTCAAAGTGGTCAAGAACAAGGTGGCGCCGCCGTTCAAACAAGTGGAATTCGATATCATGTACGGCGAGGGCATCTCCAAGATCGGTGAGATTCTCGATCTCGGGGTGAAGGCCGGCGTTATCGACAAGTCCGGTTCGTGGTTCAGCCACGATAGCATCCGGATTGGCCAGGGCCGCGAAAACGCCAAAAAATATCTCAAGGAAAATCCGCAGACAGCGGCCAAGATCGAAAAAATCATTCGCGACAACGCCGCTGGTATCTCTGACGCGCTGCTTGTTGGCCCTTCGTCGGATGACGACACGGGCGACGAGGAAATGTGAGATTGCCAGTGTGGCGGCAATTTGAAATTCAGGGGCGATCGTCAGGCGATCGCCCCTTTTTTTGGCCTTTGGTACCGTAACTTCATGGCACCTATCGTTTAGGTGCCGCGGCCTGTGTTTGAACTGGCGGCGGGCTTGCCGGCGAAACGGCAGCGTCGGCCATGCGCCCGGCCATGTCAGCGCGTTGGCGCCAGCCTTCCACCGCGGCCTTGCTGCTGTACATGGCTTCGATAAACCGCTCGTCTTGGTCTGACATCCCATCAAAGCGCGGCGCATCTTTATCAAACATGGCCAATATGCTGCCGGTTGGCCGCTGGCGCGGGTCCATGCGCAGCCGCCCCAATCCCACCAGCGCAATATAGTCAGACAAGGCCGACACATTTTCGGACGCCAGCCGGGTGATATCGACAATTATCACGGCGCCGGTGATACCCACACGAGTCGAAAGATCGATGGGTGATCCGCGGATATTGTTGTTGAAGGTCACGTCACCGCCGATCGCGCTAGCGCCAGCAGCGCCCAGCGCCGGCGCGCCGGGCGCGAGTTGCCGCCCGTCATAGGCTTCCGGCGCCGTGAAATGCCACCATCGCACCGGCAGATCGCTGTTCTTGACCAAACCGCGTTCACTTGCCGGAAGCGCATCGAGCGCCCCGGATTGGCGGCGATTGATCTGTTTGACCAGGGCGCGCGCTTCCCGCGTGAACACGATGGCCAGATTCGGTTCACAGCCCGCTGCCGCCAGTTTCAGCCCGACATGCCGAGCGACATCGGCAATGCGTGCCGTGAACACGGCGCCGGATTTGTCGTCCACCCCCATGGTAATCGCGCAGACAGGCGCGAACCACCGGGCGTTCTGGCCGCCGCGAGTATCGGCTATTCCATCGCGTAGAAATTTGGATGCCTCGGCACGCATGACGCTGCGGCTGAGCCGGTCGGCGGTGACGGTCACGGCCTCGGCCGGCGCGGGATCGGCGGCCAATCCCGCCTGGCTTGCCAAAAGCAGGGCTGCGAACAATGCAGCAGACAAATGTGGTGACGGCATTGTTGGGCAATAAACTACCTTGTCGATGGGTTCAACCGCCGGCCATTGACGGCGCCAGCCTGACGCAGCAATCAACCAATCAAGAGGGGACGCCGCAATGAGCAATGCCGAGCAGATTGATTACTGGAACGGCAAGGTTGGTGACATCTGGGTGCAGATGCAGGAGCGCATGGATGCAGCGCTCACGCCGGTTACCGCCGCCTTGCTGGCTGCAGCCGCGCCGCAGCCGGGTGAGGCCGTGCTCGATGTCGGCTGCGGGGCCGGCGAAACCACCCTCGCGGCTGCGCTGGCCGTTGGCGAAGATGGTAGCGCTTTGGGTTTGGACATCTCGGCGCCGTTGCTTGCCCACGCCCGCAGCCGCGCCGAAGCGCTGCTCTGCGATGCTGATTTCATTGCCGGCGATGCTTCGACATGGGCTGACGAGGGTGATTTTGATCTCATAATGTCGCGGTTTGGCGTGATGTTCTTCGCCGATCCGGGCGCTGCCTTTGCGCATTTCCATCGGCTTGCTGCCCCGGGTGGCCGGTTGGTGTTTGCCTGTTGGCAGCCAGCGGCCCGCAATTTGTGGGCGACCTTTCCGATGACGGCGCTGGCCGATCTGTTGCCGCCGCAACCCGCTTCCGATCCGCATGCGCCGGGGCCGTTTGCCTTTGCCGATGCCGCGCGCGTCGCCATGATGCTGGAAGCGGCCGGCTGGCAGGATGCCACTTTTCACAGCCTGCCGTTTGCGATGCTGATCGGCAGCGGTGATGACCCGATTGCCGACGCCGTCAGCTTCAATCTCAAGATCGGTCCGGCGGCGCGCGCGGTGCGCGATGCCGGCATTGGCAGCGACGCGCGTCCGCGGCTTGCGGCCGAGCTGGGTCTTTATCTGGCCGGCGGTGAAGTGGCCTTGCCCGGCGCAGCCTGGCTGGTGACGGCGCGGGCTTGATGCCAACACTTTACGCTGGCTTTGCGCTGCCGTAAGTCCTGCGCATGATCTCTTCGAACGACATCCGGAAAAGCTTTCTCGATCATTTCGCGAAGGCTGGCCACAGCCCGGTGGCTTCGGCGCCGCTGGTGCCGCAAAACGATCCGACCTTGATGTTCGTCAATGCCGGTATGGTGCCGTTCAAGAATGTCTTTACCGGCCTGGAAACGCGCCCTTACACCACGGCAGCATCCAGCCAGAAATGTGTGCGGGCTGGCGGCAAGCACAATGATCTCGACAATGTCGGCTACACCGCGCGCCATCATACCTTCTTCGAAATGCTTGGGAATTTCTCGTTTGGCGATTATTTCAAGGAACAGGCAATCACGCTGGCTTGGGATTTGCTCACCCGCGAATGGGGCCTGAACAAGGACCGCCTGACCGTTACCGTCTACCACACAGACGACGAAGCCGCCGCCTTGTGGCGCAAGATTGCCGGCCTGCCTGATCATCGCATCATCCGCATCCCGACCAACGACAATTTCTGGTCGATGGGAGATACCGGTCCCTGCGGGCCGTGCAGCGAGATATTTTACGATCATGGCGACCATATTTTCGGCGGCCCGCCTGGCAGTCCTGACGAAGATGGCGACCGGTTTGTCGAGATCTGGAATCTGGTGTTCATGCAATATGAGCAGGTCGATGCCGGCACCCGCCTCGATCTGCCGCGCCCCAGCATCGACACCGGCATGGGTCTCGAGCGCGTTGCCGCCGTGTTGCAGGGTGTGCACGACAATTATGACACCGATACGTTCCGCACCCTGATTGCAGCCAGCGAAGACAAGGTTGGCCGCGCGTTGACCAAAGAGGCCAAGGCCTCCCACCGCGTCATCGCCGACCATTTGCGCTCGGCGGGCTTTCTGGTTGCCGACGGCGTGCTGCCAGCCGGCGAAGGCCGCGGCTATGTGCTGCGCCGGATCATGCGCCGGGCCATGCGTCACGCCCATATCCTTGGCGCCAAGGAGCCCTTGATGCACCAGCTTGTGCCGGCGCTGCTGGCAACGATGGGCCTGGCCTATCCGGAATTGGGCCGGGCCAGCGCGCTGATTGAGGAAACCCTGAAGCTTGAAGAAACCCGGTTTCGTCAGACGCTTGAGCGCGGTCTGGGCCTTCTGGATGAAGCAACCGCGTCGCTTGCGGTTGGCGGCACTTTGCCGGGCGATGTGGCATTCAAACTATACGACACATTCGGTTTTCCCTATGATCTGACCGAGGATGCCTTGCGTGCGCGCGGCTTGGCCGTGGACCGGGCTGGTTTCGATGTCGCCATGGCCGAGCAGCGCCGCCAGGCCCGCGCGGCCTGGACGGGCTCGGGCGAGGCCAAGGATGCCGCCGTCTGGTTCGATATCGTCGACGCGCACGGCGCGACTGAGTTCACCGGCTACACCAGCCTGACCGGCGAAGCGCAGGTTGTGGCGTTGGTGAAGGATGGCGCGCAGGTTCAGCGTATCGAAGCGGGCGAAACGGCGGTGATGATCACCAACCAAACCCCGTTTTACGGTGAAAGTGGCGGCCAGTCGGGCGATGGCGGTTCGCTGCGCTGGGGCGACGGCCTGACCGGGCGCGTCGCCGACACGCGCAAGGCGCTGGGCAAACTGCATCTGCACGATGTCGTTCTGGATGGTGGCCCGCTGGCGGTCGGCGATGTCGTGCGCCTGGATGTCAGTTCCCCGCAGCGCAGCAGCCATCGCCGCGCGCACAGCGCGACCCATGTGCTGCACGCCGCGCTGCGCCGCCGCCTTGGCACGCATGTCACGCAAAAGGGCTCCTATGTCGGCGAGGATGTGCTGCGCTTCGATTTTTCACACCAGAAGGCGATGACTGCTGCCGAACTGGCTGCGGTTGAGGCCGATGTGAACGCGCAAATCCTTAGCAATCGCGGCGTCACCACCGCACTGATGACCCCGGACGACGCGATTGCCGCCGGTGCCATGGCGCTGTTTGGCGAGAAATATGGCGACGAAGTGCGCGTGCTGACCATGGGCATCGACGATGGCGGCGACAGCTACAGCGTCGAATTGTGCGGCGGCACCCATGTCGCGGCACTGGGCGATATCGGCTTGCTCAAGATCACATCGGAAAGCGCCGTCGCTTCGGGTGTGCGCCGCATCGAAGGCAAAACCGGTGTTGCCGCGCGCGAATGGCTGAATGAGCGCGAGGCGCTGCTGCTGGCGGCCGCAGCCGAGATGAAGGCGCGGCCTGAAGACGTGCCGGCCCGGGTTGCCACGTTGATGGAGGATCGCAAGCGCTTAGAGCGTGAGCTTGCCGACGCCAAGAAGGCCCTGGCGCTCGCCGGGCCAAGCACCGGCGCACAGGCTGGCCCTGAACAGATCAACGGCATCGCCTTTCATGGCCAGGTGATCGACGGATTGGATCCCAAGGCGCTGCGCGGCCTGATCGATGACACGAAGGCCAGGCTGGGCAGCAGCATTGCCGTGATGATCGCCGTGAACGATGGCCGCGCCAGCGTGGCGGTGGGCGTGTCGGCTGATTTGATCGAACGCCATTCCGCCGTCGATCTGGTGCGCGTGGCAGCGGCGGCCTTGGGCGGGCAGGGCGGCGGCGGCCGGCCTGATATGGCGCAGGCCGGCGGGCCCGATGGTGACAAGGCGGCAGATGCCATTGCAGCGGTCAAGCTGGCCCTGGCCGGCTGACCAGCGCGATGTCAGGCTGGGATGCATCGGCGGACGCGTGGATCGCCGTCATCGGCGAATCCGGCGATTTTGGCCGCGTGCATGTGCTTGATGCGCCGATGCTGGCGCTGGTTGATCATCATGCACCGGCGCGGGTGCTGGATGTGGGCTGCGGCGAGGGCAGGTTTTGCCGGATGCTGACGGCGCGCGGCATATCAACTGTTGGCATTGATCCCACGGCTGCACTGATCAGCCGGGCGCAGGCGCTGCACGCGGACGGCGATTACCGCGTTGCTCATGCAGAAGCGATGGCAGCCGAACCGAGCGGTTTCGATATGGCCATCTGCTATTTGTCGCTGATCGACATGGCCGATTTGTCGGCGGCGCTGGCGCAAATCGTGGCGGCGATTGCGCCGGGCGGGCATTTGCTCATCGCCAATCTGACGTCGTTCAACACAGCCGCGGTGCATGTCGGCTGGTTGAAGCCGCTGGACGCCGAGCCAAGTTTTCCCATTGATCATTATTTTCGGGAACGGCCGCTGCGCACCCGCTGGAGCGGTATCGATATCATCAACCACCACCGCCCGCTGAAAATCTATATGCAGGCGTTGATCGGCCATGGCCTGATCTTGACCCATTTCGATGAGCCCGAAGCAACCGGCGGCCCGGCCGACAAGCGCGACCGCTACAATCGTGTGCCGAATTTTCACATCATGGTTTGGCGCAAACCCCTCTAATCCGGTGTTTTCATCCCGCGCCGCAATGTGCGCATTGGCGGACGTTTGACGCCGCCGCCTTTGCCGCGAATGCGGGCGCGAAGCTCGTCGCGTTTTTCGTGAATGGAGGCGATCACCGGCCCCATCGGAACGCCCAGATCCACCAGCACGGCTTCAGCCAGTTGCAGGCTGCTTTCGACGGTTTCCGGCACGGCATCGGTCACGCCCAGGGCGTATAACTGGCCCGCGTGATCGGCATCGCGGGCGCGCACCACGATGCACAAATCCGGATATGACAGGCGGATGCGGCGGATCAGCAGATCGAGCATATGCATGTCATCAATGGTCAGCACCACTGCCTTTGCCGTATCGAGCTTCAGCCGGTCGATCAATTCGGGCCGGCGGGCATCGCCAAAGATGACCGGCTTGCCGGCGCGCCGCAGCCGCTGCACTTCGTCGGGATCACTGTCTACTGCAAGCCATGGTTGGCCATGCATATCAAGCATTTGCGCAACCAGCCGGCCAACCCGTCCATAGCCGATGATGATGGTGCGTTGGCTCGACATAGCGGCAGCAGGCTCGGGTTCGGCGTGTTCGGGCTTGAATTCATGTTCAAGACGGGCGCCTGCCAGCCCGAGCAGCGGCGCCAATGCAAGGCTGAGCGAAGCGACCGCCAGCGCCATTTGGGCATCGCCGCCGCCGATCAGCCGTGCCGAAACGGCCGCGCCAAGCACGATCAAGCCGGTTTCGGACGGGCTGGCCAGCAGCAGCGCGACATGCCCGGCCACACCGCGCCGCACCTGGTGCAGCCGTAGCAGGCCAAAGATTGCAGCGGCCTTCAGGGATATGATCGCCGCCGCGCCGCCCAGCACCGGCCACGGATCGGCAGCCAGCGCCCCCAGATCAAGGCCGCTGCCGATCCAGATCAGAAACACACCCAGCAGCAAGCCTTCGAACGGTTGCACCGCTGCTTCGATCTGGCGGCGAAAATCGCTGGTGGCCAGCATCAATCCCGCGATCAAGGCGCCAACGGCTGGCGATATGCCGGCAAAGGCGGCCATGCCCGCCGAACCAATGATCACCACCAGTGCGGCCGCCAGAAACAGTTCCGAACGGCGGGTGCGCGCCGCTTGCATGAACAGTGGCGGCACCAGATAGCGCGCCGCCACGGCCACGCCGGCCAGCGCCAGCACGCCCTTGATCAATCCGCCCCAGAAACTGCCCCCGGCCGCTGCACCGATCAGCAGCAGCATCGGCGCAATGGCAATATCCTGAAACAGCAGCACGCCGATCGCCATGCGGCCAGCCTGGCTGTTGATTTTGCCGGCGGCTGACAAGATCTGCAGGCCCACCGCCGTGGACGACAAGGCCAGCGCGCCGGCCATCGCCGCAGCCGGCAGCACTGCCAGACCAGCAGCCAGCAGCACCGCAGCAATCAAGCCCGTGCACAGCAGCATCTGCAAGCTGCCCAGCCCCAATATGGTGTTTCGCATGGTGCGAATCCGGTCCGGGCTGAGTTCGAGGCCGAGCGCAAACAGCAGCAGGGCCACGCCCATTTCCGCCGGCGCAGCCAGCACATCGTGATCAGACAGGGCCAGAAATTCCAGGCCCGGCAACTGGCCAAGCCCGAATGGCCCCGCCGCGATGCCAACCAGGATGAAGCCGATGACCGGTGAAATGCGCAACGCCGCAAAGGCCGGGATCACCAGTCCGGCGGCGCCAAGCACCAGCGCCATATCCTTGAAGGCCGAAGATTCCAGTGGCATCGCCATGGCGGCACCATGCGGGCAACAGCCCGTGATGTCACGCGCCGTGCTTTACCGCGCCGGCATCACGGCCCGCCTATGCCGGGGAAATGTTCAGCATTGCCGAGTGGCCGACGCCTGCGCTCTCAAAGCCCCTTGGCGATTGCAGCATCCAGATTGACGCGGATGGCTTCGAAGAATTGTTCGGTGGTCATCCAAGCCTGATCGGGCCCGATCAGCAGCGCCAGATCCTTGGTCATGGCGCCCTGTTCGACGGTTTCGACGCACAGCCGCTCCAATGTTTCAGCAAATTTCGTCACGGCCGGCGTGCCATCCAGCTTGCCGCGATGCTTCAGCCCGCCGGTCCAGGCGAATATGCTGGCAATCGGGTTGGTGCTGGTCGGCTTCCCTTCCTGGTGCATGCGGTAATGGCGGGTCACGGTGCCGTGCGCCGCTTCGGCTTCCACGGTCTTGCCGTCCGGGGTCATCAGGATGCTGGTCATCAGGCCAAGGCTGCCATAGCCCTGCGCCACCATGTCGGATTGCACATCGCCGTCGTAATTCTTGCAGGCCCACACGAACTTGCCTGACCATTTCAGCGCCGATGCCACCAGATCGTCGATCAGGCGGTGTTCGTAAACGATGCCGGCCTTGCGGAATCTGGCCTTGAATTCCTCTTCATAGACCTCCTGAAAAATGTCCTTGAAGCGGCCATCATAGGATTTGAGGATGGTGTTCTTGGTCGACAAATACACCGGCCAGGCACGATCAAGGCCGTAATTCAGACTGGCGCGGGCAAAATCACGAATGCTGTCATCAAGATTGTACATGCCCATCGCGACGCCGGCCGAGGGAAAATCGAACACCTCTTCCTCAATGACGCTGGAGCCGTCCTGCGCCTCCCAGCGCATGGTCAGCTTGCCGGGGCCGGGCACCTTGAAATCGGTGGCGCGATACTGATCGCCAAAGGCATGGCGGCCGATCACGATCGGATCGGTCCAGCCCGGCACCAGCCGCGGCACCGACTGGATCACGATAGGCTCACGAAACACCACGCCGCCCAATATGTTGCGGATGGTGCCATTGGGCGATTTCCACATCCGCTTCAGCCCGAATTCCTTCACGCGGGCTTCGTCCGGGGTGATTGTCGCGCATTTCACGCCCACGCCATGCTCGCGGATCGCATTGGCCGATTCCACGGTTACCTTGTCGTTGGTGTCGTCGCGGTTTTCGATGCCCAGATCATAATAGCGCAGATCGACGTCGAGATAGGGCAGGATAAGCTGCTCGCGAATCCACTGCCAGATGATCCGGGTCATTTCGTCCCCGTCCAGTTCGACAACGGGGTTTTCGACCTTGATCTTCGGCATTGCGGGCTTCCTGAATATATGCGGCAGTTTGCAGCAGTCTTCTAGGGGGCTGGGGCTGCGCTGGTCAATGGCTGCGGCGCCGGGGTTGCCAGCAACTTTGCCGATAGCGCCGCCAGATCATCAAGCGGCTCGGCCAGCTGATCGAGGCCGGGCGGCCCAAACCCGCTGCTGCCGATATGGCCGAGCAGCGCCGTGAGCGGCCGCCAATAGCCTTGTGTGCCCAGCAGCCAGATCGGCTTGTTGTGAATGCCCAATTCGCGCCACGTCAGGCTTTCGAACAGCTCATCGAGGGTGCCGATGCTGCCCGGCAACGCAATGATTGCATCGGCCATCGCGTGCATCATGGCCTTGCGCTCATGCAATGTCTCCACAACATGAAGCGCATCAAGACCGTCCTGGGCGATTTCGCTGGTCATCAGCAGGCGCGGGATGATGCCGACCACGCGGCCGCCAGCCGCCAGTGTCGCGCGCGCCGCAATGCCCATCAGGCCGACCCGGCCGCCGCCATACACCAGCGTGATACCTTGCGCTGCGCACAATCGGCCCAGGCCTGCGGCCAGTTCGGCATGCGCCGGATGGTGGCCAGCCCGCGAGCCGCAGAACAACAACAGCGATGTGATCATCCGTGCTGAATGGCGCAAAGCCAGCCGGCGTGCAATCGCCAGTGCCGTGGCAATTCGCGCGAATTGCCCAGCTGATTTGCCAAGTCATGCCGCTGCGCAGTAAAGCTGCGCCATGAACGAACCAGACAAGCTTCCTCCGCTGGCCGATCCGACCGCGCCGACACCGGTTGATTTGACCAAGGATGCCCCGAT
>NZ_JBBATR010000014.1:0-2880 GCF_040398645.1 Sandarakinorhabdus sp.
ATCCCGCAAAGCCATGGCGGGCTGGGCCTGACCATGGCCGAGGAAGCGGCGTTGGTGCGGGTGCTGTGCCGGGCCAGCATCACCTTCCGCAGCCTGATCGGCACCACGGTGGGCATCGGCAGCCAGGGCATCATGATCGATGGCACCGCTGCGCAGAAGGAAGAGTGGCTGCCGCGCTTTGCCACCGGCGAAGCCATCGCCAGCTTCGCCCTCACCGAGCCGGGGGCTGGATCGGATGCCGCCTCGCTGCGCTGCTCGGCGGTGCTGGAGGGCGATCATTACCGGATCAACGGCACCAAACGCTATATCACCAACGCGCCGCGCGCCACAGTGTTCACGCTTATGGCGCGCACCGAAGCGGGCGTGAAAGGCGCAGCGGGTATCAGCGCCTTCATCGTGCCAGCTGACAGCAAGGGCATTTCGCTGGGCAAGCCCGACCGCAAGATGGGGCAGCGCGGCGCCAAGACCTGTGATGTCATCCTGGAGGACGTGATGGTGCCGGCATCGAGCATCATCGGCGGCGTGCCGGGCCAGGGCTTTCGCACCGCCATGAAGGTGCTGGACCGCGGCCGCATCCATATTGCAGCAGTCGCGCTGGGCATGGCCGACCGGCTGATTGAAATGAGCCTGAGTTACGCCGTGGAGCGCCAGCAATTCGGGCAGCGCATCGGCGATTTCCAGCTGGTGCAGGCCATGTTGGCCGACATGGAGGTTGACCGGCTGACCACCGAGGCGCTGCTGGAGCGCACGGCGGCGCGTTTTGATGCCGGACAGGCCAGCGCCCGCGAATGTTCGGTGCTCAAATTGCATGCCAGCGAAGCGGTTGGGCGGATCGCTGACCGGGCGGTGCAGGTGCACGGCGGCGCTGGCTATATGGCCGAATACAAGGTCGAGCGTTTCTATCGTGATGTGCGCCTGCTCCGAATTTATGAGGGCACCAGCCAAATTCAGCAGACGATTGTGGCCAAAGCCATGATGCGGGAGAAAAACTGATGCGCCGTGCAGCTATTGTATCGCCGATCCGCACCGGGGTCGGCCGGTTTGGCGGGGCCTTGGCCAGCCTGCCGGCTGGGGAGCTGGGCGCGATCGTTCTGAAGGCGTTGATGGCACGCACCGGCATTGATCCAGCGCGGGTCGATGATGTGGTGTTCGCGCATGGTTACCCCAATGGCGAAGCGCCGTGCGTGGCGCGCTGGAGCTGGCTGGCGGCGGGATTGCCGGAATCGGTGCCGGGTGTGTCGCTGGATCGGCGCTGCGGCAGCGGCCTGCAGGCGGTGATCGATGCCGCGATGCGTGTGCAAACCGGCGCTGCCGATATCGTGGTGGCCGGCGGCGTCGAAAGCATGAGCCAGGTTGAATATTACAGCATCGATCATCGCAGCGGCGCGCGCATGGGCAGCACGACTTTCCATGATCGGCTGGTGCGCGGCCGTGTGATGAGCCAGCCGATCGCCCGCTATGGCGTGATTTCCGGCATGATCGAAACCGCCAACAATCTGGCGAAGGATTATGATATCAACCGCGAAGCCTGCGATGCCTATGCCGCGCAAAGCCACCAGCGCGCTGCGCAGGCCTGGGCGGACGGCAAATTTGATGCCGAATTGGTGCCAGTGGAAATCGCACAGAAAAAAGGACCGCCAGCCATATTTGCCAAGGATGAAGGCATTCGCGCCGATGCGACGCCCGAAAATCTGGGCCTGCTGCGCGCCATTGATGCGGGCGGCGTCGTGACGGCGGGCAATGCCAGCCAACAGAATGACGGCGCATCGGCTTGCCTGGTGGTGGCCGAAGAGCTGCTGGCGCCGCTGGGGCTGACGCCGATGGCGTGGCTGACGGGCTGGGCCGCAGCCGGCTGCGATCCCAGCCGCATGGGCATCGGCCCGGTGCCGGCGGTGGAGCGGCTGTTTGCGCGAACTGGCATGGGCTGGGACGATCTCGATCTGGTCGAATTGAACGAAGCCTTCGCGCCGCAAGTGCTGGCCGTGCTCAAAGGCTGGGGCTGGCACGATCCGGACCGGCTGAACGTCAATGGCTCGGGCATCAGCCTGGGTCACCCGATCGGCGCCACTGGCGGGCGCATCCTGGCCACAATGTGCCACGAATTGCAGCGGCGCGGCGGGCGTTTTGGCCTGGAAACCATGTGCATCGGCGGCGGGCAGGGGCTGGCGGCGATCTTTGAACGGGCTTGACCGGATGCCGGGACGACCAGCGCAAACTGGCATCGGCAGCAATTTGGCGGTAGCGATGCGCGATGATTGATAATGTTTCGCCGTCGGCGCTTGCCGGTATCCGTGTCCTTGATCTGTCGCGGGTGCTGGCCGGGCCGTGGTGCACGCAAACATTGGCCGATCTGGGCGCTGATGTGGTGAAGGTGGAGGTGCCGGGCCGCGGCGATGATACCCGCGCGTGGGGGCCGCCGTTTCTGAAGGGTGTGGACGGCGCGGACGAGATCGGCACATCGGCCTATTATCTGGCGGCCAATCGCAACAAGCGCAGCATTGCCGTGGATTTCACCCACCCGGATGGCCAGGCCCTGCTGCGCGATCTGGCGCGCCAAGCCGATATCGTGGTCGAAAATTTCAAGGTGGGCGGCCTGGTGAAGTACGGGCTGGATTGGGAGACTTTGCGCAGCATCAAGCCGGCGTTGGTCTATTGTTCGGTCACCGGCTTTGGCCAAACCGGGCCGTATGCAGCGCGCGGCGGCTATGATTTCGTGGCGCAGGGTATGGGCGGCTTCATGTCCGTCACCGGCGAGGAAGGCGGCGGGCCGCTGCGCGCCGGCGTGGCGATGGCAGATATCGGCACCGGGCTTTATGCCGCCATATCGATCCTGGCGGCGCTGCGCCATGCCGAGGCGACGGGCGAAGGCCAGCAGATCGA
>NZ_JBBATR010000014.1:2980-28062 GCF_040398645.1 Sandarakinorhabdus sp.
GCCGAAGTGCAGCGGCTGGTGGCCGACCAGCCCGGCCTGCCGCTGATCGACCGGCTGGTGGCCGCCGGCGTGCCAGCCGGGCCGGTGAACAGCATCGCACAAGTGTTCGCCGATCCGTTCGTGGCGGCGCGGGGAACGGTGCATGAATTCCTGCGCGATGATGGTGTCACCATCCCCAGCGTAGCGTTTCCGGGCAAATTCTCCGCCACCCCCACCACCATGCGCCGCCCGCCGCCGCGCATGGGGGAGGATGCGGATGAGGTGCTGCGCGATTGGCTGGGGCGGGACGATGTGGACGCGTTGCGGGCTGACGGCGTGATCGGCTGATCGCGCCGGCTCAGCGGCCTGAAAAGCTTGGCGGGCGCTTTTCCAGAAACGCCGTCATGGCTTCGCGGTTGTCGTCTGTGGTGTGGGCCAGCGCTTGCATCGCCGCTGACATGTTCAGCACCGTGTCCAGGCTGGCAGTGCGGGCTTCCCAGAGCAGGCGTTTGGTCATGCGCACCGCCTGGGGCGGGTTGGCGGCGATGCGCAGCGCGATGGCGCGGGCGGCGTCCAGCAAATCGGCATCGGGCACCACGCGGCTGACCAGCCCGATGCGCAGCGCTTCGCCCGAATCGATCATGTCACCGGTCAGCGCAAGTTCGGCGGCCTTGGCGTGGCCGACCACATAGGGCAGCAGCCAGGCGCCGCCATCGCCGGGGATGATGCCCAGTTTCACGAAGCTTTCGGCGAATTTGGCGCTCTGGCCGGCGATGCGGATGTCGCACATGCAGGTCAGATCGCAGCCCGCGCCGATGGCCGCGCCGTTCACGGCCGCCACAATGGGCACCTCCAGCGCTGCAAAGGCGCGCGGCAGCCGTTGGATGCCGGTCAGGTAGTTGCGGCGGGTCTGGACCGGGCTGGCGCTGGCAAGCCCTTCACCGCTGGCCATCTTCCGCAGATTGCCGCCCGATGAAAAGGCGCTGCCGGCGCCTGTCAGGATGGCAACACGGGCATCAGGATCATTTTCCAAGCGCACCAGCGCCGCCAGGATCGCATCGACCATGTCGTCATCCGACACCGGATTGCGCAGTTCCGGCTGGTTCAGCGTCAGCGTGACGATTTGGCCATCGCGTTGGTAAAGAACATGGTCGGTCATTTCAATTTCCTGCGCCTTTTCATGAATTTGCCTGTCGGCCGCTGCGTCCCGACTCGGCGGTTTTCAGTTTTTCCAGTTTGGACGATTCATCCTGTACAGAGGAATTTTCAGGGGCCTGCCGCCGATGCTGGCCCGCGTCCCCAGTCAAGCTTGAGGTCAGCCTAGCGGGCACTGGGATGATGACAGGCTTTGGCACTGTAGGACAGGCCCTCACCGCACGCCCAACCCGCGCGCGATGATGCCGCGAAGGATCTCGCGGGTGCCGCCGCGCAGGGAGACCATGGGGGCGATGGCGGTGGTGGTTGCGATTGTAGCAAGGAGGCTGGGGGTCAGGCGATCGGGGGGCACATGGGGCAGCAGGGCGCGGGCAAGCTCGGGGATGGATTGTTCGAAGCTGGCGCCGAGATCCTTGACCATGGCCGCCTCCAGCGCCGGGTCCTCGCCCTGTTCAAGCAGGAAGGCCATGCCGCGCGCCATCAGGCGCAGCACCATCAGGTGGGCGGCGGCGCGGCCGATCGCCGGGTGCGCGGCCGGCGGTGCATCGGGGCCGAGCGCCGTGACCAGCGCTTCGAGCAGGACGAGGGTGGACAGGAAGCGTTCCGGGCCGGAGCGTTCGAAGGCGAGTTCGGACATGACCTGCGCCCAGCCATCGCCTTCGCGGCCGACAAGCGCGTCGGCAGGGACGAACACATTGTCGAAATGCACTTCGTTGAAATGATGATCGCCCATCAGATCGATGATGGGCCGGATGGTGATCCCTGGGCTGTCCATTGCGACAAGCAGTTGCGACAGGCCATGATGGCGTTCACCGGGCTGGGTGCGGCACAGCAGGATCATCCAGTGCGCCTTGTGGGCATAGGTGGTCCACAGCTTGGTGCCGGACACGCGCCAGCCGCCGGGCACCGGATCGGCACGGGTGGTGAGGGCGGCAAGATCGGAACCGGAGCCGGGCTCGCTCATGCCGATGCAGGCAAAGGCCTCGCCGCGGGCGATGGCGGGCAGCAGCGCGGCCTGCTGCGCCGGCGTGCCATATTTGAGCAGGAGCGGGCCGGTCTGGCGATCCGCGATCCAGTGGGCCGCGACGGGCGCGCCCGCCGCCAGCAACTCCTCGATCACCACCAGCCGCTCGAGCGCGCTGTTTTCATGGCCGCCAAGGGCCTTGGGCCAGGTCATGCCCAGCCAGCCGCGTGCGCCGAGCTTGCGGCTGAATTCCGGGCTGTGGCCGTTCCAGCTGTGAGCGCGGATTTCGGGCGGCAGGGCGTAGAGATTTTCGTCGGCCAGAAAGCTGCGCACTTGCGCCCGCAGCGCCGCATGCGCGGCCGTTTCGGCCACGACCGGGAAGCGGAAGCGGTCGCCGGTGCTGGCGGTCTCAGCCGTATCGCCCAGCGGCTCGTCGGTGACCAGCCGCCACAGGCTGCCACACTTCAGCACGTCGGCGCCAAGTTGCTGATGCCATAGATGCTCACTGCCCGCCGTGTCGCGCCGCTGCCACAAGGCGCGGGTGAACAGTTGCAGGCGATAATCTTCCGTCACGCCAATGGCGCCGTGCAATTGATGGGCCAGCGCCGCCACCACGCCGGCCGCTTCGCTGGCGCGGGCCTTGGCTGCGGCCACCATCGCCTCGTCCGAACTGGAAAGTGCCAGCCCCAATCCAAGCCCCGCCAGCCCAACCGCCGCGCCCGCTGCTGCCGTTTCGGCCGCCATCTGGGCAAGACTATGCTGTACCGCCTGGTTTTTGGACAAGGGCTTGCCGAACTGCTGGCGGGTCTGGGTCCAATCCAGCGTCAGCGCCAGCACCGTCTCGCACAGCCCGGCAATCTCCGCCGCCGCCAGCGCCGCCAGCCAATGCGTGCGCGGGAATATCGGGTTTGTCATTGCTTCGGCCAGCGGCCACGGCGCCCCCACCCGGCCATGGGCGCGGGCAATGGCCAAGATGGTGGCAGCGCCAAGCCCCGGCAGACCATCCGTTTCTGCTGAATATTCAGCCGCCAATGCCAGCGGCAGGCCGGCTGCTTCGATTACGTCCCAGCCGTCCGCCACCTGCCCGGCGCGGGCCTGGCGCAGGCGGGCATCGCTGGCTTCATGGGCCAGCATGCGGCTGGCCTGATCGATCACTACGGTGTCCATAGGGATAGTTTAGGCTGGCCGGCCGGCGCTGCACAGGCTGGGCATTGCGGCAGGACAATTTTGCCGGCTGGCCGGTTGCGACGCACACGCCGCTGGGGCAGGGTGCTGCGGATGTTATCGGTGCTCGACATGTTCCGGGTGGGGGTGGGGCCATCCAGTTCACACACCGTGGGGCCGATGCGCATCGGCGGCCGCGTGCGCCGCAGCCTGGCAGCGCAGGATTGGCCAGCCGGCGCGCGGCTGGTGGTGACCTTGCAGGGCAGCCTGGCCTTTACCGGCCATGGCCACGGCACGCTGCGCGCCGCCGCGCTTGGCCTGCTGGGCCATGAGCCCGAAACCATCGACATGGCGGCGGCGGAGCTTGATCTGGCGGCGCTGCACAGCGGCGGCCGATTGCAGGTGGAGGGGCGCACGGTGCACTTCGCGCCGGACGCCGATATCCGGCTCGATTATGACACACGCGATCTGCTGCATCCCAATGCCATGCAGGTGGTGGTGGTGCACGGCGATGCGGTTTTGCTGGCGCAGGATTGGTATTCCACCGGCGGCGGCTTCATTGCAAGCCGCCGCCAATTGGAACAGGCGGCAGACGATGATCGAGTCTCGGCGGGCGCCGCGGTGCCGCATCCATTTGGCAGCGCGGCCGATCTGCTGGAGGTTGCGCAGCGACTGGGCCTGGCCTTTGATGCCATCATCCTCGCCAACGAAGCGGCGATGCGGCCGCCTGAGCTAACCTTGCTGGGGCTGGACCGCATCGCAGCGGTGATGATGGCCTGCATCGATCGCGGCTTGACCACATCTGGTATCCTGCCCGGCGGGCTGAAGGTGGAGCGGCGCGCACCGCAACTGTGGCGGCAGGTGCAGGACGGCCGCAGCCGCAACGAGCCGGAGCGATTGTTCGATCTGCTCAATGTCTATGCGATGGCGGTCAACGAGGAGAATGCCGCCGGCGGGCAGGTGGTGACAGCGCCCACCAATGGCGCGGCCGGCATCATCCCGGCGGTGATGCGCCATTATTGCGAAACCACCGCGCAGCAGCGGCGCTTTTTGCTGACCGCGGGCGCGATCGGCCTGCTCTACAAGCAGCGCGCATCGATTTCGGGTGCGGAAATGGGCTGCCAGGGCGAAGTGGGCGTGGCCTGTTCGATGGCAGCAGCCGGATTGGCGGCGATTTGGAATGCCAGCCCGCAGCAGGTGGCGAATGCGGCCGAAATCGGCATGGAGCATAATCTGGGGCTGACCTGCGATCCGGTGGGCGGGCTGGTGCAGATCCCGTGCATCGAACGCAACGCCATCGGCGCGGTAAAGGCCGCCAATGCCGCCCGGCTGGCGCTGCACCGGCCGGGGCAAGGGCGCGTCACCCTGGATGAAGTGATTGAAACCATGCGCCAAACCGGTGTGGATATGAGCCACAAATACAAGGAAACCAGTCAGGGTGGGCTGGCTGTCAACGTGGTGGAATGTTGATATGATCACATTGGATATGAACGGCGCCGTCGCCATCATCAGCCTGAACCGCCCTGAGCGCCGCAATGCGCTGACCCAGGCCATGCTCGGCGATATCGAACGCATTGCCGACGATCTGCGCGGCCGGGCCGATGTGCGCGCCGTGGTGCTGCGCGGCGAAGGCAGTGATTTTTCCGTGGGTGCCGATATCAGCGACATGCAGGCGCGGCTGGCCGATCCGGCGCCGCTGGCGCTGGCGCGGCGCAGTGCGCAGCTGGGCGCGCGGGTGATGCGCGCGCTAATGGGCATTGATCAACCGACCATTTGTGCCCTGCAGGGTGTGGCCACGGGCGGCGCGATGTGCATGGCCACGGCCTGCGATTTCCGGCTGGCGGCCACGGGCGCACGGCTTGGCTATGGCGAAGTGAAGATCGGCATCAACCTGATGTGGAATGCGCTGGGGCCGCTGGTGGCGCTGATCGGCCCGGCGCGTGCCAAGCGCATGGTCATGACCGGCGCGCTGCTGGATGCCGATATGGTTTACGGTTGGGGTCTAGTCGATGAGGTGGTGCCAGCCGCCGAGCTGGATGCGCGCGCGCTGGCGCTGGCGAGCGAATTGGCCGGGCTGCCGCCGCTGGCAGTGCAGATGATCAAGCGCAGCATCAACGCCGTTGCGCACGCGCTGGATGGAGCCATACTGCACGCTGATGCCGATCAATGGCTGCTGGCCACCCAAAGTGCGGACTTTGCCGAAGCGCTGATAGCATTTCGCGAAAAGCGCCCCGGACAGTTCAGCGGCAATTGATCAGCTGTTCCGGCGCGCCAGATATTGCCACAGGATGCCGCGCTGGATTTCGTTGGTCCCGGCATAGATTGATCCGGCGCGGTCGTTGAAATATTTGGGCAGGGCTTTGGCTGCCCATGCCGGGCCGACACCCCAAGTCTGACCTTGGCCATCGGTCGGCGCCGTGTAATCCGGCACCGCGCCGCCGGGCAGGGTCAGGTGCGGTTGATAGGCCGGGGCGTAGGGCAGGGCGGCTTCGACTTCCAGTTCGGTCAGGCGCTGGCTGAGTTCAGTGCCGAGGATTTTCAGCGCGCTCGCCATCGGGCCGGGTGCTGCGCCATTTGATAGCCCGGCGTTGAATTGCAGTTCCAGCGCATCCAGCGCTTCGATTTCCATGCGCAGGCCCGCGATGCGGCCGTTCATGGTGACGGGCAGCTGCGCCTCGGCCAGATGCCGCTGCAGGGTGGCAACACGCTGCACCATGCCGGGGGCATAGGCGTGGCCGCCGCGTTCGAACTCCATCAGATATTTGGCCACCGTCCAGCCATCATCGATCTGGCCCACCACATTGGCTGCCGGCACCCGCACGCCATCGAACATCACCTGATTCTGCACATGTTCGCCCGATAGCGAAATGATCGGCCGCACGGTCACGCCGGGGGATTTCATGTCGATCAGCAAGAACGTGATGCCCAGTTGCGGCTTTTGCAGGCGGCTAGTGCGCACCAGGCAGAAAATCCAGTCGGCATGATGAGCGTGTGTCGTCCAGATCTTGGCGCCGGTGCAGATGAAATCATCGCCGTCCCGTTCGGCCTTCATCTGCAGCGATGCCAGATCGGAGCCTGAATTGGGCTCGCTATAGCCTTGGCACCAGAATTCATCGCCAGCCAGCATCGGCGGCAGGAACCGCTGTTTCTGCGCTTCGCTGCCATAATGCAGCAGCACCGGCCCGCACATCCCCAGCCCCATCGGAGACAGCGGCGGCGCGCCGGCCATGGTGGTTTCGCGCGCAAAAATATAGCGGCGCGCCACCGACCAATCGCAGCCGCCATCGGCAACCGGCCAGCTTGGCGCCACCCAGCCCTTGGCGTGGAGTTTTTTCTGCCAGGCCAGCGCAATGTGCGGCGGCGCATAGACGCTGGTCATGCCCGCAGTTGCCGCGCGCAGATCGGGCGTGAGTTCATTGTCCAGAAACTCACGAACCTCGGCTTGAAACGCCAGGTCGTCATCGCTCCAGTTCAGCTGCATCGCCGGTCTCCCTTTGGCGGCAGCATGAACGCAGCCGGCGCGCTGCGCACCCGGCTGTTTTGGAGGGGTCAGAACGCTGGCGGCAATTCTGCATCGCGCAATTTGACGCCGATCCTGGCGGCGACAGCCGGCGCGATGCTGCGCATGTCGATCACCCCCAGATCCTTGCCGGCGGCAATTCCCGGCCCGTTGGCGATCAGGCTGGCGCGCATGGCGGGCACATCGGGGAAATAGCCGTGCATGCCGTGCGTCGTGGTCGGTTCGCCTTGCACAATCATTGGGCCTGCGCCCGCCAGACGATTGCCCATCAGCCAACCCGGCTTGCAGTTCACCCAGAAGGCGGCATCGGCGCTGCCGCCGGCCGCTGCAATGGCGGCGCTGTCCAGCACACGGTCGATGCCGGCATCTGGATCTCGCGCGGCTTGCGCCAGCACCGCGGCAACGCGCGCTGTCAGCGCCGCATCACCCGGCCGGGCCAGCCGAATGGCCGCGCTGCCGCCCGCCGTCCATGGGATGGCATCCCAGCTGGCGATGCCGGTGCCATCGGCGGTCAGGCGGATCAGGCCGGCCTTGATGAACGGCGCAAACAAATTGGTGGTGCGGCTGGTGGCGGCAAAGCCGTGATCGGACACGATCACCACCAGAGTTTGCGGATCAACGGCCCGCGCCGCTGCCACGATCTTGCCAACGGCGGCATCGATGCGCACCAATATCGCCCGCGCCGCTGCGCTGTCCGGCCCGGCTTCGTGCTGCTCATGATCGAACGCGGTCAGATACACCGTGGCGAAATCCGGCTGGGTGCGGCGGATGAGCGCGATGGCATGGGCAGCGCGGGCTTCATCGGCTGCAATGGATTCGTCGATGCCGGGCGGATAAGGCCCGGCTTCGGCAACCAGCGCAGCCGGCAGGCCGGGCGTGGCCAGCGCCGCGATCAATTTGTCATCATCCGGCGTGCCGGTGCGCCAGATTTGCGGCAGATTGGCGGCCAGGCCGGACAGGCCAACGCTGGTCGGCCAATGCACGTTGATCACCCGCTTGCCGCCGCCAACAGCGGCCTGCCACAAGGTGTGTGCCTGCACATCGCTGGCATACCAATACCAGCCTTCGTTGTTGCGGCGCAGCGGATCGAAGGTGAGATTGTTGGCGATGCCATGGCGCCGCGGTGCCGTGCCGGTCATCAAGGTGGCGTGGCTGGGATAGGTGACGGTGGGCAGCACGCCGGTCACCGCCGCGCCGGTGCCGCCGGCGGCGAGGCCGCGCAAGGCTGGCAGATCAAGCCCATTGTCCCGCCGCTGCCATTCGACCGGGCGCAGGCCATCGATGGCGATCATCACCACCGGCGCAGCGCGGGCCGGCGCAGCAAGAAAAAGGGCGAGGAGGGTGAGCGGGCGCAGGATCATGCCGCCTGCATGCCGCAGCGATGTTGCAGCCGCGTGACGCTATTCCCAATCGCGGATGCGCAGGCCAGCTTCGAACATGCCGCGCGCGCGCAGCCGGGGACCAAGAAAGCGGTAGAAAAACCAGTCCTTCACGGCAAACGGCGTGAGGGCATAGAGCAGCCGCTCGGTCAGGTTCCAGCGCACATGGCTGTTCTGGATGCGGCGCGGCGCTGGCCAGCACACATGATCGGCAGCGTGGGTAAGCCGGCCCTGCTTGCACATGCGGTGGATCAATTCATGGTCATAGAGCACAAAGGGCCACGCATCGCTTTTGGGGCCGCCGGCCGCCAGCAGCGGGCTGAGCCGGAAACACTGCCCGAAGGTACCTGTGTGGCCCTGGCCGGTGAGCAGACTGGCGGTGATCGCCATGCGGCGGCGGATCACGCGGTTTTTGAAGGAATTGCCGTCGCCATAGATATCGAACGCCTGGCAACCAACAATGCGCTGGTCATCGCCCAGTAAGGCATCGGCGCGGCTGATGTAATGCGGCGGATAATATGTGTCTGCATCCCAATAGGCGATGTTGCTGGCGCCCAGCTCGCGGGCAATCGCCGTGCCCCGGCGCAGCGCGCAGGTGTGGCCTGGCGCGGTTTCGCTCACCAGCATGGCGCGGCTGTGCCCGGCGATGGCTGCTGCCACCAGCGCCGCGCTGCCGTCGCTGGAGCCGTTGTCAACGCACACCAGCATGATGTCGGTGCGGTCCTGCGCCAGCGCGCAAGCGATTGTGGGCGCGATGAAGCGTTCCTCGTTGTAAAAGGCGATGACGATGACCCATTTGGGAGTCCAGCCGGGGGGATTGCTTCGCGCCATGGCCGCGAGCTTTACTGCGCAGCCCCGGTTGCAGCAACCGGACTGTGCCGCGCGGCTTACTGCAGGGTTGCCCGACGCTGCTGCCAGCGATAGGGGTTGCGGCGATGGACAGCGCCCCCTCCGCCGCAATCTTGCCCAACGGCGCGCCCGCGTTTCCGCACGCGCATCTGCTCGGCATCGCGGCGCTGAAGCCGTGGGAAATCGTCTTTCTGCTCGACGAAGCCGAACAATGGATCGAAACCAATCGTTCGGCGCCGGCCCGTCACGCCGATCGGCTGCGCGGTCTGACGCAGATCAATGCGTTTTTTGAAAACAGCACCCGCACACTGCTCAGCTTTGAAATCGCCGGCAAGCGCATGGGCGCTGACGTGGTCAATCTCGGCATTTCGGGCTCCAGCCTGAAAAAGGGCGAAACGCTGCTCGATACCGCGTTGACGCTCAATGCCATGCATCCGGACATGATCGTAATCCGCCATGCCTCATCGGGCGCGGTGCAACTGATTTCGGAAAAGGTCGATTGCCCGGTATTGAATGCCGGCGATGGCCGCCACGAACACCCCACGCAGGCGCTGCTGGATGCGCTGACGATCCGGCGGCGCAAGGGCCGCATTGCCGGCCTGCGCGTGGCAATTTGCGGGGATATATTGCACAGCCGCGTTGCCCGTTCGAATTTTCAGCTGTTGGCCAGCTTGGGCGCCGAGGTGCGGGCGGTGGCACCGCCCACGCTGCTGCCTGATGGCCTGGATGGCTATGCCGTCACCAGCTTTACCGATATGGATGCCGGGCTGGACGGCGCTGATGTGGTGATGATGCTGCGCCTGCAAACCGAGCGCATGGCCGGCGCCTATGTGCCCAGCCCGCGCGAATATTTCCGGTTTTATGGCCTGACCGAAGCACGATTGGCGCGGGCGGCCAGCGATGTGCTGGTCATGCACCCCGGCCCGATGAACCGCGGTGTGGAGATTGAAGGCGCGATCGCCGACGATATCGCCCGCAGCGCGGTGACCGAGCAGGTGGAATATGGCGTGGCCGTGCGCATGGCCTGCCTGGATGTGATCACCCGCCGGCGGCGCGGGATTGCCGGCTGGTCATGATTGCACCCCAGCCCATTGCCATTACGGGCGGCCGCGTTATCTGCCCGGCCAGCGGCCACGACGGCGTCGCCACCATATTGCTGCAGGACCGGGTGGTCGCCAGCATCGGCCAATTCGAACCGCCCAGCCACGCCGTGCACATCGATGCGCGTGGGCTGGTGGTGGCGCCGGGCATCATCGATGTCGGCGTGTTTCGCGCGCATCCGCCGGCCTGCCATGCCGGCGGCATCACGCGGGTGGTGCTGATGCCCGATCAATCGCCGCCGCTTGATGACCCGGCGCTGGTTGCCTATGCGCAAGGATCGGGCAAGCCTGACGTGTGGGTGCATCCGCTGGCGGCGGCAACGCGCGGGCTGCTGGGCGAGGAACTGGCCGAAATCGGCCTGGCGCAAGCGGCGGGCGCGGTTGGCGTGGCCACCGGGCGCGGCGCGATCGCCGATGCGCGGGTCATGCACCGGCTGCTGGCTTATGCCCGCGCCTTTGGGCTGACGGTGGTTGCCCACGCCGAAGATCCGGCCTTGACTGCGGGCGCGGTGGCCACGGCCGGCGAATATGCCACGCGGCTCGGGCTGGCTGCCGCACCGGCCTTTGCCGAGGCGATGGCGATCACGCGCGATTGCCGGCTGGCGCAGGCCACGGGCGCGGCCTTGCATATTCGCCAGGTCACCACCGCCGAAGGGCTGGCAGCCGTGGCCGCCGCCCGTCACGCCGGCGTGGACGTAACGGCCGGCATCACGCCGGCGCATCTGCTGCTCAACGACATGGCGGTGTCGGGCTTTCGCAGCTTTGCGCGGCTGTCGCCGCCGCTGCGCGATGAACGCGACCGGCTGGCCGCCATCGAAGGGGTGCGCAGCGGCATCATCGATATCCTGGCATCCGGCCATGATCCGCAAAGCCAGGAAGACAAGCGCCAGCCCTTTGCCGATGCCCGCGCCGGCATGGCCGGCGCGCAAACGTTGCTGGCGCTGGGATTGGGCCTGGTGCGTGACGGCGTGATTGATTTGCCGCGCCTGATCGCCATGCTCAGCTGGAATCCGGCCCGCCGCTTTGGTCTGGTCGCCGGAACGCTGCAACTGGGCGCGCCCGCCGACCTTGTGGTCTTTGATGAACACGCACCCTGGCGTATCGATGGCCGGGCGTTCGAAGGCGCTGGCAACACGCCATTCGACGGCCTGCCGACATTTGGCCGGGTGCGCATCACGATAAAAGGCGGAGAGTTGGTTTGGCAGTGTTGAAACCGATTGGGTTGCGGGCGATTGGCGCGTTGCTGGTGCTGGCCCTGGTGGCCGGGGACCCGGCGCTTGCCGCATCCCGCAAGAAGAAAAAGGGCAAGCGGTCCAGCCGCCCGGCCGCCGCTGCCCCGGCGCGGGCCACCCCGCCGCAGCCATCGGTTCGCGAAGGCGTAGAATTGTGGCGCGCTGGCAAATGGGATGCCGCCGTCAACATGTGGCAGCCATTTGCGCAAGACGGCGATGCCGATGCCATGTTCAACATGGGCCAGGCCTATAAATTGGGTCGCGGCGTGGTGCAGGACAAGGCGAATGCCCGCGATTGGTATCGCCGCGCCGCCGTGAAATCACATCTGCCGGCGCAGGCCAATCTGGGTATCTTGCTGTTTCAGGCCACCGAAAAGGCCGAAGCGGTGCGCTGGCTGAAATCCGCCGCCGATCGCGGCGAGATGCGGGCGCAATATGTGCTGGGCATCGTGCACTGGAACGGCGACGGCGCGGCAAAATCCATGCCGTTGGCCTATGCCTATCTGGTGCGTGCCGCCGCCCAGGGGCTGCCCGAAGCCACCAAGGCCCTCAATGAGCTATCGCAGGCCATCGCGCCGCTGGACCGCGCCAACGGCTGGCAGATCGCCACCGCTCTGGCCAATGGCAGCGGTGTGCCCAGCCAGTTTCAATCGGCGATCCTGCCGCCGCCGCTCGATGCGCCCGGCGCGCCGCCGCCGCCGGTCATGGTGATTGCCGCCGCCGGGTCGCCGCCGGATCGCGCCCCCGGCGCCAGCAGCACCGCCGCGCTCAACGCCGCAGCTTTACAGGCCGCTGGGCAGGCCGCTGGCCAGGCTGCCGGCAATGGGCCGGGCCCAGATACCGTCGGCCAGGCCGCGATGGGATCAGCGCCGCCGGAAACAGCCGACACCCCGCCGCCGGTTCTGGCCGCGGCGCCCGTGCGGCCGCCGGTGTCGGTGCGGCTGGCCGAAAAAACACCGCCCAAACCGGAGCCAAAGCCCAAGCCCGAACCCAAGAAGAAAGCCCCGCCGCCGCCGCCACGGGAAACCGGTTGGCGCATCCAGCTTGGCACTTACCCCAACCAGAAAACCGCTCAGCAGGCCTGGACCAAACTCGCCGCGGCCAACCGCAGCGCCACCAAGGGCCTCAATCCGCATTTCGGCAAGTTCGGCAGCAATTACCGCCTGCAAGTCGGCAGCTTTCCCACCCGCGACAAGGCCATGGACGGTTGCAAGACCCTGGAAATCGCCAAGAACGGCTGCTTCGCACTCGATATCGATTGAGTGGCCGCGCGCGGCCGGGGCGCTGCCCCACTCGCATCCGTTTTCGTGCGCGCTCGCCCGGCAAATGCACAGTGGACGCTGCCGAAGGCCAGCATCCACTGTGCAGCCGGCGCTGCTTTTGGCATCATGGGTATTCGAATTCTGATGGATGCTGGCCCTCGCCAGCATGACAGCCAGGGGAACCGCGTTTCTCCCCACACTTGACGGCGCGCGGTGGATGAAAGACCCTCGCTGCCATGCATGTTGTTTTCCCCCGTCGCCGCAACGCGACCAGCCTGCAACGCTGTGCGTTGGCGGCACTTGCTGCGTTTACGCTGGTGATGGCCGGCACATCGCTGGCAGCGCAGGAACCGGCGCAGGAACCGGCGCAGGAAGCGGCTCCGGCTGTGGACGCCTGCAAGACCGTTGGGCAGCCGGCCGGGCGGCCCGGGCGCGTTCGTCCGCCGGCAGACTGGGCGTGGCTGTGCCGCTACCGCGCGGACAATGAGCGCTTGCGCTCGGCTGGAGTGCGGCCCAAGGGCGTGTTCATCGGCAGCTCCATTATCCAGGGCTGGCCAGCCGCCGATCCGGATTTCTTCGCCCGCGGCCGGGTGGGCCGCGGCATCGCCGGGCAGGCTTCGGCCCAGATCCTGTTGCGGTTCCAGCAGGATGCAATTGCATTGCAACCGCGCTACATCCATGTTCTGACCGGTACCAACGATATCGCGGGAAATGATGGTGCGCTCGATCTGAAAAGCCTTGCCGGCAATGTCCAGATGATGATCGCGCTGGCCAAGCAACACGACATCAAGCTGTTCGTCGGCAGCATCCTGCCGGCGGACCGTATTTACTGGCGCGAGCAGGCCAATGTCGCTGCGCGCATCCAAGCCGCAAACGAATTGCTGAAGGGCTTGGTGACGCGCGAAGGCGCTGAATTCATCGATTATACCCCGGCGCTTGCCACCGATGGCGGGGCAATGCGGCCCGAATTCACCGTCGACGGCGTTCACCCCAATGCCGCCGGCTATGCGGCCATGAAGCGTGTGGCCGCCCAGCACCTGCCGGATATGCGCTGACCGGGCATCTTGGCCAAACCCCGCATCTACTGCGGGGTGCCACGCCCGCTATCCTTCAGGCCGCCGCTTGGGCTGCCATTCCCGGCCATTTCGCCCACAACGCCACGCGGCGCACCGCAACTTCATCGCGCGCCTTGGCCTTCACCGGGCCGAAGCCGCGCACGTCCATCGGCAGCCGGGCGATAGCGAGAGCCAGGCCGATGTTGGCGGGGTTCACGTCGGTGCAGAGGCGTTCGATGTCGGCCTCATAGGCGGCGATGTCAGCGCGTTCATGGCGGCGTTCTTCGCTGTAGCCGAATGGATCGAGGCGGCTGCCGCGCAAGCCCTTGAACTTGGCGAGCACGGCGAACGCCTTGAAAATCCACGGGCCAAAGCTGATTTTCTTGGGGCGGCCGGTGGCGGGATCAAGGCGGCTGATCAGCGGCGGCGCCAGCAACACGCGCGGTTTGCCGCCGCTGAATTGGGCTGCATATGACGCTTCGAAGCGGCCATCGCTGTAGAGGCGGGCGACTTCATATTCGTCCTTGTAGGCCATCAGCTTGTAGAGGCTTTTGGCGACGGCTTCGGCCAGGGCGTCACCGCCGGCGGCCCTGGCCTTGGTGACTTGGGCCGTGAAGCGCTGTGCATAGGCGGCATCCTGATAGGCGGTCAGGTCGGCTTCGCGCTTGGCGATCATTTCGGGCAGGGTGGTGGCTGGCGGTTCCGGCTGCGGCCCGCGTGTGGCCTCAACAAGGGCGAGCACCTTGTCGGGGCGTGTGGCGAGCAGGCGGCCAAGCGCAAAGGCCTTCTTGTTGAACGGGATGGCGACGCCGTTCAGTTCGATGGCGGCTTCGATGCTCTGGCGTTTCAGCGGGATCAGGCCCTTTTGCCAAGCATAGCCCATCAGCAGGATGTTGCTGCCGATGGCATCGCCAAGCAGCGCGGTGGCGACGGTATCAGCCGCAATGAAATCGCAGGCGTTGGGGTTGGCGGCCTTGCGGATGGCGCGTTCGACAGCGGCGGTACGGAAATCGAAATCGCGGTTGCGCACGAAATCGCTGGTGGGGGCGATATCGGCATTGGCGACCACGGCGGTGCGGTTGGGCACCATCAGTGTCTGGGTCGGCTTGTCGGCGGCGACCACCGCGTCGCAGGCCAGCACCAGATCGGCGCTGCCGGCCATGATGCGCGGCGACAGCAGATCATTCGGCGATGCCGCGATGCGGACATGGCTGTAAACGGCGCCGCCTTTTTGGGCGAGGCCGGCCATATCGGCGGTCGTGCTGGCCAGGCCCTCGATATGCGCGGCGGTGCCGAGCAGGGCCGACACGGTGAGCACGCCGGTGCCGCCGATGCCGGTGACCATGATGTTGTAGCCAGCACCCGGCGCCGGCGGGTGCGGTTCGGCCACGCCTTCAAGATCGAAATCCGCCTTGGATTTCTTCACCTGGGCATCATCAACCGTGACAAAGCTGGGGCAGAAGCCCTTCACGCAGCTATAATCCTTGTTGCAGCTGGATTGGTTGATGCGGCGCTTGCGGCCAAATTCGGTTTCGACAGGCTCTACCGAAACGCAATTGGATTGCACCGAACAATCGCTGCAGCCTTCGCAGGTGGCGGTGTTGATGAAGATGCGGCGGGCGGGATCGACCATCTGTTGGCGCTTGCGGCGGCGGCGCTTTTCGGCAGCGCAGGTCTGGTCGAAAATGATGACGGTGCAGCCGGGGGTGGCGGCAAATTCGTCCTGAATGGCGGGCAGGGCGCTGCGATCGAGCAGGCGCACGCTGGCCGGGATGGCCACGCCCTTGTAGCGAGCGAGATCTTCGGTGAGGATAACGACCTTCTTGGCGTGTTCGGCCAGCATCTGCTGCGCAATCTGATCGACGCTGATTTCGCCGTCGTGCTTCTGGCCGCCGGTCATGGCGACGGCGTCGTTGTAGAGGATCTTGTAGGTGATGTTGACGCCGGCCGCGATGGATTGGCGGATGGCGAGCAGGCCGGAGTGGAAATAAGTGCCGTCGCCCAGATTGGCGAACACGTGATTTTCGCTGACGAACGGCGCTTCGCCGACCCAGGTGACGCCTTCGCCGCCCATTTGCGTGAAGGTTTCGGCGCGGTCCATCCACATCGCCATGATGTGGCAGCCGATGCCGGCCAGGGCGCGCTGGCCCTCGGGCGGCTTGGTGCTGGTGTTGTGCGGGCAGCCTGAGCAGAAATAGGGGCTGCGCTTGACCGGGGTTTCGTGGGCGGCGGCTTTGCCGGCCTGGTCGCGGAAGAAGGCCAGCGCGGCGGTGATGCGCGGCGTGTCGTGGAAATGCTGCAGGCGCGCCGCGATCACGTGCGCAATCACGCCGGGGGTCAGCTCATTGTCCGGGCTGAGCAGCCATTCGCCGCGCTCGTCGTTCTTACCGATGACGCGCGGGCGCACGGATTCGCGCCAGTTGTACAATTGCCATTTCAGCTGATGCTCGATGAATTCGCGCTTTTCCTCGATGACCAGCACTTCTTCCAGGCCCTCGGCAAAGGCGCGGATGCCGGTGGGCTCCAGCGGCCATGGCATGCCGACCTTGTAGACCTTGAGGCCGATGGCGGAGGCGACGCTTTCGGTGATGCCGAGTTCGCTGAGGGCTTCCATCGTGTCGGCATAGGCCTTGCCGGTCGATACGATGCCCAGACGCGGGCGCGGCGAATCCCACACCACGCGGTCGATGGCGTTGGCCTTGGCAAAGGCCATGGCGGCAAAGCCCTTGTAGCGTTGCAGGCGCGTGTCTTCCTCACGCCAGATGTCGCCGGGGCGGATGTGCACGCCGCCATCGGGAAATTCGAAATCGGGGATGATGATGGTGCGGTTTTCGTAAGCCAGATCGATGGTGGCGCTGGTTTCCACCGTGTCGGCGGTGGCCTTGAAGCCCACCCAGGTGCCGGCAAAACGGCTCATGGCGATGCCGAGCAGGCCGTAATCAACAAATTCCTGCACGCTTGACGGGCTGAGGAACGGCACGAACGCGGCTTGGAAATTATGGTCGCTCTGGTGCGGCAATGTCGAGGATTTGGCGCCGTGATCGTCGCCCACAATTGCCAGCACGCCGCCATATTGGGACGTGCCGGCGGCGTTGCCGTGCTTGAGCACATCCATGGCGCGGTCAAGGCCCGGCCCCTTGCCATACCAGATGCCAAACACGCCGTCTTTGGTGGCTGTGGGGTTCAACGCCACATGCTGGGTGCCCCACACGGCGGTGGCGCCCAGCTCTTCGTTGATGCCCGGCACGAAGTGAATATCCTGTTCTTTCAGGAATTTCTTGGCGCGCCACAATTCCTGATCATAGCCGCCCAGCGGCGAACCGCGATAGCCGGAGATAAAGCCCGCCGTGTTCAGCCCGGCAGCGGTATCGCGCCATTTTTGCACCAGTGGCAGCCTGACCAAGGCTTGCACACCCGACATGAACACCCGGCCATCGCGAAAACGATATTTGTCATCCAGACTGACGGGCGGCAAGCCAGCAACCATGATCATTCCTAAAAAGCCCGCGGAAAATGCCGCGATTTTGGTCAGCAATACTGACCTTTATTACCAGTGGCAAGGGGTGGAGCACGGCTTGGCCGGGTGCCCGTCTTTCCAATTCTGATCCCGCGTTGCTCAGCCGATGCCCGGCCGTAAATCATGCCGCAGTTGACCATGATGCGCCCGGCGTTAACCATAATCATGGAGGCATCAACCTTCGAAGGGGATACACATGGTTGTTAGAAATATTCTTGGCTTGGCCGTAGCGGTTAGCTTCTGCTCGGCAGCGGCATTGGCAGCACCGCCGCCGGCACCGCAATATGATACGGTACTGCGTGGCAGCAACGAAACTACGCCCAATGCCAGCACGGCAGTGGGCTATGCCACAGTGCTGCTTAGCGGCAACACGATCGATTTCGTGATCAAGTTCAATGGTTTGACCACCAACCTGGCAGCAGGCCATGTGCATTGCTGCGCACTTCAGGGTGCCAATGCAGGTGTGGCGATCGATTTTGCGCCGGTGGGCTTTGGAAAAAGCGGCACACTTACCCGCAGCTTCGATCTGACCAACGCGGCCACTTACACCAACGGTTTTCGCAATGGTGCCGGTGGCGGTTCTGCTGCCGGGGCACAGGCTGCGTTTCTGGCCGGCCTGAACTCCGGCAAAGCCTATATTAACCTGCACAACTCGGCGTTTCCGGGCGGTGAAATCCGCGGAAACCTGGGCGCAGTGCCGGAACCGGCCAGCTGGGCGATGATGATCGCTGGCTTTGGCTTGGTGGGCACCAGCCTGCGTCGCCGCCGCGCCGCGATGGCCTGATCACTATCAGCCTGTTGATGCTTGGATCTGATCGGCCCGGTGCACCACCGGGCCGATTTTTTGTGGGTGCGCCGCTGCAAGGCTGATTGTCCTGCTGGATTCTGCCTGGCAGGGCTTGCGCGATATCGCTGATTTCGGTATTTCGGCATTCATGGAAGAATTGAATGCCATCGCGGCCTTTGCGGCTTTGTCACAGCCGACGCGGCTGGCGGTATTTCGCGCGCTGGTGCGGGCCGGGCCAGACGGTGTGGCCGCCGGCGCATTGGCTGAACTTGTGGCGGTGCCAGCCTCCACCTTGTCGTCTCATCTGAAATTGCTTGAACATGCCGGGCTGGTGACATCGCGGCGATTGTCCCGGCATATCTTTTATGCCGCGCGTTTTGATACGGCGCGCGCATTGATCGAATTTTTGATGGAGGATTGCTGCGCAGGGCATCCGGCCATTTGCGGGCCAGTCCCCGCCGTCCAAGCGGCCTGCGCCTGACCAAAGGAACCGGTAATGAAGCGATTGCATGTGCATGTTGGGGTGACCGATCTGGCCGCGTCCATTCAATTTTATTCGACGATGTTCGGCGCGCAGCCGACCGTGCAAAAGCCGGATTATGCCAAGTGGATGCTGGATGATCCGCGGGTGAATTTCGCCATCAGCCACGGCCGCGAAGGCAGCAGCGCCGGCGGTGTGTCGCATCTGGGCGTGCAGGTGGAAACCGCTGATGAATTGGCCGACGTCAGCGCACGTCTGGCAGCAGCCGGGCGCCCGGTGCTGGATGAAGGCACCACCACCTGCTGCTATGCCAAATCTGAAAAAAGCTGGATCAGCGATCCCGATGGCGTGGTGTGGGAGGCATTTTTGACCATCGGCGAATCCACCGACTATGGCACCGCCGCTGCGCTGGGCAGCCTGGCCCCCACCCCAGTTACTGCTTGAGCGGTGATCTGTATCGGACGTGGCTTTCTGGGTCCAAACTGGATGGCCGTGTCAATCCGCACCCGCTGGCGCTGCTGGCGGCGTGCGCGGCGGGGTATGGTCCAGCCGCCGACACCGGCCAATTGCGCTTCGCAGGCCGCCAACGCACAGTAATTGCCGGTCATTGATCGGGGGCCGACAGCAAGCGGCCCAAACCGGCTGCTGTTGATCAGCCCTGCCGAACACACCGGCTTGGCGAATGATCTTGTTCAACCGTGCAATATGTTAATATTTTTGTCTATCTTACATGACAAAAATTACATTCTTCCGCCAGCAAGATCCGATTTGGTGTTTCCTGCATGCAGTGTTAGCCTCCGCTTCAGCCGCACTTGATCGGCTGTTGCGGGCGGCCTTCGGCCTAGACGCCGACGCTGCCCCTCTTGGGGAGTGAGCGTCTATGGCACGTCCGACAATCTCGGTGATCCGGCAGGAGATCAGCACGCGCAGGCTGCGCTGGGAGGCACGCGAACTACCGGCGGATTTCAAGCCGCGCGGGCTTGGCTACGAACCGTCCGATCCTGAGGCCAACCAGGCCGCGCTGGCCAATGCCCAGCGGCTGATGCTGACGCGCATGCCGACGATTTTTGCCGCCGATTCAATGCGCAGCCCGCTGACGTTGCAGCCGGGGCTGATGTCAGGGCCGCAATCGGGGTTGGGGCAGAGCCAGCAGGCGCTTTCGGCGCCGGGGTCCAACCGCCCGCGCAAGTTTGACTGGCGGGATCGCGGCGTCGTCGGCCCGGTGACCGATCAGATGTCCTGCGGCAGCTGCGTGTCGTTCGCTGCGGCCGGGATGATCTCGGTGATGGCGGCGATCGAACAGGCGGTCACCCCGCCCGATCTGTCCGAAGCCGATTCGCATTTCAACAGCAGCCATGGCCCCAGTTGCGGCGGCTGGAACAACAACACCTGTCTTAACCAGGCCCGCACCCGCGGCATCGCGGCCGAAACCGATTTGGCCTACACCGCTGCGTTCGACAGCCCGCCAGTGCTCGATCCGGCCCGTACCGATGGCTTGTGGCTGCCCCGTGTCCGGGCCATCGCAGACCGCAACCGCAAGGTCTACAAGATCACCGAAGTCACGGCGTGGACCGGCGATGCGCGCAAGACCTATCTGGCCAATGTCGGCCCGCTGATTTGCGGCTTCACGGTGTTCGAGGATTTCGACGCTTACAACGGCGGTGTCTACAGCCATGCCACCGGCGCGGTGCGCGGCGGCCATGCTGTGATGGTTGTCGGCTACGATGACGATGCTGGCTGCTGGATTTGCCGCAACAGCTGGGGAACTGGCTTTGGCGGCCCCGCCCGCGCCGATGGCACCGGCGCCGGCTATTTCAAGATCGCCTATGGCGACAGCAATATCAGCGCGCAGGCATTTTATGGCTGCCAGGGCGTGATCCCGCCGGCCAGCAGCAAATGGCGCGGCTGGTGGCCGGTTGCCGGCGGTGTGGCGGCGCCCAACGTCTCGGTGTTCGGCGTTTCGCGGTCCCGCGATCATCTCGATATAACCGTGCCGGGCACGGATCACGGCACCTATACCGCGGCCTGGGAGCCTGCTTTCACCGATGGCTGGCACGGTTTTTGGCGGATACAGGGCGGCGTGGTGGCACCGGCCACCAGCATCACCATGGTGACCCGCAGCGCCAACCGGCTGGATGCCTTTTGCGTGGGGACCGACAACGGCACCTACACTGCCGGCTGGGCACCGGGGCAGCCAAAATGGGGCGGCTGGTGGCGCGTGCAGGGCGGCGTGGCAGCGCCCGGCACCACCGTGCACGGCGTCAGCCGCAGTGCCGACAAGCTCGATATTTTCTGCGTGGGTTCCGATCGCGGCACCTACACCGCTGCATGGCAGCCCGGCGACACCAGCTGGCGTGGCTGGTGGCGGGTGCGGGGCGGTGTGGCGGCACCCGGCACCAGCGTCACCGCCGTCAGCCGGCGGCCGGATTTCCTCGATATCTTCTGCGTGGGCAGCGATCAGCGGGTTTATACCGCCGCGTGGAAGCCGGGCGACGCCAATTGGCGCGGCTGGTGGCCAGTGGCCGGCGGGGTGGCAGCACCGCGCACCAGCGTGTTTGGCGTGTCGCGCGGGCTCGACAAGCTGGACATTTTTTGTATCGGCACCGACATGCAGGTTTACACGGCGGCTTGGGCTGCGGGTGACACCAATTGGCGCGGCTGGTGGCCGGTGGGCCATTTCAAGGCAGCACCGGGCACCAGCGTGTTTGCCGTTTCGCGCTCGGCCGATCGGCTGGATATCTTTGCGGTTGGCCAGGATGGCGGCATCTATTCCGCCGCCTGGGCGCCGGGCATGCAGAAATGGCGCGGCTGGTGGCGGATATTGGAGGGTGCTGCCGCACCGATGACCATGGTCACGGCGGCGGTGCGCGCACCTGATTTTCTGGATATCTTTGCCGTGGGTACCGATCACCGCGTCTACACGGCAGCCTGGCGGCCGTGATGCCGCCGGTGGTGATCGAAGGGCCCGCCGGTGCAGCAATCACGCTGCCGCTGCCGCGCGGGCCCGCCACTGGTTATGATTGGCTGCTCACCTTGCCCAGCGGCGTGGTGCAGATTGCCGACACGCCTCCTGCCGCTGCGCCAGCCACTGGGCCGGGGCAATTGGGCGATGCGGCCGGCGGGCACGTGACGGTGCGCGCCGTGCCGGGCCGCTATCGTATCACGGCGCGGTTGGCGCGGCGATGGGCGCCTGACCAGCCGGTGCAGACCGTGGAGATCGACCTGGCGGTGAAATAGCCGCAGCGATGGTCAGGCAAGCCCCTCGATGCGGCCCTGCGCATCGAGGTGGATGACGTTTGCCGCCGGGGCCCTGGGCAGGCCGGGCATCGTGGCGATATCACCGCACAGCGCCACGATGAAGCCGGCGCCGGCAGCGAGGCGCAATTCGCGGATGGGCAAATCATGGCCGAAGATCGCACCGCGGACTTTTTCATCGGCCGTGAAGCTGTAGGGTGTCTTGGCGAGGCAGACCGGTAGGTTGGCGAGCCCTTCGGCGCGCAAGGCGGCGAGTTGTTTTTGCGCGGCCGACGACAGGGTGACGCTGCCGGCGCGGTGGATGTTGGTGGCGACGATATTGAGCGCATCAAGCACGTCGCTGCCGCTGGGATAAAGCGGGGTGAAATTGGCGTGCGGATCGATGTTGGCGTCGGCCAGCGCGGCGACAGTGCGGGCCAATGCCTCCGCGCCAACCGGGCCGTCCGCCCAGTGGCGGCAGAGGTGGGCCGGGACATGCAGCGTGTCCTGGCAATGGGCCAGCACCTGATCCTGTTCGCTGGCGTGATCATTGGCGAAGGCGTTGATGGCCACCACCACCGGCATACCAAACGCACGCAGGTTTTCGACATGGCGAGCCAGCACGTCGAGGCCGCGATTCAGGGCTGCGGCGTCAAGCGTGCCGAGATCGGCCAGCGCCATGCCGCCATGATATTTCAAGGCGCGCACGGTGGCGACAACCACGGCCACTGCGGGTGCCAGGCCAGCCGAGCGGCATTTGATATTGCAGAATTTCTCCGCGCCCAGATCAGCACCAAAGCCGGCTTCGGTCACGGCAAATTCGCCCAGCGCCAGCGCGGCGCGGGTGGCGATCACGCTGTTGCAGCCGTGGGCGATATTGGCAAATGGCCCGCCGTGGATCAGCGCAGGGGAACCGTGGATGGACTGCACCAGATTGGGCTGCATCGCCTCCACCAACAGTGCCGCCATCGCGCCGGCCGCGCCGATATCGCCCGCCGTGACGGGATTGCCGGCGGTATCGCGGGCAACGCGGATACGGGCCAGCCGCACCTGCAGATCGGACAGATCATCGGCCAGGCACAGGATCGCCATCACTTCGGAGGCCACGGTGATATCAAAGCCGGTTTCGCGCAGCGGGTGATTGCCGCTGCCCATGCCTGTCACAATCTGGCGCAGGGCGCGGTCGTTCATGTCCAGCACGCGCCGCCAGGTGACCGTGCGCGGGTTGATGGCGGCGCCTGATGGCATCGGTGCCGCGAAATGCACGGCATTGTCGATCATTGCGCTGAGCAGATTGTGCGCCGAGGTAATGGCGTGAAAATCGCCGGTGAAATGCAGGTTGATCTTTTCCATCGGCAGCACCTGCGCCTGGCCGCCGCCGGTCGCGCCGCCCTTGCGGCCAAACACCGGGCCCAGCGATGGCTCACGCAGCGCGATCAGGGCGCGGCGGCCGATATGATTAAGGGCATCAGCGAGGCCCACCGTTGTCGTGGTTTTGCCTTCCCCGGCCGGCGTTGGGTTCACCGCTGTCACCAGCACCAGCTTTCCGGGCAACCGATGGACACCATTTGCCAGCGCTTTCGCCGAAATCTTGGCGATATGATGCCCATAAGGCTCGATGTCGGTTTCTGCGAGGCCAAGCCCGGCCGCGATCTCGCGGACCGGGCGCATGACAGCGGCCCGCGCGATTTCGATGTCTGATGCCATGTTGCCCCCGGTTCTGGCCGTTTTTCGCCCTGCCTTGCCTGCCTACACTGCGCCAGTGATGCCGCAAAGCCGGCTGCTGGCGGCGCAAGCCTCGCAGGGGTGCAAGTTTGCACAATCCCGGGCTTTGCCGCCTTGCGCTGGCTGGTGACGTTGGTATAGGCCGACGCTTCGATCCCCGGGTGCGGGCGTGGCGGAATTGGTAGACGCGCCGGATTTAGGTTCCGGTGTCGAAAGACGTGGGGGTTCGAGTCCCTTCGCCCGCACCAAAATTCGCTGCTGGCGCTTGGGGTTATGTTATTCGATTTTCACAGGAAGACGGGTTTTTCGATGCAGATTGCCGAAATCACCAACCAGGGCCTGCGCCGCGCTTATTCGCTGCTGATTCCGGCCGATGCCATCGCCGCCCGGGTTGAAGCGCGTTTGGCTGAAGTGGCCAAGACCATCAAGATGCCCGGCTTTCGTCCCGGCAAGGTGCCGCCAAATCTCGTCAAGAAAATGCACGGCGCTGCCCTGCGCGGTGAAGCGCTGCAGGCGGCGCTGAATGACGGCGTCAATCAGGTGATCAGCGAGCATGGCCTGCGCCCGGCCACGCAGCCGACCGTGGATGTCGATGGCGAACTGCCCGATGATGGCGATGCGCGTTTCACCGTGAATGTCGAAGTGTTGCCGACGATCGCCGACGTGAAGACCGATGATCTTGCGCTGGAAAAACTGGTGGTGCCGGCTGATGACGCCGCCATGGACAGCGCGCTGGCGCGGCTTGCCGATTCTTCGCAGCGCAGCGAACCTGCGCCAGAAGGCCACGAAGCCGCCACCGGCGACACTGTGGTGATTGATTTTGAAGGCAAGGTTGCCGGCGTGCCGTTTGATGGCGGCAAGGGCGAAGCCATGCGGGTCAAGATCGGCTCCGGCCAGTTGATCCCGGGTTTTGAAGACCAGTTGATCGGCGCGACCCTCGATGAGCAGCGCGTGCTGAACGTGACGTTCCCGGGTGATTATGGCGCTGCCAATCTCGCGGGCAAGGATGCGCAGTTTCATGTGACCGTGACCGGCGTGGAAATTCCAACCGAGACGGCGCTGGACGATGAGTTTGCCAAGGGCTTTGGCCTTGATAGCCTGGACGCACTCAAGGAAATTCTGAAAGATCAGCTGGATACGGAGCTGGGCGGCCTGTCGCGCACCTATCTCAAGCGCAAGCTGCTCGACACGCTGGCATCGCGCCATGATTTCGATGTGCCGGAATCGATGGTAGAAGCCGAATTCAAGCAGATTTGGGAAACCCTGGAAGCCGAAGCGGCGCGTGACAGTGATCCCGAGGGCTCCAAGGCCCAGATCGAGGCCGAGCGTGAGGATTATCGCCGCATTGCCGTGCGCCGTGTGCGTCTGGGCTTGCTGCTGTCCGAAATCGGCCAGCGCAACGGCATCACCGTGTCGCAAGCCGAAATGAACCGCCTGATCGGGCAGGAAGCGACCCGCTATGCCCCGGCCGAGCAGCAGAAGGTTGTGAAGTTCTTCCAGGAAAACACCATGGCCGCTATGCAGCTGCGCGCGCCGCTGTATGAAGATAAGGTGGTGGATTTCTTGATCAGCACCGCCCAGATCAACGAGCGCAGCGTCACCCGCGCCGAGCTGGAAGCCGCGATCGAAAGCGACGATGAATCGCCCAGCACAATGCATGGGCATGTTCATGGCCCGGA
>NZ_JBBATR010000014.1:28162-30105 GCF_040398645.1 Sandarakinorhabdus sp.
GCGCCGGCCAAGCCCAAGAAGGCCGCCAAGAAGGCCAGCTGATTGCGAAGATAGGTTTTGCAGACAGGCCCTGCCGGTTCGCCGCGCAGGGCCTTGCTGTTTCTGGGCTGTTTTTTCGGCGATTTTTGTGGACAGTCTGGCGGCGTGGCTGCCCGGCGGCGTCCTGCCCCCTTGAACTTACCGCCCAAACGTCCAAACTAGGGGTTCAAAGGAGTCTCTGATGATTGTTCCGCACGCTGGCCTCGTTCCGATTGTTATTGAAAACTCTGCCCGGGGCGAACGCTCCTTCGATATTTTTTCCCGTCTGCTCCGCGACCGCATCGTGTTTGTGAACGGCCAGATCGAAGATGGCATGGCGTCGGTGATCGTCGCGCAGCTGTTGTTTCTGGAATCGGAAAATCCCAAGAAAGACATTTACATGTACATCAATTCGCCTGGCGGGGTGATCACCTCGGGCATGGCGATTTACGATACGATGCAATATATCCGGCCCAAGGTGGCGACTGTGTGCGTGGGCCAGGCCGCATCAATGGGCAGTTTCCTTCTGGCGGCCGGTGAGCCGGGCATGCGCGTGTCGCTGCGCAACAGCCGCATCATGGTGCACCAGCCGTCCGGCGGCGCCCAGGGCCAGGCCACGGATATCGAAATTCAGGCGCGCGAGATCCTGCGCATCCGCGGCATCATGAACGATTTGTATGTCAAGCACACCGGCAAGGATCTCGCGACGATCGAGCTGGCCATGGAGCGTGACAAGTTCATGAGCGCCGATGAAGCGCAGGCGTTCGGGCTGATTGATTCGGTGATGGACAAGCGTCCGCTGCCGACCGAAGCCGAATCGCTGGCTGCTTGACCACCGCCGCGCAGCGCCCGCCGCAAGCCGGCGGTAGGCGCTGCGCGGATTTTTCGCGCCGTTTTGGTGGTTTGCATCGGTAGGCCGCGACACAGCGGCGTGCGGGCGGCCTTGCGGTCTTGGCTGGATTGCCGTTAAACTGTCATGCTAGCGGTGACGTTGGCGTATTTGCCGGTGCAGGCCGACCGGCGTGAGGAAGGACTAGCATGACCAAGCTGGGCGGCAGCGACAGCAAAGGCACGCTCTACTGCAGCTTCTGCGGCAAGAGCCAGCATGAGGTCAGGAAGCTGATCGCCGGGCCAACTGTGTTCATCTGCGATGAATGCGTGGAGCTGTGCAACGACATCATCCGCGAGGAAACCAAGACGGCGCTGGTGAAAAAATCCGGCGATGTCCCGACCCCGCGCGAAATCTGCAAGGTGCTCGATGATTATGTGATCGGGCAGTTTCACGCCAAGCGCGTGTTGTCGGTGGCGGTGCACAACCATTACAAGCGGCTGAACCACGGCGGCAAGGGTGCCGAAGTGGAACTGGCCAAGTCCAACATCCTTCTGGTTGGCCCCACCGGCTGCGGCAAGACCCTGCTGGCGCAAACGCTGGCGCGGATCCTGGATGTGCCGTTCACCATGGCCGATGCCACTACGCTGACCGAGGCAGGGTACGTGGGTGAAGACGTTGAGAATATCATCCTGAAATTGCTGCAAGCCAGCGATTACAACGTCGAACGCGCTCAGCGCGGCATCGTGTATATCGATGAAATCGACAAGATCAGCCGCAAATCGGACAATCCGTCGATCACCCGCGACGTGTCCGGCGAAGGCGTGCAGCAGGCCCTGCTCAAGATCATGGAAGGCACCACTGCCTCCGTGCCGCCGCAGGGTGGGCGCAAGCATCCGCAGCAGGAATTTTTGCAGGTCGATACCACCAACATCCTGTTCATCTGCGGCGGCGCGTTCAATGGCCTCGATCGCATCATCGGCGATCGGTTGCAGGGCCGCTCAATCGGTTTTGGTGCGCATGTCGCTGCGCCGGATGAGCGCCGCGTCGGCCAATTGCTGCGCCAGTGTGAGCCCGAAGATCTGCTGCGCTTTGG
>NZ_JBBATR010000014.1:30205-47392 GCF_040398645.1 Sandarakinorhabdus sp.
TCCATCGAGGTGGACAAGGATGTTGTCGCTGGCCTCAAGCAGCCGGAACGCCTGATGGTCACCGACAAAGCGGCCTGACCAAGCCAGCCCGACACTGACTTAAAGGCCCGGCTTCCACTGTGGAGGCCGGGCCTTTTTCATAATGTCATGGATCAATAGCGCCAGCTCGTCAGGTCGGCCCCTTTGGGCGCGCTGGTTTCGATGCGCTTCATGATCTTGCCCATGTACATGCTGTTGTAGCGCAAGCGGCTGGTCTTGTTGGGCAGGCTGGGATCGCCATTCCAGCAATGTTCGGCGCGGTCGCCATAGGTGATTTCGCCGGTGAACTTGGGCTCAGCGGTTTTCAGGAAATCCTCGGCCAGATAGACGGCGTTGTTCAGGTAATAATTGTCCATATCGCCGACATAAAGGTTGATCTTGTCCTTGACCTTGGGGCCAAGCGTTTTCCAGTCACGCTTCATGATGTGGACCAGATCATAATTTTCGCGCCAGTGTGCGGCCACCTTGGGATCGATCACGCCAGTGCGCTTGTCGAAAATGCGCTGTGGATAGCCGTCTGGCCCTTGCGGGGAATACACGGCTTCCCAGATATCCCATTGCTGGCCGCTGCGGGATTTGTCGCCCAGCACCAGTTCCAGCCGCTGCTCCTGCTCGACCATGTAATCGACGTGGCCAAGATAATTGCGGTGCGCCGGGCGCGCGACCCGGCCAAATGGGCCTTCGCGCCACATCACGTTCTTGTCTTCATACAGGTTGATGTTGGTGAACTGCCGAAAATCGATGGGGTCGGGGCAGGCGGCAAACACGCCGTTGAATTCATCCGGGTAGAATAGCTGCACCGCCAGCGCCTCCCAGCCGCCGGTGGAGCCGCCGTAGGAAAAACGTGCCCAGCCTTCGCCGATGCCGCGATAGCGTTTCTCCAGATCCGGGATGAATTCGCGCATGATGGCATCGCCGTAGGGGCCAAGATTGGCGGAGTTCACGGCATAGCTGTCGTCATAATAGGGATTGCTGTGATCAATTTCGACGATCAGCATGCGCGGGAAGCCGTCTGACGTCCATTTCTTGTAAAAATCATGCGCTTCCTGCGCTTCGATCCGGTTGTAGCACGGCTCGCTGAAGCGGGGTTCCGGCTTGCAAGGCACGTTCGGATCAGGCGGCGTCGGGCTGAAGCCGCCAAAATCATCCGGAAAATGGCCGTGGTTGACGATCAACGGGTAGCGCGCATTGGGATGCTTATCGAAACCCTTGGGCACCAGCACATGGCCGCGGATGAACACATCCGTGCCCCAGAATTTGGACAGGCGTTCGGATTTGATCTTGAAATGGCGAATAAACTCGCTGTCCTTGGCCTCCGCAATCGGAGGCAGCACCTTGGTCAGCGGGACGGTGACAGTCGCTTTGCTGGCTGGGTCGAAGCGGATTTTCATCGGTTCGGAAATGATATTGCCCGGTTCAGCGCGCCAGTTTTGCCCGGCACCGCGCGCCGCCGGCAGCTTCACCGTGTGGCCGCTGGCCAGCTTGTAGGTCTGATATTTGTGCAGCACCGCCTGCACGATATAATCGCCGGCCGGCACCGCGCTCAGATCTTCGGCCGGATAGCCGAGCACGCCAGTGCCGATGATGGCACTGCCGCCAGGTTTCAGCCCTTCGACGTTGATGCCCAGCACCTGCGGGGCTTCGGCGCCGAGCCGCACCTGAAAGCGCGGCTCCTTGGCGGCATCGGGCGTGATGATCAGGATCAGCCGGCCATCGGTGCTGGCATCAATGCCGCCCGCGACATTGGCGGCCGGCATGGTGATGCGAAAATCGGTGGCGCTGGCCGTGCTGGCCAAGAGGCCCGCCGCCAATGTGATCAACTGCCGTTTGCCGTGCATGCCCGTCTCCCCGATATCAACGCACCAACTAGAGCACAGCGGGCAGGGGTGTTCAACCAGCCGGCGCACGGCTGCGCTGGCATCGTGCGCCGCCTTGGGCTAAGGCCTGCCGGTCTCAATCAATTGCCCAGCGGAGCCGTGTCGTGGCCTATCAATACGCTTATGTGATGAAGGGTCTGTCCAAGACCTATCCCGGCGCCAACAAGCCGTGTTTCAAGGATATCACCCTGTCGTTCCTGCCGGGGGCGAAGATCGCCATCATCGGCCCGAACGGTGCCGGCAAATCCACGCTGATGAAAGTCATCGCCGGCATGGACAAGGAGTATCTGGGCGAGGCCTGGGCCGCTGAAGGCGTGCGGGTAGGCTATCTGCCGCAGGAACCGCACCTGGATCCCAGCAAGGATGTAAAGGGCAATGTGATGGACGGGGTGCGCCCCGTTGCCGATCTGGTGGACCGCTTCAACGCGATCAGCGCCGAAATGGCCGATCCCAAGGACGACACCGATTTCGACAAGCTGCTCGAGGAAATGGGCACGCTGCAGGAAAAAATCGACGCGGTGGACGGCTGGACCCTCGACAACCAGCTGGAAATCGCCATGGACGCGCTGCGCTGCCCGCCCGGCGAGGCCGGCGTTGAAAAACTGTCCGGCGGTGAAAAGCGCCGGGTGGCGCTGTGCGCGCTGCTGCTGGAAAAGCCGGAAATCCTGCTGCTCGATGAGCCGACCAACCATCTGGATGCCGAAAGCGTATCGTGGCTGGAAAACCATCTGAAGGAATATAAGGGGATGGTGATCCTGGTCACCCACGATCGCTACTTTTTGGACAATGTGGTGAAGTGGGTGATGGAATTGGACCGCGGCCGCGCCATTCCGTTTGAAGGCAATTACAGCGATTGGTTGGAAGCCAAGCAGCGGCGGCTGGGCCAGGAAGACCGCGAGGATGCCAGCCGCGAAAAGGCCATCAAGCAGGAGCTGGAGTGGATTCGCGCCAGCCCGAAAGCCCGGCAGACCAAGAGCAAGGCCCGCATCAAGGCCTTTGACGAACTCGTTGAAAAACAGGCCAATCGCCGTCTGGGTGAAGCGCAGATCCTGATCCAGATTCCGGAACGCCTGGGCAACAAGGTGATCGAGGCAATCAATCTCACCAAGAGCTATGGCGATAAACTGCTGTTTGAAAACCTCAGCTTCAGCCTACCTCCCGGCGGCATCGTTGGCATCATCGGCCCCAACGGCGCTGGTAAGACCACGCTGTTTCGCATGATCACCGGCCAGGAAGTGCCGGATAGCGGCGACATCAGCATCGGCGAAACCGTGAAGATGGCCTATGTCGATCAGAGCCGCGATGCGCTGGCCGGCGACAAGAATGTCTGGGAAGAAATTTCTGGCGGCAACGACAAATTCTATTTCGGCAAGAACGAAGTGCTGACCCGCGCCTATGTGGGTGCGTTCAACTTCAAGGGGCCGGACCAGCAGAAAAAGGTCGGCCTGCTGTCAGGCGGTGAACGCAACCGCGTGCACATGGCCAAGATGCTGGTGAAGGGCGGCAATGTGCTGCTGCTCGATGAACCGACCAACGATCTTGATGTGGAAACGCTGCGCGCGCTGGAAGAGGCGCTGGAAAGCTTTGCCGGTTGCGCCGTGGTCATCAGCCACGATCGCTTCTTCCTTGATCGGCTGGCGACGCACATTCTTGCCTTTGAAGGCAACAGCCATGTCGAATGGTTTGAAGGCAATTTCCAGATGTATGAGGAAGACAAGCGCCGCCGCCTTGGCGACGCGGCTGATCGCCCGCATGCGCTGACGTACAAGAAACTGACGCGATAAATGCCGGCGCGCGCCGGATTATGTCCTACGCGGCGCGAATCTGGTAGAACCTTGTTTGCTCTTTCTACTTTTGGCTTCGCTGTTTGCTGCCGTCCCTTGGGCGGTGCGGCCGGGATGTGCGCGGGGCGATCAGAGCCAAAGCGTCAAAAATCGCAGAAACCGTAACTTTCGTAACTTTGTGAACAATCGGTAATGGTGTCTGCAAGTTGGTCCGGTTGCTGCGATTGTCGGGCAGGCATGTTATTGGTTCAGCGCGGGGGCGCAGCGCAAGGACCATTGCCCGCCCCGGCAATTCACGGTGCCAGCCAGGTTCCTGCCCAGCCATCCGCAGCGCGGAACACGGCCCGCCGGTGCCCGGTGTTGGCCAGATGCAGCCATTCGATGGCCGTTGCGTCAATCCACAGCACCGCAAAATTGGGCCGTGCCGGAGCGATTTGCTCGGCCGTGGGTTGCTGGCCTTCGATCCAATCGGGCAGGCCAGACGCTGGCCCGGGCAACACTGCACCCGGCGCAAACTGGGTCAGATAACAGCGGCGCGCAAACAACGTTGATTGGTTCCACAGCGCGTCAACCGGCTCACCGTCAGCCGCCACCCGGCCAGTGCCGCTGATGCGCAGCTGCACATTTTCGCCGGCATGATAGGCCAGCACCGATACCGGCCGGCCATGCAGCTGCGCCGCCTTGGGGCTGCGCGCATCGGTGTGGAAGCGCAAGGTTCCTGCGGCCCGATCAGCCTTGCGCAGCACCATGGTGCGGGCTTGCGGCAGGCCTTCGGCATCGACACTGGCGACCACCGGCGTGTGCATGGGGCTCTTGCGGTCAGCGCCGCCGCGCACCAGCAGGCTCCAGGCGTGGGCAAGGATATCGAGCAAAACTTCGTCCGGGTTCATTTCAATTCCACAATCGCTTCAACTTCGACGGGAATGCCGCGGGGCAGGCTGGCAGCGCCGGCAGCGGTGCGCGGCGCCTTGCCGGCATCGCCGAACGCGGTGACCATCACTTCGGAAAAGCCGTTCATCACAGCAGGATGATCGGTAAAATCCGGCGCGGCATTGACCAGACCCATCACCCGCACCACCCGCTTTACCCGGGACAATTCGCCCAATTCCGCCTTCAGCGTGGCCAGCATGCACAACGCCACGCTGGCGGCGTTGGCCTTGCCCTGCGCCACAGTCATCGTCACGCCCAGAGTGCCGGTGGCCTTGATCGGGCATTCGGTGTGGCCGGCCAGAAACAGCAATTTGCCCACCCGCGCCGCCGGCACATACAGGCCGATGGGGGCATTGGCCGCCGGCAACAGCAATCCGGCCGCGCTGAGCCGCTGTTCCGGTGTGGCAGCCGCCGCCGGCGCGGCGCTTAGCAAAGCAATGAGAATGGCGGGTAAACGCATTGGAGGCTCCTTGCCGAGTGCAACGCCCCGGCCTAGCATCGATGCCATCACAGACCAACCGGGGGAGGGCGGGGCCGTGCGCACCGCCACTATGCCATGACAATATTTACAGACACGCATGTGCACGGCCATGCTCATTATGGCCAGGACAGTGCCGCACACACTGATCCGGTGGCACAGGCATGGATGCAGGGGCACCCGGTGCCGCCGGAGCGGCAAGTGCGCTGGGATGATGGCACAATGTGGCGGTTTCCGCAGTTCCGCTGGGCCTATTCACACATGCGGGAGCTGGTGCCGACAGCCAATATCGCGCGCGGCGGCGCGGCGACCGAACTGCCGCGGGCGGTGCGTGACGATCTGGATGCGCTGCTGCTGACGACACTGGATGGCACGGCCATGACCTGGCGGGAATCGCTGGCTGCAACCTACACCGATGCCATCGTGGTGCTGAAGGACGGGGTCGTCGTTTATGAACGCTGGTTTGGCAGCACCGGGCCGCAGACACAGCATATCCTGTTTTCGGTCACAAAAAGCTTTGTCGGCACGCTGGCCGAAACCCTGATCGATGAGGGCAAGCTGAATCCGGATGCGAAGGCAGCGCTTTATGTTCCTGAGCTGACAGGCTCCGGATTGGGTGATGCCACGGTGCGGCAGATTCTGGACATGCGCACCGGCCTGGCCTTCAGCGAGGATTATGTCGCCGGGCAGACCGGCCTGACCGACATTCAGCGCATGAGCATCGCCGGCGGCTGGGGCCCACGGCCAGCCGATCATGACGGCCCGGACGGCCATCACAATTTCACTGCCAGTCTTGGCAAGAATGCAGCGCACGGCGGCGATTTTGTCTATCGCACCCCCAACACGGGCGCCCTGCAATGGATTATCGAACGGGTGACAGGCCAGAGCCTCGCACATCAGATCGGCGCCCGCTTCTGGTCGCAGCTGGGCATGGAGCAGGATGCCGCAATCGGGGTTGACCGGATGGGCACCGGCTTTGGCGGCGGAGGCCTCATGGCCTCCCTGCGGGATATTGCGCGTTTTGGTGAAATGATGCGGCTGGGCGGCGTGTGCAATGGCCAGATCATCGTGCCGCCGGCCGCAGTGGCGCGCATATTTGCCGGCGGCGACCCGGCGGCATTTGCAGCCACACAATATCCCGGCAATCTGGACGGTAATTATGGCAGCCAATGGTGGCACCGTGCCGGCGGCCAGACAATGGCGCTCGGCATTCACGGCCAGGCCATTTATATTGATCGGGCAGCCGGCATGGTGATTGCCCGGCTGGGCAGCCACCCCGTGGCCACCAACCGCGCCAACATGGCGGTCACGATCCCGGCCTTTGACGCCATTGCGGCCGCGTTGGCTGATTAATCGAGGTTCGTTGCCAGTTCCACTGCGCCCGGTTGCAGCGCTGCGAGTGCTTGCTGGGCCTGCCTGGCCAGCGTCTCGGACGAGATCGACACCGCCCGATTGGCGAAGCCGGACGCTTGGCTGCAAAAAATCTTCCGGTCGATGACGTTGGCAAAGCTTTGGTACAGCCTTGTCATGGCAGCGCTTTGCCGCGCCTCTGCTTCACGGCCGTACAGCTGGCGATAGCGCGCCTGCTCAAGATCATGGGTTTGTGCAAGCAAGCTGCGGTGGGCCTTGAGCATCTGGTTGTAATCGTCTTTCAGCGACACTTCGGGGCACATCAATGCCGCGACATTGAGACCGCTGCGCAAGGCCCAGATAATTTGCGGGCTTGCAGGGGTGGCGCTCTCCGATGGCGCTGCAACAACCGCCTCTGCCGGGAAAACCGGGCGGAGGGCGCTTTGGCCCGAACGCATGCTGCTGTTGGTGCATGCGGCAATTGCCAGGCCAGCCGCAAGGATCACAGCGCCGTTGCGCAATGGGTGGGTGGACGATTTGAAGATCTGGTTCAGCATTTGGGCCTCGCGTTGATGATCAGTTGCTGATTTCAAAAACGCCAGCCCGCGCTGCTATGGTTCAGCGATCGGCGATTATGTGTCGGCCAGCCACGCTGCCACCCTGTGGAGATCGGGAGCGACCGCCAGCACCAGCGCTTGCATGGCTGGCGTGGCCGGCAACAGATCGGGCACCATGATCACGGGCACGCCGGCGGCGTGCGCCGCCATCACACCATTGTGGCTATCCTCAAGGGCAAGCGCGGCGGCCGGCGCGATGCCCAGCCGGGCAGCGCCGGCCAAATAAGGTTCGGGATGCGGCTTGCCGCGCGCGACATCGTCGCAGCCGATGATGGCAGCGAAGCCGTCCAGCAAGCCAACCTGACCAAGATAGGCGCGGGCCAAGGCCTGCTCGCTGCTGGTCACAACGGCTGCGGGTATGCCAGCGGCGTTGATCTGCGCCAGCAGCGCCGCTGCGCCAGGCTTCAGCGGCCGCACCGGGCCCCATTCGTCACGGATACGCTGGCGCACCTGTGCGCGCACCAGATCATAATCTAGCCCGGCGCCAAACCGCGCGTGCATGATCACCCGACTCGCCGGTTCGGGTCGGCCGATCAATTGCGCGTAATCGGCGTTGCCAAATGCGAAGCCGTGATCAGCCATCACGGCAATCATGGCGCCGCGGATCAGCCGTTCGGTATCAAGCAGCAGGCCGTCCATATCGAAGAGGACGGCGGCGGGTTTGGTTACAATCACGCCGTTTGTTTGGCCCGCGCCGCCGCAATACGGTCCCGCCAATCAGCCGGGCCGGTTTTGTGGACACTGGTCCCTTTGGAATCCACTGCAACTGTTACTGGCATGTCCCTCACATCAAACTCATAAATCGCTTCCATGCCCAGATCTTCAAAGGCCAGCACGCGTGCGCCCTTAATGGCCTTGGACACGAGATAGGCAGCCCCGCCCACGGCCATCAGATAGGCGGCCTTGTGCTTGGCAATGGCTTCGATGCCGGTGGGGCCGCGTTCGGCCTTGCCGATCATGGCGATCAGGCCGGTCTGGGCCAGCATCACCTCGGTGAACTTGTCCATGCGGGTCGCGGTTGTCGGGCCGGCCGGGCCAACCACTTCGTCGCGCACCGGATCAACCGGGCCGACATAATAGATCACACGGTTGGTGAAATCGACGGGCAGGGGTTCGCCGCGTGCCAGCATATCGGTCATGCGCTTGTGAGCGGCATCGCGGCCGGTGAGCATCTTGCCGTTCAGCAGCAGCCGGTCGCCGGGCTGCCAGCTCGCCACTTCGGCCGGCGTGAGCGTGTCGAGGTTAACCGGGATCGAGGCCTTGTCCGGCGTCCAGTTGACCTGCGGCCAGTCAGCCAGGTTGGGCGGATCAAGATAGGCCGGGCCATTGCCGGTAAGGGTGAAATGCGCGTGCCGCGTGGCGGCGCAATTGGGGATCATGGCAATCGGTTTGGATGCGGCATGCGTGGGGGCATCAAAAATCTTGACATCGAGCACCGTGGACAGCCCGCCCAAGCCCTGCGCGCCAATCCCGAGATCGTTGACGGCATCATGCAATTCGATCCGCAATTCCTCGATCGGCGATCGCGGGCCGCGCGCTTTCAATTCGGCCATGTCGATGGGGTCCATCAACGATTCCTTGGCCATGATCATCGCCTTTTCGGCCGATCCGCCGATGCCGATGCCCAGCATGCCAGGCGGGCACCAGCCGGCGCCCATCAATGGCACGGTGTTCACAACCCAATCGCGGATGGAATCCGATGGATTGAGCATGGCAAACTTGGCCTTGTTTTCCGACCCGCCGCCTTTGGCCGACACGGTGATATCGAGCGCGTCGCCGGCCACCAGTTCAACGTGCACGACGGCCGGCGTGTTGTCGCGTGTGTTGACCCGTGTGAAGGCCGGATCGTCTACGATTGACGCGCGCAGCCGGTTTTCTGGGTTCAGATAGGCGCGGCGCACACCTTCGTTGATCATTTCCTCAAGTGTTTTCGTGCCTTGCCAACGGATATTCATGCCAACTTTGACGAAGACGATCACGATACCTGTATCCTGGCAGATCGGGCGATGGCCTTCGGCGCACATGCGGCTGTTGGTGAGAATCTGGGCGATGGCGTCGCGGGCCGCCGGCGATTCCTCAAGGGCATAGGCACGGCCGAGCGCGCGGATATAATCCATCGGGTGGAAGTAGCTGATATATTGCAGCGCATCGGCCACGGATTCGATCACATCGTCTTCGCGGATGAGCGTCATGCTTGGTCTGCCTTTGATAACTCACTGGTGCCGCCCGACTGCGACCGCTCGAGCGGTGCAGAATAGGCGGCGATGGCGTGTGCGTCCATATCGGCGGTGCAGGCCGGCTGATCAGTGGTTGCAAAAACGCCGCGCAAGCCGTTGAACTGTCGTCCAAAGCTGGATTGGGGCGGCGATACACCGGGGCGATCCTTGGTTGTTTCAACCCGTTCGGCACGCCGCACACCAATCGTCAAGCAAACTTTCGGCTTGCAACCAATACAAGCTGTGGCACTATCCATTGCGTATCGAAACGCGGTGGGCACTACCCGTTGTGGTTTCGGCCGGAGAACGCACAATTGTCCAAACCGGGCGGCTGTGGATATCGGGGACAAGTGCAGCCAGTGCGATGTTGGCGCGTGACCTTGATTTGTTCTCCTCTTATGGATGAGGCATCGAAGCAATGAGCGAATTTCGCATGAATGATAGCAGCGCCGACGTGACCACCGCAGACCGGCCGGAGGAATTGGCCGAAACTCTGTTTGCTGCGCTGGCGCAGGCGCAGGCTGGGGCCGCGCAAGCTGCCGCGCCGGTAGCGCTCCGCCAAGGCTCCCGTCCGGGCACAAGCGAGATCATGCCGTGGAAGTTCCCGGTCACGCTCGATCGCAGCCGAGACGCGTTGCTGACGGATTTTGGTCGCGACACGCTTGATGATCGCTATTTGCTGCCGGGCGAATCCTATCAGGATTTGTTTGCCCGCGTGGCAGCAGCCTATGCCGATAATGCCGAGCACGCCCAGCGCCTGTACGACTACATCAGCCAATTGTGGTTCATGCCAGCGACGCCGGTGCTGTCCAACGGCGGCACCGGGCGCGGGCTGCCGATCTCCTGTTATCTGAACAGTGTGTCGGACAGTCTGGAAGGGATTGTCAGCACCTGGAACGAGAATGTCTGGCTGGCGTCACGCGGTGGCGGCATCGGCACCTATTGGGGCCGGGTGCGCGGCATTGGCGAACCGGTTGGACTGAACGGCAAGACCAGCGGCATCATCCCGTTCGTGCGCGTGATGGATTCGCTCACCCTGGCGATTTCGCAGGGTTCGTTGCGGCGCGGTTCGGCAGCGGTCTATCTGGACGTGTCGCACCCCGAGATCGAGGAGTTTCTGGAAATTCGCAAGCCGTCGGGCGATTTCAACCGCAAGGCGCTCAATCTGCACCACGGCGTGCTGCTGACCGATGCCTTCATGGTTGCGGTGCGGGACGGCACCAGCTTTGATCTGGTTAGCCCCAAGACCGGTGAAAAGCGGGCCGAGGTGGATGCGCGCGCGCTGTTCACCAAGCTGGTCGAAACCCGGCTGGCCACTGGTGAGCCCTACATCATCTTCATCGACGAAGTGAACCGGACCATGCCGCGCCACCAGCGTGATCTGGGGCTGAAGGTGTCGACGTCCAACCTTTGCTCGGAGATCACCTTGCCCACCGGGCCGGACCATCTGGGCAATGATCGTACTGCCGTGTGCTGCCTGTCGTCGCTGAACCTGGAAACCTGGGATCAATGGAACGGTGACCCGCGCTTCATCGAAGATTGCATGCGGTTCCTTGATAACGTGCTGCAGGATTATATCGATCGCGCCGAACCGGCGATGGCGCGCGCAGCCTATGCGGCCTCGCGGGAGCGGTCGGTCGGGCTGGGCGTGATGGGCCTGCACAGTTTCTACCAGGCGCGCGGGCTGGCATTTGAAGGCGCCTTGGCCAAAAGCTGGAACATCAAGATGTTCAAGCATATCCGCGCCCAGGTCGATCAGGCATCGATGAACCTGGCCGTGGAGCGTGGGCCGTGCCCGGACGCGGCCGACATGGGCGTCATGGAGCGGTTCAGCAGCAAGATGGCAATCGCGCCCACCGCATCGATCAGTATCATTTGCGGCGGCACCTCCGCCTGCATCGAGCCGATTCCGGCCAATGTCTACACGCACAAGACCTTGTCCGGCAGCTTTGTGGTCAAGAATATCTATCTGGAAAAGCTGCTGATCGCCAAAGCCAAGAACAGCGACGCCGTGTGGAACAGCATGCTGGAACGCGGTGGTTCGGTGCAGCATCTGGAGTTCCTAACGCCGGAGGAAAAGGCGACCTACCGCACCGCGTTTGAGATCGATCAGCGCTGGATGATCGAATTGGCGGCGGACCGCACGCCGTATATCGATCAGGCACAGTCGCTGAATCTGTTCATCCCGGCCGATGTCGAAAAATGGGATCTGCTCATGCTCCATTACCGCGCCTGGGAATTGGGCATCAAATCGCTCTATTATCTGCGCTCGATGAGCGTTCAGCGCGCCGGTTTTGCTGGCGGTGTCGAGGCGGACAATACGGCCGCAGCCCCGGTGATCACCGTGGAGCGCCGCGACTATGACGAATGCCTGGCCTGCCAGTGATGGCGGCCGGCGCTAACGACTTGCCCTGCCATACCGCAGGGCAATGCACCGGCCGGGTTGCTGACCGGCCGGAGGGTGAGGGGGCCGTGGCCACAACTTCCACGACTTGTGGCCATGACCCCCTCCCGACTGCCGTGCAGTGGTCTGGCCGTTTCAGGACCATTTGATCATGCGCTGGGCAATTTGGGGGACGGGCGCCATTTCAGCGCGCTTTGTGGCGGGGTTGGCCGATGTGCCAGGCGCGCGCGCCTCGATTGTGGCTTCGCGTGATTCAGCCCGCGCCGAGGCGTTTGCGCGGTCGTGCGGCATCACGGGTCACATCGGCGGCAATGATCTAGCCGCAGTCGCGGCGGCACTGGCGGCGGCGGCTGACGTTGTTTACATCGCCACGCCAACAGGCTTGCACGCCGCCCACGCCGAAGCCTGTCTTGCAGCCGGCTTGCATGTGCTGGTTGAAAAACCGCTGGCCAGCACCGGCGCGGACGCCCAAGCGCTGGCGGACGCGGCGCAGCGTCATGGCAGGTTCCTGATGGAGGCGCTGTGGACGCGCCATCTGCCAGCGACGCGCGCATTGACCGATGCTGTGGCTGGGCTGGGTGAAATTCGGCTGATCACCGGCGGCTTTGCTGCGGTGAACCACATCGATCCGGCGCTGCCGCGCTTTCAGGCCGCTGCCGGCGGCGGTGCGCTGCGGCTTTATGGCGTTTACCCGCTGGCGCTTGGCCAGATGCTGGCGGGGCGCGCTGCGGCCATCAGCGCCGCTGGCCACCGGATCGGTGATCTCGATGCCAGCGCAGCGATGACCGTGCGCTACGCGTCTGGCGCCGTCGGCCAATTTCACTGCTCGCTGGAATGCGGCAGCGACAATGAATTCGTGGTGCATTGCACAGGCGGCCACGCCGCACTGATTGGACCATTGTTTCGGCCCACGGGTGTGCGCGTGGTGCGATCAACAGCGCGCAGTGACATGGAGCAAGGTCGCGCCGGGGTGGCTGCGCGGCTGCGGGCGTCGCCGATCGGCAACCGGCTTGTGCAATGGCGTCAGCATGGTGCTGGTCTGGCAGGACAGCGGCTGGCTGCGCCGTATGCGGGCAATGGCTATGGCGCGCAGGCTGCCGAATTGCAGCGCTGCGTGAACGCCGGCATGCTGGAATCGCCGCTGATGCCGCTTGCAGACAGTATCGAACTGGCACAGTTGATCGACCAAGCGGGCGGCTGCATCGCAAACGCCGGTTTGCCTGGCGCGCAGCGCAGCGTCCCCATGGAATTGACGATATGATCGCGCGGAAAATCGGTGTTGCCATCATCGGCTGCGGCTATGTGTTTGACAAATACATGGCCACGTCAGGTGCTTATGCACAAATGGATATCCGCTGGCTGTGGGATATCGATGCTGACCGGTTGAGCGCGGCGACGCGCTGCTATGATTTGCCTGCGGCAAGCGGGCTTGATGCCGTTCTGGCCGATCCGGCGGTGGAACTGGTGCTCAATCTGACCGCGATTGCGGCGCATGAAGAGGTCACCCGCGCCTGTTTGATGGCCGGCAAGCACGTCTATTGCGAAAAGCCGTTGACACCTGAGCTGGCCGCGTCGGAGGCTTTGTTCGATCTAGCGGCTGAGCGCGGGGTGATGCTCATGGCAGCGCCGTGCAACATGTTTTCCGATAGTGTGCAAACCTTGTGGCGGGCCCTGGCCAGCGGCGCCATCGGCCGGCCACTGCTCACTTATGCCGAGTTTGACGATAATCCCATCTATCTGATGCGCCCCGAAGGCTGGCGCAGCCGATCCGGCGCGCCGTGGCCCTATCTGCACGAATATGAAGCCGGCTGCACCTGGGAGCATGTGGGCTATCATCTGGCGTGGATGTGCGCGGTGTTTGGCCCGGTGCGCAGTGTGACAGCGTTTTCCCGGGTGACGGTGCCGCACAAGACCGATCAGCCGCTGCATCCCGCCGACACGCCGGACTTTTCGGTGGCGGTGCTCGATTTTGAATCGGGCGTTGTCGGCCGCATCACCTGCTCGATCGCCGCGCCGCTGGATCACCGCATGCGGGTGGTCGGCGATGAAGGCGAAATGACGGTCACCAGCTACAACCAATATCGCGCACCGGTGTGGCTGGAGCGGTTTACCACGCTGACATTGAATGCCCGCAAGGCGCTGTCGGTGCGCCGCCATGCCCTGCTCGCGGGGATTTTCGGGGTGGGCGGCAAGCCGCTGGGGCTGTTGCAATTCCCGTGGTCGGTTGCCGTAATGCAGCCAATTGCCAAACGCCGGCCCAGCCTGCCCAAGCGCATCATTGCGGCCATCAAGCGCCGTGAGCTTGGGCTGCAGGACAAGATGCTTGGCCCGGTTTTGATGGCGCGGGCCATTGCCGCAGGCGCACCGGCGCCCTTGCCACCCGCCTTCATTTTGCATTTAAATGAATTGACGTTGGCGATTCAGTCAGCCGGAACCACCGCGGCTTCTTATGTGCCGCGCCACCGATTTGAACCGTTGCAGCCGTTGCCGGGTGCGATCAACCAGCCTGCCGATTGGCGCGCCACGCATGCCCCCGGCCTGCTGGATCGACTGCTCGGTCCCCGGCTGGATGCCATGCACCAACATTGATTTTACTGGAGACGATCATGTCACTTCTCAAAGCATCCAAAAGCTACAAGCCGTTTGAATATCCGTGGGCCTATGATTTCTGGAAGCGCCAGCAGCAGATTCACTGGATGCCTGAAGAAGTGCCGCTCGGCGAAGATTGCCGCGATTGGGCGCAGAAGCTGACCGATCACGAACGCAATCTGCTCACGCAGATTTTCCGCTTCTTCACGCAGGCCGATGTCGAGGTGCAGGATTGCTACCATGACAAATATGGCAGTGTGTTCAAGCCGACCGAAGTCAAGATGATGCTGACGTCGTTTTCGAACATGGAAACCATCCACATCGCAGCGTATAGCCATCTGCTGGATACGATCGGTATGCCCGAAAGCGAGTATAGCGCCTTCCTGAATTACAAGGAAATGCGCGACAAGCATGACTATATGGGTACGTTCGGCGTGAGCAACAACGAAGACATCGCCCGGACGCTGGCGATGTTCGGCGGGTTCACCGAAGGCCTGCAATTGTTCGCCAGCTTTGCCATGCTGATGAACTTCCCGCGCTTCAACAAAATGAAGGGCATGGGGCAAATCGTGTCATGGTCAGTGCGTGATGAATCTCTGCACTGCGAAGGCATCATCAAGCTTTTCCATGCCTTCTGCGCAGAAACCGGCGTTCTCACCAGTCGCATCCGCGATGATATCGCCGATGTCTGCCAGCGCACTGTGCGCTTGGAAGATGCGTTCATCGATCTGGCTTTCGAACAGGGCCCGGTGTCCGGCATGACGCCCAAGGATATCAAGCGCTATGTGCGTTACATCGCCGATTGGCGGCTGACGCAGCTTGGCCTGCAACCGATCTACATGATCGAAGAACACCCGCTGCCGTGGCTGACGCCGCTGCTCAACGGTGTCGAGCACGCCAATTTCTTCGAAGCGCGTTCAACGGAATATTCCAAGGCCGCCACCAAGGGCAATTGGAACGAAGTGTGGGACGCCTTCGATGGCCGCAAGGCCGCCAAGACGGCTGCAACGGCGGAACCGGCCAACACAGACGACCGCCAGGGCGGCCTGCTGGGCATGGCGGCGGAGTAAGCGTTGCCAGAGATCGGCGAATAGACTATCCCTGCGCATTGTTCATGCGCAGGGATTTGTCCATGTCGATTTCTTCAAACCAAGTGCCCGGCGTACGCGACACGCGTCGGCCCACCAACGTTTCGCTTGATCGCGGCCTTGTCGAGCAGGCACGCGAACACGGGATCAATATTTCACAGGCCTGTGAGCGCGGGATTGCCGAACAATTGGCCCGTGTTCGGGCGACAAAGTGGCTGGAAGAGAATCGCGCGGCGCTGGAATCCTCCAATGCTTATGTGGAGGCTCATGGCTTGCCGCTCGCACGCCTCCGTCAATTCTGATGGCTCGATTTGATGTTTACCGGGATGGAAGCGAAACGGGCTTGCTGCTGGATTGCCAGTCCGATTTGCTTGGCCATCTGAACACGCGTTTTGTGGCCCCGCTCCTGTTACAGGAGCACGCTCCCGCGCCAGCAAAACGACTGAACCCCGTCTTTTCGATAAATGACCGTCCTTATGTGATGGTAACGCAATTTGCCGCTGCCATTACAGTTCGGGAATGCGGCAGCGTGATCATGTCGTTGGCGCACGAAGATACGGCGATCATCAATGCGCTCGACATGCTGATCAGCGGCTACTGACCCGCCTGTCCTCACCCCAATTTGCGCCCCACCCACACCACGCGGCCGATCACGGTGATGCTGGCGGGATCGCAATCGGGCCAGCTTGGATAGGCATCATTGTCTGACCGGATGGCGATGCGGCGGGCGGCGGGATTGGGCGACAGGCGTTTGACCAGCAGGCTGTCATCGCTGCGCAGCACATAAATGCCGTCGCGCAGGCGCATGTGATCGTTGGTGTCGACCAGGATTTGATCGCCATGCGCGAGGGTGGGGAACATCGAATCGCCTTCGACACCGATAAGGGCGAGACCTTCGGGCGGGTTGGCGCAAATGTCGCGGATAAAGCCGGCCTGGAAGGCGATGGCGGCGCTGGGGGTTTCGCTGCCGGGCAGCGCGCCGGGGCCGGCCGAGGCGCTGAGCTGATATTGCGGCACCAGCACGTAATCATCGGCCGCGCGGGCAAGGCCCGGCCGCTGAAGGCGGCTGTGGCCAGGCTCCGTTTCGGGACCGCCGAGCAAATGTTCTGCAATGCCAAGATGTTGCGCCAACAGCTGGCGGTCACGCTCAGACAGACGGCGCGGCACGCCGCGCTTGATGAATTGCTGGATATAGCTGGCATTGCGCCCAAGCCGCCGCGACAGCGAGGCATAATCCTCACCGCTCGACGAGATGAGTGCGTCCAGCCTCTGCCGTATGGCGATGCTGTCCATGACCCACGGGCCTCCTCTCCTGGCCCGTTAAGGACCCTATAACAGCTGCTTTTTTCCTAGACTAGTAGGAATTTGCCTATGATAAAGCGTCTTGTCAGCCGAATCGCGAGGGATAGGCCGACAATTATGCCCATTTTGAAGGGAGTTAACGACATGAGCCTTTTGCCTGTCGTGGAGCGCCATTTGCGTCTCCATGCGATCACCCCCTCGCGTTTCGGCCGTCTGGTCGCCGGCGATCCGCGATTCGTATTTGATCTGCGCCGCGGCCGGGAACCCCGCGCCGCCACCTGTGATCGTGTGCTGGCGCATATCGCCCGCACCGCATCAACTAGCCGTGGGGAGGCTTCGCATGCGTCCGCATTGTGATCGTGCACAGGCCGCGATCTTGCGGGCTGTGGTGGCCATCGCGCAGCCGTTTGGAGCGCAGCTGGTGATCGAGGAATTGCGGGCCCGCGATTGGGCCAGCCTGACCTTGACGGGTGCGCGCCACGAGCTGGATGTGCGCCTGGACGGCCCTGGCGC
>NZ_JBBATR010000014.1:47492-53219 GCF_040398645.1 Sandarakinorhabdus sp.
ACACTTGCCGCCTGCAGCAGCGAAGCGCCGCCGCCCCCGCCGGTCGCTGTTGCAATGCCGGTGCGCACTGCCGTGGTGCGGCCGGTCAGCGGCACAGCGACACTGTTGGTGGCGGGCACGGTGCGGCTGAAGCGGGAAACCCCGCTCGCCTTCAATACGCCAGGCCGGATTGCCGCAATTGCGGTGCGCGAAGGCGACCGTGTGGCGGCCGGCCAGGTGCTGGCACGGCTGGATATCACGTCGCTGGGTGCAACCCAGGCCGCGGCGGGGGCCGAGGTGGTGCGCGCCAAGGCCGATCTGGCGCGATCCGAAGATTTGTTTGCCAAGGGCTGGGTGACCGGGCCGCGCGTCGAGCAAGCGCGTGCGTCGATGGCCGCGGCGCAGGCACGGCTGCGGGCGGCTGGATTTGATGTCGGCCTGGCGGTGCTGCGTGCGCCGTCAGGCGGCGTGGTGCTCAGCCGGCCCGGTGAGCCCGGCCAGATTGCCCAGCCCGGCCAGGCCGTATTGACGCTGGGGGAAGTGTCGCAGGGCTTTGTGCTGCGCGTGCCGCTGTCGGACCTTGATGCCGCCCGCATCAAACGCGGGCAGTCCGCGCAGGTTCACATCGCGGCGCTTGGCGCGGCGGCGCTGCCAGCCACGGTAAGCGAGGTAGGTGCGCGCAGCGATGATGGCACCGGGACATTTCGTATTGAAGTGCAATTGCCCGCCGATCGGCGGCTGGCATCGGGACAGATCGGCACGGCCGAGCTCGTGCTGGGCGCAACGCAGGCGGGCGGTGCGCTCATCGTGCCGGCCGCCGCGGTGTTTGCTGCCCGCGCCGATGAAGGCTTTGTGTATGTGTTGGAACCGGAAACGCGGCGGGTGCGGCAGCGGCTGGTGATGCTGGGTGCTGTGGCGGATGCCGGCGTGATCGTCACATCCGGGCTGCAATCGGGTGAACAGGTGGTGACCACCGGCATTGATCGGCTGCGCAACGGCCAGGTGGTGCGGATTGCCAGCGCGGCGGCCACCAAGTGAACGGCATCATTCGCTTTGCCATCGAAAAATGGCAGATCACGCTGGTGGTGTTTCTGGCGCTGTCGGCGCTGGGCACGTCGGCGTTCCTGACGATACCGCGTTCGGTTGATCCGCATTTTCCATCACCGATCATCATTGTGATTGCCACCGTGCCGGGCGCCGAGCCGGGCGATATGGAATCGACCATCGCCAAGCCGATCGAGGATGTGTTGCAAGGCCTGGACGGCATTGTGAAGGTGCAGAGCCGATCGACCGATTCGACCGCCACCATCGTTGCCGAATTCAGCTGGAGCGGCGATCCCGACAAGAATTATGACGAAGTGGTGCGGGAGGTAAACGCCATCCGCCAATCATTGCCATCGGCGCTGACGCGGCTGGAATTTCAGAAAAGCCGCACGACCGAAGCCGCCGTGCTGCAATTTGCGCTGGTTTCCGAAACCGCCTCTTATCGCCGGCTCGAGAAGTTGGGCGACGATCTGCGCGAGCAGTTGTTGCGCGTGTACGGGGTGCGCGGTGCGCGCCTGCACGCGCTGCCTGTACCGGAAATGCGGGTGGCGCTGGATGCCGGGCGGATGGCGCAGCTTGGCATTCCGGCCACAGCCGTGACGGACGCCCTGCGCGGCGGCGGCCAGGATTTGCCGCCTGGCGCTGTGCAATCAGGCGATGTGCGGCTGAATGTGCAGGCCGGCGGCGCCTATCGTTCGATATCCGAAGTGGCGGACGAGCCGGTTCGCGCGCGTGATGGCCGCCTGGTGCGGGTGAAGGATATCGCTGCAGTCGGTTGGGCCTATGAGGAGCAGCCGCATTTTGCGCGCTACAATGGCAATCGCGCGGTCTGGGTGACGATGACCCAGAAAGACGGCTTGAATGTGCTGGATATTCGGAACGCGGCTGTGAAGGCCGCCGATGCGTACCGCGCGCAGTTGCCGCCGGATGTGAAACTGGAAATCGGCTTTGATCAAAGCAACGATATTTCCACAAAACTCAGCCAGTTGGGCAAGGATTTCGGTATCGCGCTGGGCCTGGTGCTGCTGACGCTGCTGCCGCTTGGCTGGCGGGCCAGCCTGGTGGTGATGGTGTCGGTGCCGCTTAGCCTAGCGATGGGGGTTGCCGTGCTGAGCTACAGCGGCTTCACCCTCAACCAACTCGCGATTTCGGGCTTTATCATCGCGCTTGGCCTGCTGGTGGACGATAGCATCGTGGTCACTGAAAACATTGCTCGCCACTTGCGCATGGGCAAAACGCGCCAGCAGGCGGCCATCGATGGCACCAGCCAGATTGCGGTGGCCGTGGTTGGCTGCACCTTCGTGCTGCTGTTTGCGTTCCTGCCGCTCACCTTGCTGCCGGAAGGCGCTGGCAAATTCACGCGCAGCCTGCCGATTGCTGTGCTGGGCACCGTGGCGGCATCGTTGCTGGTATCACTGAGCATCGTGCCGTTCCTGGCGAGCCGCATGCTCCCGCGGGAAGAAAGCGAGCACGGCAACCGTTTTTTGCAGGCCATAAACACTGGCATCCACCGCTTTTACCAGCCGGTGCTGCATTGGGGTCTGGCTTATCCGTGGCGGGCGATGGCGGCAGCCACGGTGCTGATCTTTTCGGGGCTGGCGCTGGTGCCGTTCATTGGCTCCAGCCTGTTTCCCCCCGCCGGTACTCCCTATTTCCTGGTGCAGGTGACGGCCAGTTCGGGCACTGCCATTCCCGCCACTGATCGGGCGGTGCAGGTTGTGGAACGGGCCTTGCAGGGCGAACCCGCCGTGACAGCGGTGATGGCTAACATCGGCCGGGCCAATCCGCGGATTTTCTATAACCAGAACAACAATGACCAGCGGAGCAACATCGGCGAAGTGCTGGTGGTCCTGAAGGAGTGGGATCCTTTGGCCGGGCCGGCGCTGGTCGATCGACTGCGCACTCGTTTGGAGGCCGCGCCTAATGCGCGGTTTGTCGTGAAGATTTTCCAGAATGGCCCGCCAATCGATGCACCAATTCAGGTGCGCATCGTCGGGCCGGAGCTTGCGACCCTCAAGCGGCTGGCCGGTGAGGTGGAAGCCGTGATGAACAAGGTGCCGGGCACGCGCGATGTGCGCAATGCGGTGGCGGTGGATCAGCCGCGCCTGAATCTGGGGCTGGACAGCGACAAGGCCGCGCTGCTGGGCGTGGCGCCTGGCGCGCCGCGGCGGGCGCTGCGGCTGGCGCTGGCGGGCGAGAATGCCGGCCGGTTCCGCGATGCCGAAGGCGACAGCTACAATGTGGTGGTGCGCCTGCCGCTGGCGGAGCGGCACAATGTTGCGGTACTGGATGATATCTATGTCAATGGCAGCGGCGGTGTGGTGCCCTTGCGCGAGATCGCGACGCCATTTCTGGATTCGGCGCCGCCCAGCATCAGCCGTGATCGCCAGAGTCGGCTGGTGTTTATCGAGTCGCAAGTGGCAGACGGGTATCTGATTGCCAAGGTCAACACGGCAGTGGTGGAGGCCATCAAGATGGTCAAACTCCCGATTGGCTACAGATATGACATTGGCGGCGAAGCCGAAACCGCCGCGCGCAGCTTTGGCGGCCTGGGCCCGATCATTGCATTGGCGATCTTCGGGATATTGGCGGTGCTGGTAATCGAATTCGGCCGGTTTCGCGAAACGCTGGTGGTGGCCGGCGTGATTCCGCTCGGGCTGTTCGGCGGCATATTGGCGCTGTTCCTGACTGGCAATTCCATAAGCTATACGGCGGTGATCGGCTTTGTTGCGTTGATCGGAATCGAGATCAAGAACAGCCTGTTGTTGGTTGATTTCACCACCCAGCTGCGTAGCGCCGGCACGCCGCTGCGTGAGGCCATCGAAGAGGCTGGTGAAGTGCGCTTCTTGCCAGTGTTGCTGACCAGTGTAACCGCGATCGGCGGCTTGCTGCCGCTGGCGCTGTCCGGTTCGGGTTTGTACAGTCCGCTGGCGTGGGTGATCATCGGCGGGCTGGTGTCGTCCACCCTGCTCAGCCGGGTGGTAACGCCCGTAATGTATCTGCTGATCATTCAGGGCGATGCCAAACGGGCGCTGCCGGCGGATGCCCCTGCGCTGGCGGAGTGAGCCGTCGTGAACCGTAAAATCCAGCTGGCTGATTGCTTAACCGCAAGGGCCGCACTATCCCTGCACCCATGAAACGTCATGCCGGCCAGGATCCAGACATCGTGAAATCGTGGCGCCCCGCCACGCGCATGGTGCGCGGCGGCACCATGCGCACCGAAGTGGGCGAAACCTCCGAAGCCATTTTCATGACCTCGGGCTATTGCTACGACAGCGCCGAGGAGGCTGCGGCGCGGTTCCGGGGTGAGCGGCCGGGTATGACCTACAGCCGCCTGCAAAACCCTACCGTGGACATGCTGGAACAGCGCATCGCCTTGATCGAAGGGGCGGAGGCAGCGCGGGCCACGGCCAGCGGCATGGCGGCGATGACCGGCATGTTGATGTCCACCCTGTCGGCGGGCGATCACCTGGTGGCGGGCCGGGCGTTGTTCGGTTCATGCCGGGTGCTGGTGGACAGCATATTGCCGCGCTTTGGCGTTGAAACTACCACGGTTGATGCCCGCGATGTCGATGCGTGGGCAAAGGCGCGCCGGCCCAACACCAAGGCATTTTTTCTGGAAACACCGTCGAATCCCGGCCTGGAATTGTGCGATATCCGCGCGATTGCCGATATTGCGCACGATGCCGGCGCGCTGGTGATGGTGGACAATGCGTTCGCTTCCCCGATCGTCCAGCGGCCGCTGGAATTGGGCGCCGATGTCGTGGCGTATTCCGCGACCAAGCTGATGGACGGGCAGGGCCGCGGCCTGGCGGGCGCCGTGGTTGGTGATGCGCGCTGGATCAACGATGTGTACATGGCGTTTGCCCGCCACACCGGGCCGAATTTGTCGCCGTTCAATGCGTGGATGGTGCTCAAAAGCCTCGAAACGCTTGAATTGCGGGTGCGCCGCCAATGTGAAAATGCCCACCGTGTCGCCAGCTTTCTGGCGGAGCGGGTGCCGCAGTTGATTTATCCCGGCCTGGCCAGCCACCCGCAACACGATTTGGCGATGCGCCAGATGTCGGCTGGCGGCACCATCATCGCAATGCATCTGGCTGATGGCCGGCCCCAAGCACATGCCCTTCTTGATGCGCTGGAGTTGATCGATATCTCCAACAATCTCGGCGATTCGCGCACACTCATGACTCACCCCGCCAGCACCACCCACTACAGCGTATCGGAAATGGTGCGGGCTGAAATGGGCATTACCGAAGGCATGCTTCGCCTGTCGGTTGGCCTGGAAGACCCGCAGGATCTGATCGATGATCTTGATCAGGCGCTGGTCAAATCCGGGGTGTAATCGGCGTGATCCGGCGAATTTTTCCCTTTTCGCAAGGCACAGCCGGCATGACGGTGCGGGTAGCGCCGCATTATCTGCCCGAACAATCCGACCCTGAGCGTGATTATTATGTGTGGACCTACCATGTCCGCATCGAAAACCACACGGACCAGCCGGTGCGGCTGATGGCGCGGCGCTGGATCATCACCGACGCGACCGGCCATATCGAAGAAGTATCGGGTGACGGCGTGGTGGGTGTACAGCCGTTGATCGCAGCCGGCGCGGCCTATGACTATGTGTCTGGCTGTCCGCTGAGCACGGCATCGGGCCACATGCATGGCCATTATGTGATGATGACGGAGGATGGGGAGCGTTTCCTGATC
>NZ_JBBATR010000015.1:0-25616 GCF_040398645.1 Sandarakinorhabdus sp.
GGGTGCTGATCCTCAAGTGGATCAGCACGGTCCCCCAGGCCCTTGCGCTTGCGCAAATTGGCACGCAGGGCGGCGGCCAGCCGCTGGGCGCGGGCGTTGGTTTCGGTCGGGTCCTTGCTCATGCCGCTGCGCTGTAGCGTAGCATCACCGGTTCGTCAGCGCCCGATTGCAGCCAATCCCGGGGCCAGTCCCGGGGGCCGCGTGCTTGACACTGCGCGGCGGCTTGGCCATAGGGCCGCTTCCTGCCCGGCAAGCCCGGCCGGAACAATGTGGGGCTGTGCTGCCGTAGCTCAGTGGTAGAGCGCATCCTTGGTAAGGCTGAGGTCGGGAGTTCAATCCTCCCCGGCAGCACCACGCCCCACTGCGTCAGCCTGCCGGAGCGGTGATGTTCGATAATGCCGCCATCGCTCACATCGGCAAGGGCATCATCGCCGCCACCTTGCCAAAATCCGAATGGACTCACGCGGCGCATGTCGCGGCGGCGGCGCATGTGGTTGCGGCGCGCCCTGATCTGGTGGCCGAAGCCGCCATGCCCGGCCTCATTCGGCGCTACAACGAAGCCTGCGGCGTCGCCAACACCGACACGGCGGGTTATCATCACACCATCACGCTGGCATCGATCGCATCGGTGCGCGCCGGCCTGGCGCTGGCACCGGCAGGCAGCCTGGCCGCGCAGGTCAATTGGCTGCTGGCCGGGATGCTTGGTGACAAATATTGGCCGGAGCGTTTCTGGCAGCATGACACATTGTTCAGCCCGGCAGCCCGCCGCGCCTGGCTTGCTCCGGACCGTGGGCCGCTGCCCTTCGCTGTCCGGCCGTAACGCCTTGCCGGGCAGTATTGCCAGCCGACTCCGATTGAATTTCTGCGGCTTGCGCGTATTGATCACGGCAGGGTGCGGCCGCTGCCGGCCATGCCCGCAGCCAAGATCGGAAGCCTGACCATGCAACTGGGTGTGCCAACCGAAATCAAGCGCCACGAATATCGCGTCGGCCTGACGCCCGGCAGCGTGCGCGAATGCGTGGTGCACGGCCACCAGGTGCTGGTGCAAAGCGGCGCTGGCGCTGGCATCGGCGCCGATGATGCCGCCTATGTGGCCGCCGGCGCCCAAATCGCACCCGATGCCGCCAGCGTGTTCGCCGGCGCTGACATGATCGTGAAGGTGAAGGAGCCGCAGGCATCGGAATGGGCACAATTGCGCGCCGGGCAGATCCTGTTCACCTATCTTCATCTCGCGCCTGATCCCCATCAGGCGCACGGCCTGATTGCATCGGGCTGCACCGCCATCGCCTATGAAACCGTGACCGATGCCGCCGGGCACTTGCCGCTGCTTGCCCCCATGAGCGAGGTCGCTGGCCGGCTCGCCATCGAAGCGGCTGGCCAGGCGCTGCGCCGTCATGCCGGCGGCATGGGCCTGCTGCTTGGCGGCGTGCCGGGCGTGCAGCCGGCCCGCGTTGTCATCATCGGCGGCGGCGTTGTCGGCACGCAGGCCGCGCGCATGGCGGTCGGGCTGGGCGCGGAGGTGACGATCATTGATCGCTCGCTGGCGCAGCTGCGCCGGCTGGATGATCAATTTGCCGGCCGGGTGCGCACCCGCGCCGCCAGCCGCGCCGTGCTGGAGGATGAATTGCGCCGTGCCGATGTGGTGGTCGGCGCGGCGCTGGTCGCCGGTGCCAGCGCGCCCCGGCTGATCACCCGCGCCGATCTGGCGCTGATGGTGCCGGGTGCCGTAATCGTCGATGTCGCCATCGATCAGGGCGGCTGCGCGGAAACCAGCCGGCCCACCACCCACGACAATCCCACCTATGAAGTGGACGGCATCATCCATTATTGCGTGGCCAACATGCCTGGTGCCGTACCCAAAACCAGCAGCGCCGCGCTCAACAATGCCACCTTGCCCTATGTGCTGGCGCTGGCGGCGCGGGGCATCAACGCGCTGCACGATGATGCCGGCCTGCGCGCCGGGCTGAATGTGCACCGCGGGCTGATCACCAATGCCGCCGTGGCGCAGGCGCTGGGTTTGGCGCACCATGATCCGCTGGCTGCGCTGGCGTCCTGAGCTTATCTGATGCCTGACCGGGGGAATGTTTTGATGAAAAATCTGTCTGCTGCGCTGTTGCTTGCTGCGGTATCTACCACAGCAAGTGCCCAGGATTATCAGCGCCCGGCGGTGCCGGCCCTGCGTGACCGGGCGGCGGCGCAGGACGGCCTGGTGCGGGCGCGGCTGGACACGGTGGTGCCCAAGATCATGCGCGAAGTCGGCGTCGACATGTGGGTGCTTGTCGCCAGCGAGTATGACGAGGATCCGGTCGTCAAGGCGATGCTGCCGGCCACCTGGGCGTCGGCCCGCCGCCGCATGGTGCTGATTTTCTTTGATCGCGGCCCCGAAAAGGGCGTCGAGCGGCTTGCGGTGGCGCGCTATCCGGTGGGCGATCTGTTCCCGGCCGCGTGGGACCCCGAAGCCCAGCCCGAACAATGGGGCCGGGTGGCGCAATTGATCGCCGAACGCAGCCCCAAGCGTATCGCCATCAACATCAGCAATGATTTCGCGCTGGCCAACGGCCTCTCGGCTGGCGAGCACCGCCAATTGCTCACCGCGCTCGGCCCGATGGCCAGCCGGCTGGAAAGCCATGACCGGCTGGCGCTGGGCGTGCTGGAAACCCGCACCCCCGAAGACATGGCGGTGTATCAAGGCATCATGCGCGTCGCCCATGCGCTGATCCCGGAAGGCCTGTCCGAAAAAGTCATCACGCCCGGCGTCACCACCACGCAGGATGTGGTGTGGTGGTACCGCGAACGCCTGGCCGATCTGCGCCAGGATGCTTGGTGCCAGCCATCGGTCACCGTACAGCGCGCCTCCGGCCCCGGCATCGTGCCAGGCCGCCAGACCCTTCCGGATAACACCGTGATCCTGCCCGGCGATCTGCTGCATGTCGATTTCTGCGCCGGCATGCTCGGCCTCAAAACCGATACGCAAATGCTGGCCTATGTGCTGAAACCCGGCGAAAGTGATGCGCCGGCCGGGCTGAAAGCCGGCATGGCCGCAGCGAACAAAGTGCAGGACGCGCTGGTCAGCAGCTTCAAGACCGGCGCAACCGGCAATGAAACCCTGATGGCAGCGCGCGCCAAGGCCATCGCGGCCGGCACCAATCCCATCATTTACACCCACAGCATCGGCACCCACGGCCATGGCGCCGGGCCGTGGATCGGCAGCTGGGAAAATCAAAATCCGATTGCCGGCCGCGGCGAATACCGCATCTATCCCGATACCGCCTGGTCAATCGAGCTGGCAGCACTGGCCAATGTGCCGGAATGGAGCGGCGCGCAGGTGCGATTCCCGCTGGAAGTGGACGGCTTCTGGAATGGCAACAGCTTCCGCTGGATCGACGGCCGCCAAACGCAGCTGATGCTGATCCCGCGCAGCGGGAAGTAGAGCAGCCTCCGGCGGGCAGGGCCTGAGGCCCTGCACCCACTTCGTTTTGGCTTGGTCCAAAGCTTCTAAACACGGCTGCCATCCAGCAAATGGGTGCAGGGGTCACCCCTGCCCGCCGGAGGCAATTTGTTTTATTCTATTTTCCGAGCGGCTTGCCCAGCCATTCTTCCCGGATCAGCGCCACCGGGATCATGCCAAAATCCCCGAAGCGATCATAAAAGCCTTTCACGGTGAAGGCGTTGCCTTCCTTTTCGGCCAGTTCGGCGAACAATTGTTCCACTTGCGCTTTGCCGGTGATGTAGCTGGCGCCGTAGCCGGGGTGGCGCAGATAGAGGGATTGTTCAAAGCCCAGCAGCGGCAGATCGGGGCTCATCCAGCCGTTGGGCGTGCGCGCCACCTGCATGGCCATGGCGGCGTTCAGGTCGATCTGATTGGCCTGGGCATACAGCGCAGCCAGTCCGCGCGCGGCGCGCTGGGCTTGCATGATCCACACGACTTCGCGGGAGCGGGGCTCCTTGTCGAACAGGCCGGCGTCCAGCATCATCGCTTCCATGGCGGTGGCGTTGCCTTCGGCGCGGCTGAGCCAGATATTGTAGAGCAGCGGCCCGCGCCGGATCGGGGAGGCGTGCGGCGTCGCCTGCATTTCGGCCAGATCCCACCAGTGATAGAAATGCGCAAACAGGCTGTTGGGAGCGCGGCCTTGCGCGATTGCAAAGAAATTCTGCTGCGCGGGCGGCACCCAGCGGCCGATGCGCTTGGCCAGTTCCGGTTTCATGTAGGGGCGGATGCTGGCGACACCGGTTTCGTCCATGAACTGGATGAAATGGTCGATATCCTTCAGGCTCTTGGCGTCCCATTCTGCCTGGCCCGCCGGGCTGGTCAGCGCCGGCAGCGCCTTGTGGTGATTTTCCTCCAGCCGCAGGCCAGCATGGGCGCGGGCCAGCTCGCGCTGCAGGATCGCCACTTCATCGGACCATGTGTAGGGCGACAGCTGCACATGCTTGAGATACCAGCTGTAGGCTGTTTCGCCGACGCCGGATGGCCCGGTTTTCGTTGGGGCCCGGGCCTTCACCCAGGCGATGAAGTCCTGCGTTGCCACCAATGCCTCGGCCACGCGCAGCTCCAGCAGCTTGTGGCCTTTCACCTTGGCGGCAAGGCCGACCAGCGCGTCGGTCTGTTCAGCGAGGGTGATCGGGCTGAACCGCCACAGATCGGCGGCATTGCCGGTCAGATTGCCGCGCGCCTGCGCCAGCAACGGCGGGATATGCGCCAGTTCGCCGGCCAGCCTGTCGGCATCGGGCTTGGTGAGCGGAAAGCTGTACTGCCACAATTCGATGGGCGCAGCGTGCACCGGGCCTTCGTGGGACGGCGTGTCGCTTTGGGCGGCCCACACGCTCAGATACCAGGCGGGATCGCGCTGCCACGGCTTTGCGGTTTCCAGATCGAATTTCAGGCCGTTCATTTCGGCCTGGACCAATCGCCAGTCCACCTTGTCGGCTGCGCTCCAGCCGGCGGTATCGATGGCCGCCAGCTCCGCCTGAAACTGCACCAGCCCAGCGGCGCGGGCGGCATTTGCCGGCGCGGTATAATCGGGCACGCCGGCCACCATCGGCCCGGCCTGAAAGCTGCGCCAGCGTTTGAACAGGGCGTGCAGATCAGCCGGGGCGGCGGCCGCAGCAGGGCTGGCCCCCACAAAACCGGCCAGCGCCAGGATGCAGGCCAAGGCAACAAACCAGCGGGGGATGAGCATCGTCAGTTCCTTCACAATCCCGTTTTGGCCTTCAGCCACGTAGCGGCTTGCGCCGGGCTGCGCTTGTCGGTGGGCCGGTCGGCCTGCCAATTGGCTTGCCGCATCGCATCCACCGAAATGCGGCCTTCATACCGTGCCAGCCGCGCCACCAGATCATCCCGGCCCGGCGCCACCAGTAGTACCGCATCATAGGCCGGCAGCGCGCTGCGATCATCAGTGATCAGCACCAGATCATTGCCGGCCAACGTGCCGTCGCTGGAATAGGCGGTGATGATATCGGCCGAACCATCGCCCAGTGCCGCCATCATGAGCACCGGCGTGAACGATCGGATATCGGCAAAGCCAAGCCCATAGGCGCGTTGCAGCGCCGTCCATTCCGCCCGCGACTGAAATTCCAGATCGGTGGCCAGCCGCAACTTCCGCGATACGCGGGCCAGATCGGAAATGGTCTTGATACCCAGCCGCTGCGCATCGGCGCGGCGCATGGCCAACGCGTAGGCATTTTCAAATCCCAGCCGCGCCGCCACTGTCACGCCGTAACGCGCCTTCAATTCGCGGGCCAGGATGGGCAGCATCACATCGCGCGGCGGCATGGTGCGGCGGCCCAGCGCCTGTGTCCACAAGGTGCCGGAATAATCGATGCTGATGTCGATGCCGCCGGCTGCCACGCTTTGAAAGGCGATGCCCGATCCCAGGCCGGACCTGATGCTGGTTGGCTGGCCTGTCGCTGCCAGATCCGCCGCAATCAGCTCGGCCAGAATATATTGTTCCGAAAATGTCTTGGTGCCGATGGTGACAGGCTTGGCAGCGGACGCCGGCAGGCTTTGTAGCCACCAGCCGGTCACGCCGCCGCCGATTGCCAGCAGCAGCACCAGCCCCTGCAGCGCCGGCCGCCAGCGCCGCTGCGCAATGCCGGCCTGGCACCAGCCCAGCGCGCCATCGACAAGCAGCGCCACGCCGGCGGCGGCCGCGCAGCCCAGCAGCACCTGCCGCCAATCCTGCAATTGCAGCCCGGCAAAGATCAGATCGCCCAAGCTTTTCTGGCCGACCATGGTGGCCAGCGTGGCCGCGCCGATGGTCCAGACGGCAGCGGTGCGCACGCCGCCCATCACCACCGGCGCCGCCAACGACAGCTCGACATGGAACAATCGCTGCCAATCGCTCATGCCGATGGCGCGGGCGGCATCGCGCACCGCATCGGGCACGGCCGCCAGCCCGCCAGCCAGCCCGCGCAGCAGCGGCAGCAGCGCATACAGCGCCAGCGCCAGCAGCGACGGCAACAGGCCCAGCGAGGGCACCGGTAGGCCGGTAACGTTGCGCAGCAGCACCAGCAGCGGAAAGAACAGCGCCAGCAGCGCCAGCGCCGGCACGGTTTGCACCACGCTGGCAAAGCCCATCACGCCGCGCCGCAGCCACGGCCGCGCCGGCATCACCAGCGCCAACGGCACCGCCACCAGCAGCGCCAGCAGCAGCGCCGCCGCACTGATCGCCAGATGCGCCGCCAGTGCGGCCGGCAATGTGTCCAGTCCGCTCATCCGGCCACACCCGGCCCAGCCAGGCCAGTGAGCGTGCGCGCCAGTTCCAGCGGCCCGGACACCAGCGCCTGCACGGCGGGATGCGGATTGCGCGCCACCTCGGCCGGCGGCCCAGATGCTACAATGCGGCCGGCATCCAGCACCAGCATCAGATCAGCGCGCAGCAGCGCATCGGCGATATCATGCGTGACCAATATGGTCGTCAGCCCCTGCGCGCGGTGCAGCGCGCCCAGCCGATCCGCCAGCGCATGGCGGGTTTCGGGATCGAGCGCGCCAAAGGGTTCATCGAGCAGCAGCAGCCGCGGATTGATCGCCAGCGCCCGTGCCAGCCCGACCCGGCTGGCCTGCCCGCCGGACAATTGCCCCGGAAACCGGCCCGCCAGATCCGCCGGCAGCTCGACCATCTCCATCAATTGCGCCGCGCGGGCCAATCGCCGCGGCTTGTCCCAGCCCATCAGCCAGGGCACGGCAGCGATATTGTCTGCCACGGTCCAGTGCGGAAACAGGCCGCCGCCTTGCACGGCATAGCCGATCCCGCGCCGCAGGGTTTCAGCATCGATGCCCGCCACATCCTGCCCCGCCACACAGATCTGGCCAGCCGCCGGCTGCACCATGCGGTTCACCAGGCGCAGCAAACTGGTCTTTCCGGCCCCCGAACCGCCAATCAATGCCACCAATGCACCATCGGGAACCACCAGATCAACACCGGACAGCACGCTGCGCCCACCCAGCGCCAGCGTTACCCCCGACATGGTGAGCGCGGCGGCTTGCCCGGCGCTCATGGTGTGATTGGTCCCCATTCCTGCCTTGTGGCACAGCAGGCGGCCGCGCCACAGCCCCAAAAACGCCTCTGGCGCGCCGCCGCTGCGCAGGCTAATCCGTGCGCCCATGGCTCCTGTGATCTCACTCCCGCTTGCACTTGTGGCCGCACTGGCTGCCGGGTGTCTTGCTGCGCTGGGCTTTGCGCCGCTGAACTTGTGGCCGGTCGCGCTGGCCGCGGCGGCGCTGCTGCTCTGGCTGGTATCGCGCGCGCGCGGGCCGGTGACGGCTGGCCTCATTGGCCTGCTGTTCGGCACCGGCATGTTCGCTGTCTCGCTCAATTGGATTGCCACGGCCTTCACTTATCAGGCCAAGATGCCGGCCGCGCTGGGCTGGGTCGCGGTGGTTGGCCTTGCGCTGTATCTGGCGTTGTTTGTCGCCGTGCCGGCGGCGCTGGCGGCAATGCTGACCAGCCGCACGGCCCGGGTGCTGGCGCTGGTGGCGCTATGGGTGCCGGCGGAATGGGCCAGGGGCATCCTGCTTACGGGGTTTGCGTGGAACCCGCTTGGCGCCATCTGGCTGCCGGTCACCGGTATAGCCCAGATTGCTGCCAGCGTCGGCGCTATCGGCCTCACGCTGATCGCGCTGCTGGCTGCGGCCGGGCTGCTGCTGCTGCTGATCGGGCCGGGCCGCGTGCCGCGCATTGCAGGAGGCGCCTTGATCGCCGTGATTTTTGCGGCCGGGTTGATCGGCAACAGCGCCGTGCGTGAAACCGGATTCCTTGGGCCATCGCTGGTCTTGATCCAATCGGGGATCGGCCAGGGCGAACGCTATGACGCCGCCGCTGCCGAGCAGCATCTGGCCACGCATCTTGATCTGACGCGCGCCGCCCTCGCGCGCGTTGAAAGCAATGCCAGTGCCGATCTGCCCGATGCCGGCATCCGCGACACCCAGGCTGGCCAGGTCGAAGGCGTTGATGCGCCGATCGGCATTGGCGGCGGCAAGGTCAATGGCACGCTGCAGAACAATGTGGCCGCCGGGCTGACGACGCCGCCGGTCAATGACAGCGCCGCCAGGCGCAATTCGGCAGCCGCAGGCAGCAGCGTGGCTGGCCCCGCGACTGGCCAGCCAACCGGCCCAGGCGGCGGGCAAGTGGCGCAGCGCGCCGCCCAGATCACGCCAACGCTGGTGCTGTGGCCCGAAGGCGCCATCGACACGCTGATCGAGGAGGATGCCGCCACCCGCGCCCGCATCGCCGATGTGCTGCGCGATGGCGATCTGCTGCTGGCGGGCGGCACCGGCGTGACGCGCCGCGGCCCCGCGGCGCAATATGCCAACACCTTGTTCGTGATCGATTCGGCGGGCCGGATTCGCGGCCGCTATGACAAGGCGCACTTGGTGCCGCTGGGTGAATATGTGCCGTTGCGCGCGCTCCTTGAGCCGCTGGGTATCGCGCGACTGGTGCCTGGCAGCGCCGATTTTGCCAGCGGGCCGGGGCCGCGCACGCTGGCTTTGCCTGGTTTTCTGGGCGTATCGCCGGTCATCTGCTATGAAATCGCGTTTCCGCAGGCGGTTGTGAACAGCAACCAGCGGCCGGCCTGGATCGCCAATGTGTCCAATGATGCCTGGTTTGGCGCATGGGGCCCGCCGCAGCATGTGGCGCAGGCCCGGCTGCGCGCCATCGAAGAAGGCCTGCCCATCGCGCGGGCCACACCCACCGGCCAGACCGTGGTGATCAACGGCTACGGCCAGGTGCTCAATCAGCTGCGCGACGGTGTTTCCGAAGCCGTTGTGGCCACGCTGCCGCCGCCGCTGCCTGAGCCGCTGTTTGTGCAGGTAGGCGCCGGCCTGGCCATGCTCGGTGCGTTTCTGGTCGCTGGATTGGCGCTGCTGGTGCAGCGCCGCAACGGCGACGCCTGATCGGCGAATGCCGCAGCACCATCGGCGCTGCCTGCGTTTGGCCGCAGTCATATAAACATTTCGTTATATCACTTGCGCGAGTGCAGCGGCCCGCGTAGGGAAACGCGGAGTCAGCAGCCTGGGATGCAATAGTGGCCCGATCTTCTTTTGTATTCACATCCGAATCCGTGTCCGAAGGGCATCCGGACAAGGTGGCCGATCAGATTTCCGATGCGGTGGTCGATCTGTTTCTGGCCCATGATCCCGAAGCGCGGGTGGCCTGCGAAACCCTCACCACCACCAATCGCGTGGTGTTGGCCGGCGAAGTGCGCGGACGCGGCATGATCGACGCCGCCGGCAATTGGGAGCCTGGCGCCCAGGAAGAAATCCAGCGCGCCGTGCGTGAAACCGTCAAGCGCATCGGCTATGAACAAAGCGGTTTTCACTGGCAGAATCTGACCTTTGAAAATCATCTCCACCCGCAATCGATCGATATTGCGCAGGGCGTGGACGCCAGTGGCAACAAGGATGAAGGCGCCGGCGATCAGGGCATCATGTTTGGCTATGCCACCGATGAAACGCCCGATCTGATGCCGGCAACGCTTTACTATGCCCACCGCATATTGGCCCGCATGGCCGAAGATCGCCACAGCGGGGTGGCACCGTTTCTGCAGCCCGACGCCAAAAGCCAGGTGACTCTGCGTTATGAGAACGAGGTGCCGGTGGCAGCCACGGCAATCGTCGTATCAACCCAGCATGCGCCCGATTATTGTCTTCCCTATCAAAAGGATGGCATCAGCGGCGGCAGTGCCGAAAAATATGCGCAATTGCACGCCTATGTGATGGGTGTGCTGCACGATGTGCTGCCAGCCGGCTTTGTTTCGGCGGATACGGTGGTTCACCTCAACCCGACCGGCAAATTCGAAATCGGCGGGCCGGACGGCGATGCCGGCGTGACGGGCCGCAAAATCATCGTGGACACCTATGGCGGCGCTGCACCGCACGGCGGCGGCGCGTTCAGCGGCAAGGATCCCACCAAGGTTGACCGCTCGGCGGCCTATGTCTGCCGCTATCTGGCCAAGAATATCGTCGCGGCCGGCCTCGCCAAGCGCTGCACCATCCAATTATCATACGCGATCGGCGTGGCCGAGCCACTGTCGATCCATGTCGATCTGCATGGCACCGGCAGCGTTGCCGAAACCGCCCTCGAAGCCATGCTGGCCGATCCGGGCAGGCTGGGCTTTGCGCTCACGCCGCGCGGGATCCGCACGCAACTGGGCATGAACCGCCCGATTTACCAGCGTTCGGCCGCCTATGGCCATTTTGGCCGCACGCCCGATGCCGATGGCGGCTTCAGCTGGGAAAAACTGGATTTGGCCAGCCGGATTGCAGCCGCGCTTTGAGCCAGCGGCTTATACCAGATCAAGAATTGTACATAAGCAAAGAGCCTCCGGCGGGCAGGTCTGAGCCCTGCCCGCCGAAGGCTGTTTTTTTCAAATCACGCCGTCCAGATATTCCACGTCCGGTCGGCCGTTCAGGCTGGCTCCCAATGCTGGGCCGGCGGCCTTGAAATGGGCGCTTTCGCCGTGGGCCTTCAGGGCGTCTGCGTCGGCATAAATCTCCAACACTTTGTAGGTGAGCGGATCGCTTTTCGAACGGGTGAGCTGGTAGCAATGATTGCCGGGCTCATTGGCACGCACAGCGGCCGACAAGGTGCGGAACGCCGCTTCGAACGCCTCCGCAGTGCCATCCTTGATTTTCAAAGTCGCGATAACGCCAATCATGTGCCAGTCTCCTGAGTGATGCGTACCTAGGGTGGCGCATGCGGCCGCCATCCCCAAGCTGGCAAAATGATGGACACAAGGCACAGACACCCATAGGATTTGCCCATTGCTTGCTCATTCCGGGGGGAAAATGCGCGTGGCCACGAAATTTACTGCAACGCCGGCGGCGGCGCCCGATTGGCTGAGCGCGCAGGCGCGCATCACCGGCATCATGGCCCTGATTTTTGCGGCTGCGTTTTCGATGCACCTCGGCCTTGGCCGATCGAGTTTTGCCGTGCCGGCCATCTGGCACATCCACGGCGTCATTTTCTTTGGCTGGGTGGGCCTCAGCCTGCTCCAGGCCGGGCTGGCCGCCAGCGGCCGGCTGGCCTGGCACCGCCGGCTGGGCTGGCTGGGGCTGGTGTGGATCATCGCGATGGTGTTCGCCGGCCTTGCCATTACCGTTGCCGTGGCGCAGGCCGGGCGCACACCATTTTTCTTCCGGCCGCAGTGGTTCATGATGCAGAACCCGGCTGGCCTGCTGGTGTTTGCCGGGCTGGCGCTGGGGGCGATTGCCATGCGCCGGGATACCGGCTGGCACCGCCGGCTGCATCTGTGCGCGCTGGCCAGCATCATGGGCCCGGCCTTCGGCCGCTTGCTGCCCTCGCCCTTTCTGATCCCCTGGGCCATGGAAATCACCACGCTGCCCGGCCTGCTGTTCCCGGCCTGGCTGTTGCTGCGGGAATGGCGCGCCGGCGAAGGCGTGCACCCGGCCTGGGTCATTGGTCTTACCGCGCCGTTGATTGGCCTGGCCGCGGGCTGGCTGATCGCGGCATCGCCGCTTGGCAGCGAACTTTATGCGGCCGTCGTGGCCGGGTCTTCAGGCGCGAATGTGTCCGGCACGGCGTTTGGCCCCACGCCGCCTGGGTTATAATACCGAAGCTCAATGATCATGACCGATTGGCAGAGCCTCCGGCGGGCAGGGGTGACCCCTGCACTCATTTTTGCTTCAGTGCCATGTTTCGAAGGCTGGGAGCGAACCAAAACGAGAGAGGTGCAGGGCTCAGCCCTGCCCGCCGGAGGCTATTTTCGCTTGTGTGAACCTTGATCGGTAAGCGTTGATATAATTCACATATGATCGATATCGCCGCCGCCCTTCACCACAATTTTCTTCTTGGTCATTGGGGCCGGCCGCTTTGATCACATGCGCTTGGGCGCTGCAAACACGCGGCGGATTTCCGGTTCGAAGCTTTCGAGGCTGTCCACGTCGAAATTCGGATCAAACGCCGGCGCATCCCAGCGGTCGACGATCTTTTCCGCCATATCGAACCAGGATTGGCCGCGAAACTGCTCGCGGGCGTTGGGGTCCTTGCCCAGATGCTCGTAATAATAGCGGCCTTGGAAATCCTGGTGGTGGACAATGGCGTGATAGATATCGTCCGACACGTAGGGCTTCAGCATTTCGCCAGCGATGGCGCCGTGATTGGGGATGCTGAACAATTTGCCGATATCGTGGCACAGGGCCGCCACGATTTCCTCATCGTTAGCGCCGTCGCGGCGGGCCAGGGTGGCGGTCATCAGGCTGTGCACCAGCTGGTTGGCGCCGAAGCCGACCTCCATGGTTTCCAGGCGTTTGAGCGAATCGATGATCTGATCGGCGGCGGCCGAGCGTTGGTGCTTCTGGTGCTCTGCAGCGATGTGCATCCAGTCTTCGCGGGTGCCTTCCAGCATGGTCGTGAACATCTACTGCCTCCCCAAAACGGCCCGTCAGGCCGCGTTTTCAGCCCAGATGGCGCGATACTGCCGCCGCAACGACACTTTGTCGATCTTTGCCGAGCCCAGCTTGGGCAATTGCTCGGAAACCGTCCACACCTTGGCCGGGATCTTGTAGACGGCCATGCCGGTGCGCAGGAAATCAACCAGCGCATCGGGATCAAGATGCTCGCCGGGTTTGGCGTAAACCACCGCACCGACAATTTCCCCCAGCCGCTCATCGGGCAGGCCAAAAACGCTCACTTCTGCCACCGCCGGATGGGCATAAATGGCTGATTCCACTTCCTGACAGCTGATATTCTCGCCGCCGCGAATGATGATGTCTTTCTTGCGGTCCACGATAAAAAGATAATCATCCTCGTCCAGATAGCCAAGATCACCGCTGCGAAACCAGCCGTCGCCCACAAAGGCTGCGGCGCTGGCTTCGGCTTTGTTCCAATAGCCGCGGCAATTGGCCACCGACCTTATGCACACTTCGCCCACCGTGCCGGGCGGCAGCGCCGGGCCGACCGCGCCGTCGCCATCGGCAATGCGAATTTCCACCAGCGGCGGCGCGGCGCGCCCGGTTGATGCTGGCTTGGCGCGGTAGGATTCGCGGATATTGCCGGCGCCAACACCGTTGGTCTCGGTCAGGCCATAGCCCTGCACCGGATGCTTGCCGGCAAACTCGCCGGCCAGCCGCTCGACATGTTCGGGTGGGCGCGGGGCGCCGCCGCTGGCGATATCCACCAGCGTGGAGAGATCATATTTGTGGCGATCGGGATGCTGCATCAGCTCCAGCGACATGGTCGGCACGCCGACGAAATAAGTGCAGCGTTCTTTTTCGATAAGGCGCAGCGCTTCGCCGGCATCCCATTTGTGCATGATGATCATCTTGCGGCCCACCGCAATCGACACCAGCAACACCGGCACCAGGCCGGTGATATGGAACAGCGGCACATTGAGCAGCATGACCTGCTGCGCCGCCGGCGCCACGCCCGCCCGTGCCGACAATTCCAGCAAGGCCAGCCCGGTGACCAGATAGTTCATGCTGGCCGATACCTGCGCGCGGTGGGTCGATACCGCGCCCTTGGGTGATCCGGTGGAGCCTGATGTGTACATGATCGTGCAATCATCTTCGGGCAACAGATCGGGCACATGCCACATCGTGTCCGGGCTGGCTGCCAGCTCATCCTCAGCGCAGACGAAGCCCAGCTGACTCGACACTTCGTGCGATGTGCGCACCGTGATCACGGCGGGCGGGCGCGGCAGGCTGGCGAGGCGGCGGGCGCGTTCTTCATCGGCGATGACCAGCCGGGCACCGCTGTCGCTGATGCCATAGGCGATTTCTTCGGCAGTCCACCACGCGTTCATCGGGATACAGATCGCGCCCATGTGCACGATGGCGCAGTAGGCGATCACCCATTCCGGATAGTTGCGCATCGCGATGCCAACGCGGTCACCCTTGGCGATGCCGTGGCGGTGTTGCAGCATCGCGGCGAATTTGAGGCTGCGGGCCTGGACGTCGGCAAAGGTGAAGCGTTCCTCGCCGAAGACCAGAAATTCCTTGTTGCCCTGGGTGGCGAAGAAAAACGCCAGAAATTCCCGCATGGTTGGCGGCGCGGCGCTGAACACCGGCAGCGTCACGCCGCGCACCGGCATATGGGCCACACCCAGCGGGCCGCCGGGGGCGGTTATGCCGGCAACAACCTCGTCCAGCGCGGCATCGAGCGCGAATTTCATGATCCATGTCCTCCCAAGCGTTACCGCCGCCGCTATGCTGCAGCGTTCATTGCCAAACAGTCATGCCACGGCCAGCGCGGCTTGCAAGTGCCTGCAGCATTCCCGCAGCGTTGGCGCAAAAATCAATAACCGAGCGTGCGCGCCAGCCGGTCGCTGTGGAAGGCGCTGTCCCCGAAGGTTTCCTGGGCGCTGCGGGCGCGTTTCATGAAAAATCCGATATCGAAATCGTCGGTCATGCCGATGCCGCCGTGCATCTGCACGCTTTCGTTGGTGGCCAGAATCGCCACTTCGCCGGCCTTGGCCTTGGCCAGGCTGACAAAGGTCGCGGCGCCGTCTTCGCCGGCATCCAGGGCCTGCAAGGCCTTGAGCGTAACCGACCGCGCCAGCTCGATCTCGCAAAACAGATGCGCCGCGCGGTGCTGCAACGCCTGAAAACTGCCGATTTTCTGGCCGAACTGTTCGCGCTGCTTGAGATAATCCACGGTGCGGCCAAAGCTTTCGCCCGAAACCCCCAGCATCTCAGCCGCCAGGCAGGCCCGGCCAGCATCGAGCACGCGTTCCAGAATGGCATAGCCTTCGCCGGCCGTGCCCAGCACATCGGCGCCGTCAACCTGCACATCCGTCAGAGTCACCCGCGCAGCGCCCCGGCTGTCCACCATCGACCGGCGCGCAATCGTCACGCCGTCGGCCTTGGGGTTGACCAGAAACAGCGTGATGCCGGCCTTGTCGCCGGTGTCGCCGCCGGTGCGCGCTGCAACGATCAGCGTGTCCGCAACATGACCGTCGATGACGAAGCCCTTGACCCCATTCAGCTTGAAACCATTGCCGGACGGTGTGGCCGTCGTGGCCACGTGGGCCGGCTTGTGACGCGCAGCCTCGTCAGCTGCCAGCGCCAGCAGATGCGCGCCCTGCGCAATCAGCGGCAGATACTTCGCCTGCTGTTCCGGTGTGCCGTGTTTCAGCGCCGTGGCACCCAATATGGCCGTGGATAGCATTGGCGCCGCCGAAAGATTCTTGCCTATCGCCTCCAGGATGATCCCGGCCGCAACATGGCCCATATCCGCGCCGCCGTGCGCTTCCGGCACCAGCACGCCGGCAAAACCCATCTCGGCAATCTTGGCCCAGGTGGCCCGCGAAAAGCCGTCCGCGTCATGGCTGTCACGCAGGCGGCGATGCTCTGAAACCGGGGCTTCGGTCCGGAAAAAACCGTCCGCGCTGTCGCGGATCATCTGCTGGTCTTCGGTCAGGGTCAACGGCATGGATCAGGCTCCCGGCAGCGCAAGCACGCGCTTGGCGATGATGTTGAGCTGCACTTCGGAGGTGCCGCCCTCGATGCTGTTGGCGCGCGAACGCAGCCACGACCGTGCCAAGTCGCCTTCGCCCTTTGCTTCGCCTTCCCACGTCAGGCCGTCGCTGCCGCGAATCGACATCAGCAGCTCCATGCGCTCCTTGTTCAGCTCGGTGCCGTAATATTTCAGCATCGAACTCAGCGCGCCGGTGCCCTGGCCCTGCTTGGCTTCGGCCAGGGTCCGCTCCATCGTCAATGCAAAGGCCCAGGCGTTGATTTCATGGCGGCTGATATCGGTGCGCAGGGCGGTGTCGGCCAGGATTGCGGCGTCCAGGCCGATCTGGCGCTTGGCGATATTGGACACCGAATCGCGCTGGCCGCCGCCAGTCGAATCGCTGCCGCCGATCATGTCACGCTCGTGAGTGAGCAGATATTTGGCGATGTCCCAGCCCTTGCCGGGCGTGCCCATCAGATTCTCCTTGGGCACTTTCACATTATCAAAGAACGTCTGGCAAAACGGCGATGAGCCCGAAATCAGCTTGATCGGGCTGGTCGAAACCCCTTCCGATGCCATGTCGAACAACAGGAAACTGATACCCTGATGTTTGGGGCCGCTGTTGTCGGTGCGCACCAGGCAAAAAATCCAGTCAGCCTTGTCGGCATAGCTGGTCCACACCTTGGAGCCGTTGACGAGATAATGATCGCCCATATCCTCGGCGCTGGTGCGCAATGACGCCAGATCCGATCCCGCACCCGGCTCGCTATAGCCCTGGCACCAGCGAATTTCGCCGCGTGCGATCGGCGGCAGATGCGCCAGCTTCTGCGCTTCATTGCCATATTTCAGCAGCGCCGGGCCAAGCATCCAGATACCAAAGCTCGACAGCGGGGACCGCGCCTTGATCGCGCGCAGTTCTTCCGAAAGCACCTTGGCTTCCTCGCGGCTGAGGCCGCCGCCGCCGTAAGCTGCGGGCCATTCCGGCACAGTCCAGCCCTTGGCGCCCATCCGTTCCAGCCACAGGCGCTGTGCCTCGCTTTTGAACTGGCCTTTGCGGCCGCCCCACACCACATCGTCGTCACCGCGAATCGGTTCGCGCATTTCTTGTGGGCAGTTTTCCGCCAGCCAGGTGCGTGCTTCGGCGCGGAACGTCTCGAGATCAGCCATGTTTGCTCTCCCATTGGAATGTCTAACCTTGCCAGCTATGGTGCAGCCCAGTTGAACCGCCAAGCTGGCAGTTGCGAGGGCGCATGTTGGTCGATCTTTTTCAGGCGGCGGTGGATTTTACGGCATTGCCGGTGCGCCCCGAAGCCTTCACCGTCCCGGCGTTCAGCGTGGGCGGCAGTGAGCTTGGCCCGTTTTCGCTGCGCTGGTACAGCCTGGCCTATATCGTGGGCATCGTGGCGGCATGGTGGCTGATGACGCGCATGGTGCGCTTGCCGGGCGCGCCGCTCGATCAGAAGCGGCTGGATGATTTCATCACCTGGGCGACACTGGGCGTCATCGGTGGCGGCCGGCTGGGCTATGTGCTGTTTTACAATCCGGACAAGTATCTGGCTGATCCCATGGAGATCGTGCGGCTGTGGGATGGCGGCATGAGTTTTCATGGCGGTTGTTTTGGGGTGGTGGCGGCCTGTTTCCTGCATGGCTGGGCGGCGCGCTACAGTGGCCTGCGGCTGCTTGACATGGTGGCCACGGTCACGCCGATCGGGCTGGGCCTGGGCCGGCTGGCCAATTTCGTGAACGGCGAATTGTGGGGCCGGCCCACCGGCGCGGATTGGGGCATCATCTTTCCGGGCGCCGGGCCGCAGCCGCGCCACCCCAGCCAGCTTTATGAGGCCGTGCTGGAAGGCGGGCTGCTGCTGATCATCATGATGTGGCTGTACTGGCGCACTGGCGCGCGGGCGCGGCCCGGCCTGCTCGCCGGCGTGTTCGGGGTCGGCTACGGCGTGTCCCGCTATATTGTCGAGAATTTTCGGGAGCCTGATCGCCAGCTCGGCATCCTGCAATCCGGCCTGACGATGGGGCAAACGCTCACCCTGCCGATGATTGCGCTGGGCCTGCTGATGATTGGCCTGGCTATGGCGCGGCGGCCCGCTGCGGCTTGAGCCTCGCTGCAACTTTGCGCGAGGCCATTGCTGCGAACGGCCCGCTGCGGCTGGATGCGTGGATGGCCGCGTGCAACGCCGCCTATTACGCTGGGCAGGATCCACTGGGCCGCGATTTCACCACTGCGCCGGAAATCAGCCAGATGTTTGGCGAAATGATCGGCGGCTGGATCGGCGATCTGTGGCTGCGCGCCGGCGCGCCGGCCATCACCTTGGTGGAGCTTGGGCCGGGGCGCGGCACGTTGCTGGCCGATGCGCTGCGGGTGCTGTGCGGTCTGCCCGGCTTTGCCCAGGCGGCGCAGCTGGCGCTGGTTGAAACCAGCCCGGCGCTGCGCGCTGCGCAGACTGCGAGGCTGGCGCCGTGGTCAACTCGGCTGCCAATGCACTGGTTTGATAGCGCCGATCAATTGCCGCCCGGCCGCCCGCTGATCGTTATCGCCAACGAATTTTTCGATGCCCTGCCGATCCGCCAGCGCCGCGGCGGCCACGAGTGTCATGTCGGCTGGGCAGATGGGCAGTTTGCGCCGCTGTGGTTGCCCGCGCCCGGCCCGGATGCGGAATGGAGCGAAGCCGCTGCCGCCATAACGGCACAGCTGTCGGCGCAGATTGCTGTGCAGGGCGGGGCCGCGCTGATTGTCGATTACGGCTATGAAGCCGGGGGCGGCGGCGACACACTGCAAGCTTTGCGCGGCGGCCAGCCGGTCAGCCCGTTTGCCGCGCCGGGTGACCATGATCTCACCGCGCATGTCGATTTTGCCGTGCTGGCAGATGCTGCTTTCGCGCACGGCTTGGCGCGGCATGGCCCGGCGGCGCAGGGCGCGTTTCTGGCGGCACTGGGCATCGGCGCGCGGGCGGCGGCACTGGCGGCCGGCAAAAGCGGCGCGCAGGCCGCCACTATCACGGCGGCGCTGGTGCGATTGACAGCGCCGCAGCAGATGGGTGCGATTTTCCGGGCGATGGCCGTCACCGCGCCGGGCTGGCCAGCGCCAGCCGGATTTGGCATGGCAGCGGCATGACAACGCCCACGCTTTCTTACCGCGACGCAGCACCGGACGATGCCGGCATTCTGGCTGGCATCGCGGCGGCCACCTTCGTGGAAACCTTCGGCAGCCTCTACAAGCTGAAGGATTTGAACGGCTTCATCGCCGGCTATTGCGTGGCAAGCTATGCCGCAGAACTGGCCGATCCCGATATCGCGGTGCGCTTTGCCTGCATGGGAGACGTCGCCATCGGCTTTTGCAAGGTCAGCAGCCTGAAACTGCCGGCCCCCGATCCGGCGCCGGGCGCGATGGAGCTGCGGCAGCTGTATATCTACAAGCCCTGGCACGGCCTTGGCATCGCCGATGTGTTGACCGATTGGGCCAAGGATCAGGCCAGGGCGCGCGGCGCACCAGAACTGTGGCTCAGCGTGTTCACCGAAAATCCGCGCGCCCGGCGCTTTTATGGCCGCCACGGCTTTGCCGAAATTGCGCCCTATCATTTCATGGTCGGCGATCAGGCTGACGAGGATATATTGTGCCGGACGAAACTGTAGAATTTCTGACCGTGCCGGCACTGGGCCCTGTAGAGTTTCTGACAGTGCAGGCACTGTCTGGCGTGCGCCACGGTTTTTGCACGCGGCGGGGTGGGGTTTCGACGGGCCTGTTCGCCAGCCTGAATGTCGGGCTGGGCAGCAGCGACGCGCGTGATCTGGTAGTGGAAAACCGCCGACGCGCGGTAGCAGCGGTCGCGCCCGGCGCGGCGCTGGTGACGCTGCACCAGATTCACAGTGCGGTGGTGGTGCCAGTGACGGCGGCTTTTGCCGATGATGCCCGCCCCCATGCTGATGCCATGGTCACCGCCACCCCAGGCCTGGCGCTGGGCATTCTCACTGCCGATTGCGCACCGATTCTGCTGGCGGACGCAGCCGCCGGCGTGATCGGCGCGGCGCACAGCGGTTGGAAAGGCGCGCTGGCGGATGTCGGCCCGGCCACCGTGGCCGCAATGGTGCGGCTTGGCGCGCGCGCCGATCGCATCGTGGCGGCCATCGGGCCAACGATCGCGCAGCGCAGTTATGAAGTGGACGACGGCTTTCGGGACCGGTTTTGTGCGGCCGATCCGGCGCACGAAGCGTTTTTTCGCAGCGGAAAGCCCGGTCACTGCCAGTTTGATCTGGAAGGCTTCATCGCTGCTCGCCTGGCCAACGCCGGGGTGCGCACCGTGGTGGCGATGGGCGTGGACACCTATCCGGATGCGGCGCGCTGGTTCAGCTATCGGCGCACCACGCACGCCAATAAGCCGGATTATGGCCGGCAGCTGTCGCTGATTGCCCTTCCCTGATCGGCTGGGATTGCTGCACCTGCACAGATCCGGCGGCGGCTGGCATTCCCTTTTGTGCGGCGCCGCCCTAGGCTGCGCCGGCCATGGATATTTATCTGCCCATTGCCGAAATGTCGGTCAACGCGCTGGTCATCATCCTGCTGGGCGGCGGTGTCGGCTTCTTGTCGGGCATGTTCGGGGTAGGCGGCGGCTTTCTCACCACGCCGCTGCTGATTTTTTATGGGATTCCGCCGGCTGTGGCCGTGGCATCATCCGCCACGCAGATCACGGGATCGTCGGTTTCGGGCGCGCTGGCCTACTTCCAACGCGGCCAGGTCGATGTGAAAATGGGCGGTGTGCTGGTGGCCGGCGGCCTGATCGGCGCTGGCATCGGCCAGCTGGTGTTTCGCGTGCTGCAGGATTTCGGGCAGATCGATGTGGTGATCAGCCTGGTGTATGTGCTGTTTCTCACCGTGATCGGCGGGCTGATGCTGCGCGATGCGCTGGCGGCGCAGCGGGCCAGCAGGGCCGGGCTGCCGCCGCCGGCGCGGCGCATTCGGCATTTGCCGTGGGTGGCGGCGCTGCCGTGGCGAATGAAGTTTCCGCGCTCCGGCCTGTTCATTTCACCGTTGGCACCGCTTCTGCTTGGCGGGGCGGTTGGCGTGCTCACGGTGATCATGGGCATCGGCGGCGGTTTCATCATGGTGCCGGCCATGGTGTATGTGCTGGGCATGCGCGCGCAGGCCGTGGTGGGCACATCGCTGTTTCAGATCATCTTTGTCACGTCCGCCACAACGGTGCTGCATGCCACGTCCTCACAAACCGTCGATATCGTGCTGGCGCTGCTGCTGCTGCTTGGCGGGGTGACCGGGGCACAATTCGGCGTGCGCGCCGCGCAGAAACTGTCACCGGATCGGCTGCGGTTGGCGCTGGCGGTGCTGGTGCTGGCGGTGTCGCTGCGCTTGCTGATCGGCCTGACCTGGACACCGGCCGAGCCGTTTGCCTTGTTTGGCGGCGCATGATGCGGCGCGCCGGCTTGCTCCTTGCGGCCTGGTTGCTGTTGATCGGCGCGGCGCCGATCCGGCTGATCACCCAGCTCAGCCAAGCCCGCATCGATATCAACACCAGCTTTCGCGGCGCGGAATTGCTGGTGTTCGGGGCCATTCAATATCCGCGCGGCGCGGTGCCCGATGCGCCGCCGGATATCGCCGTGGTGGTGCGCGGCCCGGCTGCGCCGGTCACCGTGCGGCAGAAGGCGCGGGTGGCGGGCATCTGGGTGAACGCACGCGGGCTGCGGTTTGAATCGGTGCCGGGATTTTACGCCGTCGCCTCCACCCGGCCGATCGATCGGCTGGCGGATGAACGCACCACGGCAATTTATGAAATCGGCATTCGCAATCTGCAATTGTCACCTGCCAGCGGCGCCGATGAAGCAACGACGCGCAGTTTTGAAGCCGGCTTGATCGCATCCCGGGAGCGTGCGGGCCTGTTTGCCGAGCGGCCGGGCGGCGTGGCGGTCACGCGCGGAGTGCTATATGCGGCGCGCATTGCGCTGCCCGCCGCTGTGCCGGTGGGCGATTACATCGCCGAGATTCATCTTGTTGGCGCCGGGCGAGTGTTGGCCAGTACATCCAGCCCGTTTGTGATCGGCAAATCCGGATTTGAACGCTGGGTCTATGTGATGGCCGTGCAAAACAGCTTGCTTTACGGCTTGTCGGCTGTTGCGGCGGCGCTGCTTGCCGGGGGACTGGCGGCATTGGTTACCCGCCGGCGCTGGTAGGCACTATTGCTGAAGTTGGCAGACGTTAAACAATCGACTCGCGCCCCGCGACGTTTTGGTATATCGCCGTGATTGGCGCATCATAGATTGATTGCTTTGAAGGTTTCACTGCACCGGTCGACTGGCTCCACTCACACAGGCAATAATACGGATTTGGAATTAGGTAATGAGCTTTGATCGACGCGGACGTGGTCCGGGGCGCGGTGGATTTGACAAACGCGAAGGCGGCTTTGAGGACTCGGGTAGCAGCTTCGGCGGCTTCGGCGGTGGTGATCGCGGCGGGTTTGGCGGCGGCGGTGGTGACCGCGGCGGCTTCGGCGGCGGCGGCGGCCGCGGTGGTTTTGGTGGCGGCGGCGGTGACCGCGGCGGCTTCGGCGGCGGCGGCGGTGGCGGCCGTTTCGGCGGCGGCGGCGGCGGTGGTGGTGATCGCGGCGGCTTCGGCGGTGGCGGCGGCGGTGCCCGCCGTGACACCAGCCCGGGCATCGTGATCGGCACTGGTCGCGGCACGGTCAAATTCTTCAATGCGCAAAAGGGCTTCGGCTTTGTGGTGCGTGAAGATGGCGGCGAAGACGTGTTCGTGCACATCTCGGCTGTGGAAGCTGCTGGCCTCACGGGCCTGGCCGACGGCCAGCCAATGGAATTCACCTTGTCTGAACGCAATGGCCGCGTGTCGGCCACCGATCTGAAGATCGATGGCGAGCCGCTGCCGGTTTCGGATCGTGCACCGCCGCGCGAGCCGCGCGAATCCCGCGATGGCGGCTTCGAACGGCGCCCGGCACCGTCACGTGATCGGGAAGCACCTATGGGCAATGGCGAACGCGTTGATGGTACCGTGAAATTCTTTAACGGTGCCAAGGGCTTTGGCTTCATTCAGCGTGACGATGGCGCGCCGGATGCATTCGTGCACATTTCGGCTGTGGAACGTGCCGGCTTCGCCAATCTGAACGAAGGCCAGCGCGTCTCGTTCGAACTGGAAGAAGACCGCCGCGGCAAGCAAGCTGCGGTGAACCTGCAGCCGCTTTGAACCACCAGGTTCAAGCGCCTTGATCAGGGCGCAAGAATTGGGGCGGGGGTCATGCGGCCCCCGCCCCCTTTTCTTGTGATGGCTGTGCCGCTATCTCGGCCCCGGCGCCCGCACCAGCGCCCGCACCGGCCCCGCATGATCTGGATGACAACCGGTTACAGACTTGTCATGGTGAGCGTACTGTTGATTAATTTGATGTGAGTGACTGGAGATCCGCGATGCTGGCCAACAATGTGATTCTCATCCTGATGATTGTGTTCACCTACGCCATTCTGGTGATACCGGCATTCTGGATTGCCCAAACCGTGCCGCGCGCGCTTGAGCAGCGCAAGCAGCGCCGGATCGCCGAATTGCGGGCTGGCGCGGAAATGCTGGCCGATGCCATGAGCCGCAATCATAATGATCCGGTTCATCTGGCGCGCCTCACCACCAATCACGATGCCCACGTGCGCGCCCTCATGCAGCTGGGCGGAACTGTGCCAAGCGCGCCGGCTGACGGCAATCTGGCCCGCGCCGCCTGACGAATGACCGGGTGGCTGTGCCACCCGGTGATATCGCCAGTGGACATGGCCGCGCCGGCCAGCAAACTTGCCGGCATGAACCCTGACACTGGCCGCACATTCGATTTCCCCGCAGCAATTGCTGCCAATGCTGCTGCCCATCCGGACAGGGCGGCCATTGTTTGCGGCACCGATCGGCTGGATTGGCGCAGTTTTGCCGCCCGTGCCGACATATTGGCTGCCACCCTGGCGGCGCATGGCGTTTTGCCGGGCCACAGCGTGGCCAGCATCGCCGCATCCAGCGCCGATTATGCAGTGTTGTGGGCCGCCGTGCTGCGCCTGCGCGCTACCATTGCACCGCTGGCGCCGTCGTCAACGCCCGATCAGATCGCCGCAATGGTCGCCGATTCGGGTGCGCACCTGGTCTTTGTTGATGCCGCCAACCGCGCGGCCTTTGGAACCCGGCTGACGGCATGCCAACTGGTCGATCTGGATTCCCTGGATGCCTGGCTCGATCCGTCGGCCAGCCCGCCGCCACTGCCGCCGCTGGATGCGGAGGCTGCGTTCAACATCATCTACAGCAGCGGAACCACCGGCACCCCAAAGGGCATCGTGCAAAGCTGCGCGATGCGATCGCTGCACATCACGGGTGCGCGGCGGCTGGGCTACGGGGCGGACAGCATCACGCTATGTTCCACGCCGCTTTATTCCAACACCACGTTGGTCAGCTTCATCCCGACCCTGGCCTGGGGCGGCACGGTGGTTTTGCTGCCCAAATTCGATACCGGCCAATGGTTGCAGCAGGCCGCGCGGCACCGCGTGACGCATGCCATGCTGGTGCCGGTGCAGTATCGCCGCCTGCTGGCTGATCCGGCCTTTGATGCGGCCGATCTGTCGGCAATGCAGATGAAATTCTGCACATCCGCCCCGTTTGCGGCCGAACTGAAAGCCGAAGTGCTGCGCCGCATGCCTGGCGGGTTGATTGAGTTTTTCGGCATGACCGAAGGCGGTGTCGGCTTCATGCTGGCGGCGCATGAACACCCCGCCAAGCTGCACACGGTCGGGCTGCCGCAGCCCGGCCACGAAGTGCGCATCATCGATGAAGACGGCAATGATGTGCCGCCCGGCACGCCCGGTGAAATTGTCGGCCGGTCGCCAGCGACCATGAATGGTTACAAGAACCGCCCCGATCTCACCGCCAAAGCCTATTGGACCAGCAGCGATGGCCGCGAATGGCTGCGCACTGGCGATATCGGCCGCCTGGATGAAGATGGCTTCCTCACCCTGATGGACCGCGCCAAGGACATGATCATTTCCGGCGGTTTCAATGTCTACCCGTCCGACATTGAGGCCGTGCTGTTGACACTGCCCGGCGTCGTCGAAGCGGCTGTGGTTGGCGTGGCATCCGACGCGTGGGGCGAAACTCCGGTGGCATTTGTGGTTGCCCTGGAGGCCGATCCCGAAACCCTGCGCAGCGCGGCCAACGCGCACTTGGGCAAAACCCAGCGCCTCGCTGCCGTGGTGTTGACCGACGAACTGCCGCGCAGCCACATCGGCAAGGTGTTGAAACGTGAATTGCGCGACAGCTTCGCCGGAACGGTTGCCTGAAACCGGGCAAAGGCGCAGCATCTCCCTGCAACGCTCTGGGGGGAGAGGGATCATGAACCGGCTGATCGGCATCACAATATTGGCCAGTATTGCGCAGATTGCCATGGTGGCAGCCGGCCACTTCATTCCGGCCATCGCTGATCTGTTTGCCATCGGCGGCATGGGCATTTCCGCCCTCGCCGGCTGGGCGGCAATGAAGGACCAGCCGGCCAGCCTGGGCGCGGCGGCCGGCAGCGGCGCCCTGGCCGGCGGTGTCAGCGCCGCGCTCGGCATCGGCGTTTCAGTGGCGCTGGGCGATGTGCCCGTCAGCCTGCTGGCACTGGGCACCGGCAGCAGCGCCGTGACCGGGGTGATCGGCGGCCTGATCGGGCGGCGGAAACGTTA
>NZ_JBBATR010000015.1:25716-44446 GCF_040398645.1 Sandarakinorhabdus sp.
GCAGCAGCGCCGTGACCGGGGTGATCGGCGGCCTGATCGGGCGGCGGAAACGTTAACACCAAGGCTTGCTGATCAAGGTTCGCACAAAAGAAAACAGCCTCCGGCGGGCAGCGCTGAGCCCTGTACCACGCTTATGTTTGCGTCGTTCCCGGCCTTCGAAATAGGGCACCGAATCAACAAATGGATGCAGGGGTCACCCCTGCCCGCCGGAGGCTCTATCTTTGGGTTGTGATCAGTGCGCTTGCGGATGACGCAGCGCCGCCAGCGCGGCCGCGGCTGCTGCCACGGTGCGGCGCACATCGTCCGCATTGGTCTGCCAGTTGCACACGCTGATCCGCATGGTGCGCTCACCCTGCCACAGCACACCGCTCAGAAAGGCCTCGCCGCTGGCGTTGATGGCGGCGATCACTCCGTCGCTGATGTTGTTCCCGGCGCGGTCATGGAATCGCACCATGCCCTGGTTCATCACTGGCCGCGCGATGCTGGCGGCGCCGTCAAGCGCCGCGATGCCGTCGTGAATGGCCAGCGCATGATCGCAGCAGCGCTCGATCATGTCTGCCAGTCCGTCGCGGCCCAATTCCAGCAGCGCCGCCAGCGTGGGCAGCGCGCGCGCCCGGCGCGACCATTCCGGCGTGTAATCCATCGGATCGCGGGTGTCGCCGCCTTCGGTCAGGTAGCTCGCGGTCATCCGCATCGACGCTTTCAGTGCATCGCCGTGCCTCGTGATGGCCATGCCGGCGTCATAGGGCGTGTTCAGCCATTTGTGGCCATCGGTGGCCCATGAATCGCACAATTCGATGCCCGCCACCTGATGGCGAAAGCGCGGGGAGGCATTGAGCCACAGCCCGAACGCGCCATCAACATGTACCCACGCGCCCGCCGCCTGCGCCATCGGCACCAGCGCGGCAAAATCATCGCTGGCACCCAGATTCAGGTCCCCGGCGTTCAGTATGACGATGGTTGGCGCGCCGTCTGCAGCAGCCAGCGCGGCCTGCAAGTCGGCCACGCCCACTTTCCCCGGCCCGCCGCCGCCCAGCGGCACAATCGCGCCGGTGCCGATGCCGAGCAGGCGCAGCGCACGGTCGTTGCTCGAATGGCGGTGCGCGTTGGCCAGCACCCGGATTGGCGGCGCGCCGAACAGGCCGTCCACTTCCACATCCCAGCCCGCGCGCGCCAGCACATGGTGGCGGGCTGCCGCCAGTGCCGTCGCGTGGCTCATCTGGCAGCCGGTGGTGAAGCTGTAGGCGCACGTCTCTGGCAGCCGCAGCGCATCGAGCAGCAGCCGCCCGGCGACCTCCTCCAGCACTGCGCCGGCCGGGCTGGTGGCTGCGAGCACGACATTCTGATCCCACAGCGTCGCCAGCACATCGGCGGCGTGCGCGGCGGGCAGCGCGCCGCCCTTGACCCAGGCGAAAAAGCGCCCGCCCAGATTGCCCATCAAGCCAGGTTCGGCCGCGCGGGCGATCAGGCGCACCACATCGGATGGGTCCATGCCGGTGGCAGGCAGGGCCCCAGGGATTACGGCGTTCATGGGGGCCAGGATATCGGCGCGGCTGCCGGTGGGGGCAACGCTGCGGCTGGATTGGCTGTCGATGAAGCGACGGCCTTCGGCGATTGCGATATCGAGCGGGGTGGAGTCTAGCGGGCACATGCGCCGCGTCATAACCGAGGCCCGCGCCACTGTCTTGATGGATTCAGACGGCGTGCGCGCCTGTCCTACAGGCTGGCCGCGATGCTAGACTGCACCCATGTTCATTTCGCCGCGCCACGTCCCATGTCCACCGTCCTCGATCAGGCCTCACTTGCCCCGCACGGGCGCGCGCATGAAGCGCTTTTCGTAACCTTTGTAACCTACAGCCCACCACCACTGCGCACGAAAACCCGCTGGCGCCGCAGCGGCAATCTGGCTATTTCGCATGTGCAACATGAAAGGGAGGCCGAAAATGGCCAACAAGCTGTTTCCCGATGCCCGGTCCGCGCTGGATGGCCTGCTGTTTGATGGCATGTCGATCATGTCCGGCGGTTTTGGTCTGTGCGGTATCCCTGAAAATCTGATCGCGGCACTCCGCGATTCGGGCGTGACGGGCCTGACCTTCATTTCCAACAATGCCGGCGTCGATGGTTTCGGGCTGGGGCAATTGCTGACCACCCGGCAAATCGCCAGGATGATCAGCAGCTATGTCGGCGAAAACAAGGAATTCGAACGCCAATATCTGTCCGGCGAACTGCAGCTGGAATTCAATCCGCAGGGCACGCTGGCCGAACGCATCCGGGCCGGCGGCGCGGGAATCCCCGGCTTTTACACCAGGACCGGCGTGGGCACGCTGGTGGCCGAGGGCAAGGAACACAAGGATTTTGCCACGGCGTCTGGAACGGAAACCTACATCATGGAAACCGGCCTGGTCGCCGATCTGAGCATCGTGAAAGCCTGGAAGGCCGACCCGTACGGCAATCTCGTCTACCGGAAAACTGCCCGCAATTTCAATCCGGTGATGGCCACCGCCGGCAAGGTGACCGTGGTAGAGGTTGAAGAACTGGTCGAAGCTGGCAGCCTCGATCCCGATCACATCCACACGCCGGGCATTTATGTGCAGCGGATGTTTGTGGGCAAGGATTACGAGAAGCGCATCGAGCAGCGAACGGTGCGTGAGCGGGAGCAAGCCTGATGTGGACGCGTGACGAGCAAGCCGCCCGGGCCGCGCAGGAACTGCAGGACGGGTTTTACGTCAACCTCGGCATCGGCATGCCGACTCTGGTGGCCAATCACATCCCGCCGGGCATCGATATCACCCTGCAAAGCGAAAATGGCATGCTCGGCATGGGGCCGTTTCCGTTTGCCGGCGAGGAAGACGCCGATCTGATCAATGCCGGCAAGCAGACCATCACCGAACTGCGCCGCAGCAGCTATTTCAGCAGTGCTGACAGTTTTGCGATGATTCGCGGCGGCCATATCGATCTTTCGATACTGGGCGCGATGGAAGTCGCGGAAAATGGCGACATCGCCAATTGGATGATCCCCGGCAAGATGGTCAAGGGCATGGGCGGTGCCATGGATCTGGTGGCCGGCGTGAAAAAGATCATCGTGCTGATGGAACACAACGCCAAGGACGGCAGCGCCAAATTCAAGACCGCCTGCACCCTGCCGCTCACCGGCAAGGGCGTGGTGGACATGGTGATTTCCGAACTCGCCGTGCTCGCCCGCCCCGCCAAGGGCGCATCGTTCAAGCTGATCGAACTGGCGCCGGGCGTTGATCTTGAGACGCTCAAGGCCCGTACTGAAGGGCATTTTGAGGTTTGACAGGAAAACGGTGCCGGCAGCACTTGCCGCCGGCACCGTTGTCTGACCGCGGGCTTAGAAGCGGAAGTTGACGCCGGTCATCACCGCGTGGCGATGATAGTTCAGGCGCGCGCCGCCGCCGATGCCGGGCAGATCGTCGTTGCCGTAATCGCCGTAGTTATACTCGACGCGGGCCGAGATATTCTTGGCCAGCATGTGTTCGTAACCGGCGCCCAGCGTGTAGCCATCGCGGTTTTCGGCTGGAACCAAGGGGTTGTCGATGGAGAAGCGGGCGTTGGAATAGCCGCCGCGGGCATAAAGCAGCCCATCGGGGGCAACCAGCCAGCCGGCACGCGCCGTGACGTTGATGGTGCGGCCCGGTTCCAGATCGAAGGTGGCAAAACGGCTGCTGCCGCTGCGGCCGGTGAGCGAGGTTTCAAGACCGACCACGGCCTTGCCGAGGTTGAAATCATAGCCGATCTGGCCGCCATAGGCGAAGCCGTCGCTGCGGGCGCGGCTGGTGGCCGGCGGCACGGTGCCCAATGTGAGCGACTGGCGGTCTTGCTGCCAACCGAGCTGGCCGCCGATATAAGGGCCGTTGAAATTCACAGCCTCTTGCGCGGCGGCTGGGCCAGCGATGGCGGCTGCGGCGATCAGGGCAAATACGATACGTGACATCATGGTCTTCCTTGTTGTGCGCCGGCGATGGGGGGTGCCGGCTGCACAAGCAAATGGACCATTGCGCATAGCGCAGGCCTGAACCAAATCAGGCAATGTCAGGGAATTACGGCAAAACCTGCCTCAAAGCTGCCGTGCTTGGTTCAGCCCTTCTTCAGGTGCCGCCGCCCTAGCAATTCGGCGATCTGCACGGCATTCAATGCAGCGCCCTTGCGCAGATTGTCCGATACGCACCACAGCGCCAGGCCGTGTTCGACGGTGGGATCCTTGCGCACCCGGCTGACGAAGGTGGCATAATCGCCAACGCATTCGATGGGCGTGACGTAGCCGCCGTCTTCGCGCTTATCCACCAGCATGATGCCCGGCGCGGCGCGCAGGATGCTTTGCGCCTTGGCGGCGCTGAGCGGCATTTCAAATTCGACATTGATGGCTTCGCTGTGGCCAACGAACACCGGCACGCGCACGCAGGTGGCCGTCACCTCGATATCGGGATCGAGGATCTTGCGGGTTTCGGCGGTCATCTTGCGCTCTTCCTCGGTATAGCCGTCCATGCCGCTGTCCGGGCCAAGGAAGCCGCCGATGTGCGGGATGACGTTGAAGGCGATGCGCTTGGTGAATTTTTCGAGCACTGGTTCGTCGCCGACGAAGATGGCGCGCGACTGGGTGAACAGCTCGTCCATACCTTCCTTGCCGGCGCCGGATACCGATTGATAGGTGCTCACCACGATGCGCTTGATGATGGCGGCATCGTGCAGCGGCTTGAGCGCCACGACCATCTGTGCCGTCGAGCAATTGGGATTGGCGATGATGTTGCGCTTCGTATAGCCATCGATGGCTTCGGGGTTCACTTCGGGCACGATCAGCGGCACATCATGCTCCATGCGGAACAGGCTGCTGTTGTCGATCACCACGCAGCCAGCGGCAGCAGCGCGCGGCGCATGAATTTTGGTCGGGCCGGAACCGCAGGCAAACAGCGCGATATCCCAGCCGGTGAAATCGAAATGCTCGATACTCTGTACCTTATACTCGCGGCCGGTCTCGCCATAATCGACCTTGAGGCCCACCGAGCGCGAGCTGGCCACGGCAGCGAGTTCGGCAATCGGGAATTGCCGTTCCGCCATGATATTCAGCATTTCGCGCCCGACATTGCCGGTGGCGCCCACGACGACGACTTTGTAACCCATGGCTCTCACTCCTTGGGTAGCGGCTGTTACCGGATCAGGCGCGCAAGTCCAGTGGCTGAGTGGCTGGCTTGCGGGCCAGGATGGCCGTGACCGCCAGATCGGCGGTGACATTGCCCAGTGTGCGGAACAGATCAGGCACCAATTCAACCGCCAGCAGCAGCGGCAGCACCGCGATGGGCACGCCCATGGCATTGGCGATCGGCACGCAGGCCGCCAGAAAGGTGATGGAGCCCGGCAGGCCACCCGTTGACACCGCGGCCACCAAAGACGCCAGCAGCGCGCCAACAAACGCCAGCGCGGTGTGATCCATGCCATATAAATGGCCACAATACAGCACGACGGCGATGTTGGCGCAGGGGCTGGTGATGCGGAAAATGCTTACCGCCAGCGGCAGCACCACGCGGATGGTGGCCTCGGGCAATCCCAGCCGTTCGGCGCCATCGAATATGGCCGGCAGCGAGGCGATGCTGCTTTGGGTGGACAGCGCCACCGCCTGCGCCGGCAGCGCGGCGCGCGCAAAGGCCAGCGGCGACACCCGGCCCAGCACCGCCGCCAGCGGATAGACCAGCGCGATCAGGCCCACCTGTACTGCCACCAGCACGGCGATATAATGGCCGAGCAGCCCAAAGGCGCCCAGCCCGGCCTTTATGCCCACGCTGGTTGCCAGCGCGAATACCCCCAATGGCGCGACCAGGAAAATCCAGCCGACCACCACCAGCATCGCATCCTTGATGGCATCAAACATGCTGACCAGCAGCCCGCGCCGGGCCGCATCAAGGCGCGTTGCAGCGAGCGCGAAGATGCTGACGAAGGTGACGACGGGCAGCATATCACCCTTGGCCAGCACTTCGAAGATATTGGCCGGCACCAGGCTGAGCAGCCATTTGCCGATATCGACGTTGATTTCACCCACCGCAGCCGCCTTGCCGGTGCTGCTGCGAATGATTGCAGCCGCAGCTTCAGCCGGGGCGGGCCACCAGTCCAGCAGCAGCGGCACGAACAGCATCGACCAGCAGGCCGAAAACACCAGCAAGCCAAAAAACGCCAGCAGCGCCCGGCCGGCCACGCGCCCGCCGCCGGCCTGACCCACCGATTGCGCAATGCCAGTAAACAACAGCCCGGCGATCAGCGGAATGATGGTCATCTGCAGGCCTTGCAGCCACAAATTGCCGATGGCGTCGCTGATGGGGAGCAGCGGTGCACCCATCGCGGCGGGCAGGGCCGCGCCCACCACCAGCCCGGCAATCAGCGCCAGCAGGATGCGCAAGGTCAGACTCATGTGAGCGCCGCTCCGCCGGTGAGGGTGCCCATGGTGACATACAGCTTGGCCAGATCATCAACGCGCATCGCCGGCACCGGCTTGACCGCTGCAATATCGACAAACAGCAGGCCGCCGCCCACGGGCACAGGCGCTGTGGGTATGAGGATCAGATACCTTGGCCCCTGGCCAAAATCATGCACGCGCGGGCTGGTGAGCAGCGCCAGCGCCTCGACATGCGCACCAAAGCTGACCGATACCACCGACATGCCGGCCAATTCGCCGCCCGGCGAACTGCCCATCATCCGCACGAACTGCGCGAGCGGGCGATACAGCGGCCCCAGCACCGGAATGCGCGCGAACAGCCCGTCGAGCCCGCCTTCCAGCTGGGGGCGAAAGCGGGTTTGCACGCCCAGCCCGATCAACCAGACCAACAGCGCCGCCATGCCCAGCCCGGCCCAGAACGCCGCAAATGGCGACGGCGTGAAAAACATGCCGGCCGCCCCCAGCAGCTGACCGAGCGGCGTGCCAGGCCCCAAGGCCGCGATCAGATAGCCCGATAGCCAATTGAGCAGAATGACCGTGAGCAGCACCGGGGCCAGAAACAGCAGCCCGGTGGCAAACGGCGCCAGAACGCGCCGTATCAAAAGCCAGCCATGATGGCGTCGCCCATCGCCGTGGTGCTGAGTGTGCCGCCCAGATCCGGGGTGCGCGCGCCCTTGTCGAGCGCGGCTTCCACGGCCGCTTCGACACGCAGGGCAAGCTCTGGTGCGCCTAGGCTGTGGCGCAGCGCCATCGCCAGCGACAGCACCGCCGCACACGGATTGGCGACGCCGCGCCCGGCAATATCGGGGGCAGAGCCATGGATGGGTTCATAAAGGCCCGGCCGCCCGGCATCACCGATGGCAGCAGACGGCAGCATGCCCAGCGATCCGGTCAACATCGCGGCTTCATCCGACAAGATGTCGCCGAACAGATTGTCGGTGAGGATCACATCGAACTGGCGCGGATTTTTGACCAGTTGCATCGCCATGTTGTCGGCAAGCATGTGGCTGAGCTTGATATCGGGATATTCGGCATCGCGCAGCGCCTGCACATCCTCGCGCCACATCAGGCCGGCTTCCATCACATTGCCTTTTTCCGCCGACACCACTTCGCCCTTACGGCCGCGCGCCAAGGCAAAAGCGGTGCGGGCGACGCGCTGGATTTCGCTGGTGGTATACACGTGGGTGTTGACGCCGCGGCGTTGGCCATCGGCCAGGGTTTCAACGCCGCGTGGCTCGCCGAAATACACGCCGCCGGTCAACTCGCGCACGAACAATATGTCCAGCCCCTCCACATACACGCGCTTGAGGGTGGAGGCATCGGCCAGTGCCGCAAAGCAGCGCGCCGGCCGCAGATTGGCATAGACATTCATGCCCGCCCGCAGCGCCAGCAAGCCGGCTTCGGGGCGGGTGGCATAGGATTGGCCGGCCCATTTTGGGCCGCCGACAGCGCCCATCAGGACCGCATCAGCGGCCTGCGCCTGTGCCAGCACGGCATCGGTTAAGGGCACACCGTGCACATCGATGCTGGCGCCGCCAAATAGCGCATCTTTGATCGTCAGCGGCAGGCCATGAGTGATCAGCCGCCCGGCCATGCGGCGGGCAACAGCGGTGACTTCGGGCCCGATACCATCACCGGGCAGCAGCAGAAGGGTTTTTGTCATCACCCTTCTTAGACAGCTTGGGCGGCTCCGGCCAAGCCGGATATTGGGCATGGCCGCCGGGTGCTGGTGGCCGGGCCAGACCAACCGGCCCGGCCGCCAGACTTATCCGGCGAACAAGCCCGCAAACTGCAGGGACCGCGCCATCGCGATCCGGGCATCGCGGCGCGATTGCACGGCGGCCAGCGTTTCGGTCCGGCATTTTCCAGCGGCACGAATTTCCGGCAGGCTGCGGCCTTCCAGATGGCTGCACAGGCTACGCGCCGCCTGCGACAGCCGGCGATCCAGCGCGGCAACGCCGGCGGGCCGGGCCAGATTCAGATCGTCGACTCGCACTTCAATGCTGCTGGTTTCAGCGGCAATCGCCGGCGCGCAAACAAGCGCGAGCAGCGCCATGGCAAATCGTTTGGACATTGCAATCTCCATCGGTTCAGCGGGCAAGGGGGCTTTGCCGCTGCCGTGGCCATTAGACCGAGGGGATGAACAACGCGGGTCAACCGGGTTGCAGCAGTGTGAAATCAATTGGTTCGCAGCACATGGCAGCCTTGCACTGGCGGCATGGCTGGCATCAGGCCTTGGCAATTAGCCCGCTGCGCCGGCGATCCATGGCCGGTCGGCCTGCAGCCGCGCTTCGTGGGCGCTGATCTTCTCGGCCATGGCCAGCGTCAGGCCAATCTCATCCAGGCCGCCAACCAGACATTCCTTGCGGAACGGGTCCATGGCAAATTCAAACCGGTCCTGAAACGGCGTGGTCACCACCTGGTTTTCCAGATCGATGGTGATGGCCTGGCCGTCCTGCGCCACCGCCATCAGCCGATCGATGGCGTCCTGGGGCAGCGTGACCAGCAGCAGGCCATTCTTGAAGGCATTGCCGGCAAAGATATCGGCAAAGCCGGGCGAAATCACCACCTGAATGCCCAGATCGGCCAGCGCCCACGGCGCATGTTCGCGGCTGGAGCCACAGCCAAAATTGGCGCCAGCGATCAGGATCGGCGCGCCGGCGTAGCTATCGAACACGTTGTCCGGCGCGGTGCGCAGCGTGGCAAAGGCGCCGGCACCCAGGCCGGCACGGCTGACGGTTTTGAGGAATCGGGCCGGAATGATCACATCGGTGTCAATATTGGCAATCCCGAACGGGATGGCCTGGCCGGACAGGGTGGTGAACGCTTGCATGACGCGGCTTTTGCACCGGCGGATCAGCGCAGGCAATGGGGTGCTTTCACAGCCGCCGCGTCCGGCCTACAAGTGGCCATGGCCCAGCATCTCTACCTCGTCGACGGTTCCGGTTTCATCTTTCGCGCCTATCACCGGCTGCCGCCGCTCACCAATCCCGAAGGCACGCCGGTGGGCGCGGTCTATGGCTTCACGGCGATGCTGTGGAAGCTGATTGCTGAGCTGAACCGCGCCGAAGCGCCCACCCACCTGGCCGTGGTGCTCGATGCCGGCAGCCACACGTTTCGCAACGAGATGTATGATGGCTACAAGGCCCATCGGCCGCCGCCGCCCGAAGATCTGGTGCCGCAATTCCCGCTGATCCGCGATGCAGTGCGGGCGTTTTCGGTGCCGTGCTTTGAGCAAGCGGGCATGGAGGCTGACGATATCATCGCCAGCTATGCGCTCGCCGCCCGCGCCGCCGGCATGAATGTCACCATCGTCAGCTCCGACAAGGATCTGATGCAGTTGATCGGGCTGGGCATCAACATGCTCGACACCATGAAAAACCAGCTGATCGACCGCGCCGAGGTGATCGAGAAATTCGGCGTGCCGCCCGAGCAGGTGGGCGAAGTACTGGCGTTGATGGGTGACAGCGCCGACAATATCCCCGGCGTGAAAGGCGTCGGCCCCAAGACCGCTGCCGAGCTGATCACTGCCTATGGCAGCGTTGAAGGCGTGATTGCCAACATCGATGCGATCAAGAAGCCAAAATTGAAGGAAACGCTGGCAGCATCGGTGGATATGGCGCGCCTGTCCCGCGAATTGGTGCGCCTGAAGGATGATCTGCCGCTGCCGGCACCGCTGGACGCGTTGACCCTGAACGAGCCGCCACATGCGCCGCTGGCGGCGTTTTTGACCAAACACGGCTTTCGCGCCATGCTCGCCAAGCTGGGGAGCAGCGGCGCCAGCGGCCCGGCGCCCGACCTGCACCGCCCGCTGGTGGCGAAGGTGGCACAGCCGGACATCGCCTTCACACCGGCCGATTATGAAACCGTGACGACGCTGGACCGGCTGGACTGGTGGATCGCTGAAGCGACCCGGATCGGCGCGGTTGCGGTGGACACGGAAACCACCGGCACCGATCAGATGCGCTGCGATCTGGTGGGCATTTCGCTGGCCACAGTGCCGGGCAAGGCCTGTTACATCCCGCTTGCCCACGGCAGCGGGGAGGGCATGTTTGCGACAAGGCCGCCGCAACTGGCGATGGCGGACGTGATTGCCCGGCTCAATCCGCTGTTGGCCGATCCGGGGGTGCTGAAAATCGGCCAGAATCTCAAATATGATCTCATCGTGCTGGCCCGCCATGGTGTGCCTTTGCTCAGCCCCTATGATGACACCATGTTGCTCAGCTACGCGCTGGACGCCGGGCGCTGGAACCATGGCATGGATGATCTGTCCGCCCGCCATCTCGGCCACACGCCGATTGCCTACAAGGATGTTGCCAAGGGCCTGAAAAGCTTTGCTGAAGTCGATCTCGCCCGCGCCACCGAATATGCCGCCGAAGATGCCGATGTCACCTTGCGGCTGTGGCAGGGCTTTCGCCGGCGGCTGTGGCAGGAGCAGGTGACGACCATCCACGAAACCGTCGATCGCGCGCTGCTGCCAGTGATTGCCGCCATGGAAATGGCCGGCATCAAGGTGGACCGCGCCGAGCTGGTGCGCTTGTCGGCCGCCTATGAAATCGAGATCAACCGACTGGAAGGCGAGATCCACGAACTGGCCGGCGGGCCGTTCACCATCGGCAGCCCCAAGCAGCTTGGCGAAATATTGTTTGACCGTCTGGGATACAAGGGCGGCAAGAAGAGCAGCAAGACCGGCGCCTGGACCACCGATGCCAGCGAACTGGAACGGCTGGCGGAAGACGGCGCCCCGATTGCGCAAAAGGTCATTGATTGGCGGCAGCACAGCAAGCTGAAATCCACCTACACCGATGCCCTGCAACAGCAGATCAACCCGCAGACCGACCGGGTGCACACCAATTTCCACCTGGCCGCGACCTCCACCGGGCGGCTGAGCAGCAACGATCCCAATTTGCAGAATATCCCGATTCGCACCGAACTGGGCCGGCGCATCCGCCATGCCTTTGTGGCTGCGCCCGGCAATGTGATCATGGCTGCCGATTACAACCAGATCGAATTGCGGTTGGTCGCCCACATCGCCGACGTGCCGGAGCTGAAAGCCGTCTATGCCGAAGGCGGCGACGTGCACGCGCTCACCGCCCGCGAAGTGTTTGGCGAAGTCACCCGCGACACGCGCGCGCGGGCGAAAACCATCAATTTCTCGATCATCTACGGCATTTCCGCCTTTGGCCTGGCGGCGCGGCTGGGCATCGATCGCAGTGAGGCGGCGCGCTATATCGATCTGTACTTCAGCCGATTCCCCGGCATTCGCAATTACATGGCCGAAACCATCGCGTTTGCCAAAGAGGCCGGCTTTGTCACCACCCTGTTCGGCCGCAAATGCCACGCGCCGCTGATCCTGTCCAAGAACCAGGGCGAACGCCAATTTTCCGAACGCGCCGTGGTCAATGCCCGCGTGCAGGGCACCGCGGCCGACATCATCAAGCGCGCCATGGTGCAGATGCCGGGCGCGCTGCGAGATGCCGGGTTGATCGGCACCCGGATGCTTCTGCAAGTGCACGACGAATTGGTGTTCGAAGTGCCGGAGGCTGAGGTGGAGGCGGTGCAGCCCGTGATCCGCGCCGTGATGGCGCATGCCCACCGCCCGCTGGTTGACCTCTCCGTGCCGCTCGGCGTCGAGATTGGTCACGGCGCGTCATGGGGCGACGCGCACTAACCCCTTCTCTCCCAGCCACGCCAGCATCGCTGCGTTCACCGCATCGGGTGCTTCCTGCTGCACCCAATGCGAGACCTGCGGGAAGCGCACGAGGCTGAAATCCTTGACATGTGGGCCATAGCCTTCGGTCAGCTTGATATCGAGCGCCTTGTCCTCCTCACCCCACAGCATCAGCGTCGGGACGGTGATGGGCGGGCTTTTCTCATCAAGGATGCCCAGATTGGCGCGGTAGTAATTGATCATCGCAGTCAGCGCGCCGGGGATCAGGGCGTTCTGGCGGTACACCTCCAGCACCTCGGGCGGGAACATCGCCTTGTTCACCGCCATGTTGAGGAAGGCGTTGGCGATGCCCTCGGCGCGGTTTTGCCGGAGCAGAAATTCCGGCAGCCATGGGATCTGAAAAAAGGCGACATACCAGCTTTTCAGCCGCTGCGGCCGGTAGTGGCGGATCAGTTCGCCGAACACCGTGGGATGCGGCACGTTCATGATGATCAGGCCGTCCAACTCCACCGTCCGCCGCATCGCCGTGACCCAGGCGATCACGGCGCCCCAATCATGCGCCACCAGCAATTTGCGGCGGGGTTTCAGTGCATCGAACATGCCGGCGACATCGTCGACGAGACGATCGATATGGTAGGCGGCTTTGCCGTTCGGCCGGCTCGAGCCGCCGTAGCCGCGCAGGTCCGGCGCGACTGCGTGCCAGCCGGCATCGGCCAGCACCGGCAACTGGTAGCGCCACGAATAGCGCGATTCGGGGAAGCCGTGCAGGCAAAGCGCCACATCAGGGCCTGTCCCGGCGGTGTCGCAGGCAAACTCCAGGCCGTTGGCTTTCAGGAGCAGGGGGGCGTGCTGGTTCATGGGGGGCAGTTTGCCGGGATCTTGGTTGGGCGCAACTGCGGGGATTTGGGGTGTTTGGCGCGGCCGGCGGCGGAGCCGCCGAGTCCGCTGGGGGTGTTCGAAGAAAGTGTAAAGGAAGTGCGCGGCGGAGCCGCGCCGTCAGACGAGTCAAAAAAGGCAGCCGGCGGGGCTGCCTTTTTCGCTCGCTGGCCGGGCTTGTGCGAGTCTAGCGGCGGAGCGCCGCCAGCCGCACTACGCCGCAAACTGATTCATCGTATTATGCGCGCCGCCGGCCTTCAACGCCGCCTCGCCAGCGAAATATTCCTTGTGATCATCGCCCAGATCCGAACCGGACATGTTCTGATGCTTCACACAAGCAATGCCCTGGCGGATTTCAGCGCGCTGCACATTCTTCACATAACCCAGCATGCCCTGGTCGCCGAAATATTCCTTGGCCAGATTGTCGGTGGACAAGGCGGCGGTGTGATAGGTGGGCAGAGTGATCAGGTGGTGGAAAATCCCGGCCTGCGCAGCGGCATCGCGCTGGAAGGTGCGGATACGCTCATCGGCTTCGATGGCCAGGTCGCTGCTGTCATAATCCACACTCATCAACCGGGCGCGGTCATAGGCGGACACGTCGCTGCCGGCCTCAGCCATGGCGTCGTAAACCTGCTGGCGGAAGTTCAGCGTCCAGTTGAAGCTGGGTGAGTTGTTGTAAACCAGCTTGGCGCTGGGCACGGCCTCACGGATGCGGTTCACCATGCCGGCAATCTGGCCGATGTGCGGCTTTTCGGTTTCGATCCAAAGCAGATCGGCGCCGTTCTGCAGGCTGTTGATGCAATCGAGCACGCAGCGATCCTCGCCCGAACCAGCGCGGAACTGGAACAGATTGGATGGCAGGCGCTTGGGCCGCAGCAGCTTGCCTTCGCGGCTGATCACCACGTCGCCATTGCCCACCTGGCCCACGTCGATCTCGTCGCAATCCAGAAAGCTGTTGTACTGATCGCCAATGTCGCCGGGCTCACGGCTGAAGGCGATCTGCTTGGTCAGGCCGGCGCCCAGGCTGTCGGTGCGCGCAACGATTATGCCGTCTTCCACGCCCAATTCCAGAAAGGCGTAGCGAATGGCCCGGATCTTCGCGAGGAAATCCTCGTGCGGCACGGTCACCTTGCCGTCCTGGTGGCCGCACTGCTTTTCATCGCTGACCTGGTTTTCGATCTGCAGCGCGCAGGCGCCGGCTTCGATCATCTTCTTGGCGAGCAGATAAGTGGCCTCGGCATTGCCAAAGCCGGCATCGATATCGGCCACGATCGGCACGACATGCGTCTGGAAATTGTCGATCTGATGCTCGATGGATTTGGCCTTCACGGCGTCGCCGGCAGCGCGGGCGGCATCAAGATCGCGGAACAACATGCCCAGCTCGCGGGCATCGGCCTGGCGCAGGAAGGTGTAAAGCTCCTCGATCAGCGCCGAAACGCTGGTCTTTTCGTGCATCGATTGATCCGGCAGTGGCCCGAAATCGCTGCGCAGCGCCGCAACCATCCAGCCCGACAGATAGAGATAGCGTTTGTCGGTGGTGCCGAAATGCTTCTTGATCGAAATCAGCTTCTGCTGGCCAATGAAGCCATGCCAGCAGCCCAGTGACTGGGTGTAGCTGGCGGGATCGGCATCATAGGCCGCCATGTCGCGGCGCATGATGGCCGCGGTGTAGCGCGCAATGTCCAGCCCGGATTGAAAGCGATTCTGCACGCGCATGCGCGCCACGGATTCGGCGTTGATCGCCTGCCAGCCCGGCTTGCCTTCGGTGGCGACGGCGGCCTTCCTGATTTCATCCTGATAAGTCATGGTCTGCTCCTGCTTGCGGGCCGCGCTGGGTGCGGCCCTGATGATTTGTAAATGCGGCGGGCGCCTTCACTGCTTAAGTTGCTGCCGCTTGATCCGCTTGTGCTTGTCAGCGCGGTGGACTTCGGCTAGGCCGCGGTCAACAGATTCTGTAAAAGAATCGTGTCGAAAGGTGCTATTTTCGCCAACTAAGCCTGTAAAGATGTACGTAATTTGACAAATATCCTTGCTTCTGCGCCCTCGGCTGCGGCTTTGGCCCTGCCTGATGCTGCGATCGGCATCGGCAGCCCGGTCCCCACGGCTGTGCTGAGCGGTGGCCGCAAGATTTTTGCTGGCGCGCGCGTGCGCCGGCTGCGCAACCAGCGCGGTTTGACCCAGACGCGAATGGCGCATGATCTCGGTGTGTCCGTCAGCTATCTCAACCTCATTGAGCGCGACCAGCGCCCGCTGTCGGCCAGTTTCCTGGTCAAGCTGGCCGAGAATTATGATCTGGATGTGCGCAGCCTGACCGGTGATGACGGCGGGGAGCTGGTTGAGGATTTGTCAAAACTCTTTACTGATCCGCGCCTGATCGGCATCGATGTGCCGCGCAGCGAGTTGAAGGATCTGGCCGTGCGGGCGCCGGCCATCGCCCATGCCCTGCTGCGCCTCGCGGCGGCCACGCCGGCCGTGGCGCCCACGCCGCCGCCGCCCGGCCCCCTGGCGGCGGTGACCATGATGATCGACCGCGCCGGCAATTATTTCGCCAGCCTGGATGAAGCCTGTGAGCGGCTGGCCGACGAATTGCGCTTGTCGGGGCCCGATCTCAATGCAGCGGTGGTCGATCGGCTCCGCAGCCGTCATGCCATCACCGTGCGTGCGCTGCCGATGGAGGTGCTGCCAAACCAGCTGCGCCGGCTTGATCTTCATGCCCGCCAATTGCTCCTGTCCGAATCGCTGGATGCCGCCAGCCGGGGCTTCGCGGCCGCGGTGCAGCTGGCGCTGATCGAATTGAAGGCCGAGATCGCCGACACCATTGCTACTGCCGGGATCGCCGACATGCTCGCCATGCGGGCCTGCACCGTGGCGCTCGGCAAATATGCCGCTGCGGCCATATTGATGCCCTATGGCCGTTTCCTGAGCGCCTGTGAGGCGACCGGCTATGATGTCGAACTGCTGCAGGCGCGCTTCGGCCGCGGGCTGGAGCAGGTTGCACATCGGCTGACGACCCTGCACCGGCCGGGCGCGCGCGGCGTGCCGTTTTTCTTCCTGCGCCTCGACCGGGCCGGCATGATTTCCAAACGCTTTGCGCCCGGCCCACCAAATGCCAGCGCTTCGCCGCTGCCGGTCACCGGCGGCTGCGCACTCTGGCATGTCTATCATGCCTTTGATCGGCCTGGCGAAGCGCGTTCGCAGCTTGTTGAGCTGGAGGATGGCCGCCGCTTCATCACGCTGGCGCGCACTGTCCGCCCGGCTGCCATGCCATGGGGCGGCGCGCGGCCCAGCTTTGCCATCGGCATCGGCTGCGATATCGCCCACGCCGGCTCGCTGGCCTGGAGCGCCGGCATCGAACTCAATGGCCCGGCCGCGCCGATCGGGCCGGGCTGCGCCGCCTGTCACCGCGCCGCCTGCCGCCAGCGCGGCGCACCACCCGCCGGCGCGCATCTGGCGTTTGACGAACGCCAGCGCGGCCTCACGCCATTTCGCTTTACCGACGATTGAAAGGCTCAATATGATCACGAATCCCGCTCTCCACGGTGTCCAGATCACAGGCGCGATGCAGCCCGGCTATGACAGCGTGCTCACGCCCGAGGCGCTGGCCTTTGTGGCGCAATTGCACCGCATGTACGAACCGACCCGGCAAAGCCTGCTGCGCGCCCGCGGCCAGCGCCAGGCCTGGATCAACGAAGAAGGCTTCATCGGCTTTGCGCCGGAATATTCTGCCATCCGCGATGATCGTTCATGGCAAGTGCGGCCCGCCGCGCCGGATCTGACCGACCGGCGCGTTGAAATCACTGGGCCGTGCGACCGCAAGATGGTGATCAACGCGCTCAACAGCGGCGCGCAATGCTTCATGGCCTGCCTGGAAGACGCCTCCGCCCCGACGTGGGAGGTGATGGTGCAGGGCCAGGTCAATCTGCGCGATGCCGCCGCTGGCACCATCAGCCTTGAGGACAAGGGCAAGACCTACAAGCTGAACGAAAAGACCGCCGTGCTGATCTGCCGCCCGCGCGGCTGGCACCTCGATGAAGCGCATATGCTGGTCGATGGCGAGCGTGTTGCCGGCGCCATCTTCGATTTCGGCCTGTATTTCTTCCACAATGCCCGAGCCTTGCTGGCCAAGGGCAGCGGGCCATATTTCTACCTGCCCAAGCTGGAGCACAGCCTGGAGGCCCGGCTGTGGAACAATGTCTTCGTGTCGGCGCAATCGATGGCGGGTCTGCCGATGGGCACGATTCGGGCCACCGTGCTGATCGAAACCCTGCCCGGCGCATTCATGGCCGAAGAGATTTTGTACGAACTGCGCGATCACATCACCGCGCTGAATTGCGGACGCTGGGATTATATCTTCAGCTATATCAAGACCTTCCAAAGCGATGCCAGCAAGCTGCTGCCCGACCGCGCTGCCGTCAACATGGGTGTGCCGTTCATGGCGGCCTATGCCGCGCACGTGGTGCGGGTGTGTCACCGCCGCGGTGCCCACGCGATGGGCGGCATGAGCGCCTTCATCCCGGTCAAGGATGACGAGGCCGCCAACGCCGCAGCCTTTGCCGCCGTGCGCGCCGACAAGGAACGCGAAGCGAAGCTGGGCCACGACGGCACCTGGGTTGCCCACCCCGGCCTCGTGTCAGTGGCGCGCGATGTGTTCGATCGGCTGATGCCCGGCCCCAACCAGCTGGACGTGATCCCGGCCGGCGAAGCCACCATGGCCGATCTGGTCACACCGCCCGCCGGGCCGCGCACGCTGGCGGGCCTGACCAACAACATCAATGTCGGCATCGGCTATGTCGCGGCGTGGCTGCGCGGCCAGGGCGCCGTGCCGCTGCACAATCTGATGGAAGATGCCGCCACTGCCGAAATCAGCCGCACCCAATTGTGGCAATGGCGCACCCACGGCGCCGCGCTGGACAGCGGCGAGCATGTCGATGCCGATCTGATCGCGCGGGTGACCGATGAGCAATTGGCCGTCTGGCGTGCGCAAGTCGGTGACAATTTCTTCGAAGCCGGCAAATATCGCGAAGCCGCCGATCTGTTCCGCACGCTGGTGCTGGCCGAAGAGCTCGAACCATTCCTGACCTTGCCTGCCTACGCCTATTATTTCGCCAAATAAGCGCGGAGGGCGTCCATAGAGAGAAGAAAAGCTTCCGGCGGGCAGGGGTGACCCCTGCACCCAATTGTTGGTTCGGTGCCCTGTTTCGAAAGTCGGGAACCCACCAAACAAAAGAGTGGTGAAGGGCTCAGCCCTGCCCGCCGGAGGCTTTCTGCTTATGGATGGGCGGCGATCAGCAAGCCTTGGTATTACTCGCCGCGGTCGCCGCGCCGCGCGGGAAGGCCCAGTTTGGCGATCGTTGCGGCCGTCACCTTGTCTTTGTATTTGTTGCCGAAATTGCTGCGGACATAGTTGATCACATCGGCGATCTGCTGATCGTTCAGCGGGCCGCGAAACCACGGCATGGCGCCCTTGCCGCCGGTGACCACGGCAATCGGATACTCCACCGCTTCGAGCGCGCCATTCTTGGCCAGTGCAGTGATCTTGCCGGCGCCCTCACCGCCCATGGCGTTGGCCATGTGGCAGGCCTTGCAGATATTCTCATACACTTCGGCGCCGGGGTGCGGCGCAGCGGCGGGTTTCTGGGCCAGCGCCGGCGCTGCCAGCAGCAACGACATCAGGAATATGCGCATCTTCAAGCCTCCAGGGCGCGTTTGTGCAGGCGGGTGACAGCATCCAGCGACGACAA
>NZ_JBBATR010000015.1:44546-50635 GCF_040398645.1 Sandarakinorhabdus sp.
TTCAAGCCTCCAGGGCGCGTTTGTGCAGGCGGGTGACAGCATCCAGCGACGACAATATGGCGCCTTCCATCCAGCAGCCGACGTAGCTGGCATGTTCGCCGGCCAGCACCAGCCGGTTATCGACGGCAACCAGTGTCTGATAATGTTCCTTGCGGGTATCCTCGTTCCACATCGCGCAGCAGCCCAGCGTGAACGGCACCCGGCTCCACGCCACGCTGGCGCCGCCGACAAATTCTTCCTTGTAGCGGCCGGGGTGAAACACGCTGCCCTGGTCCAGCGCGCGCGCGATCCGTTCTTCAGGCGTCATGCCGGCAAATTTGTAGCTGGACCCGCCGAAGGTGTAGGCGCCCAGCACCACCGCCGGACCATTGCTGTGCATGCGGCCCGATGGGTAGGAAATCATGCCGATCTCGCGGTCCGTGAAGCTGATCCCGCCGTAGATGGCTTCATCTTCCTCCCAGAACCGCCGCTTGAATTCCAGGCCGACCTTGACCGAATTGGAATAGGGCACGGCGCGGATGGCCGCGTCAAGGCCCGCCGAACAATCCAGATCGATCTGGCTGAGGATGCCGAGCGGGATGGTGCACACGCAATAATCCGCCTCGGCCGTGGCTGCCACACCGGTGCCGGTGTCGGTATAGGCCACCGTGACCTTGCCGCCCTGCTGGCTGATGCTGGTCACCTTGCTGTTGTAGCGGATCTTGCCTTCGACCTGGCGGGCGAAGCCCTTGCCGATCATGCCCATGCCGCCGACCGGCTGGAACATCGAATGCTGATGATCGATGCTCATGTGCTGCGCCACGATCCGCCAGACGCCGGAATCCATTATATCCTTGAAGGCATAAGGCTCGGACGGGATCGGTTCACCGAGCACGCCGCCGCCCTGCGGCCGATCAAAGCCGCGCCGCCGCGAAGACCGGTAGGATTTGGTATATTTGAAATCCTCATCGAGCGCGCCCCATTCGCGCAGCGCCATCCGCAGCCGGTCCGCGTCATCCTTGGTCATGGCGCTATCGAGGCCGCGATTGTCGATGGCCTTGGACAGCAGCTCCGCGACATTGCCGTCCCAGTCGCCGGCCAATTCCCGGTAGCGCATCGGCTTGCCGCCAAACGCCTTGGCCGAATGCACCAGCGCCTGGTGGTTCATCTGGATGAACGGCTCCAGCGCGACGCCGAATTGCTTGCAATAATGCAGCAAAGCGCGGTGGTGATAGGGAATGCGCCACGGGCCGGGATTGAGATAATTGCCGTCCGCAAAGCCCACTTTCTGCGTGGCGCCGCCCAGCTCGGTATAGGTATCGCCGCCATACAGCGACCAGTTCCGGCCGCCGGGACGGTTGTTATACTCGATGATCTGCACATCATAGCCGGCCTTGCCCAGCTCGTGGGCTGCCAGCATGCCGGCCAGACCAGCGCCCAGCACCAGCACCTTGGCGCCCGGCCGCGCACCGGACAGATTGGGTGGCCCGGCAAACTGGGTTTCCTTGGCGTGGCCCAGTGCTTCCATGGCCTGATACAGCACGGCGGTGCCGGCCATCATGCCGATCGCATGCAACACGTCGCGGCGTGTCGGCCCCATCTCTGCCCAGTTGCTCAACGCCTTGCTTCCCCTTGCCTGGCCTTGCGGCCAACCTCTTTAACGCCGCCCTGACAGGCCTGGCAACGCTGTTGGCGTGCGCCCCCTGCCCGGCCGCCGCCAGTGGCGAAATGACGGGGTTTTGCCGCGCCGCACCATGGAGTGCCCGGTCGCAGCAGTTCGTTCCTGCCCAATCCGGCTTGTCACCAAGGCTCTGGCCCGTAATCGCTGTCGGCGCGGTCGGCAAACTTGGTGAACTGCTTGATGAAGGTCAGCGGCACCGTGCCAGTGGCGCCATGGCGCTGCTTGGCGATGATGACTTCGGCAAGGCCAAAGATTTTTTCGGCCTTTTCCCGCCACTTGGCATGTTTGTCGCCGTCTTCCGGGTCGGGCTGTTTCAGGCTGTGATAATATTCCTCGCGGTAGACGAACATGACGATGTCGCTGTCCTGCTCGATCGTGCCGGAATCGCGCAGATCGGCCAGCTGCGGGCGTTTGTCTTCCCGGTTTTCCACGGCGCGGGACAGCTGCGACAATGCCAACACTGGCACGTTCAATTCCTTGGCCAGTGTCTTGAGGCCGCGGGTGATTTCCGAAATTTCCTGCACGCGGTTGTCGCTGCCGCCTTGGCGCGATCCGGTCAGCAATTGCAGATAATCCACGACGATCAGCCCGATATGATGCTGGCGCTTCAAACGGCGGGCACGGGTGCGCAGCGCAGCGATGGTCAGGCCCGGCGTGTCATCGATCCACAGCGGCAGCGATGACAGCGCCGTGGAGGCGCGCGCCAGCCGGGTGAACTCCTCATCCTTGATGCGGCCCATGCGCAGCGCTTCGGAGCTCAGCTCCGATTGTTCAGCCAAGATGCGCGTGGCCAGCTGATCGGACGACATTTCCAGGCTGAAAAACGCCACCGGCGCACCGCTGCTTTTGCCGGGTTCAACACCGCGCGCCATGTCTTCGGAATAACGCTGCGCGCAGGCAAAGGCGATGTTGGTGGCCAAGCTGGTTTTGCCCATGGCCGGGCGGCCAGCCAAAATGACCAGATCGGATTTGTGCAGCCCGCCCATTTTCTCGTTCAGGCCGGTCAGGCCGGTGGTGTAACCTGACAAATGCCCGCCGGAGCGTTTGGCAATGTCCGCCATCTGCACGGCTGCCATGGCGGCTTCGCGAAAGCTTTTGACCGCGCCCTGCACTTCGCCGGCCTCGGCAACCTTGTAGAGCGCCATTTCAGCGGTTTCGATCTGATCGATGGGCGCGGTGCCGGTGCTGGTGTCGCCCGCGGCAATCACCATGTCTCGACCGACTCGGATCAGCTCCCGCAGCAGCGCCAGATCATAGATTTGCGACGCAAAATCACGCGCCGCCAGCAGCGCCGCGCCGTTCTGGGTCAGGGTGGCCAGATAGCCGGGGCCGCCCAGTTCGGTGATCGCCGGATCGGTATCAAACAACGGCTTCATGGTGACCGGATTGGCCGACATGCCCTTGCCCGACAGCATCAGCACCGCGCCATAGATGCGGCCGTGCAGGGCATCGGCAAAATGGTCGGGCTTCAGCCTTGTAACGACATCTTCCACCAACCGGTTGTCGATCATCAGCGCGCCGAGCAACGCCCGTTCGGCTTCAAGGTTTTGCGGCAACCCGGCCATCGGCTGACCGGGATCAACCAGGCGCAAATTGGGGGCAGCGGGCGGCGGCGTGACGGGGGGAAGCGAGACCATCCCTCCATACTCGCGCATGGCCGGCGGCGGGGCAAGCGGCGGCCGGGGCCGCCTGCGATTTCGCCGTGGGCAGGTCTGTGGATGAAAACGGGACAAGTTGGCTGCGGCCATCGCTTGCCGGTTGGGCCTGTCTTGGCGTAAGCCCGCCATCCCATGACCAATACCGCTCCCGCCTCCACACCTGTTTCGGGCCCTGCGCCCGACTATCGGGCCCGGTCCGCTGCCCGCCTTGCTGCCGTGCAGGCCCTGTATCAGCGGGAGATGGGCGGCGATCCGGTGCCCAAGCTGCTGATGGAGTTTCACAGCCACCGGCTTGGCCAGGAAATCGAAGGCGTTGAATACCTCGCCGCCGATCAGCCGTTTTTCGATGATGTCGTCATCGGCGTTGTCGCCCGGCAGGATGAGCTGGATGTGCTGATCACCGGTGCGCTGGCGCAAGGCTGGGCGCTGGACCGGCTCGATCGGCCGATGCGCGCGCTGCTGCGGGCCGCGGTATACGAGCTGATCGCCCGCGCCGACGTGACGGCAGCGACGGTCATCGACGAATATGTGAATGTGTCCCATGCGTTTCATGACCAAAAGCAGGCACGTTTTGCCAATGGCCTGCTCGACACGGTGGCGCGCAAGGTGCGCGGCTGAACGGTGGCGGAGCGGGACTTCATTGCCCGCTTGCTGGCCCCGCTGGCCGCCACGCCCGCTGCGCGCGGCCTGACCGACGATGCGGCGGTGTGGACCCCGCCCATCGGCCGGCAGCTGGTGTTCACCCACGACATCCTGGCCGCCGGCATCCATTATCTGCCAGATGATCCGCCCAGCGATGTGGCGTGGAAGCTGCTGGCGGTAAACCTGTCCGATCTGGCGGCGATGGCGGCCACGCCGGCCGGCGTGTTGCTCGGGCTGGGCCTGTCAGCGGCGGAGGATGACAGCTGGCGCAGTGCATTTGTTGCCGGGCTGGGGCGTGCGCTTGCCCATTTCGGCACAGCGCTGTGGGGCGGTGACACCGTCACCGGGCTTGACCGCGCCGTGCTCGGCCTGACAGCGATCGGCTGGGTGGAGCCCGGACACGCGCTGGGCCGCGTGGGGGCACAAATCGGCGACGCACTTTATGTGTCAGGCAGCATCGGCGGCGCCGGGCTGGGCCTGGCGGTGGCACGCGGCGCGCGGCCGTTCGACAAGACGCTGCTGAACCGGTTTCGGCGCCCCACACCGCGGCTGGCACTCGGCGCCGCGCTCGGCGGCTTGGCCAGCGCCGGCATGGACGTGTCGGATGGGCTGCTCATCGATGCGGACCGGCTGGCGGCGGCCAGCGCGGTGGGCTTGGCGATCACGCTCGACAGCGTGCCGCTGGCGCTGCCTGCGGAAAATCTGGCCGAGGTGATGGCGCAGGTGACGGCTGGCGATGATTATGAGCTGCTGTTCACCGCGCCGCCCGGCACCGATATGGCAGCGCTGGCCACCGCCACCAAGACGCCGGTGACGCGCATCGGCACTGTTGTGCATGGCTCAGGCCTGCGCCTGACGCTGGCCGGCCAACCGGTGCCGCTGCCGGGGCGGCTGGGCTGGGAACACGCCTGAACGAACTGGCCCGCGTCAGCCCTTGGCGATCTGCGGCACCAGCTCCTTCAGCGCGGTCACCAGCTGCGCGCACTCGGCAGGCGTGGTAAACAAGGCCGGCGTCACCCGCACGCAGGCCCCCGCTGCCAGGCCAGCCCGGTGCACGGCCATGATATTGTAGCGGTTGAACAAAATGTCGGTGATGGCGATGTTTTCGGCCGTGGTGGTGTGGCCGGCAATCCTAAAGCTGGTGATGGCGCCAAAGGTGCGCGGATCATCGCCCACCATGATCTCCAGCCCTGACAGGCCGCGCAGCGGCGCTACCCACAGGCCGCGCAGATATTGCAGCCGCGACAGCTTCATGGCCGGCGGCAACATGCTGGCCTGAAAATCCAGCGCCGCTGGCAGTGTCAATTGCGGAGCATAATCCAGCGTGCCCTGATGCACTTTGGCTTGCACATTGTCCGGCGCTGCATCCGGCTCGGCAGCGGCCGCTGCAATCAGCGCCGCCGTCCCCGGCCGGCACCAATAGCCCGCCACGCCAACTGGAGCGCCCACCCATTTGTGGAAATTGAGCACGACAAGATCGGCGCCGAAATCCGGGACCAGGAACGGCCGCTGCGCAAAGCTTTGCGCGCAATCCACCATCACCACCGCGCCCGCCGCCTTGGCCAGCGCCGCAATGTCCGCCACCGGCACCACCAGCCCACTTTTGTGGGTGCCATGCGTCAGCAGCACGAACTTCAGGCGCCCACCTGCGCTGGCGGCCTTGATCGCCTCGGCATAGGCGGCGATCACATTGTCATGGGTGGGCGCGCGCGGCAGCTCGACCTGCACGGCCCGCGCCCGCCGGCTTTTTGCCAGGAACCGCATGGCATTGTGGCTGGTGTCGTAATCATTGTCCGACCACAAGATCGTGTCGCCTTCGTTCACGTCCTGAAACTGGCTGATCAACGCCTGCAAGGCTTCGGCGGCATTGCGGCAAAAGCCGATATCCTCAGGCTGCACCCCCATGGCCTGCGCGGCGCGCGCGCGCACCGCCTCCTGGTCCCTGCGCATGGCACGGCGGGCGTAAACGCTCGTGTCGCGATTGAGCCGTTCGATATTGGCGCGGTGCATTTGCGCTACGGGCGCTGCCATATTGCCCCAATAGCCATGCTCCAGCTGCGTCACCGGCCCCATTTTCGGATAGAGCGCCGCGATGCGCGCCCAGCCCGCTTCGTCGCCGGGTGCGATCA
>NZ_JBBATR010000015.1:50735-53084 GCF_040398645.1 Sandarakinorhabdus sp.
GCAGGCCGGCACCTTGGGGGCGATGATAATGGATTATGTGATGTTTGCCATGCTGTGCGGCCTAGCCGCCGTGGCCTATGGGGTGATCACCTCACGGCAAGTGCTGAGTGCGTCGCCGGGCAATGCCCGCATGCAGGAAATCGCCATGGCCATCCAGATCGGCGCCAACGCCTATCTCAACAAGCAGTATACCGCCATTGCCATCGTCGGTGTCATTGTGGCTGCGCTGGTCGGGCTGTTGCTGGGGCTCATTCCGGCCGTGGCCTTCGTGCTGGGTGCCGTGCTGTCGGGCGCTACCGGTTTCATCGGGATGAACATCTCGGTGCGCGCCAACGTGCGCACCGCCGAAGCTGCGCGCCAGTCGCTGCAGGCCGGGCTGACCATGGCGTTCCGCTCCGGCGCTGTCACCGGCATGCTGGTTGCCGGCCTCGCGCTGCTCGCCATCGCGGGCTATTTCTACGCACTTGTGTCTTCGGGCCTGGAACCGACCAGCCGCGCCGTCGTCAACGCGCTGGTGTCGCTGTCGTTCGGCGCCTCGCTCATCTCCATCTTTGCCCGTCTGGGTGGCGGCATTTTCACCAAGGCGGCTGACGTCGGTGCCGACATGGTCGGCAAGAACGAGCTCGGCTTTGACGAGGATGACGATCGCAACCCCGGCGTGATTGCCGACAACGTTGGCGACAATGTCGGCGATTGCGCCGGCATGGCGGCCGATCTGTTCGAGACATACGTGGTCACCATCGGTGCCACCATGGTGCTGTGCGCGCTGCTGGTGGCCGGCGCTGATGCCGCCAAGCTGATGACGCTGCCGCTGCTGGCCTGCGGCGTGTGCATCATCACCTCCATCATCGGCACCTATTTCGTGCGCCTTGGCGGCGGCTCCATCATGGGCGCGCTCTACAAGGGCCTTATCGTCACCGGCCTGCTGTCGGTGCCGGCGCTGTGGTTCGCCACTGCTGCCATCTTCCCCGATATGAACGCCGTGATCGGCGCTGATCCGGCCGCAACAGGCCCGGTCACCATCGCCGGCGTTGCGGGTGGCTTTACCGGCCGTTCGCTGTTCTATTGCATGCTGGTGGGCCTGGTGGTCACCGCGCTGCTGGTGTGGATCACCGAATATTACACCGGCACCGATTATCGCCCGGTGCAATCCATCGCCAAGGCATCGGATAGCGGCCACGGCACCAACGTCATCCAGGGCCTCGCCGTGTCGATGGAATCGACTGCGCTGCCCACGCTGGTGATCGTTGCCGGCATCATCGCCACCTTCAAACTGGGCGGCCTGATCGGCATCGCCTTTGCCGCCACTGCCATGCTGGCGCTGGCCGGCATGATCGTCGCACTGGATGCCTATGGCCCGGTTACCGACAACGCCGGCGGCATCGCCGAAATGGCCGGCCTCGATGGCGAAGTGCGCCAGCGCACCGATGCCCTCGATGCCGTGGGCAACACCACTAAGGCCGTGACCAAGGGCTATGCCATCGGCTCGGCCGGCCTGGCCGCGCTGGTGCTGTTCGCCACCTACACCGAAGATCTCTCGCAGTTCTTCAAGGACGTGCCGGTCGATTTCTCCCTGTCCAATCCCTATGTCGTCGTCGGCCTGCTGCTCGGCGCGCTGCTGCCCTATCTGTTCGGCGGCATGGCGATGACAGCGGTTGGCCGTACTGCCCAGGCCGTGGCGCAGGATATCCGCGCCCAGTTCCGCGAAAATCCCGGCATCGCCACCCGCGAAGTGAAGCCCGATTATGCCCGCACCGTCGGCCTCGTCACCGCCGGCGCGATTCGGGAAATGATCGTCCCCTCCCTGCTGCCGGTGCTCGCCCCCATCGTCGTCTATTTCGCCATCACCGCCGTGGCGGGCCAGGGCAACGGCTTTGCCGCATTGGGTGCCCTGCTGATGGGCGTCATCATCTCCGGGCTGTTCGTCGCCATCTCGATGACCAGCGGCGGCGGCGCCTGGGACAACGCCAAGAAAGTCATCGAACAAGGCGCCTACGGCGGCAAAGGCTCCCCCGCCCACCAGGCCGCCGTCACCGGCGACACCGTGGGCGACCCCTACAAAGACACCGCCGGCCCCGCCGTGAACCCGATGATCAAGATCACCAACATCGTGGCCCTGCTGCTGCTGGCCGCGCTGGCGGGCGGCTAACCCCTTCTCCCCTCCCCTTGAGGGGAGGGGCCGGGGTGGGGAAGTCACCACCAAACACCAAGTCCAGAAGGGACGCCCCCAAATACACTGCCTGCCTCCGTCACCCCGGACTTGATCCGGGGCTTGGCTTAGCTTCGCCCCCGCTCCAAAATCCGCGCCACTTTTGTCACCTTTGACGAATCCGGCGGGATAGGGCGTTG
>NZ_JBBATR010000016.1:0-7181 GCF_040398645.1 Sandarakinorhabdus sp.
GCGTTCCGCATCACCGGAAGCACTGTGCGGTTCATCAACACCGAACGCGGCCGGGTGAACGGCACGCTGGCCGAACCGGCCATCATCATCGAAGGCCCCGGCGTGACTATCGAAAATGCCTTGGGCGGCATTATTCGCGCAACCGACAGCTTTTCGTCGGACCTCAATCTGGCAATCTTGGGTTTTGGCACGGCAGACACGGTGCTGAATTCCGGGCTGATCAGCGGCCGGGTTAGCCTTGGCGGCGGCAACGATCTGTTCGTGCACAGCCCGACTGGCCCGTCGACCGCGAGCGTGTGGGTAGAGCTTGGTTCGGGCGACGACCGTTTTGTCTTGAACGGTTCCGATCAGTCGCAGAATCACGGCAGTTTCGTGACCGGTGGCAGCGGCTTTGATACGCTGGAATTGAACGGGCCGATCAGCGTGCTGAACGGATCGCGGATAACGGGCTTTGAACGATTGCTGGTTGGGCCGCAGGTTCGAAATATCGATAGCTTGTCTGGCTTCAGCGAAATTCTGCTTGCGCCCGGCAGCTTTTACAATTTTCTTCAGTCGCAGAATCCGTTGGTGGATTTGCGCTTTGCAGGCGGCTTTGTCACGATTGGACAGGGCTCAAGCCTGCGCAGCGTGGTGGGCAGTGACGGCGCGGAACAACTGGAACTGCTCGGCGGCTCCTTTGGATTTCCAACGTTGATCGGGTCGGCGGATCTTGGCGCGGGTGACGACACATTCTGGATAACCACCTTTGGCACCACCAGCGCAGCGCCCGTTATCGGCGGGATTGTGAACGGCGGCGCCGGCAAGGACACGCTGCATTTTTCGTCTTCTTCCAATCTCACCTTTGATTTGGCCCCGATGATCGGCTTTGAGCGTGTCAATACCGGCACATTTTCATCGGCCACCTCCAAGATACGGCTTATCAACCTCAACAGTTTCGAAGAAGTGACTGGCGATGGCGAAACCGGCGTCTTGACCATCGCGCAGTCCAACTCACCCAACGCCGCAATCACCGTGTCGTCGCGCGGCGTGCTGGTGCTCGAATCGACTGCTATAATTGGCCGCTATGGCTTTCCCAGGCGGGATTTTTTCCAGACTAATTTCGAACAGGATCAGCAGGGCAACGACCAATTGAGTGTGACTGTGCTGAACAGCGGCACCATCCTGGGCGATGTGCAGCTTTATTTCGGCGATGATCTTTATGATGGCCGGGACGGCACGGTAGGCGGCAACATCTTTGGCTATTCCGGCAATGATCGCATTTTCGGCGGTGTTGGCGATGATCGCATTAATGGCGGCTTTGGCGGGGATGATTTGTTTGGCGGCGGCGGTAATGATCTGCTGATCGGCGGTCCAGGCGGCGACATACTGGACGGCGGCGATGGCTTTGATTACGCCAGCTATATCACAGCCACCGCTGGCGTGCTGGCCGATCTGGTGGTGTGGGCATTGAACACCGGCGAAGCGACCCGTGACAGTTATGCCGTCATTGAGGGCTTGCTTGGTTCGGCGTTTGGCGATGATCTGCGCGGCACCGGCGGGGACAATTGGATTTATGGCGGGGGCGGCGGGGATGTTGTCTATGGGCGCGCCGGCAATGATGTGCTGCTTGGCGAGAACGGTGATGACACGCTGTGGGGCAATGAAGGCAATGATGCGCTCTATGGCGGCGAAGGCCTGGATCGCTTGCTTGGCGGCGAGGGCGCTGATCTGCTGAACGGTGAGGGCGGTTTTGATTTTGGGCATTATGATGATGCAACCAGCGGCATCATAGTCGATCTGACGTCGAATGCGGGTAACACCGGCGGTGCGCTGGGCGACCAGTTGTTCAATGTCGAAGGCCTGGTCGGCTCGTCCTTTGCTGACCGGCTCTTGGGCGATGCGGCCATCAACTGGCTATATGGCCAGAGCGGCGACGATGTTCTGGACGGGCGTGGCGGCGATGATGTGCTGATCGCCGGCAACGGCAATGATTTCGTGTTCGGCGGCGACGGCAACGACCTGATGTTTGGTGAAATCGGCGATGACAGTCTGTTCGGCGGTGCCGGCAATGATCGCGTGGATGGCGGCGCTGGCGCAGATGTGCTGACCGGCGGCACCGGAGCCGACGTGCTGATCGGCAATCTTGGCTTTGACTTTGTCGCCTATGAAGGCGCCGCCACTGGCGTGACGGCCGATCTGGTGGTCTGGGCCAACAACAGCGGCGAAGCGGCCGGCGACGTGTATGTTGAGGTGGAAGGCATCATCGGATCGGCTTTTGCCGACAGTTTGCGCGGCGACGCCGGCGGCAATTTCCTCTTTGGCCTTGGCGGCGACGATGCCCTCTTCGGGCGCGGCGGCAATGATGTGCTTGTCGGCGGCGATGGGGACGACACGCTGTCCGGCAACCAGGGCGATGATGCGATCTACGGCGGCGCCGGCAATGACCGCATCGTGTTCGGTGCTGGCGATGGCCGCGATGCGCTGTTTGATTTTGCTGGCGGCGCAGGCGACGGAGATCTCATTCAGTTGGCGGCATCGCTGGGCATCACCAGTTTCGCCCAGTTGCAGGGCCGCATGACGCAAGTGGGCGGTGACACGCTGATCAGCTTCGATGCTGCCACCGCCATCACCATCGTCGGCGTTGCCCCTGGCGCACTTGCGCCCAATGATTTCCTCTTTGGTTAGGGCGCGGCAGGACCATCTGCGCCGGCCTAGGCTGATTCATTCAAAATCGTGGTTCGAACCGAAGCGCTTGTCGATGAATTTCAGATTTCCGGAAAATTTTTCCATTTCGCCATTGGCGAAGTAGCGGGCGATTTCCTGTAATTCGTCGATGATTGTGTCGAGCCGTTCGTTCAACTGGAAACTTGCGGATTTGCCCGTGCGGCGGAAAATCTCGGCGCGATGTTGTTCCGGGATGGCAAAATAGCTGATCATCAGTTCCGGTAAATAGGCCGTTTCGATACGGCGTGCTTCATCCAGATACTCGCCGGCGCTATTGCCGCCGCTGCGTTGCGCCAATTCCTGAATTTCCGATAGTGTTTTGAGGATGATAGCAATCTTGGGCTGGCTGGCACCCGGAATGCGCGGATCGTTGAAATCGAAGCGTGGCGGCGGCGGCGCGGCAGCCGCCGGCGCAGCGGCGGGCGCAGCGCGGTCCCCGCGCATCATCGTCAGCAATCGCTGGAACAGAGGTGGCCGTGCCATACGCACTTGCTTGTATCGCAAGCTGCTACCCGTTCAAGGGCAAGCCGCCCCCGCCCGCATCACTTGCCCATATTGACCGTGGGCGTGATCCACACCCGGCCCTTGCCGCGGATCTTGTAAACGAGGCCTTCGCCGGAACGGTAAAGATTGCGCAAGCCGCGTACCAGCGGCTTCAGCTCCACCTGCAGGCTGGCCGAATACATCAGCAATATGTCGCCATCCACGATCACTTCCTGGCCGGGCTGCACCTCGATTTCCTCGATTTCGTTCACCGGCACCGGCGATTCGATCACGAACACGCCTTTGCCTTCCAGCTTGGGCTGCATCAGGCCATTGCCCGAAAACATGCCCTGCACGCTGGCGTGGATGTGCGTCTTGAGCGCGATGGTGCTTTCGCAGGCGTAAAAGGCCTTGTCGTCGAGCAGCAGCGCGTCTTGCTCGCCGTCCATGGCGGCCAGGATGAAATGCTTGGTGGTCGGTTCGGTCCACACTTCGCCGCGGCCGCGATAATGGGTGGCAAAGCCGGATTCGCCGGTGCCGGCCGACGCCACGGCGCGGCTGAAGATATTGGATTTGGGGTTGAGCTTTTGCACCTCCACTTCCAGCTGCCCGATGGCATATTGCAGTGCGCCGGGCTCCACCAGCGCGCCGCCGCCGGTCAGGATGATGCGCACCTGCCGCCAGTGCATCGCCGTGGGCAACACCACGGTGATCGGGGCGGCGGTTGCACCGGCGGCGGCCGGCGCTGCCGACGGCATGGCCGATGATCCGCCATAGGCCTTGCGGGTGAATTCATACACCTCGATGGTCACGCCGTTGCCCGGCATGGTTTCGACAAGGCGGCGATAGTCTTCGCTCATTGCATGCTCCTGCGATGGGATTTCAGTCTGGCGGGGTTACACCACCAACGCCAGCCCGGGGCCTTCTGGTTTGCGCACGCCAAAGGCATCGGCGCGTTCAATCACGGCGCGGGCCCAGGCGCGGTGCGTTGCCGGTTCCGACATGATGCCATCGCAGGCGAAAATGGCCGGCGCGTTGACATCGAGGATCTGGACGGCATTGGCATGCACCGCTTCATCGACCATGTAGGCGGCGTGGATCATATCGACTTGCGCCGGGTGGATCGCGGTTTTGGTGAACAGGCCATGTTCGATATCCTGATCGATTTCGTCCTGCAGCATGGCCATATCGGTGAAATTTTCCAGCACCGGCGCGCTCATCGCAAAGCCCCACGGTACAAAGCCGGCAACCAGATTGCCGATGATCTTGCCGAGCAAACCATCATAGGCCGTGCGACGGGTGGAGCGGCGGCAGCCCAGCGTTTGCAGTAGATCATTGCCGCCGATGCGCACCGCCAGCACCCGATCCTGAATGGCGATCAATTGCTCGCGCAGCCGGCGCATTTCCACCGAATCAAAGGCTTCGCGAGTTTCGATGGTCGGCATGATGACATGGTCGGCGCAGCTCAGGCTGCTGATATAGGCCGGCATCACATCGGCGGTGGCCTTGGGAATTACAAAGCCGGTGATCTGCGCAATGCCGGGCAATGCGGACAGGTGCGCCAGCATGGCAGCATCGCGCGGGCGCACAAACAGCAGCGGCCGATCGCCATGCAGCAGCTGCGAGCGTTCAAGTTGGAGCAGCAATGCCGCCAGATTGGCCATGGCGTGGCCAATATCGCGGGGCAGCACGGCATCCTCAAGATCAAACACCACCGAACGCAGACTGGGGTATTTGTGCCCCAGCGCGATTGCCAGCAAATCGCCGCGTGTGGCCGGCACATACAATGTGGCACCCAGCCGGGCCGGATGAATTGATGCGGCTTTGCGAACTGTGAGCAATTCGGGACGCATCGTCATTCTCCAGCCATTTGGGCAATCACGGCCACGGCGCGGTAGTGGCTGCCGGGCGGCAACGGTTCGATTCTGATCTGGCGTTCGCGCGCCAGCAACACCAGATGAGCCAGCTGCGGATCGGCGGTGTTGCCAAGATAAAGCCGGTCCGGCACCCGGCGCAAAACGGCGCGCGTGGCTTCGGCAATGCCCGGCTTGATCCGGTTGCGGTCGGTTACGCCGGTATCCTTTTCCACGAAGCCGAGCATGACGGTGCAGCGCTGCGCCAGTGCGTGCCGCTCTGCCGACGACCATGGCCAAGGATCGGGCTGGCTGTAAGGCTCTGACGACAGGGCCGCCGCCAGCTGATCGACAATGTCGACAAAGGCGCGGCTTACGTCATGGGCGGCAAGATGATCCAGCCGCACGCAGCCGTGAAAATCATCCGCGCCGGCCGCCGCAGGCAGCACCGAACGGCTGATCAGCCCGGACACGACACCATTCAAGATGCCGGACGGGATCAGATAATCGTCACCGGTAGCAGCCAGATCGGCCACGCCGGCCGGATCGGCCACCACCAGCAGCCGGGGCGTCACGCCCAGCGCCGATGGCCCTAGCGGCCCGCGCAATTCACTGGCGATGGCGCCCTTGCCGGTCCAGCCATCCACAAACACGACGTCATCTGAATGATGCCGCGCCAATATGTGGCGCAATGCAGCCTGATCGATACCGCGGCCGCGAATGATGCTGATGGAATAATGGGCTGCCGCCGTGCCGAGCCGCGCCAGCGCGCGTTTCAGCAGCACGCCGATCGGGGTGCCGGCCCGGGCCAGGGAGACAATCGCCAACTGGCGCTGCGGATCGCCAGACTGCCACGCCAGCAGCTGCCGGCTGAGCAGGTTGATGTGCCCTGCCAGGCGCGGGCCATTGGCCGCCAGCGCCTGCTGGTAAATCGCCATATAGGCTGGGCTGGGCGCGGTTTCGGGTGACAGCATCTCTGAGTAATGCGCTGCGCCCGATTGGATGCGACGTTCTTTTTCAACGACTTCGGTGACGGCCATGCGGATTGGCCGCAGCAGGAACTGCACATCGGCCGGATCATAGCTGCCCAGCGCCGGCGCATGGCCATTCAGGGGCAAAGCCATCATGCCAGCAGCCGCCCGGCAATCTGGGAATTGCCGGGGGTCAGCATGAAATCACACAATTGCATGAACGGCAGATCGGTGTGGCTGTCGCCGGCGCCGATCACGGGCAGATGCGGGTGCTGCGCGCGCAGGCGCGGCAGGATTGCCTCGGCAGCATCACGCTTGCCAAGGCCGGGCGGCATATAGGCGACATTGTTGCCATTGATGTGCAGCGTCCAGCCCGAAAGCGCATGTGCTTCAGCCACTTGCCGGCACAGGCCGTGCAATTTCGCATCTTCGCCGGTGTCGGCGTCGCGGTGCTTGATGACCAGATACAGCGGCTGGCCAGCCTCTTCGACGATCTTGCCGCGAACGCCGATGGCCCTGGCTGCCGCGCCAGCGGTGACGGCGCTGTCCAACTGGTCCAACATGGCGAGGTGCGGCGCGGTGCGGGCCTGCATTGTGGCCGCCCAGTCCGAGCAATGACGCAGGCCGCCATTTTCATCGGTTTGCAAGATGCCGCCGCCGTGGCCGACCACGGCATCACCAAAGCGCAGGTGCGTGCGCTGCAACGCCTCACTGCTGCGCCCGGTGACGGGGATGAAGATCGTATGCGCCTGTAACCAAGCGATAAAATTCTGCTGGCGCGGCGTGGCATAGCTGATCGGCGCCATATCTGCGCCCCAGGCCATCAGCTTGAGATCATCGCGGGGCACATCGGCCGGGCATTTGCGCAGGGTTTGAAACAGCGTGTCGTCGATATCGACGAGCGCGATTGCCCGAGGATCTGGGGTTTTCTGATCGGGCGGCATCATGCCGTCACCAGCAGGTCACAGCTGAAATCGACGCTGATGCCAGCTACGTCCCTTACAAAGCCGGCATCCAGCGTTTCGGTGTCCGTTTCGTGACAGATTATCACGGCGCTGTGGCCTTCGGTGTCCAGATTGTGGACAAAATTGGGTACGCCGCTGGCATAATTGTCGGTCAATTCCAGCTTGCTGGTGATGGCGCCGCCGATATGGATCGGGCTGCGCGTGAT
>NZ_JBBATR010000016.1:7281-10064 GCF_040398645.1 Sandarakinorhabdus sp.
TCAATTCCAGCTTGCTGGTGATGGCGCCGCCGATATGGATCGGGCTGCGCGTGATCGCCTGGATATGCACATCGCGGCCCAGCGCCGCCAATTGTTCGGCGATCAGCAGCGCCGGATAGGTGAACTCGCCGGTGCCGAGCACGACATAATGCGGCCGGTCGCGCGCGGCGATGATGGCCCGCGCCGCCGCTGTAAATCGGCCGGAGTCCAACAAGGGATCATCGCCGGGGTGGATGCCGCCGCGGCCATGGTTGCCGGTGGCCGCCAGCGTGCCGAACGCGCCGGTGCGGGTGATCGGGTTGGCCGGGCTGACAAAGCCGGGATCCGGCGTCCAATGGAGCGTGCCTTGCAGCAGGCTGGCACCAATATGCGGCAGCGGCAATTGCTGCTGCCAGTCATGGCCGCCCGACCAATCGGTGAGCACCGCCGTGGCGACGCGCTCCAGCCGGGGCATGCAAGGCCGCAGGGCGGCGATGGCATTCACGAATGTGGTGCCGGTCGAGCTTTCATCGTCGATCACCACCAGCGTGCGCGCCTGCGCCAGCAGGGTGCGGCCGGCTGCGGTGACCGGGCTGAGGACCATATGTGCTGCGGCGTGGCTGTGCGGTTCGGCAAATTCGGCAATAATGGCTTGGCCGGTGGCGCTGGGCCACTGCCGGGTCGAATGGATGAACAGCAGATCCTGCCGGCCAGTGCGCGCCGCATAATCAGCGTAGCAGCTGTGCGCCAGGCAGACGGCGGTTTCGGCCATGCCGAAAAATACAACCGGCCCCGGCAGATCAGATATGCCGGCGGCGCTGTGGCGGCGCAGCAGGGCATCGATCAGGCGGCGAGCGCTATCGCGGATTGCGGCTGGCGTGGTGGGCAAATGCCGGCCCAGCACTTTGGACACCACCAGAAAGCCGCGCCGGGGATTGTTGCGGGCGGCAAAGCTGCACAAATCATCGATTCTGAGCGGATTTGGGTCTGGCGCGCCTGATTCCAGCACCTGTACAGTGACGGTGCCGGCGGCCAGGGCGCAACGATGCACGCCGCTTGCGTCTGGCGCAGGCTGCTCACCATTCGGGCTATCGATGCGGCTGGGCAGTGGCCCGGCAGTTGTGGTCATAGGGCCTTATAGGCTGCGGTTTACGAAATTACGATGACAGTGCGCTTGCTGTCACGGTCGCAGCAGGATCAATGGGTTACGGTAATTCGGTAGAGGAAATCGCGTGCTTGCCGCGCGATTTCTGCGCGTGTCATGGCGGGGCCGCGCCCGAGCGTCGGCGCGGTGCCGGCCGCGTGCAAAAAGCTGCGCAGCAGGCTGGCCTTGATGCCGAAATTGATGTTCTGGGCGATATTGTCGTGGCCATCGCCGCGCAGCACGCCGCGCACCAGGCCAACCACATGGCCGGCACTGTTCAGCATCGGCCCGCCGCTGCTGCCCGACCCGATCGGGGAGGTGAATTGCAAGCTGGCGGCATCGCCGCGCACCCCGGTCAACGCCGAGATATTGCCGCCGGAAATCTGCGGCCCGGTGCCGAGCAGGCCCTGCAGCGGAAAGCCGGCCACAATGACATCCTCGCCCAATTCCACATCATGATCCGCCCAGAACGGCGCAATGCGCAGCGCATCATGATTGAGCGCCAGCAGGGCGATATCGTTGATCGGATCGGCGGCCACCACCTGCGCCGGTGTCGTCACTTCGCCGCCGGGGCCGCGGGCTTCGCCGGCCACGCCAATCTCCCGGGCATCTTCGATCACATGATAATTGGTCATGATCAGGCGCGCGCCAACGGCAAAGCCTGATCCGGTCGAAATGGCGCCCGATGGCAGCGGATTGCCCCGGTGATTGTTTCCCTGGCTGCCGTCACTGCCGGGCGCCGGCGTTTCGCCAAATGGCACGTCCAGCGTGATGCAATAGGCGCGGCGCAGGCCGGGGATGCCGGTGGTAAAGCCCTGGCCGGTCGCCGCCAGCCGCCAGCCGGCGCCGCGCCGATAATATTCCACTGCGATCAGGGCGGTTTCGCGCCGGCCCTGCATATCGATCACGCAGCGCTGCGTGCCATTGATGATGGTTTCGATGCGTCCGACATGATCGAGGCCAAAGCCTCTGCTCGGGCCGCCCAGCACATAGAGCACGGCCAGAACCCGGTCGATGTGGCCGGGCACCTGCGCCAGATCGAGGCTGATGGCGTGCGGGCCATCAAAGCCGATGCCAGCGGGCGGCGGCGCGCCGTGGCCCAAAAAGGCCGCTGGCCAATCGGCGCTGATCTGGCCCGCCGCCGTGAACGGCAGCAGAAACGCGCCGACCTCGCCAAACAGCCGCGCATCCTGGCCGACAAAGCGCAAATGTTGTTGCCCGCCAGCGATATCGATGCGCTGGCCTTGCGGCAGATCAAGCATCGCCTGCTGCCGGATCGGGTGCGATCCTGATCATTGCCGATGTGCTGGTCACCATCACCGTCTCGGCGCGCTGCATGGGCAGTTGCTGGCCCGCGGCGTGCAGCAGTTGCAGCAACGGCAGATTGACTCCGGCCAGTGCGCCGGCCGCGCAGCCGCCGCTCATGCGCGGGTTGATTTCCAGCACATGCGGGCTGCCGGTGCCGGGCGTTGCCGATTTGAACTGGATATTGACGACGTTGGACAGGTTGAACTGCGCTGCGACAGCCGCCGCCAGCGCCATCAGCGCCTCATCATGGCTGATCACTTGTGAATTGGCGCTTTTGGCGCGCACAAAGCCAGCGACGATGCGGCCATGGTCGCACAGGCAATCCACGCTCCATTCCGTGCCGGGCAGATAT
>NZ_JBBATR010000016.1:10164-21533 GCF_040398645.1 Sandarakinorhabdus sp.
GATGCGGCCATGGTCGCACAGGCAATCCACGCTCCATTCCGTGCCGGGCAGATATTGCATGACCAGCAGATCCGGGATGCTGCCGCTATCGGCAATGGCGGCACGCACCATCCAGGCGGGCAACACACGGTCATCGATGCTCATCAGCCGGTCAAAGGCCGGGCGTTCATCGTCCAGCTTGAAATAGCCTGATCCAAACACACCGCGCGGCGGCTTGATGCAGGCGGCATGGCCGGCGCCCGTGACGACATCCAGCGCAGCATCAAAGCTGGCGGCATCGTGCACGCTGATCGCCAGCGGCGTCGGCAGGCCGGCTGCCGCACAGATCGTGTAGAATTGCGCCTTGTTTTCAATCTTTTCCAGTGTGTCGGCATCGGCAGTGACCAGCGCCTTGGTGCCTATGGCTGCAAATTCATCCAGCCGGCGGGCAATGGCGCTGCGGCCGCGTTGCACCACAAACAGATCGATGCGGTTTGCTGCTGCGAAATCCAGGCACCAATCGGTATAGGCCGCCGCGCCGGCCGGCGTGCTGCGATCAAAGCTGGGCTCGAGTTGGGCGTGGTCGGCCGCCACCAGCATCGGGCTGCTGCCCCGGCTGTGGCTGGCGATGGTGGTGAACCGGCCGGACTGATTGACCAGCGCGATGGCGTTGCCGGTTTCCGAATAGCCGGCATTGTACCAGACGCGCAGCCGCCCCGAAGCGGGATCAGACTGCGGCTGCGCGTCTGGCACGTCGCCTATCAACCGACGTTGACGCCGTGCGACAGGGCCAGCGACTTGAGGCCGCCCGCAAAGCCGGAGCCGATTGCCTTCAATTTCCATTCCGCGCCATTGCGGTAGACTTCGCCAAAGATCATCGCGGTTTCGGTGGAGGCATCTTCGGACAGATCGAAGCGGGCCAGTTCCTTGCCGTCAGTGTCGTTGGCAACACGGATGAACGCCTTGCCGACCTGGCCGAAATTCTGCTTTTTCTGCTCAGCTTCGTGGATGGTCACGGCAAACACCAGCTTCTGCACGGCCGCCGGCACGCTGTTGAGGATGACCTTGATCTGTTCATCATCACCGTCGCCGGCGCCGGTCAGATTGTCGCCAAGGTGCGTGACGCTGCCGTCAGCTGAGGCCTTGTTGCCGTAGAAAATGAAGGATTTGTCGTCCACGACCTTGCCGTCGGCGCCGACCATGAACACCGAGGCATCAAGATCAAAACCGGCGCCATCGGTGACGCGCGGGTCCCAGCCGAGGCCAACGGTGACCTGGTTGAGACCGGGGGCTTCCTTGGACAGCGAGACATTGCCGCCCTTGCTAAGTGAAACTGCCATGTAAAATTTCCTTGTTCTGAGTGGGGGTGGAGCGATTTTGAGAATATGGAATGCCAGCGCAGCAGTTCAACTGCGCCGGAAGTGCATTTACCCGATACTGACACCCAACGAAGCCGCCAGCGGGCCAAGGCCGCCGGCAAAGCCCTGCGCCACGGCGCGAAATTTCCAGTCGCTGCCATGGCGGTAGACTTCGCCGAAAATCATCGCGGTTTCGGTGGAAGCATCTTCGGTCAGATCGAAGCGGGTGATTTCGATATTGTTGTCGAGGTTGACGACGCGGATGAACGCGCCCGACACCGAACCGAAATTCTGTTTGCGTAATGCCCCATCGTGGATGGTCACCGCCACGCTGATCTTGTGCAGTTCGGCTGGCAGTTTGGTCAGGTCCACCTTGATGGCTTCATCATCGCCGTCGCCCTGGCCGGTCGTGTTGTCGCCGGTATGCTCCACTGAGCCTTCGACGCTTTTCAGCTGGTTGTAGAAGATGAAATCATGATCGCCGCGCACCTTGCCGGCTTCGGTGAGCAGGAAGGCGGAGGCATCAAGATCAAAGGCCTGGCCATCGGTGGCGCGCACGTCCCAGCCCAGCCCGATCAGGATGCGGGCCAGCCCGGGGGCTTCCTTGGACAGGCTGATGTTGCCGCCTTTGCTGAGACTGATCGCCATGTTGTTCCTTTCCTAGATGCTGGGGTTGGCGCGCTGGTGGCGGATCGATGACCAGAGTGACAGGCCGATCAACGTCGCGCCAACAAGGCCGGTGACGGTTTCGGGGATTTCAACCAATACCGAAGCAAACATGATGCCGGCGAGCGCGAGGATGGCCCAGAAGGCACCATGTTCCAGAAACATGAACTGCGCCAGCGTGCCCTGCCGCACCAGCGCCACGGTCATCGAGCGGACGAACATGGCGCCAATGCCGAGGCCCAGCGCGATGATGATCAGATTGTTGGACAGGGCAAACGCCCCGATCACGCCATCGAAGGAGAAGGACGCATCGAGCACTTCGAGATAAAGAAACGCGCCCAGCCCGCTGCGCTGAACGGCGCCCGTCGCATCGTCGGAAGCGCCCAGCAAATGGCCAAGCCAATCGACGGCAAAGAAGGTGAACACGCCGAACACCGCGGCAATGAAGAAGGTATAGCCCTCCGCCATCGGCAGCAGCCGCGAAATGCCATAGGCCAGCAGCAGCACGATGAAGATTTCCAGCGCTTCAAGATTGGCGAATTTCACCAGCTTGGTTTCAATCCACGGGAACCAATGATGTTCCTTTTCAGCGTCCATGAAGAATTTCAGGCCGACCAGAAACAGGAATGCGCCGCCAAAGCCCATGATGCTGTGGTGCGCTTCGGATACGATGCGGGCATATTCGGCCGGCTGGCCAAACGACAATTGCACCGCTTCGATCGGGCCGAGATTGCCGGCCACCGCCACGATCAGGATCGGGAAGATGACGCGCATGCCGAACACGGCGATCAGGATGCCCCAGGTCAGGAACCGCTGCTGCCAGACTGCATCCATATCCTTCAGGGTGGTGGCGTTCACGACGGCATTGTCGAACGACAGCGACACTTCGAGGATGCCCAGCACCACGCAGATCCACAGCGCCGCAAGCGCCGCCTGGACGGTGCCGCCGCTGGCATAACCATAAGCCGCGCCGGCAATCAGCGCGACGATGGTAAAGATGAAGGAGCCGGTAAAATGTTTGAGCATCAACTGTCTTTCAGGAAGGTCGCTTGCGGGGCGGGGTGCAGGGGAAATCGGCTATTTTGATCCGGATTTCCAACGCATGCCAAAGCCCAATTGTTCATCATATTCGCGGTGGCTGACGAAATATTCCATCAATCGCGTGAATTTCATGGTGCCGCCAATATTTTCAATCAACGCCAGCCCGCAAAATCCGCGGCCGCTTGGCCCGTCGCTCATGATGAATTCGATCGGCGGCTGATCGGGCATGGTGATGGTGACCAGGCCATTGGTTTGCCGCCAGTCCTTCGCGCCTTCGTAGATGAAGGCGAACAGCGCGATGCGGCGGATTTGCGCCCAGTTGCGGCCATTGATGTGCATGGTTTCACCGCTGGACAGGGCGCCGGTGCGGTCATCCTGATCCAGCGCGATATAGGGCACCTGGTCGAGCGATCCGAACATGCCGCCCAGCGCCTGCACGGCGCCCTTGCGGCCATCGGCCAGCTCAAACAGGCAGCCAAGATCGAGATCAAGCGGCTTGGCTTTGCCAAACAGGCCGGTGCCGCCTGCGGTTGTCCAGTTCAGATTGACGGAGATCGAGCCAAAGCTGGATCCGCGCTTTTCGAGGCTGACAGTGGGTTTGGCCTTGTCGAGCGTGATCTTGGCAAGACTGACCGGTGCAGCGGCGGCGGGTGGCGGTGATGGGGGCGGCGGCGGCGGTGCGGGCGCAGGTGCGGCGTTGCCGGACACATCCAGCCCGAACGAGCGGGCCAGCGGTTCCAGCCCGCCATTGAAGCCTTGCGCCACGCCGCGAATTTTCCAGGCATCGCCGCGCCGATAGACTTCGGCAAAGATCAGCGCTGCCTCGCTGGCGCCGTCGAGTGCCGGCGCAAAGCTGATGCTGTCGGCGCCGCAGGTCGCGGCCATGGCGGCGCCGGCGAAATCGGCCATGGTGCGGCCGGCGGTTTCAACGGTCAGGCAGAACACGATCTTGTCGATTTCAGCGGGCAGGCGGCTGGTGTCGATCTGAAACACCGCTTGGCCCGGTGCAGCGGCGGTAATGGCAGCGCCGCCGCTGGGGTGGCTGGTCTGGTTGAAAAACACCATGTCGCTGTCGCCGCGCACCTTGCCGGCCGCGGTCAGCAGATAGGCCGTGGCGTCGATGCCGCCGCGCGTGGTGGGCCAATCAAAGGCCAGTTTCACCGTGGTGGCCGGCAGCGGCGCGTTGCCGCCTTGCGCAAGCTGGGTCATGATTTCACCTGATTGTCGGGATCAAAGCGCGGCGGTGATGATCGGCATCAAATCCTTGAAGGTCGCGCCGTAGCCGGGCGTGCCGACTGCCACGAAATCCCAGCCGCCATCTTTGCGCACCAGTTTGGCCATCACCAGCGCGGTGTGCTTGCCGGTTTCCGACAGGTTGACGCGGGCCAGTTCCTTGCCGGTGGCGGTGTCCACGGCGCGGCAGGTGGCGTTGGCAATCTTGCTGAAATCCTGGCCAGTGAAGCTGTTCACGGTGAACATCAGTGTTTGCACGGCAGCCGGCACGCTGCCCAGCCGCACGTTGATCACTTCATCATCGCCGTCGCCGTCGCCGGTGCGATTGTCACCGCTGTGCAGCACACTGCCGTCCTTGCTTTGCAACTGACGAAACCAGATCGTGTCGATCAAGCCGCCGGCTGCATCGAACATAAGACACGAGGCATCCAGATCGATGCTGCCGCCGCCGCCGCCAAACATGCTGCCGAGCAGGCCGCCGCGCTTGGCAACGTCCCAGCCCAGGCCCATGGCGACCACCGACAGGCCCGGCGCGGCTTTTGACAGGCTGATGCCTTGACCCTTGGAGAGCGAAACCATCGTCTGTCCTTTCACTGCTGAATTTCTGCAACCGCATCGTGTGCCGGCAGCTTCTACAGATACAAGCCATGCGGCGCAACGCAGCCTGGCCGACCCTGCAGGTGCCGGCTCCACATCGGCAAACATGTCGCCACGTTGAAAACCCAATGATGATCACGTGATATTCAAAAATCCTTCCCAAAATCGTCATGAAATATTCAATATTCTGCAAGGCCGCCTCGGTAGGCCGGACTGATCCTTTTTCGCAACCATGTCCCAGAGGCCGACCTGCATGCGCCCTTTCATGATCTCCGTGTTTGCAGCCAGCCTGCTTGTTGCTGCGTCACCAGCGCAGGCCAAGCTGGCGGTGGCGGCCGATATCACTGCGGCTGCCGAGCGCGACAACGGCAAGATCAATTTGCGCTGGGAAGGCCTGCTGGCCCCGGTGCGCGTGTATCGGCTGCCCAGCGCGGACGCGCCGCTGCGTAGCGGTTCGCCGGTCGGCACCGTGAAAACCGGTAACAGCCTCGCGGTGACCGTGCCGGCCGGCGACCGCCCATATTATCTGCTGCGCGATGTGCTGGGCAATGATGTGCGGGTGGCCGAGCGCTTGCTGCCACTGGAAGGCGGCAGCAATTTCCGTGATCTTGGCGGCTATCGCGGCGCGGGTGGGCGGCCGGTGCGGTGGGGGCAATTGTACCGCTCGGCCGTGATGTCCGGCCTTACGCCGGCCGATTTCACCACGCTGGCGCGGCTTGGTATCCGCACCGTGTGCGATTTTCGCGCCACCGGGGAGCGGACCCGCGATGTGGTGAACTGGCCAGCGGCGAGCGCGCCCAAGCTGCTGGTGCGCGATTACGAACTGGATATGCGGCCGATGATGGCGGTGTTTGCTGGCGGCACCCAAGTAACCCCTGAGCAGGCGCGCGGCGCCATGGCCGGCTTTTACCGTGAGCTGCCGTTTCAATTTGCTGGCCAATACAAGGCAATGTTTGCCGAACTGCTGGCGGGCGCCGCGCCGCTGGCGTTCAATTGCTCGGCCGGCAAGGACCGCACCGGCATGGCCGCCGTGCTGATCCTGCTGGCGCTGGGCGTCGACAAGGAGGCCGCGATTGGCGATTTCCTGCTGTCCAATCGCTATTATCGTCCGGCCGCGCCAAAACCGGGTGCCGCGGCGGATCCGACGATGGCGATGTTTGCGCGGTTGCCGCCCGGTGTCGCACAGGCGTTCCTGGGGGTGGACCGCAGCTATATCTATGCAGCGCTGGCCGAAATCGAGGCGCGCGGCGGCCTTGATCGCTATTTCGCAGCTGAAATGGGCCTGGGCCCTGCAGAGCGTGCGCGTTTGCAAAACCTGTATCTGCAACGTTGAGTATGGCCCAAGACGGCTTGAAATAGGGCGCGGCCGGGCGGATAGCATCGGTCATGCCGCAGTTGCTGCCCCGATGACCAAAACCGGCCTAACCGCCGGCATGCACCGCATCACCGGCGGCAGCTTCGCCATGGGATCGGCCGGCTGGTACCCCGAGGAAGCGCCGGTGCGGCAAGTGCGGGTGAATGATTTCTGGATCGATGAAACCCCGGTGACCAACCGTGATTTCGCGCGGTTCGTGGCTGCCACCGGCCATGTCACGCTGGCGGAAATTGCCCCCGATCCAAAGGCTTATCCGGGCATGGCACCGGAACTGGCCGTGCCTGGCGCTTTGGTGTTCACCCCCACGGCCGGGCCGGTGCTGCTCAGTGAATATCATCGGTGGTGGGCATTTGTGCCGGGCGCGAATTGGCGACGCCCGCGCGGGGCGGGCAGCGATCTGACCGAGGATTTGTGGGAGCATCCGGTGGTGCAAGTGGCGTGGAGCGACGCCGCCGCCTATGCGAAATGGGCCGGCAAGGCGCTGCCCACCGAAGCCGAACATGAGTTTGCAGCGCGCGGGGGGCTGGACGGCAAGGATTTTGCGTGGGGCGATGAACTGGCGCCCGGCGGGGCATTATTGGCCAATTATTGGCAGGGCGAATTTCCGCATGATAACAAGGCGGCTGATGGCTGGCACGGCACGTCGCCGGTGCGCAGCTTTGCCGCCAATGGCCACGGCCTGCACGACATGATCGGCAATGTCTGGGAATGGACGCAGGATTGGTGGCAGGACCGGCCAGCCAAGGCTCGCAAGCGCCAGCCTGGCGCGTGCTGCACCATCCCTAATCCGCGCGGCGGCACCTTGTGGGGCAGCTATGATCCCGCCCAGCCCAAGATCAAGATCGGCCGCAAGGTGTTGAAAGGTGGGTCACATTTGTGCGCGGTCAATCATTGCCAGCGGTTTCGCCCGGCGGCGCGCCATCCCGAAATGATCGATACTGCCACCACCCACATCGGGTTTCGCTGCGTGGTGCGCGCCTGATGCCCCTAGATGCATCGGTGATGGACGCGGCGGCTGCGGATGGGCAAGGTGATACCATGTCCATGATCCCGAACCCGCCGGCTGTTCAGTCATGAAGCGTCTGGCCATTGCCGCGCTGCTGGTGCTGGGTATCGCGGCCTTTGTGCTGCTCGATCTGGGCCAATATCTCTCGCTGGCGGGCCTGAAAGGTCGGCAGGCGGAGTTTGCGGCGCTGCGCGAGGCTTATCCCTGGCAGGTCGCGGGCGGTTTTTTCCTGGCTTATGTGGCGGTTACGGCATTGTCCTTGCCCGGGGCTGCCATCATGACGCTGGCGGCGGGCGCGTTGTTTGGCGTGGCATTGGGCACGCTGATCGTGTCATTTGCCTCCACGATCGGGGCGACATGCGCGTTTCTGGCGGCGCGATATTTGCTGCGGGATGTGGTGCAGGCGCGCTTTGGGGAGCGGTTGCGCCCGATCAACGAAGGCGTGGCGCGCGACGGGGCTTTCTATCTGTTTTCATTGCGTTTAGTGCCGGTGTTTCCGTTTTTCCTGGTCAATCTGTTGATGGGCCTGACGCCGATCCGCACCGGCTTGTTTGCCATCGTCAGCCAGATCGGCATGCTGCTGGGCACCATCGTTTACGTGAATGCCGGCACGCAGCTGGCGCAAATCGACAGCCTGGCGGCGGTGGCCTCGCCGGGCCTGCTGGCGTCGTTTGCGGCACTGGGTGTGCTGCCGTGGCTGGGCCGCTGGCTGATGGCTGTCATCAAACGCCGCCGCCTGCTGGCAGGCTGGCGCCGGCCGCTGGCATTTGATCGCAATCTGGTGGTCATTGGTGCCGGCGCGGCGGGTTTGGTGTCCGCACTGATCGCCGCCACCGTGCGCGCCAAGGTCACGCTGGTGGAATCGGGCGAAATGGGCGGCGATTGCCTGAATTATGGCTGTGTGCCGTCCAAGGCGCTGATCAAATCGGCGCGCGTCGCGCATCAGATGCGCCATGCCGATGCCTATGGCCTGACCGCCGCCGCGCCGCAGTTTGACTTCCGCGCCGTAATGGCCCGCATCCAGGCCGCCATCGCCGCGATTGCCCCCAACGACAGCGTGGAGCGCTACACGGGCCTGGGCGTCGATGTGATCAAGGGCCATGCCCGCATCATCGATCCGTGGACCGTTGAAATTGTCGGCAACGATGGCAGCACCCGGCGGCTGACCACCCGCGCCATCATCCTGGCTGCCGGCGCAGCGCCGGTGGTGCCCGATTTGCCGGGATTGGCCGAGCACGGCCTGACCAGCGAAACCCTGTGGGAACATTTTGCCGAACTGGACGCGCTGCCGCGCCGCATTGTCGTGCTGGGCGGCGGGCCGATTGGCTGCGAGCTGGCGCAGGCACTGGCCCGGCTGGGCGCCGAGGTCACGCAGGTGGAGCGCGGCGCGCGCGTGTTGCCGCGGGAGGACGAGGATGTTGCGGCGCTGGCGGCGCAGGCGCTGGCAGCGTCCGGCGTCACGCTGCTGACCGGGCATGAGGCGCTGCGCGTTGATCCCGGCAAGAATCTGGTGGTGAAGGCCGATGCCGGCGAAGTGACCATCGCCTTCGACGCCCTGATCGTGGCGGTGGGCCGCAAGCCCCGACTGCAGGGCTATGGGCTGGAGGCGATCGGCATCGATCCCGGCGCGCCGCTGGCCGTTGATGCCCATCTGGCGACGCAATATCCGCATATCTTTGCCGCCGGCGATGTGATTGGGCCGTATCAATTCACTCATGTTGCCGCGCATCAGGCGTGGTACGCCAGCGTCAACGCGCTGTTTGGCGATCTGCGCCGCTTCAAGGTCGATTACCGCGTCATCCCGTGGACGACGTTCCTCGATCCCGAAATCGCCCGCGTCGGCCTCAATGAGGCTGATGCCAAAGCCGCCGGCGTGCCGCACGAAGTGACCATCTATCCGCTGCACGAGCTAGACCGCGCCATCGCTGACAGCGCCACCAGCGGCTTCGTCAAGCTGCTGACCGTGCCCGGCAAGGATCGCATATTGGGCGTCACCATCGTGGGCGAACATGCCGGCGAATTGCTTGCGGAATATGTGCTGGCCATGAAGCACGGGCTGGGCCTCAACAAGATCCTTGGCACCATCCACAGCTACCCGACGATGGCCGAAGCCAACAAATTTGCCGCCGGTGTCTGGAAGAAGAAACACGCGCCGCAGCAGTTGCTGCGCTGGGTGGGCCGCTATCATGATTGGCGGCGCGGTTGATGGCGCAATTCCAGGGCCTGATCGGCATCGCCGGCATGATGCTGCTGGCGTGGCTGCTCTCGGAAAATCGCGGGCAGCGGCCGGGCTGGTTCTGGCTGGCGGGCGCGCTGCTGCTGCAAGTCGCCATCGCGCTGGTTGCGACCCGCGTGCCGCTGATCTGGACGGCGGTGGCGCAGGTGAATCATGTGGTGAGCGCGATTGAAACCGCCACCTTGGCCGGATCGAGTTACATGTTCGGCTATCTGGGCGGCGCGGCGATCCCGTTCGTGCTGAAACCCGCCGAAGGCCCGCCGCTGGTGATTGCATTCCAGATTTTGCCATTGATCATCGTGTTTTCGGCGCTTTCGGCGCTGCTGTGGCACTGGGGGGTGCTGCGGGTGGTGGTGAATGGCCTGTCGTGGGCGTTGCAGCGCACCTTGGGGGTGAATGGCGTCGTTGGGCTGGCGGGCGGGGCCGGGATTTTTCTGGGCGTGGTGGAAACGCCGCTGGTGCTGCGCGCCTGGCTGGGCGGCGTGCGGCGCGGCGATCTGTTTGCCATCATGGTGATGACCATGGCGACGATATCGGGCGCGATCCTGGTGCTTTATGCCAGCACGCTGGGCAAGACTCTGCCGGATGCCGCCGGCCACATGATCGTCGCCTCGCTGCTCACCTTGCCGGCGGCGCTGCTGGTGGCGCGGCTGATGGTGCCATGGCCCGATATTGAAGCTGGCGGGGCCGGCAAAAGCAGCGCCGACCCGGTGCTGATTTATGATGGCAGCATGGATGCGATCGTGCGCGGCGCCATGGAGGGGATGCAGCTGGTGCTGGCGGTGATTGCCATCATCATCACGGCGTTTGCGCTGGTCAATCTGGTCGATCAGTTGCTGGCGCTGCTGCCGCCGCTTCTGGATGACGGGCCGCTCACCCTGCGCCGCCTGCTGGGCCTGGTGTTTGCGCCGGCGATGTGGGCCATCGGCGTGCCGTGGGCGCAGGCCGACGCGGCGGGCAGCCTGATGGGCACCAAGGCGATATTGAACGAATATGTCGCCTATCTCGATCTGGCGGCGCTGCCGGCGGGGACATTCAGCCCGCGCAGCCTGCTCATCGTCACCTATGCGCTTTGCGGCTTTGCCAATCTGGCCAGCGTTGGCCTGATCGTGTCCACCATCGCCACGCTGGCGCCGGAGCGGCGCGCCGAAGTTGCCGGGCTTGGCCTCAAAAGCTGGCTGGCCGGCAACATGGCCACGTTGATGAGCGGGGCGATGATCGGCCTCGTCACCCCGGTCTGAAGGCGGGCCTGACCGCATGTTCGATGCGCGCCTGCGCCCCTATATCGATCCGCCGCTCAATTGGCTGGGCCTGGCGCTGGCGCGGGCCGGCGTCACCGCCAATGGCGTCACGCTGGCCGGCTTGGTGCCAGGGCTGGCGGCGGCCGCGGCGATAGCCAATGGGCAATATCTTGCCGGGCTGGCTCTGATCCTGCTCAATCGCTTGCTCGATGGGCTGGACGGCGCGGTGGCGCGGGCGCGCGGCCCCAGTGATTTTGGCGGCTATCTCGATATCGTTGCCGATTTTCTGTTTTACGCCGCAATTCCGGTCGGGTTCGGGCTGGCGGCGGCGGCCAACACGCTGCCAGCGCTGCTGCTGGTGGCGGCCTTCACACTGACCGGCATCAGCTTTCTGGCCTTCGCCGTGCTGGCCGCCAAGCGCGGCGTGGAAACCAGCGCGCACGGCCGCAAAAGCTTTTTTTACAGCACCGGGCTGGCCGAAGGCACCGAAACCATCGCGTGTTTTATCGCCATGTGCCTGTGGCCGCAGCATTTTGCCGTGATCGCCTATATCTATGCCGGGCTGTGCATCCTAACCGTCATCCAGCGCACCGCCATGGCCCGGCAGCAGTTCGGCGTGCAGCCATAGCGCTGACAG
>NZ_JBBATR010000016.1:21633-25536 GCF_040398645.1 Sandarakinorhabdus sp.
CCAGCGCACCGCCATGGCCCGGCAGCAGTTCGGCGTGCAGCCATAGCGCTGACAGATGGACAGGTTAGGATAGGCCATGATTCGCCGCACCCTGTTGATTGCCGCCCTGCTCGCCGCCGTTCCGTTATGGGCGCAAGAGACGCCGCCCGCCGCGCAGCCGCAGCCGCCGGTGCCCGCTGCGGCCCCCGTTCCAGCCCCCGTCCCAGCGACTGTGGCTATCGTGATGACCACCGAATTTGGCCCGATCACGATGGCGCTGGCCACCGAACGTGCGCCGGTCACCGCCAAATATATATTGCGCCATGTCGATGAGCAGCGGCTGGACGGCAGCGCCTTTTACCGCGCTTACAAGATCACGCCGGATGGCAGCATGGGATTGGTGCAGGGCGGCATCCAGGATGGCCGCAAGCTGCTGCCGCCCGTAGCCCACGAACCCACCACCGCCACCGGCCTGACTCACGACGAAGGCTCCATCAGCCTGGCCCGCGGCGCGCCGGGCACCGCTCAGGCGCAGTTCTTCATCATCCTCGGCAATCTGAAGGCGCTGGATGCCAATCCAGCCGCAGCCGGCGACAACCTGGGCTATGCCGTGTTCGGCCGCGTTACCGAAGGCATGGATGTGGTGCGCCGGATCCTGAACGTGCCGATCTCCGCCACCAAAGGCATCGGCGCGATGCAGGGCCAGATGATCGAAGCGCCGGTAAAGATCATCAGCGTCAAACGGCTGGTGCCGTTGCCGATCAAGCCGGCTGTGAAAAAGGCTTTGCCGAAGAAAAGATAAGGGAAAATGCCTCCGGCGGGCAGGGGTGACCCCTACACCCGGTTGTTTTGGTTCAGCCTCTATATTGCGGTGTCAGCGCCCATCCAAAAAATGGGTGCAGGGGTCACCCCTGCCCGCCGGAGGCTTTTATTTTTCTTCGGCCGTCGCCGCGTAAGGCGGCGCGTACCAGCCGTTCGGGCTGAGCGTGAAAATCTCGTTGCCGGTTTCGGTGATCCCGATACTGTGTTCGAACTGCGCCGATAGCGACCGGTCGCGGGTGACGGCGGTCCAGCCATCATCGAGGATTTTCACGGCGGGGCCGCCGGCGTTGATCATCGGCTCGATGGTGAGGAACATGCCGGGCCGCAGCACAACGCCGCGGCCTGGCCGGCCGACATGCACGACATTTGGTGCGGTGTGGAATTCCTGGCCGAGGCCGTGGCCGCAGAAATCGCGCACCACGCTCATGCGGTTGCGTTCGGCGTGGGTCTGGATGGCGTGGCCGACATCGCCCAGCGTGTTGCCGGGCCGGGCCTGTTCGATGCCCAGCATCAGGCATTCATAGGTGACGTCGACCAGCTTGCGGGCCTTGAGTGGCACATCGCCGACCAGGAACATGCGGCTGGTGTCGCCGTACCAGCCATCTACGACGACGGTGACATCAATATTGATGATATCGCCGCTTTTCAGGCGCTTGGGGCCGGGGATGCCGTGGCAGACGACATGGTTTACCGATGTGCACAGCGAGTGGGAAAATCCGCGATAAAACACGGTTGCCGATGCAGCGCCGGCAGCGCGGACGAATTCCCAGGCCATCTTGTCCAGATCGAGTGTGGCGACTTCGGGGAGGACATGCGGGGTGAGGTGATCGAGCACCGACGCAGCCAGCCGCCCGGCGACGCGCATGGCCTCAAAGCCGGCCGGCCCGTGCAGGCGGAGCTGGCCTTCGTGCGGGTCCATCACAGTGGTATAGAGGGCTTGCGTCATCTGCGCTTCCTTACCGCTGCGACGCCATCAAGTCCATGTTGGGCATGACAAGCCCGGCGCCGCGCCGTAAAGACGGGGGTATGACCGACGCCAGCCCCGCTTCTGCCCCCGACCGTATCTACACCGCCGCTTTGGTGGTGATCGGTGACGAGATCTTGTCGGGCCGCACCCAGGATGCCAATATCGCCTATCTGGCCAAATGGCTGGGCGTGCAGGGCATTCGCCTGAAAGAAGTGCGCGTGGTGGTGGACGATATGGACGCCATCGGCGATGCGGTGAACGCGCTGCGCAGCGTGCACGACTATCTGTTCACCACCGGCGGCATCGGCCCCACCCACGATGATATCACCGTGGATGCCATTGCCGCTGCGCTGGGCCGGCCGGTGATCGTGCACCCGGATGCGCAGGCCATATTGGCGGCGCATTATGGCGACCAGTTGACCGACGCGCGGCTGCGCATGGCGCGCACGCCCGAAGGCGCCAGCCTTATCGAAAATCCGCGCACCAAGGCGCCTGGCATCCGGGTGGAAAATATCTTCATCATGGCCGGTGTGCCGATGATCACCCAAGGCATGCTGGCGGCGCTCGATGGGAAATTGCCCGGCGGCGCGCCGGTGTTGTCGCGCACGGTGGCGGCGTGGACGCAGGAGAGCAAGGCGGCCGAGGTGCTGCGCCGGACCGAACGCGCCAATCCGGGCGTGCAGATCGGCAGCTATCCGTTCTGGCGCGAAGGCAAGACCGGCGCCAATTTCGTCATGCGATCAACCAGCGTCGAACAGCTGGCCGATGTGGCGCAGCAATTGATGGCCGCGCTGGATGCCATCGGGATTGCGCCGGTTGATGGGGAATTGTGAACGGCGATGTTCAGCGGAAAGGCCGTGACATGTCGATGATTCGCTGGCTGTTTTTGGCTGCGATTGCGGTGGGCTTTGTGCTGCTGGCCGTGTCCAATTGGACGCTGGTGGATTTCGTGCTGCCGGATGGCACGCTGGCCCCGGTGCCGCTGCCACTTCTGCTCGCGGCGGCGTTTTTTACCGGCGTTGTGCCCACCTGGATCTGGCACGGGCTGATGCGGCCGCTGATCGAAGCGCGCCGCAGCCGCAGCCCGGCAAAGGCCGAAGTTGCGGAAATCGCAGCGCCGGCGGATGTTTGAATTGGGGTCTGCGGGCATGCGCGGTCCGGTATTTGTAGCCATTGATGTGGCCGATGTTGCAGCGGCGCGCGCGCTGGTGGCCAGCGTGGCCCCGCATGTCGGCGGCATCAAGTTGGGGCTGCAGTTTTTCTGTGCGCACGGTGCGGCCGGGGTGGCGGCGGTGATGGCGGGCTGCGATCTGCCGTTGTTTCTCGATCTGAAATTGCACGATATTCCCAATACGGTGGCCGGCGCGGTTGCCAGCCTGGCGCCGCTGGCGCCATCGATCCTGACCGTGCATGCCGCTGGCGGCGCGGAGATGCTGGCGGCGGCGCGCGCGGCGGCCCTGCCGGCAACGCGGGTGGTGGCGGTGACGGTGCTGACCAGCCTGGACGACGCCGATCTGCTGGCGGCCGGGGTAAGTGATGGCACGGCGGCGCAGGCGGCGCGGCTGGCGCGATTGGCGCAGGGTGCGGGTCTGGATGGCATTGTGTGTTCGCCGCACGAAGTGGCTGCGGTGAAATCTGTGTGGCCCGCCGGCCTGTTTGTGGTGCCGGGCGTGCGGCCGGCCGGCAGCGCGGTGGGCGATCAGAAACGCGTCATGACTCCGCCGCAAGCCGTGGCCGCCGGTGCCAGCGTGCTGGTGATCGGCCGCCCGATCACGTCGGCCAGCGATCCGGCGGTTGCGGCAGCAGCGATTGCGGCCAGTCTGGCATGAGCCATGTGGCGTTCAAGATCTGCGGCGTGACGACGCAAGATGTGCTCGATGCCACGGTGGCCGCCGGCGCGGCGCACATCGGCTTCAATTTCTTTGCGCCCAGCCCGCGCTACGCTTCGCCGGCGCAGGCTGCCGGCCTGATTGCGCGCGTGCCGGCATCGGTGGGGCGGGTGGCGGTGCTGGTGGCGCCCGATGATGCGCTGGTTGAGGCCGTGGTGGCCGCCGGCGTCACCATTTTGCAGCTGCATGACGTGTCGGCGCAGCGGCTGGCCGAGCTGAAATCGCGCTATGGTCTGCCGGTGTGGC
>NZ_JBBATR010000016.1:25636-31726 GCF_040398645.1 Sandarakinorhabdus sp.
GTGTCGGCGCAGCGGCTGGCCGAGCTGAAATCGCGCTATGGTCTGCCGGTGTGGCTGGCGGCCGGGGTGCGCACCCGCGCAGATATTGCAGCGGCGCAGCGCACGGCTGGCCCGGCGGACCTGTTGCTCCTGGATGCCAAAGCGCCTACGGACGCGCCTCTGCCGGGCGGCAATGGCCTGGCGTTTGATTGGCGGCTGCTGGTTGATGGCCGGCCGGCGCGGGCCTTTGGCTTGGCGGGCGGCCTGCGCATTGATAATGTGGCCGATGCCATTCAAACGGTGGCACCGGCGCTGGTGGACGTGGCATCGGGTGTGGAAGACGGTCCTGGGGTGAAATCAGTGAGCAAGATCATGGCCTTTGCCAATCAAGTGAGGGCGGCATGAACGCGCAAGCAAAATCGCTGCGCGCTGGCCCGGACGGCGCTGTTGTTGACTCGTCGCCGGGTCAGTCGCTTCGCTCCGGCCCCGACGACAGGGGCCATTTTGGCGAATTTGGCGGGCGCTATGTCGCCGAAACGCTGATGCCGCTGATCCTCGATCTGGAAAAAGCCTATACGGCGGCCAAGGCCGATCCGGCGTTTCGCGCCGAATTTGACGATCTGCTCACCCATTATGTTGGCCGGCCAAGCCCGCTTTATTATGCGGAGCGTCTGACCGATCATGTGCGCTCCCTGGCGGCGGCGCAGGGCCACGCCGATGGCGGCCCGAAAATCTATCTGAAGCGTGATGAGCTGAACCACACCGGCGCGCACAAGATAAACAATTGCATCGGCCAGATCCTGCTGGCGCGGCGCATGGGCAAGACGCGGATTATCGCCGAAACCGGCGCTGGTCAGCACGGCGTCGCCACTGCCACCGTGGCGGCGCGCTTTGGCCTGCCGTGCACCATCTTCATGGGTGCGCGCGATATCGAACGGCAGGCGCCCAATGTGTTCCGCATGAAATTGCTCGGCGCCGAAGTGCGCGCCGTGGAATCGGGCAGCCGCACCCTGAAAGATGCAATGAACGAAGCCCTGCGCGATTGGGTGACCAATGTGCACGACACATTCTACATTATCGGCACCGCGGCTGGCCCGCACCCGTATCCAGAGCTTGTGCGCGATTTCCAGAGCGTGATCGGCATTGAGGCGCGCGCGCAAATCCTGGACCGCGAAGGCCGCTTGCCGGATTTGCTGATGGCGGCGATCGGCGGCGGATCGAATGCCATCGGGCTCTTCCATCCGTTCCTGGATGACGCCGATGTCCGCATGATCGGCGTGGAAGCTGCCGGGCATGGCCTGAACACCGCCGAACATGCCGCGTCGCTGGCTGGCGGCCGCGCCGGCGTGCTGCACGGCAACAAGACAATGCTGCTGCAGGACGAAGACGGCCAGATCACCGAAGCGCACAGCATTTCGGCCGGGCTGGATTATCCCGGTATCGGCCCCGAACATGCCTGGCTGCACGCCATTGGCCGCGTGGAGTATCAATCGGCCACCGATACCGAGGCGCTGGCGGCGTTTCAGCTGCTGAGCACGGTGGAAGGCATTATTCCGGCGCTGGAACCGGCGCATGCCCTGGCCGCGCTGGTGCGGATTGCGCCGGGGATGGCGCGTGATCAGATCATCATCGCCAATTTGTGCGGGCGCGGCGACAAGGATATTTTCACGGTGGCCGAAGCCTTGGGCGTGAAATTGCTGTGATGGACCGGCTCTCCACGCGATTTGCTCACTGCTCAGCCGAGGGCCGCGCGGCGCTGGTGACGTTTGTGACCGCTGGCGATCCCGATCTGGCGATTTCCGCGCAGATTTTGGCGGCGCTGCCGCCGGCTGGCGCGGATGTGATCGAAATCGGCATGCCGTTCACCGATCCGATGGCCGATGGCCCGGCGATTCAGCGCGGCAATTTGCGCAGCCTGGGTTCCGGCACCACCTTGCGCAATCTGATCGCGCTGGTGCGGGATTTTCGCACCGCCGACGATGCCACGCCGGTGGTGCTGATGGGCTATTTCAATCCGATCCTCAGCTTTGGCCCGGAACGCTTTGCCGCCGAAGCCAAGGCTGCCGGTATTGATGGCTGCATCGTCGTCGATCTGCCGCCTGAAGAAGCCGGTGAACTGGCCCCGGCGCTGCAGGCACACGGCCTGCACCTGGTGCGGCTTGCCACGCCAACCACCGATGCAGCGCGGCTGCCGGCGGTGCTGGAAGGCGCATCGGGCTTTCTTTATTATGTCTCCGTGGCCGGCGTTACTGGCGCGGGCAGTGCGCAGGCCGGCGATGTCGCGGCTGCTGTGGCCCGGCTGAAAGCGGCCACATCACTGCCGATTGCAGTCGGCTTTGGCGTGCGCACCCCTGAACAAGCCGCAGCCGTGGCGCGCTGCGCCGATGCGGTTGTGGTGGGCAGCGCCATCGTGGATGCCATTGGCGATGCAGCCGCCGAGCGCGCCAACGATATTCCCGCCCGCGTTGCGATACAGGTCACCGCCCTGGCGCATGCTGTGCGGACCGCCCGGCACGCGCAATCTGCCGAGGAGATGGCATAATGAGCTGGATCACCCGCACCCGCCAGCAATTGACTGGCTTCCTGGCCAAGCGCGACACGCCGGAAAATCTGTGGACCAAGTGCAAGAATTGCGGAACCATGGTGCACAGCAAGGAATGGGCCGACAATGATCATGTCTGCCCGCGCTGTGAACATCATGATCGCATTGGCGGGCGCACCCGCTTTGCCCAGCTGTTCGATGGCGATTACCGGGTGCTCAGCGCGCCGCGCGTGGCCGAGGACCCGCTGAAATTCAAGGATCAAAAGCGTTATGGCGACCGGCTGAAGGCTGCGCGCGCGCAAACCGGCGAACAGGATGCGATGCTGGTGGCCGAAGGCCTGATCGGCGGCCAGCGCGCCGTGGTGGGTGTGCAGGATTTTGCCTTCATGGGCGGATCGATGGGCATGGCGGTGGGCGAAACCTTCCTGTCCGGCGTGGATGCCGCGCTGGCCGCGCGCTGCCCGTTCGTGATGTTCACTGCGGCCGGCGGCGCGCGCATGCAGGAAGGCATATTGAGCCTGATGCAGATGCCGCGCACCACTGTGGGCATCCAGATGCTCAAGGATGCCGGTCTGCCTTATATCGTCGTGCTCACCGATCCGACCACCGGCGGCGTGACCGCCAGCTATGCTATGCTGGGTGATATTCACATCGCCGAACCAGGTGCATTGATCGGTTTTGCCGGCCAGCGCGTCATCGAACAGACCATCCGCGAAAAACTGCCCGAAGGCTTTCAGCGCGCCGAATATCTGCTGGAACACGGCATGCTGGATATGGTCGTGCACCGCCGCGATCTGAAGGCCACGCTCGCCCAGTTGATCGGCCTGTTGATGGCGCGGCGGCGCGCTGCATGACCGCGGGCGGCGGCGCTTCGTCTTCGGGCAATTGGCCCACGGGCGCCCGCATGCCGCCGGCACGGTCGGACAATCCGGTGCTCGATGCGCTGTTGCGCAAGGCCTATGATCTGCATCCCACCGAAATCGAGCTGACGCTTGATCGGCTGGAGCAACTGCTTGATCGGCTGGGCAATCCGCATCACCGTTTGCCGCCGGTGTTTCATGTGGCGGGCACCAACGGCAAGGGATCGACCTGCGCCTTCCTGCGTGCCTGCCTGGAAGCGCAGGGCTACCGCGTGCATGTGTACACCAGCCCGCATCTGGTGCGGTTCAATGAGCGCATCCGGCTGGCCGGGCACTTGGTGGACGATGATGCGCTGATCCTGCTGCTCAAGGATGTCATCGGCCGCAATGCCGGCGCGCCGATCACCTTTTTTGAATTGACCACGGCCGCAGCGTTTCTGGCCTTTGCCACGGTGCCGGCCGATGCCTGCATCATCGAAGTGGGCATGGGCGGGCGCATGGATGCCACCAATCTGATCCCCACCGCGCTGGTATCGGGCATCAGCCAATTGGCGCTGGATCATCAGCTATGGCTGGGGCCGACAATCCTGGATATCGCCCGCGAAAAGGCCGGCATTGCCCGGCGCGGCGTGCCGCTGGTGACCGGCCGGCATTCGGCGGCGGTGACGGCGCGCATCGCCGAAGTGGCCGGCCTGGCCGGTGCCCGCCTGCTGATTCGCGGCCAGGATTGGGATGCCGCCCTGTATGAAGGCCAATTGCATTACCGTGACGAGGCCGGGCGGCTGGCGCTGCCGCTGCCGCGTCTGGCCGGGGCGCATCAGCACGACAACGCCGCGCTGGCAGTCGCGATGCTGCGCGCGCAAGGCGTGTTGCCGATCAAGGATGCCGGCTTCAAGGCTGGCATGGGTTGGGCGGAATGGCCGGCGCGGCTGCAACGGCTGGATGCCGGCCCGCTGCCGGATCTGCTGCCGGCCGGATCGAGCCTGTGGGTGGACGGCGGCCACAATCCCGCCGCCGGGCGGGCACTGGCCGATGCGGTGCGGCCGCTGCTGGCCGAGGGGCAGCCATTGATTGTGGTGGCCGGCATGTTGGCTGCCAAGGATGCCGAAGGCTTTTTGAAGCCATTTGTGGGCCTGGCCAGCGCGCTGCATGCCGTGCCGGTGCCGGGCCATGCCGGCCATGATCCGGCCGTGCTGGCGGCAAGCGCAGCGGCGCTGGGCATTGCCGCGGTGACCGCGCCTGATCTGCGGCAGGCCCTGAAGGCGATCGCGCGCAGCAAGGGGACACCGCCGCTGGTGCTGATCACCGGATCGCTGCATCTGGCCGGCAAGGCGCTGGCGCTGAATGGGCAGCCGCCGGTTTAGCGACCGGGGGGGCAGTTGAGGCCTCAGTGGGTGAAGGCGTAAGCCGCAATCGTGGTGAACAAGCCCAGCGTGAAGAAGGCGAAAAGCACTTTGAAGGCCAAGGGCGTTTGATCGTCCTGCATGGTCTGATCCTCCCGGTTCGCAATAAATCTCATGTTCGCCGCACCAGCAGCGTAACCATCGCCAGCCACGGCACGTCCACCAGCACCACCTGCCGGGCGCCCGCCGTGGTGGGCAGCAATTGGATGCGATTGCCATCCACGGCAATCAGGCGGCCAAAGGCAAAGCGGCCGGCGGGGCGCGGACAAATGATATCGCGGTTGATCGCGCCCGTAAATTGGCCGGGCGACAGCCGCCGCGCCCACAGCTCATCACCGGAGCGGTAATCACCCTGCGCGGTTTCCACCACGAGGCCGATCAGATCGCCCTGCGGCTGCGGCGGCACCAGCGTGCGCGGCCGTTCCGGCGCATCGACACCCAGCGCGCCGATCACGGCGGCCACCGGCACGTCGGCGCGGTCAGGCATTGTCACCAGTGTGGACACAGCCACGCCCATCGCGGCGGCAATCCGCTCCAGCCAATCGATGGACACGGTGCGCATGCCGGTTTCCAGCCGCCCGATGGTTTGCGGGGTGGTGGGCGGTGAGCAGGCGGTTGCAACATCGGACAAGGTCAGCCCACGGCTTTTGCGGATGTCGCGAATTCGGGTGAGCATGAAAACCTCCGATGGAAGAACCGATATGGTTATCTCTGTCCTACATCAGGGATGATATGCAACAGGTTTCTGGTTCGCTGGTACCAGAAGGAATATAGAATGGCCAAACGCTCCGCACGCCCCATTGCTGCCGATGATCCGGATGTTCTGCCGCCATTGGAAAATCGCCTGATTGGCACGCGCATCCTGCCGGCGCCCGACGTGATCGACCGGGCGCGGGTGACGGTGAACCTGGCCGAACAGCCATTGGCCTGGCTGGCGCGGCGCGGCCACATCAGTGCGGCGCAATTGCTGGCGTCCGAGAGGCTGAGGGGTGATTTTCACCGCGCGCAAATCGGCCCGCGCGTCACGATGCGCTGGGATCCAGTGCCGGCGACTCGCAGCAGCGCCGGCGCGCCCGATCCGTCTGGCGGGCAAATTGCGGCGCGCCAGCGCTTTGACGCGGCGGTGGCGGCGTGCGGGCCGGGCCTTTCGGATGTGCTGTGGCGGGTGGTGTGCATGGGGGAGGGGCTGGAAACCGCCGAACGAGCGCTGGGCTGGCCGGTGCGTGCCGGCAAATTGGTGCTGACACTGGCGTTGGACCGGCTGGTGGGCCATTACGGGATCGACAGGATGGAGTGATTGATCATG
>NZ_JBBATR010000016.1:31826-34026 GCF_040398645.1 Sandarakinorhabdus sp.
GTTGGACCGGCTGGTGGGCCATTACGGGATCGACAGGATGGAGTGATTGATCATGTGCGGATCGTTGATGTTGTTGCTGCCGGTGTGTGCGCTGCTGGGGGCCTGCGGGCCGAAGGCGGTTTCGCTGGGCCGCGTGGGCGGCGCGCCGCCATCACTGTTGGTGGGCACCAGGCTGTTGACCGCCGACGGCAACAGCCTGGGCGAAGCGGAACTGCTGCAAATGGCGGCCGGTGTTCAGTTGATCGTGCGGGTGCAGGGCCTGCCTGCCGGGGATTATGCCATGCATCTTCATGCGGTTGGCCGCTGCGTGGGGCCGGATTTCACCAGCGCCGGGCCGCATTACAATCCGGGCGGCAAGCAGCACGGCCGCGACAATCCGATGGGCGCCCACGCCGGCGATCTGCCCAACATCAGCATCGATGCCAAGGGTGTTGGCGATGTGAACATCATGCTCGATGGGCTGCGGCTGGCCGACGGGGACAGCCGGTTGCTGGATGCCGACGGCGCTGCGTTGATGCTGCATGCCAAGCCGGATGATTATCGCAGCGATCCGGCTGGCAATGCCGGTGCGCGCATCGTCTGCGGCGAGTTGCGGCCTGCGGCTAATTGAAGATCACTGCGGGCCGATCTGCAACCGATGGGGCGACTGACGGGTCTTGAACCCGCGACCTCTGGTACCACAAACCAGCGCTCTAACCAACTGAGCTACAGTCGCCATGACCTTTCGGTAGGGAGGGCGAGATAACCGAGGCCGGGCGGGCTGGCAAGCTGGATTTGCGGGCGGGCAGCACATCATCAGCAGTTGCACGGCTTTGAAATCTTATTACAGAGATCGGCAACATTCTAACGGCGGGACGTGCGCATGACTATCGCTGCTGATCTGGACCTGGTGAGTTTGGCGGCCTTTGACGCCAGCAGTGCCGCGGGCTTTGATGGCCACGAACAGGTTGCGTTGGTGCGCCATGCCCGCAGCGGCCTGCATGCGGTGGTGGCGATCCACTCCACCCATCTTGGGCCGGCAGCCGGCGGTGTGCGGCGCTGGGCCTATGCCAGCGAGGGGGAGGCCCTAACCGACGCTCTGCGCCTGTCGCGCGGCATGAGCTACAAGAACGCCATGGCCGGCCTGGCGGCGGGCGGCGGCAAGGCGGTAGTGATTGCAGGCGCACCAAAGACCGATGCGCTGTTGCAGGCCTTTGGTGACGCGGTGGCGCAATTGGGCGGCCGCTATGTCACTGCAGAAGATGTCGGCATGACCGATGCCGATATGGTCGTGGTGGCGCAGCGCACCGCGCATGTTGCGGGCTTGCCGGCGGCGGCGGGCAGCGTGGGCGGCAATCCAGGGCCGTTCACAGCGCGCGGTGTGTTGGCCGGCCTGCGAGCTGCGGTGCGCCACAAACTGGGCCGCGATGATCTGGCCGGATTGCATATCGCCGTGCAAGGCGTGGGCAGTGTTGGCGGCGCGCTGGCGCGGGCTTTGGCTGGTGCTGGCGCGCGGCTGACCCTGGCTGATCTTGACCCGGCGCGCGCGGCGGCGCTGGCGGCTGACTTGGGCGCGGTGCATGTGCCGGTGGCAGAGATCATGGCCGTTGCCGCCGATGTGTTCAGCCCCAATGGGATGGGCGCGATCCTGACCGAGCACAGCATTGCCGCACTGGACGTCGCGGTGGTGGCCGGCGCTGCCAACAACCAGCTCGCCACCGCGGCAGACGGCGCGCGGCTGGCGGCACGCGGCATATTATATGCGCCCGATTATGTGATCAACGCTGGCGGCATCATTTCGGTGGTGGCGGAATATCTCGCGGCCACGCACGGCAAGCCGGCGGCGCTGGGCGAAGTGAATGCGCAGGTTGATGCAATCGGGCCGCGGCTGAGCCAGTTGTTTGCCGATGCGGATGCGCAGGGGCTGGCCACGGACGTGGTGGCGGACCGCACGGCCCAAATGCTGATTGGCCGCTGATCGGGCGTTAATAATCGCGTTTCCAGCGCACGCCGGCGCTGGTGCCGCCCAGTGTGGCCACCGAACTGAGCACCGACAAGGAGCGTGTCAGCCCGATTTCAATGCTGGTGGCAGTGTAGCCGCCGGCATCAGTGGCCAATTCGACATAGACATTGCGGCCCAGATATTGCCCGGCGGCAAATGTCGTGCGCCGCCCCATGGCCAGATCGGCGGGCAGGATGCGCAGCCGATCAATGCCCAGCC
>NZ_JBBATR010000016.1:34126-44394 GCF_040398645.1 Sandarakinorhabdus sp.
CGCCGCCCCATGGCCAGATCGGCGGGCAGGATGCGCAGCCGATCAATGCCCAGCCCGCGGCTTACGGCGCCGATCGGATTGAAGCCATTGCCGCGCAGCGAGGTGAGCGCGCCGGCCAATTGAATGGCTTCGGGGGCCGACAAATCGGTGACGCTGGCGCCGAACAGCACGCGGCTGAGCACTTCGTCTTCGGGCAGCACTGGCACCGAACTGAACTTGATCTGCGGGCGCTGCGCCGTGCCATCGATATTGAGCAGCGCCGAAAAGCCATTGCCGCTGTTTTCAGCCGCAATGGTGATCAGCGGATCGGGCGGATTGCCGCCCAGAAAGCGGATATCGCCGCGTGTGAGCTGAAAGCGTTTGCCGGCAAAATCATAATCGCCGCGCACCAGCTGCACCCGGCCAAACAATTCCGGCGCGGTGGCACCGCCGCGCACCCGCACATCGGCCTGCCATTCCGAATTGATGCCCATGCCGGTCACCTTCAGGCTGCGATCGGCAGTGACATTCAGATTGAACAGCCAGCGGGTGGGCGCAATATATTGCACGGTGCGCCGCCCCAGCTGCCGCGTGTTGATCTCGGTCACGGCCAACACCGGCACATCGGCCACAGCGGTGCGGCCAATGCGATATTCGGCGCGGGTCAGCTTGATCTGGCCCGACACGACGCCGCCATATTCGTCGGTCGCTACCCGAATAGTGCCGCTGCCGGTGGCCGTCACGTCATCCCGGCCCAGGATGGCGGCGTCTTTTACGGCCATGCGGATATCGATGGGAAAGCCGCGCTCATAGCTGAGGTCGATCTTGCCGGACCCAGTGATGCTACCGGTGCCCGAGCTGCCGGAAAAGCGCGTGAGTTCAAGGCTGGAGGCCGTGAAGCGCGCATCCAGGCTGGCATTGGACGCGACAGCGCCCAGCAGCGGTGCCTCGACGCGGGCCTGCCGCCCGGTCAAACGGCCGGCGACCACCGGATTGCCCAGCGTGCCCGAAACATCGGCCGATAGTTGCAGCGCGCCGCGCACGTCCAGCGCTGTCAGGCCGGACAATCCCCAGAGGTCCTGCGCCGGGCCGGCATAGCGCAATTGCCCGGTCACGCTGGCGGCAAACAGCCGGTCCAGCAAGCCAGTGCTGGCATTGCCGGCGGTATCGGCGGTGCTGCGGGGGATCGGCCCCAGCCGCGCCTGCGCCCGGCCTTCGACCTTGGCGGCCCGCACGATCACCGCGCGCACCACGGTGCCATCACGGCCCAGCGCGGCATTCAGGCCGACATCGATCGGTGTTGAGGTGGCAGCCACCGTGCTGCGTGACAGGCCATTGAGGCGCAGCGCCGCCGTGCCGGTGGGGGCGGCGCCGCTGATCTGCCGCAGCGCCAGTACGCCCGACAACCGGCCGGCCAGATTGAGCGACGGATAGGCCAATCCCAGCATTTGCAGTGAAAGCTTGTCCAGCTTGGCATCGATGCGCTTGTTATCCCCCCAATCGCCGGCGAGTTCGGCATTGCCGAGTGCGCTGGACACGGTGACCGGGGCCAGATGCCAGCCAGCCGCATCGTTGGTTATCACCGCCGGGCCGGACAGGCGGGCGCTGCGGCTGGCATAATCGCCGCCGCCGGTGAGTGTGTAGCGGCCGGGTGCGATATCGGCGGCAAACGCCAGCTTGAAGGCTTCGCCGCTGGTGCCGGCCAGTTCGATGCGGCCGCTGCCGCTGCCATCCACCAGTTTTATCGTGCCTGCAGCGCGTTCCAGCACCAGATTGCCGCGTTCCAGACCGGCAAGATCGAGCTTGCCGGTCAGGCTTGTGCCGGCCGCCATCAGCGCCAGATCGCCGTTCAGCGCCAGCCGTTCGATGCTGATCGGGGTGGCGGCAACCAATTTCAGATTGCGGCCATTCAGCGCCAGCTGCGCGGTTTGCACGCCGGCCGTGCTGGCCAGCACGGCGCTGCCGGTCAGGCCCTGGCCCGCCACGGTGAGCGTGCCGGCAAACGGGCCAGCCGCTGTTTGGGCCACCTCGCCCCGTGCGGCAAAGCCTGCCACCGCCAGCCGCTCCACGGCCAGCCGCACCGCCGGATCGGTGGCCAGGCCGGCTGCCAGCGTCACCGGCCCCAGCGCGGATTCTGCCGCGGCGGTGATCTGCCAGCCAGCGCCGCTGCCATCGAGCTGCACCGCCAGCGCCGACAAGCCATAGCCAGGGCGCGGCAGCTGCGCATCCAGCTGCGGCGCCGCCAGCGTGCCCGCCGCTGCCAGCGAAAACGGCCCCCAATCGCTGCTTTTGCCGGCTGCCGCCAGCGAGATGATCCCGCCGGACCGCCAACTGCCATTGCCGGCCGCCGCCAGTTTCGGGGTGGACAAGGCCAGATTTGACAGCGTGACGGCCAATCCCGGCGCCAGCGCAAAGCGGCCGGCAAGATCGGCCTTGCTGCCGGCAGCGCGCGTTATCGATCCGGTCAAAGTGGCGATGGCCAAGCCAAAGCCGCCGCTGCCAACCGTGCCGCGCCCGCCCGGGCCAGACGACAGGCTTGCAGTGAACTTCAAATCGCTATTGGCCGGCTCTGGCAGCGGCAGCAGCCAGCCGCGCGCATCACCAACCAGATTGGTTGCCCATGTTGATGCCCCCCCGCTGCCTCTGCCGCTGGCGCCGCCTGGGCGATAGGCGGCGTTGCCAGTCAGGCGCAGCGGGCCGGAATTCAGGCGAAGATCCTCGGCGCGGAGCTGGCCGCCCTGCCAGCGGAGCTGGCCGGTGCCGCGCCAGGCCCCGGCAAACGCCGCCACCGTGGCCGGCAAGCCGGTAATGCGCGCGGCGCTGGCCTGCACCGGCACGATCAGCGGGCGATCGGCCAGATTGGCGATGCCGGCCAGCATGACTCCTTCCAGCACGGCGCCGTCCGCGCCGCCAACGGCCAGCGTCCGCAGGCTCAGCCGCGTATCGACGATCGGGGCCAGCAGCGGCCCCGCCAGCCGGGCCGTCGCCGTCAGCCCGCGCACGCCCAGATCACTGGCCAGCGCCGCGCTGTCGGCCAGTGTCAGCTTTGCCGTGGCCGTGGTCAGCCGCTCGCTGCTGCGATCAAACTGCCCGCGCGCCTCGCCCGATATGGCCTGGCCAGCCACGCTGAGGTTGGCCTGCACATCGGTTCCGGCCGCCGCCACTTGCGCATTGATGGCAAGGCCGCCCGCCAGCAATGCTGCGGCATCGCCGGCCAGCAGCCGGGCGGGATCGATGCGGCCATTGGCGCGAAATTGGCCGTCCCGGCCGGCAATGGCGACATCCGCTAGCGTAACAGCGGCTTTGTCAGGCGTTCCGGCAGCTTCGCCTAGCGTTCCGGCAGCTGCGCCGAGCGTGGCAGCGATGCGGCCATCCCAGCGCTGCCAGCTGCCGTTGCCATTGGCTGTAACCGTCAACGGGCCGGGCAGGGCGGCCAGCGTGGTGAAAATACCGCCGGCCGGCGCCAGCAACGTGGCGGCCAGCTTGAAGCGATTGCGCTCCGGCTCGGCATCCAGCTGCACATTCAGCGTGTCGCCGCCGCTGCCGGGCAGGGTGCGCGCCTGCACATCGATCAGGGCACGGCCGGCGGCAATATTTGCGCGGCCACGCGCGGTGATTGCCCGCGCCTTGCCGGCCAAGCCTTCGGCCAGCAGCAGGCGCCCGATGGACACACTGCCGATGGCAATATCCTGCTCTGGCAGCAGGCGCGGATCGGCAGTGGGCAACAGATCGGGCCAGCGCGAAATGCGCACCGTGCCCGCCGTGAATTCCTGCACCGTGATGCGATTTTGCAGCACATCGAGCGGCCGCCAATCCAGCACAAGCCGATCGATGCTGGCAAAGCGCCCGCGATGATCATGCACGGCCACGCCGATCAAGGTCGCCCGCCGCCACAGGCTGCCATCGATGCGCTGCACCCGCAGCGACAGCCCGCTTTCAAGGCGCAGGCCGACCATTTGCTGCACCAGCAGCGCGCGGCCCGTCACAGTGTCCAGCGCAAACGGCAGTGCAGACAAACCCGCCAGCAGCGCCAGCAGCGCCAGCAGCAGCCACAGCCCCCGCACGGACATTTTGCCAGTCGCCGCCATCAGAAGGCCTGCCCAATGGAGACATAGAACACGACCCGCGGATCGCCGCGCTGCGGATTGAGCGGCGTGGCGATATCGATCCGCACCGGGCCAAAGCCAGTGAAAATCCGGGCGCCGATGCCCGCGCCCAAGGACAAACGATCAAGCGCCGGGGTGGTGCCAGTGGAAACTTCGCCGGCATCGATGAAGGCCACCACGCCCAGATCCTGGCCCAGCGCGGCAAAGCGGTAGCGCGCCTCCACGGCCAATTCGGTCAGGCTGTTGCCGCCGGTCGGCACGTTGTCGGTGTTGCGCGGGCCAACGCCCTGAAACACATAGCCGCGCACCGATCCGCCGCCGCCGGCATAAAAGCGCCGATCCGGCGCGATCACACCGCGGCTGGCACCAACGATGCTGCCCATGTGCAGCCGCCCGGCCAACACGAGATTGCCAATCGGCTGATAGGCGGTGGTTTCGATCTGGGCCTTGATATAATTGAAGTTGCTGCCGTCGCGCAGGGTGAATTCCGGGCTGAGGCGGCTGGTGAGGCGGATGCCGCGCGATGGATTGAGCAGATCGTCGGAGCGATCCCAGGTTACGCTGAGCGGCAGGGCGAGCACGGTGAAGGTGCGGCGCGGATCGCCGGCCACCGATCGGTCGCGCTGGCTGGTGACCAGCGCCTGCGCGCCGATGCTCCACGTCCAGGCTTTTTGCCACAGCACATTGGTTTCGCGGGCCAGCGCCGCCGAAATGCCTAGGGTTTCGGCGGCAAAGGCAAATTGCTGCGATGCTGTAAAGCCGCCGCTGATCAGCAATTGCCGGTCGCGCTGGCCAAAATTGCGCTTGCGCAGCTCCAGCTGCGCAACCTGCTCGCGCTCGGCAGCGACGGCGCGGGCGGTGAAGCCACCTTCGGGGGCAAACAGATTGCGGTGAGTCCAGCTGCCTTCGAGGCGCACGCCCTGCCCGGTGGAAAAGCCGCCGGCCAGCGCGATCGTGCGCGGCGGCGCGGCTTCACCGCTGATGTCCAGATCGATGAATTGGCTGCCATCCGGCCGCAGCGCGCCGGCCTTGGGCGTGACCGACAGGGCGCCGAACAGGCCGGTTTGCACCATGGCGCGGCGCAGATCGTCGCGGCCGGCGTTGCTGTAACGCTCCCCGGGTTTGAAGCGGCTGAGCAGGGCGATGTGCGCGGCGGTCATGCCGCGCACATCGCTGTCGCTGCGGATTGCGCCGAACACGCCGCGCGGGCCAAGCGCGATGCCTTGCGTGAAGGTGGCTTCGCGGGCGGCGTGATCGATGATGATATCGGGGGCCGATATGCGGGCAAACGGATAGCCGGCATCGGCAAGGCGGGTGGGCAGCGCGGTTTGCGCCGATTGCACGCGCGCAGCCTCCACAGCGTCGCCAACCCGGATCGGCAGCAGCCGCAAAACGATGCGGCCCGGATCGGTAGCGGTTGAAGTTGCGCCTGTTTCGGGGTTGGCATCTGGGGCCGCGATGGTGATCGCGCCGAAGTTATAAACCGGGCCGGGATCGATGCTGATCTGGATCACGCTGTCTGCTTGGCCCGGGGCCGGCGGTTTTACGGCGGTCTGCACATTCGCTCCATAATGGCCGATCGAGCGCAGCAGCAATTCGGCAAGATCGCGATCTTCGGCAATGCGGCGCTGCAATTGTGCCAGATTCGTCTCCTCATCGCGGTGTCGCCACAGCGATGACAGTGCCCGAAATTCGTCGTCGAGGCCAAGCGGCTTCAGCCCGGTATCCTCCACACGGTAGCGAATGGCCGTTTCCGGCGCATCGGGCGTGCCGCTGGTGGTGGATGCGACATCGGGCCACGCCACGCCGTCACCGCCGGGCAGATCGGGCAACGGCGCTTCGGGGCCCAAAATCGGCTCGGCACTTGGTTCTACGGTATCCGCCGGCGGCTCCTTCGGTTTTGCGAGGGCGGCGGGCGGCATTGCAGGTGGCGCTGGCTGGCTGTGGGCCGCCGCGCTGGCCAAGCCGGCAACAAGCAGGATCGCAAATTCATGCACCGTCATGCCGATAGCCGATGCCGGCCATGCAAGCCACCAGCGAGATGCATCTGGCCAGATGCATCTCGCTGGTGCATTGGCTGACGCATGGATATTCCCCCAATTCGTCCGCGTTTGCAGCCGCCCCGCCGCGGCGGCGGTGTGTTCATTGCGCTGGGCGTGGTGCTTGGCGCCGGCCTTGGCATGCCGTTTGGCGAAGCGTCGCTGGGCTTGATGCTGGGTCTTGGCACGGGCATTGCGCTGGCCATTGGCATCGCCGTGCTGGACAGACGCTGAACGGCGCAGCATCGCGGGAACGGGAGAACGGCGCATGGCCAGCGGCCTTTTTGCACTGCTTGATGATGTGGCCGCGATTGCCAAAGTGGCTGCCGCCAGCCTTGACGATGTCGGCACCATGGCGGCGGCCAGCATGGACGATACCGCTGCTGCGGCCATGAAAGCCTCGGCCAAGGCCGCCGGAGTGGTGATCGATGATGCCGCCGTGACGCCGCGTTATGTGGTCGGCTTTGCGGCTGATCGTGAGCTGCCGATCGTGGCCAAGATCGCGCGCGGCAGCCTGATCAACAAATTGCTGATATTGCTGCCGGGCGCGCTGGCGCTGTCCTATTTTCTGCCGCAGGCGATCACGCCGCTGCTGATGGCCGGCGGTGCCTTTCTGTGTTTTGAAGGCGCCGAAAAACTGTGGGAAAAACTGCGGCCGCACGCTGCCGCTGCTGCGCCTGATGCGGGGCTGGATGCCGCCGCGCGGGAAACGGCGATGGTGGCGGGCGCGGTGCGCACCGATCTGATCTTGTCAGCTGAAATCATGGCGATTGCGCTTGGCACCGTGGAGGACAAGCCGATTGCCGAGCAGGCGGTCGCGCTAGTGGCCGTGGCGCTGGGCATCACTGCCATCGTGTACGGCGCCGTGGCGCTGATCGTGAAGGCCGACGATTTCGGTGTGTTCCTGGCCCGCAAACAGCAGCGCAGTGTCGCTGCGCTTGGGCGCGGGCTGGTGGTTGCCATGCCGCCGCTGCTGGCCGGGCTGGCGTGGATCGGCCTGGCGGCGATGCTCTGGGTGGGCGGCCATATCGTGGTGGACGGATTGAACACCTATGGCGTGGCCGCGCCGCATGAGATTCTGCACGCCGTGATGCACCTTGCCGAAGGCGGCGGCGGCGTTGCGCTCTGGCTGGCGGAGGCTGGCGGATCGGGCGTGTTCGGCCTGGCGCTGGGGGCGATCATCGTGGCCGTCCTGCATGCGCTGCCCCGGCGCGGCGGCGCGGCGGCGCATTGACCGAACAGGCTTCGCTGTGTATTGTATTGGCAATACACATGAGGAGCCACCGATGAGAGACGCGCTGATTGCCATTTTGCTGTGCGGCGTCGCCGTGGCCGCTTGTGAGGATGGCAAGGCCGTTAAGCCTTCCGAGCCAGCAGCCATTACCGCCGAGGCCGGTGATAAAGCCGAGGATTCAGGCACCGACACATCGCGCACAGTGGTCCAATTCAGCGCCGATAGCGATAGCGGCGAGGTTGCATTGCGCTTGCCCGGCGGCATATCGGGCAAGTTGCAATTGCCCGGCGGGGTCATCGGCGGCGAGGACGCACGCTTCGATCTTGACGGTGTGGGCCGGTATCCGGGGGCAAAACTGACCAGCGTCAACATCAAGGCGCAGGACAGCGAAGCTGGCGGCGACGCGCGCGTGGCGCTCGGCTTTTCGGCGCCGGGCAGCGCCGATGCGGTGGCGGATTGGTATGAAAAAGCCTTTGCCGCCAAGGGCCGCAGCGTGCAGCGGACCGGCACTTCGCTGAGGGCAACCACCGCTGACGGCGATGCAATGGTGATCACGCTGCGCGATGGCCCGGCGGGCACTGCGCGCGGCGAGATCAATATTCGCGGTTCGAACGGCTGAACGGCGCCATCACAGCGTGCGGGCGGAAAAGGTGTCGCAGCTGCTGCTTAGCCCCGATTCCAGCCCGCGTTGCAGCCAGCGCATGCGCTGCGCCGAGGTGCCGTGGGTGAAGCTTTCGGGGCTGACGCGCCCGCCGGCCTGTTGTTGCAGGCGGTCATCGCCGATGGCCTGCGCCGCCCGCAGGCCTTCTTCGATATCGCCGGGCTCCAGCAGGCCCTGATTGTGGTGCGCCCACACGCCGGCCAGGCAATCGGCCTGCAATTCCTGCCTTACGGACAAGGCGTTGCCCTTGGCGCTGCTGGCGCTGCGGCGGGCCTGCTGCACCTCATCGGAAATGCCCACCACGGTCTGGATATGATGGCCGACTTCGTGGGCGACCACATAGGCAGCGGCAAAATCGCCCGGCGCGCCAAAGCGTTGCGAAAGGTCATCAAAAAAAGCGCTGTCCAGATAGACTTGGCGGTCGGCCGGGCAATAAAATGGCCCCATGCCGCTATCGGCCGGGCCGCAGCCTGAATCCACTTGGCCGGTAAACAGATTGAGCTTGGGCGGCGGGTAGGGCTGGCCAAATTGTTCAGGAAACAGCCGGCCCCAGGTGCGTTCGGTGGTGCCGAGCACGCGGGCGATGAATTTGTCGTGGGCGCCGTCCAGAGCGGCGGCAGGTGCGGATGTTTCGGGTTGCGGCCCGGACTGGGGCTGGCCGATGCTGCCGCCGCCGACCTGCACACCATTGACCGCCCCGATCAATTCCAGCGGATTTTGCCCGAGCAGCAGCGCAATCACGCCCACAACCACCATGCCGCCGATGCCAAGCCGGCCCCCGCCGATCGGCAAGCGAAAACCGCCCCCACTGCCCCCACCGCCCCCACTGCTGCCGGAACCACGCCGATCGACGATGTTGCTGCTTTCGTCTTCGTCATCAAGGCGCATGAATCATTCCTTGGCCCACAGTTATCGGGGCGTCGGCGCGCTTGGGCTGAGCGCTTCGTTGATCAACAGCGCGATGCGGCTGCCGGCCTTCCTGACCTGCACGCGCAGCGCCGGCGTTGCTGCCGCCACATAAGCCGGCGTGATGGTGCCGCGCGCCGCTGGGCGCTGCGCACCAGGGATCGCGCAGCCATCAGGATAATCCAGCAGCGCGGGATAGGCGATGCTGCGCGAGATATCCCAGCCTTCGCGCGCCCATGCTGCCACCCGGGCAGGCGTGCCCGTGGCCCCGGCGGTGTCGGCGCGGCGCTGTGCCGGCGTGATGCTGGCCGGGGTGATTGCTGGCGGTTCGGTAAGGGCGCGTTCGGCCAGATCGCTGTCCCACGCGCGGTGAAGGTTCATGCGGTCAGGCGATTTGAAGCCATAGGCGACGCGCACATCATTGCCGCCGCGGTCCGCCTTGTCGCCGATGTGCAGCGGCATGTGCATGTCGCCCACGAAATGCACCAGAAACGCCAGCGCCTGCAATCGTTGGGCATCGCTGGCCCGGCGGTTGGCCAGCACCGCCTGCTGGCGCGCGATCTGCACCGTCACGCAATCGCCGTTCGGGCAATTGGCAGTGATGTCAAACGGCGCACACACGCTGATATTCTGGTAATGCCACGTGGCTGAAAATCCGAAGCTGCCATCCGGCAAGCCGCGCACGCAATCAGGCCAGACCGCGGCATCCTCCAGCGATTTCAGCGCGCATTGCGGCGTTTTCAATTGCGGCTCGGCGCGCAGCAACCGCTTGATCTGAGCGCGCGCTGCCGGGGTCAGCTGCGATTGGGCGATGCGGGCCGTGAGCGCGTGGGCATAGCCGCCCCATGCCAGCGCCGGCCCGGCACAAAGCACCGCGATCAGCACGGCAAATTGCGCAAAAAATCGAATCGTTGTTGCCATCATGCAGCAATCTTTATGCCAAGCGGGCGGTGCTGGCCAGTTGCGGACATGTTTGGGCGTCGATATCACTTGTCATCGCCGCATTCGGTGACCATGTCTATCACGACCACATGAGCGACGGATGACCAATGCGAGACCCTTATCTAGTGCTGGGTGTGCCAAAGTCCGCCAGCGACACGGATATCAAGAAGGCGTTTCGCCGGATCGCCAAGGACAATCACCCCGATCGCCATGCCGACAATCCGGCTGCGCTGGAACGCTTCAAGGAAGCCAACAGCGCCTATGAACTCCTGTCGGATGACGCCAAGCGCAGCCAGTTTGATCGCGGGGAAATCGGGCCTGATGGCCAGCCGCGCAATCCCTTTGCCGGCGGCACCGGTGGCCGCCAGGATTATGGGCGCGGCGGCGGCTTTGGCGGCGGC
>NZ_JBBATR010000016.1:44494-47449 GCF_040398645.1 Sandarakinorhabdus sp.
CGGCGGCACCGGTGGCCGCCAGGATTATGGGCGCGGCGGCGGCTTTGGCGGCGGCAGCGCCGGCCGGGCAGATTTCGATTTTGCCGGCGGCGCCGATGATCTGTTTGCCGAGTTGTTTGGCGGGCGCAGCGGCGCTGGCGGCGGCCGCGGTTTTCGCACCCAGGTGCGCGGGCCGGATGTGGCCTACCGCCTGACCGTGTCCTTCATCGAAGCCGTGCAGTTGACCCCGCAGCGCGTGATCATGCGCAGCGGCCAGACCATTGAAATCAAGCTGCCCGCCGGGCTTGAATCCGGCAAGCAGGTGCGATTGGCCGGGCGCGGTGAACCCGGGCCGGGCGGCGCCGGCGATGCCATCGTCACCATTGAGATCACGCCGCATCACTGCCTGGAACGCGATGGCGACGATGTGCGGCTCACCCTGCCGATCCGCCTCGACGAAGCCGTGCTGGGAGCCAAAATACGCATGCCGACGGCCGAAGGCGCCGTTACGCTCACGCTGCCGCCCGGCACCACATCAGGCAAGATGTTTCGCCTGAAAGGCCGCGGCTTTCGCCGCATCGATGGCAGCCGCGGCGACCAGCTTGTAACGGTAATGATCGATATCCCAGCTGACAATGCCGAGCTGAAAGCCTTTGCCGAAATGTTCAACGACAACCGCGATTTGCGCGGTTCGATCGATCCTTGATGGCTCTGCCGGCGGTGGCGGCCCCTCTGCTGCAACCGCGCTGGCGGGATCGGTGGCCGCTGCGCCGCATCGCTGTCGATGCCGGCAAGGGCCTGTTTGACAACGGCTTCACCCACGCCGGCAATCTGGCCTATCTCAGTCTGGTCACCTTGTTCCCCTTTGTCATTCTGCTGGCGTACATCGCCGGTCAACTGGGCCGCACCGCTGAAGGGCTGGCGGCGGTGGAGGCGTTTCTGGTGGCGCTGCCGCCCGGTGTTGCCGATCTGGTCGGCCCGGCGGTGCGCGATGTGATCGCGGCGCCGGCCAGCGGCGGGGTGATCACCTTTGGCGCCATCGTCGCCCTCTGGACATCGTCGGGTGTGCTGGTCACGCTGCGCGCCATGGTCAGCCAGGCTTACGGCACCACATCGTCGCTGCCGTTTTGGGGCTGGCGGCTGGTCGGGCTGGCGGAGGTGCTGGGGCTGGTGCTGATCCTGCTGCTGGCGTTCGGCGCACAGGTGGTCGTTACCGGCGCTGAAACCTTTGTGTTCCAGTTGATGCCGATGGCTGCAAACAGCGTGCCGGTGCTGGGCTTGCAGCGCGTGGTGCCGGCGTTGCTGCTGTTTCTGGCCCTGTGGGCGCTGTTTGGGCAATTGTGCCCGCGCCGGTTTCGCATCGCGCCGAGCTGGCCGGGCGCGCTGGCCACCGCCGCCGCCTGGACGATCACCACGCTGGCGCTGCCGCGCGTGCTGGCGCTGGTGGGCGGCTACACCGTCACCTATGGCAGCCTGGCCGGGGTGATCATCGCGCTGTTGTATTTTTACATCATCGGGCTTGGCCTGGTGCTGGGCGCACAGGTGAATGCCGCTGTTGGCCGCGCCCGGCTGGAAATTGCTGCAATATCTGCCTAAGGCACAGCGAATTCTGCAGATCGGAGAGCATAAAATGGGGATCATGACCGGCAAACGCGGTTTGATCATGGGCCTGGCCAACGACAAGAGCCTGGCGTGGGGGATTGCCAAGGCCCTCGCCGAGCACGGGGCCGAACTGGCGTTCAGCTATCAAGGCCCGATGATGGAAAAGCGGGTGCGGCCATTGGCCGAGCAGCTGGGCGTGGCTCGGCTGATGGAATGCGATGTGTCCGACATGGCCAGCATCGATGCCTGTTTTGCCGATCTCGCGGCGCAGTGGCCGACCATCGATTTTGTCGTTCACGCCATCGGGTTTTCCGACAAGAATGAATTGCGCGGCCGCTATGTCGATACCAGCCTCGATAACTTCCTGCTGACCATGAATGTGTCGGTCTACAGCTTCACGGCGGTGGCGCAGCGCGCAGCGGCGATGATGCCGGCGGGCGGATCGATGATCACCCTGTCTTATTATGGCGCCGAAAAGGTCATCCCGCATTACAACGTGATGGGCGTGGCCAAGGCGGCGCTGGAAGCCAGCGTAAAATATCTGGCGATGGACCTTGGCCCGCAGAATGTGCGCATCAACGCCATTTCCGCCGGCCCGATCAAGACATTGGCGGCCAGCGGCATCGGCGATTTTCGCTACATATTGAAATGGAATGAACTGAATTCGCCGCTGCGCCGCAACGTCACCATTGATGATGTCGGCGGCGCCGGCGTGTATCTGCTGTCCGATCTGGCCAGCGGCGTGACGGGTGAAATTCATCATGTTGATGGCGGGTATAATGTCATCGGCATGAAGGCCGAGGATGCGCCAGATATCGGGCTGGCATGACGGCGCTGCCCGCCATTGATCATGTGCAGATTGCCATGCCAATCGGCGGTGAGGCCGAGGCGCGGCGCTTCTTTGGTGATCTGGTCGGCCTGCTCGAACTTCCCAAGCCGGCTGAACTTGCTGCACGCGGCGGCTGCTGGTTCGAGTTGGCCGGGGCGCAGTTGCACTTGGGGGTGGAAGCCGATTTCCGCCCAGCCCGCAAGGCACATGTGGCGCTGCGTATCGCCGGGTATGAACCGCTGCGCGAGAGGCTGGCGATCGCTGGCTGCAGCGTGCAAGATGATGAACCGTTGAACGGCCACGCCCGTTTCTTCACCGCCGACCCCTTTGGCAACCGTATCGAGTTCACGGCAGCATGAGCCTCAACACATTCGGTCACCTGCTGCGCTTCAGCACCTGGGGCGAGAGCCACGGGCCGGCGATTGGCGCCGTGCTGGATGGCTGCCCGCCCGGCATTGCCTTGGCTGAAACGGATATTCAGCCGTTCCTGGACAAGCGCCGGCCCGGCCAATCGAAATTCACCACCCAGCGGCAAGAGCCCGATG
>NZ_JBBATR010000016.1:47549-50703 GCF_040398645.1 Sandarakinorhabdus sp.
GACAAGCGCCGGCCCGGCCAATCGAAATTCACCACCCAGCGGCAAGAGCCCGATGTCGTGCGCATATTGTCGGGCGTGTTTGAAGGCCGCACCACCGGCACACCGATCAGCCTGATGATCGAAAATGTCGATCAACGCTCAAAAGACTATAGCGAGATCGCGGCCGCCTATCGGCCTGGTCATGCCGATTATGCCTATGATGCCAAATATGGCCACCGCGATCCGCGCGGCGGCGGGCGTTCGTCGGCGCGGGAAACCGCCAGCCGGGTGGCGGCCGGCGCGGTGGCACGGCTGGTGATACCCGGTGTGAGCATCACGGCCTATCTGGTTGAAATTGGAGGTGTTGCGATTGATCGCAGCCGCTTTGATTGGCAAGAAATTGCGCGCAATCCATTCTGGTGCCCCGACGCTGTCACGGCTGAACTATGGGCCGAGAATCTGGACGCTGCCCGCAAAGCCGGATCATCGCTGGGCGCCATCGTTGAATGTGTCGCCACGGGCGTGCCGGCCGGCTGGGGCAGCCCACTCTATCACAAGCTGGATGCACAGCTGGCCAGCGCCGCAATGAGCATCAACGCCGTCAAAGCCGTTGAAATCGGCGATGGCTTTGCTGCGGCGCGCCTGCGCGGCGAGGAAAACGCCGATGCCATGCGGCCCGGCGAGGATGGGCCAGAGTTTCTGTCCAACCACGCTGGCGGCATTGCCGGTGGTATCTCCACAGGCCAGCCCATCGTGGTTCGCATGGCGCTGAAACCCACCAGTTCGATCCTGACGCCGGTGGACACCATCACCAAGGCCGGTGAAGCCGCGCAAATCGTCACCAAGGGCCGCCACGATCCGTGCGTGGGCATCCGCGCCGCGCCGGTGCTGGAGGCGATGGTGGCGCTGGTGCTCGCCGATGCGATGCTGCTGCAGCGCGGGCAGGTCGGCAGCTAAAACAGTCGCCCGCTAAAACAGTCGGCCGCCGTTTGGCACAGCTTGGCTTGGATGCAACAGGACCACTTCGCCGTCTGCATCGGGGACACCCAGGGTGAGCACTTCCGACATGAATTTGCCGATCTGCCGCGGCGGGAAATTCACCACGGCAATCACCTGCTGGCCAACCAGAGCATCAAGGCCATAATGCCGGGTGATCTGCGCGCTTGATTTGCGCTGGCCGATGGTGGCGCCGAAATCGATCAACAATTTAAAGGAGGGCTTGCGGGCTTCCGGGAAGGGCAGGGCCTCAACAATCGTCCCTACCCGCACATCGGCCTTCAGCCAATCGTCGAAGGCCATGGTCGGTGCTGGCGGTGCATCGGCAGCGTGCAACACATGGCTCATTCAACTGCTTCCCATGCGCTGTTCAGTCGTCTTGCCCGGGCTGATCCCGTCAAAGGCAACGATGCGCGGCACGATATCCCCAACGTCGTCCAATGCCCGCCAGTTCACCGAAATGTCGTTCGGGTGTGATAGCGGCACATAAAAGCTCTTGATGCCGCAGCGCGCGCAGAACAGGTGGCGCGCGGTCCCGGTGCCCCAGCGATAATCGGTCAACACGTCGGCGCCATTCAGCAGCGTGAAATCGGCGGGGCCGGCGATCAGGTGCAGATAACCGGTTTTGGCGCAAATCGAACAATTGCAATCCAGGAGTTCGGGCGGGTCAACAAACCGCACCGAAAAACGCACCGCGCCGCAGTGGCAGCCGCCGCCAGCCTCCCGCATCAGTTGGGTAATTTCACATCGGCCAGCTTGGGATCGCGGCTGCCGACAGGTGCGGCCAGCACTTCGGCCAGAAATACACCCTTGTTCACGGCGCTGGTGCGCGGATCGCCGGCCTGGCTGCGGATGGCGGGATCATTGGCATTGGCATTGGCGCGGTCGAGCAGATTTTGCTCGGCCTGGCTGCGCGGCGGCGGCTTCACACCGGGGCCGAACAAAGCTTCCATCGCGGCGGCCTGCGCATCAATACCCAGGGCGCGCGGCGCGCCGGGGCGCGGCGGCGCCAGCGAGAAATCGGGCGGCACCACCAGCGGCGCGGAACGGGCGATGGCCAATTCATCGGGGCCGCGGCCCGAAAGCCGGTTGCCGCCGCCGCCGCAGGCCGTGAGCGTGATGGCGGCCAGGCCCAGGATCAATATGTTACGCATCATTGGCTTTCCCATCCGTGGCAGGTTTTGCACTGTCCGACGGCGCAAACACGGCGCGCGCCAGCAGCAGTATCACCCCCAGTGTAATCGCGGCATCGGCAAGATTGAAGACATAGAAACTATATTGCTGCCAGAAGAAATGCAGGAAATCGACAACATAGCCAAAGCGCACCCGATCGATGATGTTGCCGATGGCGCCGCCCAGCACCAGGCCAAGCGCTGCAATATCAACAACATGCTTTTCACGCCGCAGCCAGAACGCCACCGCCAGCGCAATGCCGGCCGTGACAAATGTCAGCAGCCAGCGCGCCAGATCCGAACCGGCCGGCAACAAGCCCATCGACACGCCGGCATTGCCCACAAATGTCAGCCGGAAAAACGCCAACACATCCATGCCGCCGCTATCGGGCAGGCGGATCACGTTCATCACCCAATATTTGCTGATCTGATCGAGGACCAGCACCACGCCGGCAAGCATGTAGCCGCGATTAGGCATTGATCACCTCGTCACAGCGCCCGCACAGGCCGGTTTCGGCCGCCACGTCGGGCAGGTGCCGCCAGCAGCGCGCGCATTTGGCGTCGTCAACCTTGCCCACGGTCAGGGCGTTGCTGGCGCCCTTGACCAGATCGACGCGGGCAACCAGCAGATATTCGGCCAGATCGAGCGCTTGGCAGGCCACGAAATGGTCTTCATCGGTGGTTTCGATGCACACATAGGCCTCCAGGAAGCTGCCGATGGCCTTGGCTCGGCGCAGTTCCTCCAGCTTGAGATAGGCATCTTCGCGCACCTGCCGCGCCAGCGTGATCTGGTGGCCGAGCGCATCATCCTGCCAATCGGCCGCAATCTCCGGCCACTCGAGCAGGTGCACCGATCCCGCATCCGGATAGCGCGTGCCCCACACTTCTTCGGCGGTGAACACCAGCACCGGCGCCAGCCAGCGGGTGAGGGCGTGGAAGCTTAGATCCAGCACCGTGCGCCAGGCGCGGCGGGTGAGGGCGGTGGGCGCGTCGCAATAGAGGCTGTC
>NZ_JBBATR010000017.1:0-31563 GCF_040398645.1 Sandarakinorhabdus sp.
TGGCTGCCATTCAGCAGCGCCTTGGACGGGATGCAGCCGACATTCAGGCAGGTGCCGCCTAGCGCGCTGCGCTTTTCGATGCACGCCACTTTCAGGCCATGCTGCGCCGCGCGGATCGCCGCCACATAGCCGCCGGGGCCGCTGCCGATCACGACAACATCATAATCACTCATGGTCTCTCTCCTGCCGGCAGCGCCGGGGTGATATCGGTGTGGGCAAAATCATCGCCCTTGAACAGCAAGGGCAAATTCAGGTGCCGGGCGGTCGCATAAACCAGGCAATCGCCGAAATTCAGGCGCGCGGCCGGCCCGGATTGGAATTGGCCGCGCCCCTTGCCATAACGTGCAAACGCCGCACGGGCTGCCTTGGCAATGCCGGCGTCACAGGCGGCAATGCCGATGCCGAAGTCCGCCAAAATGGCATCGATACGATTGTCGGACGAACCGGCTGGCAACTTGCCTTCCAGCACAATCGCCAGTTCGAGATAGGCCGGCGCCGGCAGCATGGGATTGCTGGCGAGCAGCAGGGCATCGCGCAGTGCCGGTCGCTCCGGCTCGTTCTGCAGGATGGCGATCAGCGCCGACGTATCGACAATCACCGCGGCAAGCCATTCTCATCGTAGAGCCAATCATCCAGCTCAGCCTGGGTCGGCAACGGGGCGATCAGATCGGCCCGGATGGAATCGATCAAGGCATCAACCCGCGCACGGCGCTCATCCAGACTGCGCTCCCTGGCCAGTTGCGCGACCTTTTCCGCAAGCGCCTCGGTGACGACCGCCGTAACACTCTTACCGGTGGCCGCCGCCAATTGCTGCGCCATCCGGCAGGCTTCCGGGTTCTTGATGTTCATCTGCATCGGTCGGGTCCCATGGTAGAACGATCCAGACTTTTCTACCATCAGGGCTGGCCAGCGTCCATCACAGATCGATCAGCAAACGCGCCGGATCTTCAATGGCTTCCTTCACGCGCACCAGAAATGTGACGGCTTCTTTGCCGTCGATCAGGCGGTGATCGTAGGACAGCGCCAGATACATCATCGGCCGCACCACAATCGCGCCGTCGCGCACCACCGGCCGATCCTCGATACGGTGCAGGCCCAGCACCCCCGATTGCGGCGGATTAAGGATCGGCGTGGACAGCAGCGAGCCGAACACGCCGCCGTTGGAGATGGTGAAATTGCCGCCCTGCATATCCTCCAGCTTGAGCTGGCCCTTCTGCGCGCGGCGGCCGAAATCGGCGATCTCCTGCTCGATGGCGGCAAAGCTCTTGGCCTGGGCATCCTTCAGGATCGGCACCACCAGCCCGCCCGGCGACGATACCGCGACGCCCAGATCAGCATAATCCTTGTAGACGATCTCATCGCCTTCAATCGACGCGCCCACCGATGGCACATCCTTCAGCGCCAGCACCACGGCCTTGGCAAAGAAGGACATGAAGCCAAGCCGGATGCCGTGCTTCTTTTCGAACATGTCCTTGTAGCGGGCGCGGGCCTCGATCACCGCGGTCATGTCGACATCGTTGAACGTCGTCAGCATGGCGGCAGTGTTCTGCGCTTCCTTCAGGCGGCGCGCGATGGTCTGGCGCAGGCGGGTCATGCGCACCCGCTCCTCGCGGCGGGCGGCGACCGGCGTGGCCGCTGCCGTGGCAGGCGCAGCGGCGACCGGGGCTGCTACCTTCAGGCGGGCCGTGCCGGCTTCGATAGCCGCGAGCACATCGCCCTTGGTCAGGCGGCCATCCTTGCCGGTGCCGCTGATGCTGGCCGGGTCGAGATTATAGCTGTCAATCAGGCCGCGCACGGCCGGGCTGATCGCGTCATTGCCCGTAACATCCGGCGTGACAACTGGTGGGACACCCGGCGCCACCGATGGGACAGCCAGCGGCACCGGTGGGACAGCCGGCGGCAACGGTTGGACAGCAGGGGTCAACGGTTGCACCACAGATTGCGCGCCACCTTCGACAATGCTGGCAAGCAATGCCCCCACAGTGACGGTATCGCCGGTCTTGAAAAACTGCTCGCCCATCACCCCGGCCACGGGTGACGGCACCTCCACAGCAACCTTGTCAGTCTCCAGCGCCACGATCGGCTCATCGGCGGCCACAGCCTCACCCGGCTGTTTCAGCCACTGGCCAACGCTGGCTTCGGTGATGGATTCGCCCAGGGTGGGCACGATGACATTGGTTGCCATGATATTGATCTTTCTCGCTTAATTCGGTTTGATCGTGCCCAGGGCATCCGCGACCAGCCTGGCCTGTTCGGCATTGTGACGCTTGAGCAGGCCCGTCGCCGTCGCCGCTGCCGGCGGACGGCCGGCATAGGTTGGGCGCCGATCCACAGAAGCTTCGATCAGCGGCGCAATGAAGCTCCAGGCGCCGCCATTCTGCGGCTCTTCCTGCGCCCAAACCACCTGCTCCAAATTCGGGAATTTCCCTGCATATTCAGCAACTACGTCACCCGGGAATGGATAGAGCTGCTCGACCCGGAGCAGGTAGACATCGTCCCGGCTGTCCTTCTCGCGGGCATCGAGCAGGTCGTAATAGACCTTGCCGGTGCACAGCACGAGGCGGCGGATCTTGGCGGGATCGCAGGGCGCCAGATCGTCAAGGCAGCGATGGAACTGCGTTGCCGGGCCCATATCGGCCAGGCTTGAAACCGCCCGCTTGTGACGCAGCAGCGATTTTGGGGTGAACACAATCAATGGCTTGCGGAAATTGCGTAACATCTGCCGGCGCAGCAGATGGAAGAAATTGGCCGGCGTCGTGCAGTTGGCAACCTGGATATTATCCTCCGCACACAGGCTGAGGAAGCGTTCAACCCGGGCCGAACTATGCTCCGGCCCCTGCCCTTCATAGCCGTGCGGCAGCAGCATCACGAGGCCATTGGCGCGCAACCACTTGATTTCGCCCGACACAATGAACTGATCGATGATCGTCTGCGCACCATTCACGAAATCGCCGAACTGGGCTTCCCACAGGGTCAGCGTCTTGGGATCGGCCAGCGCAAAACCATATTCAAAGCCGAGCACGCCAAATTCCGACAGCGGGCTGTCAAGCACGGCAAAATCGGGATCTACAGCCTTTAGAGGCACATAGCGGCTGCCGTCCTTCTGGTCGGTCCAAACCGAATGGCGCTGGCTGAAGGTGCCGCGCCCGACATCCTGGCCCGACAGGCGCACGCCATAGCCATCCTTCAGCAGCGTGCCAAAGGCCAGCGCCTCCCCGGTGGCCCAATCGACATTGGCACCACTGGAAAACATTTCAGCCTTTGCATCAAGAACCCGCGCCAAGGTCCTGTGAATATTGAAACCCTCTGGCACCTGGGTCAGCGTCTTGCCGACGCTGAGCAACTCGTTGGTCGCAACACCGGTCATCGCGGCGCGGCGGCTGGCAATGCCTTCCTTGGGCGTACTCAGGCCGGCCCAGCGCCCTCCGAACCAATCGGCTTCGTTGGCCTTGAAGCCGGCGGCGGCTTCAAATTCATCTTCCAGCATGTTCACATAACTGTCGATCATGGCTTTGAAATCGGCATCCGACAGCACCGCCTCGCGCACCAGGCGCGCAGCATAGAGCTCGCTGATCGGCTTTTTCTTGCCGATGGCCGCATACATCAGCGGCTGGGTAAAACTGGGTTCGTCGCTTTCATTGTGGCCAAAGCGGCGATAGCACCACATGTCGATCACCACGTCGCGGCCGAATTTCTGGCGAAACTCGGTGGCGACCTTGGTGGCATAGGTCACGGCTTCGGGATCATCGCCGTTCACGTGAAAAATCGGCGCTTGCACGATCTTGGCCATGTCCGACGGATAGGGCGACGAGCGCGCAAATTGCGGGCTGGTGGTGAACCCGACCTGATTGTTGACCACATAATGGATGGTGCCGCCGGTGCCGTAGCCGATCAGGCCAGAAAATCCGAAACATTCAGCCACGATGCCCTGGCCGGCAAAGGCAGCATCGCCGTGCAGCAGGATCGGCAGCACCTGCTTGCGATCATTGTCACCAATAATTGCCTGAATGGCGCGCACCTTGCCCAGCACCACGGGATTGACCGCTTCGAGGTGGGATGGATTGGGAACCAGCGACAGGTGCACCTGGTTGCCATCAAATTCGCGATCCGTGCTGGTGCCAAGGTGATATTTCACATCGCCGGAACCGCCAACGTCATCCGGATTTGAAGAACCGCCCGCAAATTCATGAAAAATCGTGCGAAATGGCTTTTGCATGACATTGGCCAGCATGTTGAGGCGGCCGCGGTGCGGCATCCCGAACACGATTTCCTTGATGCCAAGCTGGCCGCCGATCTTGATGATCGATTCCATTGCCGGGATCATCGATTCCGCGCCATCAAGTCCGAACCGCTTGGTGCCGACATATTTGCGGCCCAAGAACTTCTCGAACTGTTCGGCTTGCAGCAACTTGTTAAGAATGGCCCGTTTGCCATTGGATGTGAACTGGATTTCCTTATCGCGGCCTTCGAATTTGTCCTGCAGGAACCGCCGCTCTTCCACATCGTTGATGTGCATATATTCAAGGCCGACATTGCCGCAATAATTGCGCTGCAAGATCGCCACCAGGTCGCGGATCGTGCTGGTCTGCAGGCCCAGCGCGCCGCCCATGTGCACAGGGCGGTCAAGATCATCAGGGCCAAAGCCATGCCAGCCCGGCGTGAGATCGGCAGGCAGATCGCGCGTGGCCAGCCCAAGCGGATCGAGATTGGCCGCCAGGTGCCCGCGCACCCGGTAGGTGCGCAGCAGCATCATCGCGCTGATCGAATCCTGCGCGGCGCGGGCAACATCGGCCGGGGTGGCACCGCCGGCGGCCGCAGCAGCCGCGGCGCGGCCGGCGGTCTTGGCGGGGCTGTCTACGAACATCGCGGCAGCATCAAGCCCGCGGGTCAGATCATCGCCCGGCAGCACCGGCCAATTTGGCCGAGCCCAACTCGGCCCCGGCCGATCTTCGGGACCTGGCAGCAGGGCTTCGGTTTCCATCGTCATATCCTCAAGCGCTTAATTATCGCCAGTTTAACGGCACATGGCGCGCATGTCATGATAATCTGCCACATGCCGGCCATGTCACATTGGCATGGCCGGCCAATCAATATCAGCCTTTCAGCACCTCGATCAGCGTTTCGCCCAGCAGCGATGGCGAAGGCGACACGCGGATGCCCGCCGCTTCCATCGCGGCCATCTTGGAGGCTGCATCACCCTTGCCGCCCGACACGATGGCGCCGGCATGGCCCATGCGGCGGCCCGGCGGCGCCGTGGTGCCAGCGATGAAGCCCACCATCGGCTTCTTGCGGCCGCGTTTGGCTTCGTCGATCAGGAATTGCGCCGCCATTTCCTCGGCATCGCCGCCGATTTCGCCGATCATGATGATCGACTGGGTGGCTGCATCGGCCAGGAACATTTCCAGCATGTCGATGAAGTTGGTGCCATTCACCGGATCGCCGCCAATGCCGACGGCCGTGGTCTGGCCCAGGCCAACAGCGCTGGTCTGGTGCACAGCTTCATAGGTCAGTGTGCCGGAGCGGGAGACGACGCCCACGCTGCCCTTGCGGAAGATATTGCCCGGCATGATGCCGATCTTGCACTCGCCGGGCGTCAGCAGGCCGGGGCAGTTCGGCCCGATCAGGCGGGTTTTGGAGCCTTGCAGGGCGCGCTTGACGCGCACCATGTCGAGCACCGGAATGCCTTCGGTGATGCACACCACCAGCGGAATTTCGGCGGCGATGGCTTCGCAGATCGCATCGGCAGCACCGGGCGGCGGCACATAGACGACCGACGCATCGGCGCCCGTGGCTTCGCGGGCCTGCGCCACTGTGTCGAACACCGGCAGGCCCAGATGCGTCTGGCCGCCCTTGCCCGGCGCGGTGCCGCCGACAACCTTGGTGCCATAGGCAATCGCCTGCTCCGTGTGGAACGTGCCCTGCTTGCCGGTGAAGCCCTGCGTGATGACGCGGGTATTTGCGTTGACGAGAATGGACATCAGGCGGCCTTCCGAACTTCGGCGACGATCTTGGCCGCCGCATCTCCCAGATTGTCCGCCGACACGATCGGCAGACCCGAATTGGCCAGGATTTCCTTGCCCAATTCGACGTTGGTGCCTTCCAGGCGCACGACCAGCGGCACAGACAGGCTGACTTCCTTTGCAGCGGCAATAATGCCCTCCGCGATGATGTCGCAGCGCATGATGCCGCCGAAGATGTTGACGAGAATGCCTTTTACCGCCGGGTCCTTCAGGATAAGCTTGAAGGCGTTGGTCACTTTCTCCTTGTCGGCGCCGCCGCCGACATCGAGGAAATTGGCCGGCTCTTCACCGTTCAGCTTGATGATGTCCATGGTCGCCATGGCCAGCCCCGCGCCGTTGACCAGGCAGCCGATGCTGCCATCCAGCTTGATGAAGGCCAGATCATATTTGCTGGCTTCCACCTCGGCCGGGTCTTCCTCGGTCAGGTCGCGCAGCGCCAGCAAGTCCGGGTGGCGATACAGGGCGTTGGGATCGAAGCCGACCTTGGCATCCAGCACCATCAATTTGCCCGTGTCTGTGACGGCAAGCGGGTTGATTTCCATCTGGCTGGCATCGGTGCCGATGAACGCGTCATAGAGCTTCATGGTGACAAGCTCGGCCTGCTTGGCGAGATCGCCGGTCAGGCCCAGCGCCGCTGCCACGGCGCGGCCATGGTGCGGCATCACGCCGGTCGCAGGATCAACCGTGATGGTGTGGATTTTCTCGGGGTGGTTATGGGCCACATCCTCGATATCCATGCCGCCTTCGGTGCTGGCAACAATGGCAATGCGCCCGGTGGCGCGGTCAACCAGCATGGCCAGATAAAGTTCCTTGGCGATATCAACGCCGTCGGTGACGTAAAGGCGATTGACCTGCTTGCCAGCAGCGCCGGTCTGGATCGTCACCAGCGTGTTGCCCAGCATGGCCGTGGCCGCCGCGCGCACATCGTCGGCCGACCAGGCCAGCCGCACACCGCCCTTGGCCTCCGGCGGCAATTCCACGAACTTGCCCTTGCCGCGCCCGCCGGCGTGGATCTGCGCCTTCACGATATAGAGCGGTCCGGGCAGCTTGGCCGCAGCGGCCACGGCCTCGTCAACGCTCATCGCAGCAAAGCCGGCTGGCACCGGGACGCCATATTTGGCCAGGAGTTCCTTGGCCTGATATTCGTGGATGTTCATTGCCTACCCTTCAACGTTGCTTGTCTGCTGCCAAATCGGCAAAATCTTAGCCAAGCGAGCCGTCGATGGCCCGGCACGCCGCCAACAGTTCCTTGACGGCATCCACGCTCACCGCGAAATTGGCCTTGGCGCTATCTGACAATTCAATCTCCACGATGCGTTCCACACCGCCAGCACCGATCACCACCGGCACGCCGACATAAAGATCGCTCACGCCATATTGGCCAGTGAGGTTCACGGCGCACGGCAGCAGGCGCTTCTGATCATAGAGATAGGCTTCGGCCATTTCGATGCCGCTGGTGGCCGGCGCATAATAGGCGCTGCCGGTCTTCAGCAGGGCGACGATTTCGCCGCCACCGCTGCGGGTGCGTTGAATGATGGCGTCGATGCGCTCCTGGGTGCTCCAGCCCATCTTGATCAGATCGGGCACCGGAATGCCGGCAACGGTGCTATATTCGATCACCGGCACCATCGTGTCGCCGTGGCCGCCGAGCACGAAGGCATTCACATCGCGCACGCTCACCTTGAACTCGTCAGCCAGGAAATGACGGAAGCGCGCCGAATCCAGCACGCCGGCCATGCCGCAGACCATGTGATGGGGCAGACCGGAGAATTCGCGCAGCGCCCACACCATGGCATCCAGCGGATTGGTGATGCAGATCACGAAGGCGCCCGGTGCGTGGGCGGCAATGCCCTCCCCCACCGCTTTCATCACCTTCAGGTTGATGCCGAGCAGATCGTCGCGGCTCATGCCCGGCTTGCGGGCGATGCCGGCGGTGACGATGATCACATCGGCGCCAGCGATATCGGCATAATCATTGCTGCCCTTGAGAGAGACATCAAAGCCTTCAACCGGGGCACATTGCGCCAGATCGAGCGCCTTGCCCTGGGGCACGCCCTCCACCACGTCGAACAACACGATGTCGCCAAGTGCCTTTTGTGCGGCAAGGTGCGCCAGCGTGCCGCCGATGTTGCCGGCGCCAATCAAGGCGATCTTTTTGCGAGCCATGGGGGTTCTCCACCTGAATGAGTCTAACGAAATGTCGCAGGTTGGATAGAGCGCAGCGACGCCGTGTGCAACCACAGCAGCGCCCTACCCGGTGAAAAGAAGCAGGCCGCTGCCGCAAGGCACGATTGCGGCGTGATGACGGGCGGGCTGGATCGAAACACGAGTGAGGACCCGGCCGGCCTGGCCTGTCCTACAGGGCCAGATGCTGTCATAAAATAAGGTCAGTTGTTGTGGCCCGCAGCCGTGATCTGAACGCCATTTTTCTCCAGATTCAGGGTATTTGGTCAAAACTGACAAAACTACAGAGGCATTTGCCGGATCATTCTCAATCAGGCTAAAACAGGCAGCGCGCGCCTTATCCGCCGTGGCCGAGCGCCAGATAGGTGGTTGACTGCATTTCAATCAAACGGCTGACGGTGCGTTCGAATTCAAAGCTGGAATCGCCTGCCGGATAAAGCTGCTCAGGCGTGGCATCGGCAGCGGCAATCAGTTTTACCTTCTGCTCATAAAGCGCATCGATCAGGTGGATGAAACGGATCGCTTCGTTGCGGTTCTCCGGCCCCAGCTTGGGAATGCCGACGATGACCAGCGTGTGATACTGGCGCGCGATGGCCAGATAATCGGCGGCGCCCAGTGGCTGCCGGCACAGCCGCGCAAAGCTGAACACGGCAGCACCCTTCAGTGATTTGGGCACATGCAGGGTGCGCCCGCCGCCCAGATCGAGCTCGGCACTCGGCACATGCGCCCGGTCTTCGGGTGGATAGTCCGTCATCCGGAAATACGCAGCCGAAAGCGCGGCGCTTGCTTCAGGGCCATTGGGCACGTGCCAGGTTTGCGTGCCAGCCAATCGCGCTAGTCGATAATCGGTCGGGCCATCCAGGGTAATCACGGTCATCCGGTCTTGGATCAGCTCGATGAATGGCAGGAATAAATGCCGGTTCAGGCCATTCTTGTAGAGATCGGCCGGCGCCCGGTTGCTGGTGGTCACCACCGTAACGCCGTGGGTGATCAAGGCGGTAAACAGGCGGGACAGGATGGCCGCGTCGGCAATATCCTTCACCTGCATTTCATCAAAGCACAGCAGCCGCGCGCTGCTGGCAATCTCGCCTGCCACGCTGATCAGCGGGTCGGTGTCGCCGGCTTGGCGACGGCGGTGCACGGCCTGATGCACATCGGCCATGAATTCGTGAAAATGCGCCCGGCGTTTGGGGCTGACGTGTGATGCGGCAAAGAACAAGTCCATCAGCATTGATTTGCCGCGGCCGACACCGCCCCAGATATACATGCCCTTCGGCGCCGGCGGCGCGGCCCGGCCAATCAGCCGGCCAAACAAACCGGGGGCCGCCATCGGCTGTGCCAGCAGACCCTCAAGCGCTGCCAATTGCGCCACCACACTGGCCTGCGCCGCGTCAGCCTTCAATTCGCCCGCCGCCAACATGGCCTGATAGCGGGCCTCAAGATCAGTCAACCTGGGTTTCCCCTGGCCGCGCGGGATGGCCTTCGCCGGTCGGCCGTGGCGGGCGCGGAATTTTTCGCATGGTGCCGGTAAAGCTGGCGAGATTGATGCCGTCCTGGGTGACCAGTCCGCGCACAAACAGCATCTTGCCGGTTTCCTTCAGGATTTCGCCGTGCGCTTCGATAGGTTTGCCGACGATACCGGCCGACAAGAAATCGGTCGCGCAGCTGAGCGTGACCGCCGCGCTGTTTTCCAACTGGCGAAAGATGAAGGCAAACATGGCCATATCAATGAACGACATGATGAAACCACCGTGCAGGTAGCCCAAGCCATTGCTGTGCTTGCGCGCGGTTTCCATGCGGCATTCGACACCGCGCAGGCCTTCGCGGAAATAGAAATCGCCCAGCATTGATGCGAAGCGGCCATCGGGATCACGGCGCCAGCAGGTCCAACCGGCGTTGGGGCCATCTGTGAATGTTTCACGGGTCATGCAGCAGCGGTTAGCGTTGCGGCAGCCCGCCGTCCAGAGGCACGATATTCGCTTGTCTCCAGCAGAAGAAATGCTCCTGCCGACAAGTGGGGCACACTAGGGTCAAATTTTTGCCAGCTGGGTCGATGACGACGGCAATGACGTGTGGACAGCAGGCTGAAGGGCAAGCCGCTGTTCCTGCCGCCGATGCAGTGCCAAGATGCATGTTGCAAATATGAACACGATATAGTTATTGTCTGTCGTGCTGACGACATAACTGATGATCATGAAGGCTAGCAAGCCGAGCGCCAGCGGACCCGCCATATCTTCCAGTTCATCGCCAGATCGCAGGTGTGTCTGAATACCGAGCCAGCTAATGCGCGCGATACAACCCATGAAACCAAAAAATCCAAGCACGCCAACGTCAACCAGCAGATTGATGTAGAAACTGTCAACAATCGGAACACCTGCTCTAAATTCAACTCCAACATAACGCATGGAATTACCAAGCCCTACTCCGACTGGATTTTTGCTCAAGTGCCGCCAGGTGTTAGCCCATTGCAAGTCGCGGCCGTCGTTGCTACCCGCATGCTGAGAACCGCCAATAGTGTACATTTGCAACCGGTGGCTTGAAGCAACAGCACCGATCGATGCCAAGACAGCCATGGCGATGAATGTGACGCTAATTAGAGCCTTGAGCCTGTCACCACCAGTTTTAAAAAATACCTGCTTGATGATGGCCAACGTGGCGGTACCAAAAAGCGTGAGAAACAGCCCGATAACGGCTGTTCGTGCATTGGCGTACCAGACAACTGCAAACATAAGTATAAGCAGTGGAACAAACAAGAAGCGCTTCCTGCCGTGAAACTTGAGCATGAAGTGAAACAGCACTGGAAATACGATGGCAAGATATTCGGTGTAGTAAAGGACAATACCGAATGTGGCGCGAACACGATAGCTACGTTGGCCTGCCCGTGCCTGCGGCGACAAGTACGTTTGAAGCGATTCCGCATCAATATTTATAAAACTCGGAATGAAATTTATCCACGGCGGCTGTTGCATGAAGTTTTCCAAGATCGCAACGAGCATTGTGAAGATACAGCCAACTACGACGGCGAGCAAGATTGGCCTGAGGTTTTCAATCTTTTTATGCAACAGTAAAGCGACAAGTAGCACTGGCGCAAAGACAAATAATTCCTGCATGATCGTGTAATTGAGAGAAGCCGCAAATGACGGCGCCAACGGCAACACCGCAATCGCGACCAACCAAAACATTAAGTATAATCGGGCCGCTATTTTGTCGTGGAGGATGATATCGCCAATGGCTTGCCTGCTGGCGGCATGTTGGGAAAGATGGACGGTCATAATGACCAGCATCAAGGCCAAGATCAGGCGTGGCGGAGTTACCCAAGGCAGACCAGGAAGTACAATGGCGAGATAGTTTGGCCACATGGCGCTTCCGGCGCAGTATACCAGCAATAACCCGAAGTAAGGCAGTCTAAATTCGCGGTTAACGTCAGGCAGCATCCATAAAACTAAACCAGAAACTACCATGATCGGTACCGCGACCAATGAAACAGCCCGTGCTCCGCCGACGGTCAGCAGCAAACCGGCGTAAGCCGACATCAATACCAGTGTGACGAAAAGACCCAACCGCATCCAGGGCCACCAGCTCTGGTGCTCCATACTGGAATATTGCGGCAAAATGCGCTGGCCGCGCCGGGACATCGCTATTCGGGTCGCCAGTGCTGCTGTCACGCCTTAACCCTTCAATAAGCCGTAATGCCTTGTTGACGTAACGGCTACGCCCATTAATTCTATAGCAAAGCCGCCGCTCCGTCACAAGGCGACCGGCCTACCCCGCGCGTTCCAGCATCATCAATTTGATTTCGGCGATGGCCTTGGCAGGGTTGAGGCCCTTGGGGCAGACATTGGCGCAGTTCATGATGGTGTGGCAGCGATAGACGCGGAACGGGTCTTCCAATGCATCCAGCCGCTCCCCAGTCATCTCATCGCGGCTGTCCACCAGCCAGCGATAGGCTTGCAGCAATATGGCAGGGCCAAGGAATTTGTCGCTGTTCCACCAATAGCTTGGGCAGGCTGTTGAGCAGCAGGCGCACAGGATGCACTCATAAAAACCGTCCAGCTTTTCGCGCTCGTCCGGGGACTGGATCCGCTCCTCCCCCGACGGCGCCGCTGTCACCGTCTGCAACCATGGCTTGATCGAGGCATATTGCGCGTAGAAATGCTTGAAATCAGGCACCAGGTCCTTGATGACCTCCATGTGCGGCAGCGGCGTAATCACCACTTCGCCCTTCACATCGGCAATCGGCATGGTGCAGGCCAGCGTGTTGGTCCCATCGATGTTCATCGAGCACGACCCGCAAATGCCTTCGCGGCACGACCGCCGGAAGGTGAGCGTGGCATCCAACTCATTCTTTATCTTGATCAGCGCGTCCAGAACCATCGGCCCGGTGGCATCAAGATCGAGCGTGTAGGAGTCGTAATGCGGGTTCTGGCCATCGTCGGGGTTCCAGCGATAGACCTTGAACGCCTTGGTCCGCGCCGCCCCGGCCGGGGCCGGATAGGTTTTGCCGCCAGCCTTGATCACGCTGTTGGCGGGGAGTGAGAATTCAGCCATTCGACAAACCTTCGATCAATATGTCCGCGCCTTGGGCTTGATGTAGGCCACATCATCCGTCAGCGTGTAGGTGTGCACCGGCCGCGCTGCCAGTTCCACGGAACCGTCGCGGAACCAGCCGAGCGAGTGCACCATCCACTTGTCATCATCGCGCGCCGGGAAATCCTCGTGCATGTGGGCGCCGCGGCTTTCGTGGCGGGCCTGGCCCATGTGCATGGTCAGCACGGCCTGGCTGATCATGTTGTCCAGTTCCAGCGTTTCGATCAGATCGGTGTTGAACACCATTGAACGATCCGTGGTGCCGATATCGGCCATGCGCTGGTAGATGGCGTCGATCTTGCGCACACCTTCGTCGAGGATTTCGTTGGTGCGGAACACGCCGGCATTGGCCTGCATGGTCTTTTGCATTGCCAGCCGCACTTCGGCGGTGCTGCTGCCGCCCTTGGCATGGCGGAAGCCATCGAGGCGGCCCAGCGCGAAATCGGCATGATCCTTGGGCAGCGGCTGATGGCCGGAATCGGCCTTTTGAATGGCGGCAACACGGTGCGCCGTGGCGCGGCCGAACACCACCAGATCGATCAAGCTGTTCGATCCCAGGCGGTTGGCGCCGTGCACCGACACGCAGGCGGCTTCGCCCACAGCGAACAGACCGGGCACCACGCTATCGGGATTGCCATCCTTCAGGGTGACGACTTCGCCGTGATAATTGGTCGGAATGCCGCCCATGTTGTAGTGCACCGTCGGCGTGACCGGGATCGGCGCCTTGGTCACATCGACGCCGGCAAACACCTTGGCGGTTTCGGAAATGCCAGGCAGACGCTGCGCCAGCACAGCCGGATCGATGTGATTGAGGTGCAGGTGGATATGATCGCCTTCGCTGCCGACACCGCGGCCCTGGCGGATTTCCATCGCCATCGAACGTGACACGACATCACGGCTGGCAAGATCCTTGGCCGACGGCGCATAACGCTCCATGAAGCGTTCGCCGGCCGAGTTGGTCAGATAACCACCCTCGCCGCGCGCGCCTTCGGTGATCAACACGCCGGCGCCGTAAATGCCGGTGGGGTGGAATTGCACGAATTCCATATCCTGCATGGCCACGCCGGCGCGGATCGCCATGCCGCCGCCATCACCGGTGCTGGTGTGGGCGCTGGTGGCGGAGAAATAGCAGCGGCCGTAACCGCCGGTGGCGAGCACCGTCTGGTGGCTGCGGAAGCGGTGCAGGCTGCCATCTTCCATGTTGATGGCGATGACGCCCTTGCACTCACCGTTCACCATGATCAAATCGATGGCGAAATACTCGATATAGAAATCAGTGCTGTACTTCAGACTCTGTTGATAGAGCGCGTGCAGCATGGCGTGGCCAGTGCGATCAGCGGCTGCGCAGGTGCGCTGCGCCGGCGGGCCGTTGCCCATATCCTGCATCATGCCGCCAAACGGGCGCTGATAGATGCGGCCGGCTTCGGTGCGGCTGAACGGCACGCCGAAATGTTCAAGCTCGTACACCGCGTTGGGGGCTTCCTTGCAGAGATATTCGATAGCGTCCTGATCGCCCAGCCAGTCGCTGCCCTTGACCGTGTCATACATGTGCCAAGTCCAGTGATCCGGGCCCATGTTCCCCAGCGCCGCTGCGATACCGCCCTGCGCCGCGACCGTGTGGCTGCGGGTGGGAAACACCTTGGTGATGCAGGCGGTTTTCAGGCCGGATTCGGCAATGCCCATGGCTGCGCGCAATCCGGAACCGCCGGCCCCGACAACAACGGCATCATAGACATGATCGATGATCTGATAGGCTTCAGGCACGGTTAATTCCCATCAACTCAGGCAGCAGTTCCAATCGCCACTTTCAGCACCGAAAACAGCGCGAGAGCAGCGAGGGATACTGTGTAGAAATTCAATGCAAGCATGGCGATGACGCGCTTTGACCCATGCAGATAATCTTCCAGCATCACCTGCACGCCAAGCCGGAAATGCCAGAACACCGCCACGATCAGCAGGCTCATCGGCACGGCCGCCAACGGTTGCCGCAGCCACACCACCGTGCTGGCATAGTCAAGGCTGGGCAGCCGCGCGAGGCTGAACACGAACCACAGCACCAGAAACAGGCTGCCCACCGCGGTGACGCGCTGTAGCCACCAATGGTGCACGATGCCGCCGCCTGCAGCGCCAAGGCCGCGAACCCGGCCGATTTGTGTGCCGTTGCCCATGGTTCAGAGCCCCTTGCCCAAGATGATGAATGCCCAAAGAGCCGTCGTTGCCACCGCCGAAAACAAGATCGTGGCCCAGGCCATCCGCCGCGAGGTGACCAGATCATAGCCCTCGCCGGCATCCATGATGAAGTGGCGCATGCCGGTGCCCATATGCTGAAACATCGCCCAGCTCAGCCCGATGCCGACCACGGCACCAAACGGCGACACCACGATCGATTGGAAAAACCGGAAATACTCCGGCCCGCTGGCCAGCGCCGCCAGCCACCAGGCAAAAATCACCACCGCGCCAAAGGCCAGTGCATGGCCGGTAACCCGGTGCAGAATCGAAACCGCCATGTGCACGCGCCATTTCCAGATGGTTAGGTGCGGCGAAAGCGGCCGGCCGCCCATGGCTTTGGGTGCCGGCGCGATTGGTCGAGAAGCCATTAATCCCCCTTGCAAGCTGCCAGCGGCTGCGAGTTGCGGTCTCCCATTCATACTGCGCTGGCGCTGCGGTGCAACAGGCGAGACGCGCCTGCGGTCAATCCCCGCACTGAATTAGCACAGTGCGGGCCAATCCAGCATAGCGGTGCACCAAGGCGTCGCGGTAACCGCCATCGGCCATCATTGCCAAAAAATGCTGCCGCGATGGATAGCGCACGATCAAAACCTTGTCCCAATCCGCCTCTGGCGTGCCGGCCTGGCCGATGAACAGCTGCTCGCACGGCCCATCATAAATCACTTCGGCCTGGCTGATATCGCCCACGGCCACCGTGAAGGTGTGTTGATAGCGGTCATAGGCGGCGCGGCCACTACAGGCTGGCAGACCAAGTTCGGCCGGATAAAGCGCGACATCCCGAAATTTCAGCAAATTCATCATCACGACCGGGCCATCGCGGCCGTGGTCACGCAGCTGCCGCACCTGATCGCGGCTGGGATCGATGCTGCTATCAACATTGCCGAGTGCCGGTATCGCCATCAATAATGCCCCCTTTTGGCTGCGCCCATTTCGCGTTAGCATCGCACATCGATGAAGAAATACTGGCCCAAAAAAACAGGGCAAAACGCATCGACGCTGGGGGAGCAACATCAATGGCCACTTTGTCACCAGAGCTAGATCGTCAGACCCGCGACCATCACGGGCCGCTATCGGCGATCGATACGTCGGATGCGATGATTTACGCCGCCGATGCCTGGCGGCCGATGTTTGCGCGGCTGCGCGCCGAAGCACCCGTGCATTTTCAGCCAGACAGCCCATTTGGCGGCTTTTGGTCCGTGTCGCGCCATGCCGATATTCAGGCGGTCGAAGCCCGGCCCGACATATTTTCGTCCGACATGAAATATGGCGGCATCACCGTGCTCGATCAGGTGGGCGAGATCAACCGCCCGCAGTTCATCGCGGCCGACCGCCCCTATCACGGCGAACAGCGGCGGGTGATTGCGCCTGCCTTTGGCCCAAGCGAAATGGCAAAAATGGCCGAAGCCATCCGGCTACGCACCGCGCAATTGCTGGATACGCTGCCCATCGGCGAAGAGTTCAACTGGGTAGAGCGCGTATCAATCCCGCTGACCACCGACATGCTGGCCATCCTGTTTGATTTCCCGTGGGCCGATCGCCACTTGCTGACCTTCTGGTCCGATATTGCCGGCGATATCGAAGCTGCGCTGAACCCCGAAACGGCGGCTCAAACGGTGCAGCATGGCCGGGACATGCTGGCCTATTTCGATCGGCTGTTTGCCGAGCGCAAGGCGCTGCCGCCAACCACTGATCTGATTTCAATGATGGTTCACTCGGAATCGATGGGCAACATGCCCGATCAGGAGCGCATTGGAAATCTGATCCTGCTGATTGTTGGCGGCAATGATACCACCCGCAACACCATGTCCGGGGCCGTGGCGGCCTTTGATCGCTACCAGGATCAATGGCAAAAGCTGATCGCCGATCCCGGCAAGGTTGCTGGCGCGGTGCCCGAAATCATCCGCTGGCAAACGCCGCTGGCCCACATGCGCCGCACCTGCGTGGCTGACAGCGAGATTGCCGGCCAGCCTGTGAAAAAGGGCGACAAGATCGTCATGTGGTATCTCTCCGGCAACCGCGACGAAAGCGTGTTTCCTGATGCCGAACGCCTTGATATCGAACGCCCCAATGCCCGCCGGCACCTGGCGTTTGGCTTTGGTGTGCACCGCTGTGTCGGCGCGCGGCTGGCGGAATTGCAGATCCAGATCTTGCTGGAAGAAATGCTCAAACGGCAGATGACGGTGCGGATAACTGGCACGCCGGTGCATGTCGTGCAGTGTTTTGTGCACGGCTACAGCGATTTGCCCGCCACCATCGAGCGGCATTGATTGCCGCCTGTGCCCAAGGTTGATCTCGCCGCCCTGCCCGTTCAAACCGGATCAAATTATCTACCGCCCTACGACAAGCCCGTGGCCGCGCGCGGCTGGCAAGCCGTAGCAGCGGCGAGCGGGATCACGCAATTTGGCGCCAATCTCGTCACCCTGCCGCCCGGTGCCTGGTCCAGCCAGCGCCATTGGCACAGCCACGAAGATGAAATGCTGATGATGCTGAGCGGCGAAGCGGTGTTGGTGGAAAGCGGCGGTGAGGCCCGCCTGGTGGCTGGCGATATTGCCTGTTTCCCCGCTGGCGTTGCCAATGGCCACCATCTTCAAAACCGATCCTCCGCGCCGTGCAGTTTTCTTGCCGTCGGCACCGATTTCATCGCAGTTGATCACTGCCACTATCCGGATATCGACATGCACCTTGATCCGGACGGATTTCGGCGAAAGACGGACAGCGAGCGGTGATGGCCCGGCGCAGTTTGCTTGCTGGCGGCCTTGCCAGCTTTTTGCCGGCGGCCTCCCCACTGCCGCCACGGCCGGCGCTGCCAATCGGTGCCATCGCGCCCCGCATGACCATCACCCCCGACCGCGAGGCGATGGTGACCGTGCCCGGCGGCCGCATTTATGTGCGCGTCAACGGCAGGCTTGCTGGTGATCGCTTGCCGATCCTGTTCATCCACGGCGGACCAGGCAGCTCGCATTGGAGCTGGCTGAACGCCACTGCGCTGGCCGCTGATCGGGCTGTCATCCTGTATGATCAACTGGATTGCGGCCGCTCGCAGTGCCCTGGCGATCCGGCCAACTGGACGGTTCAGCGCTATGTTGCCGAAATCGAGGCTATAAGGGCGCATTTCGGCATCGCGCGCTGGCACGTGCTCGGAGGCAGCTGGGGCGGCACGCTGGCACTGGAGTATGGCGCAGCCCAGCCGGCCGCACTGGCTGGCCTGGCCCTGCAATCGCCGTTGGTGTCCACCGAATTGTGGCTGCAAGATGCTGGCTTGCTAAAGGCCGCCATGCCGCTTGCGGTGCGAAAGCTACTCGACAATTGCGACACGCCGGATGTCGCTGCGCGCGCAGACTGCGAAGCCGCCACCGAATTCTTTTACGCCCGGCATGTTGGCATGGTGCGGCCGCCGCCCGCCATCGCGGCCTACCGCGACGCACTGCCAGTGCCATTTGCTGCGAATCTGTACAATCACATGTGGGGCCGCGCCGAATTCACCTGCACTGGCACGTTGAAATCCTATGACGGCCGCAGCCTGCTCCCTCGGCTGGACGGTCGCCGCACCCTGTTCATCGCGGGCCAGCACGACGAAGCCCGCCCGGAGACCGTGACCCGCTTTGCCGGCGCAGCCAATGCCATGATGGCCGTGGCCCCCGATGCAGCGCACAGCATCATGCTGGACAATCCCGGCTGGTATCTGGCGCTGCTGCGCACCTGGCTGACCCGGCAGGACGGTTAGGCGCAGCCCGGCTTTGGCGCTGCGATATCCACGCGCCTGCCATCCCACTGCGGCAAACAGCGCCGCAAATCGGCAGCGATTGTGCGGATGATCGGCCGGTCTGCCGCCTGAAACACCATTTTCACGCGAAACCGCCCGGCGCGGAACACCAAATCGCAGGCAAGGCCGCGCCGGCACCGCACCAGCAGGCGCTCAGCCGGCGCATAGCCCAGCATGTCACCCGGATTGAGCGGGATCATGTCGGCCAGCGCAACTACATCCGCTGGCTGCACGCGCCGCAAATCACCGCCCGGCCACGCGATCGGCTCACCCATCACAGGGTTCGAATCGACACCGCCAACAGCTTCAATTGCAATATGCCAGGCCAGCGGCGGCCTGGCCGGGCGCGGCGCATAAACCGCCGGATCGCCGTTCACCACCATACCAAAATCCTCGATACGTTCGGGACTGATCACCACCCAGTCGCGTCCCCCGGACGCAAGCAAGGATTTTGAACCATCGACGCGCTGCAATCGCAGTTCAAATGGCGCAAGGGCACGCTGCGCCGCCCATATCGCCTCTTGCACGGCCGGTGTGTAGCGGCGCGGTTTCGGCGTGTCGCCTAGTTGGAGCAGCGCCAGCGTGATGGCAATCATGGCGGCAATTGCAACGCCAAACCGCCACATGGCTCAAGTCTGCAAACGCTGAAACGTGGCGTAGCGCGGATTGTCCACCGCGCACTTGGTCAGCGCTGCGGCCAGCAGCGCATCGATGAGCCCATCTGTCTTTGCGCCCTTTGTGCCCGCACGCAAATCGGCACACAGGCCGGCACGCAACGCATCCAGATCACCGTCCTGCCCCATCAAACCGGCCAGCAAGCTGCGTTCCGTCGCTTGCGGGGCCTGCGCCAGTTCGCGCGCCACAATCGCCAGGGCATTCTGCGCCACCTTGGCATGAAAGGCCTGGCGGCCCGACAATTGCCCCTGCACATCCGCCAGGAAGCCCGCCACGGCTTCGATCAACGTCACCGCTTCGATCTGCTCGGCCATCACACGCTCCCGAATTTCAGCATGTGCATCAGATCAAGCTCCACCTCCGACACCCGCCGGCCGATGGCGGCGCGCTCCACGGATCGCAGCCGGCCCGACACATGATCATCGCCCAATTGCAGGCAGGCCATGCCCCATTTCAGCGTGCCCCATACTTCCCACAGCGCAGCGCGGTCGCGGTCCACTGGGCCGCCGCCAGCCGCTTCATAGGCCGCATAAAGTTCGTCGCGCTGGCCAAACCCGCCCACAGGATTTTGCCACACCCCAAACCGCCAGCTGTTGCAGCACAGCCAGCCCAGATCTTCGTGGCTGTCCCCCAGATGCGCCAATTCCCAGTCCAGCACCGCAGTAAGCCCGGCGGGCGTAACCAGAAAATTGCCGGAGCGAAAATCGCCGTGGACGATGTGGCTCGCCGGCCGATCCGTCACCCGCTCGCGCAGCCAGGCAAAGGCCAGATCGAACACCGGCGACTCCACACCGAAGCGCCGGTAATTGGCAAACATCCGGTCCAGCAATTCCACTGTGCTGCCAGCTGGCAGTGCAAGCCCGGCAGCAGCCGCCATCGGCAACTGGTGCAATTTTGCCAGCACCGCCGCACATTGCCCGGTCAAGGCCGCGCGCGCCGGCGCATAGTCCGGCAGCTTCAGCCAGCGCGAAGCCAAGGCCTCCCCCGGCAACCGCGCCATCACAAAGCCTTCGCCCAGGCCATCGGCGGGGGCCAGCACGCGCACCACTTCGGCAACGGGCAGGCCAGCGGCAAAGGCGATCTGCTGCAATCGCGCTTGATCGGCGCGCGGCAGGCCGCCCTCCGCCACACTACCCGTGGCGGCACATTGCAGGATCAGCGGCCACAGCGTGCCATCACCGCGCACCGCGTCCACCGCATATGTTGCCGATGATGCGCCGCCCGACAGGGCTTCGACTCGCGTGACGGGCGCGCCCAACACATCCGCGACGGTAGCCGGTGTCGCATCCGCGATGGTGGCCAGTGTCAACTCGGTTTGCTCGGCCGCCATCAATCGCTGACCAGGCGGGCATAAGAGAGTTCGTCGTGCCACTGGTCGCCGTCGCGCCAGCTGTCCACAAACCGCCCCTCCAGCCGAAACCAGTTGCGTTCAAGCACGCGCTGCGCCGGGCGATTGCGCACATCGGTCACGGCAACCACGCGGCGCCGGCTGCGGTGAAACAGCCGCTTTACCATTGCCTCAACGGCTTCGCTGCAAATGCCGCGGCCTTGGCAACCGGGATCAACCGCAAAGCCGATTTCGGCGGTGGCATTCCACGGCGGCGAAAACCTGATGCCCAGATCGCCAACCAGGTCGCCATTGCGGCTGAGAATGGCAAATTGCTGCCAGCCATCAGAATCAGCCGCGGCTCGCCGCTGCATCGCCGTGATCAGCGCGATGCTTTCTTCCACGCTGCGTTCCAGCGGATCGAATGGCGCACTGGCCCGGATACGGTGCCAGTCCCGGGCATGATCGGCCCGCATCGGGCAGATCAGCAAGCGATCGCTGGTGATTTCCCAATCGGTCATGAGAGCTTGTTCATCCGTGGCTGTTGCGTGCGACCGTCATGCCATTGCTGCCCCTGCTGCTGCAAGCACGGCAAGCTGATAGTGGCGTGCAGCCTCACCAGTGTATTTTTGCAACAGGTTTGCCGCCATGTCGCTGGCCTTTGCTGCCGGCGCGACCAAAGCTTGCAAACCGGTAAGAATTCTATAATCGACCGTCCAACTTGTCGCACTGACGGCTTTGGCTGTTGGATGGCACGCAAGAAAACACGTGTTTGGGAAGGAATTCCATGTCGATTATCCCCACTTCGCGCACTGCCGTGCGTATTGCCCTGTTGCTTGGCGCCATGCCTGTGCTGGTGATGGCTGCCCCCGCCGCTGCACAGACCGCGGCCGCTGCGGACGAAAATGATGACCAGATCATCATCGTGACCGCCAGCAAGCAGGCCAAGACGCTGCAGGACACGCCAATTTCCGTGTCGGTCACCGGCCGTCTCGCAATTGAAACCGCACAGATCCGCGATGCCTTCGATCTGCAGACGCTGGTGCCGTCGCTGCGCGTCAGCCAGCTGCAAAGCTCGGCCAACACCAGTTTCATCATCCGCGGCTTTGGCAACGGCGCCAACAATGTCGGTATCGAGCCGGCGGTGGGCGTGTTCATCGATGGCGTCTATCGGAGCCGCTCCGCCGCGCAGATCGGCGATCTGCCCAGCCTGGAGCGCATCGAAGTGCTGCGCGGCCCGCAATCGACCCTGTTCGGCAAGAACGCGTCGGCAGGCATTATTTCCGTGGTCACCGCCGAACCGAAGTTTGACTTCGGCGGCCAGGCCGAACTGTCGTACGGCAACTACAACGCCATCGTCGCCCGCGCCGAAATCACCGGCCCGATTTCCGAAACCATCGCCTTCAGCCTCGCCGGCAACTACAACAAGCGCGACGGTTATGTGTTCAATACCACGCTCAACCGCGATGAGAATGAGCGCAACCGTGGCGGCGTGCGCGGCCAGTTGCTGTTCAAGCCGTCGGACGATTTCAAGCTGCGCATCATCGCTGATTACGACAAGATCGATGAAATCTGCTGCTCGGTTGTCAACCTTGTCGATGGCCCCACCGGTGCTGCTGTGCGGGCGCTCGGCGGCCGGATCATCTCCAATCAGCCGCTGGCGCTGACCTCGGCGACCAACTTCGGCTCCACCAACGTGATCGACAATTTCGGTGTGTCGGCCCAGGCCGATGCCAAGATGGACAAGTTCGATCTGACCTTTATCGGCGCATATCGCGGCGTGCGGCTGAACACCAATGCCGACAGCGATTTCACCAGCGCGGATCTGATCGGTGAGAATATCGGCCGCAATGCCATCGATACCTACACTGCCGAATTCCGGATCGCGTCGAAATTCGATGGCCCGATCAACTTCCTGCTCGGTGCCTTCTATTTCCACGAGAATATCGATGCCAGCGGCCAGCTGACCTTTGGCCGCGATTTCCGCAACTATGCCAGCGCGCTGTCGGGCGGGGCCTACACCAATCTGGAACCCACCCTGCGCGCCCTGTTGCCGGGCACGCCGGCCGCGCCCTTCGGTGGCCGGGGCCAAGGCCGGTTCGAACAATATGACTATCAGAACCGCGCCATCTCGATCTTCGGCAACGTGGATTGGGAAATCGTCGACAATCTGACCTTCACCGCTGGCGGCAACTTCACCCGCGACACCAAGCGCGTGGCCACCAACGTCACCACCAACGACGTGTTCTCCGGCCTTGATCTGGTGCTCGCCGGGGTGCGGGCCGGCGTACCGGCATCGGTTGCTGCCACGTCGGCCAACCCATTCCTGGGCCTGCGTCCGCTGCAGTTCATCCCGCCGTTCCTGAACTTCCCGAACGCGGTGGAAGATGGCCGCACGTCTGACAGCGATTTCGCCTACACGCTGCGTCTGTCTTACAAGGCCAGCGACAATATCAGTCTCTATGGCACGCACGCCACCGGGTTCAAGGCGAGCTCGTTCAACCTGTCGATCGATTCGCGTCCCTTCGCCTCGCAGTTCATCCCGGGTTCGCCAGCACAGTCGCCGGCACCGGCCGCGTCGCCGATCCGCACGGCGCTGGGTGCTGCGCTACCGGTGAACCTCACCACTGGTTCACGCTTTGCCAATCCGGAATATGCCACCGTCTATGAGCTGGGCGCCAAGGGCCAATGGAAAGGCTTCAGCGTCAATCTCGCGGCGTTCATTCAGGTCATCAACGGCTTCCAGAGCAATGTGTTTTCCGGCACCGGCTTCATCCTGGCCAATGCGGATCAGCAATCCGTGCGGGGCCTTGAGCTGGACACCAGCTTCTCGCCATCGAAGGACCTGCGTTTCAGCGCCAACTTCACCTATCTCGACAGCAAGTTCGATAGCTTCCCCGGCGGTGCCGCGCTGGTGGACGGCAGCTTCTCGACGGTTCCGGTCGATCTGAGCGGTCAGCAAAGCGCCGGCGTTCCGGAATTCGCGACGTCGCTGGCCACCGATTACACCGTGCGCCTTGGGAACGACAACAAGCTGATGTTCCACATCGATTATCAGCACAACAGCCCGACCCAGATCGCGCAGGGCACGGTCGCGTTGCAGCGCGAGGTCAATCTGGTCAACACCTCGGCAACGCTGGCGATCAACAACAAGCTCGACCTGACCATCTGGGCCCGCAACCTCACCGATGAAGCCTGGGTCACCACCATCTTCCCGGGCGTGGCACAGGCCGGCACCCTGTCGGGCTATCGCAACCAGCCGCGCACGTTCGGCGGCCTGGTTCGCTATCGCTTCTGATCGCAGCCAAACCGAATTGATCGAGGGGCGCGCCGGCTACGGTGCGCCCTTCTTTTTAATGCACCTGGCCCGGCAATTGTGCTTGAGGCAAACACATGACCTGGCTTGAACTGTTCGCCTCTGCCTTCGGGTTGGCCAACATGCTGCTGCTGGCGCGCCGCTCGGTGTGGAATTTTCCATGCGGCATGGTGATGGTGGCCCTGTTTGCGCTGATCTTCTTTCAGGCGCGGCTCTATGCGGTTGCGGGCTTGCAACTGTTTTTCCTCGCCGCGCAAATCCACGGCTGGTGGGCGTGGCACCGGGCGCCGGCTGATGCCGGATCGGTGACCGTTCGCCGGCTGGAAGCCCGGCATTGGCCGCTGGTTATCCTGTCGGCAACGCTGCTTTCGGTCGCCGCTGCCGCCCTGCTGCGCCAGACCGATGCCGCCGCGCCGATTGCCGATGGCAGCGTGGCGGCATGGTCGCTGGCCGCGCAATTGCTCACCAATTTGCGCATGGTCGAATCCTGGCCGCTGTGGGCGGCGATCAACGTGGCCTCGGTGGCGCTTTATGCCAGCCAGTCGCTATGGGTGACGGCGGGGCTATACACGCTGTTTTTGGGCATTGCCCTCTACAGCTGGCGCACCTGGCATGTTGCGGCCTGATACATATGCTGCACATCAGCTTTCTTGGCGTTGAATCCACCGGCAAATCCACGCTGGCTTACGGGCTGGCGCGGCTGCTGAGCGGTATTGTCATGCCCGAATATGGCCGCGAATATGCCCAAAATATCGGCACGGATTTCACACCCGATGCCCTGCGCACCATCGCCCGCATTCATGCCGCCCGCCTGACACGGCTGCGCGCCGCCTACCCGCTGCTGCTGATCGAGGACACGGATGTGGTGATCACCGCCGCCTGGTTTCGCATGCTGCACGGCCGCCGCGATCCAACACTGTCCGCCATGCCCGCCCGCGCCGATCTGCACCTGTTGTTCGCGCCCGATACGCCGTGGCTGGACGATGGCACCCGGCAATTCAATGGCGCAGCCCGGCTGGCGTTTCATGCCATCATTGCCGATGAACTGGCCGTGCGCGGCATCGATGCCGTGATGATCGGCGGAAATTGGCAGCAACGCCGCGCGCATGCGGTGGCTGCAATCACGGACCGGCTGGACAAAGCCGCTGCCGGCACGCCATAGCCGCAATCATGGCAAATATATTTCTCACCGGCGCTTCACGCGGCATCGGCGCGGCCACGCGCGCGGCGCTGGTCGCTGCGGGCCACCACGTCGTCGGCCAGTCAACTGCCGGCGGCGACGGACTGATCGCTGCCGATTTTGCCGTACCGCGTGCAGCCGATGCCGTGTGGCAGCAGGCATTGGCCGCCGCGGGCGGGCGCATCGACGTGCTGATCAACAACGCCGGCGTGTTCGAAGCGGCTGACATCGGCGACGCGGATGGTTTTGCAGCAGCCTGGGCCCGCAGCCTGGCCATCAATCTGCAGTCCGCGGCCGATCTGTGCCGCCACGCCGTGCTGCATTTTCAAACCCATGGTGGCGCCAAGGTTCAAGGGGGGCGCATCATCAACGTTGCCAGCCGCGCCGGCCACCGCGGCGATTCCCCGGCACATTGGCATTATGCAGCGGCCAAGGGCGGCATGCTGGCGATGACCAAAAGCATCGCCCGCGCCTATGCCGGGCAGAACATCCTGGCCTTTTCGGTCACGCCCGGCTTCACCATGACCGGCATGGCGCAAGACTATCTCGCCAGCCGGGGCGGCGACAAATTGCTGGCCGATATCCCGCTGGGCCGGGTGGCAGCGCCCGAAGAAGTCGCCGAAACCATCCGATGGCTGGCCAGTGATGCGCCCGCCTCTCTCACCGGCGCGACGATCGATATCAATGGCGCTTCCTATGTGCGCTGATCATCAAGGACAGACATGCCCAACGTAACCGTGATTGGCGCCCAGTGGGGCGATGAAGGCAAAGGCAAGATCGTCGATTGGCTGTCGGCGCGCGCCGATGTCGTGGTGCGCTTTCAGGGTGGCCACAATGCCGGCCACACGCTGGTGGTGGGCAACCAAGTCTACAAACTGTCGTTGCTGCCATCGGGCATCGTGCGCGGCACTTTGTCGATCATCGGCAATGGCGTCGTGTTTGATCCCTGGCATTTCCGTGATGAAGTGGCGCGCATCAGTGGCATGGGCATCGCTATCACGCCGGACAATCTGGCCGTGTCCGAAACCGCGCCGCTCATTCTGCCGCTGCACCGCGATCTCGATGCGCTGCGCGAAGATGCCATGGGCGCCGGCAAGATCGGCACCACCCGGCGCGGCATCGGCCCGGCCTATGAAGACAAGGTGGGCCGCCGCGCGCTGCGCGTGTGTGATCTGGCGCATCTGGATGACATCGGGCCGCAACTGGAACGCCTGCTGGCGCATCACAATGCCCTGCGCGCCGGTTTTGGCGTGCCGGCGGTGGACGCTGCCGAATTGATGGCGCAATTGGCCGAGGTGGCGCCCGCCGTGCTGCCCTATATTCAGCCAGTGTGGTTGCAACTGCGTGATGCCCGCCGCAACGGCAAGCGCATCCTGTTCGAAGGCGCGCAGGGCGTGCTGCTCGATGTCGATCACGGCACCTGGCCGTTTGTCACCTCGTCCAATGTCGTGTCCGGCCAGGCCGCCGCCGGCAGCGGCATGGGGCCGGATGCCACCGGCTATGTGCTGGGCATTACCAAGGCCTACACCACCCGCGTCGGCTCCGGCCCCTTCCCCACCGAGCAGGACAATGATGTGGGCGAACGACTGGGCACGCGCGGCCGTGAATTTGGCACCGTTACCGGCCGCAAGCGCCGCTGCGGCTGGTTCGATGCCGTGCTGGTGCGCCAGGCGATTGCCGTGGGCGGCATAACCGGCATGGCGCTTACCAAGCTGGATGTGCTCGATGGGCTCGAAACGATCATGATCTGCACCGGCTATCGCCTCGATGGCCGCGTGCTGGACTATCTGCCCGCCCACCCGGCCCAGCAGGCGCGTGTTGAGCCGATTTACGAGTTATTCGAAGGCTGGAGCGAATCCACCGCCGGCGCGCGCAGCTGGGCACAATTGCCGGCGCAGGCGATCAAATATATCCGCCGCATCGAAGAGCTCACCGAATGCCCGGTCGCGCTTGTGTCCACATCGCCGGAGCGGGAGGACACGATTTTGGTGAAAGACCCATTCCGGGATTGATAGCCTGCAGCCAATGCCGGGACTGGCTTGCCAACCAGAACATTTCAGATACAAATACGGCATGGCAATCACTCTTCTCGCGCTCGCTGCCGCCTCAGCGCTGGTGTGCGCCGGCCCCACGCACAGTGATGGGGACAATATCAGGTGCCGCAACACCCCCGAAACCATGCGCTTATATGGCATTGATGCCCCGGAAATGCCCGGTTCCTGCCGCGCCGGCCGGCGCTGCGTGCGCGGCGATCCTTATGCCAGCCGCGATTATCTGCGCCGCCTGACGCGCGGGCGCACCGTGAAGTGCACAGTGCGCGATATCGATCGCTATGACCGGCCTGTGGTTGATTGCACGGCCGATGGTGTCAGCATAAGCTGCGCAATGATCGCCGCTGGCCAGGCCGCACCGCGCTACGGCCGGCTCAACTGCCGGCGCTGATTGGCCGCCACACGCAGGCTGAATGGCCAAAGCAGCCCGGATTTTTGAGTAGTTTCCGACGCTGCACGGCGCAGCCGACCAAGCTTATCTTTCTTCCAGCCCAAGACGCAGAGAAATCGTGAACCGCTCTTGCCGGCCAAGGGAGATCGAAATGTCCGATGACCAACAGCTCAAGCAAGCCGTTCTCGACGAACTGAAGTGGGAACCGAGTGTCGATGCCGCCCACATCGGCGTGACCACGAAAGGCGGGGTCGTCACCTTGTCTGGGTCCGTCGATAGCTACGCCGAAAAGCATGCGGCCGAAACCGCGACGCTGCGGGTTAAGGACGTCAAGGCCGTCGCAGAAGAAATCGAAGTCAAATTGCCGTTCAGCATTCGGCACGGCGATGCTGAAATTGCCGATGCCGCCGTGAACCGCATGGCCTGGAGCTCGTCGGTGCCCAGGGATGCCGTGAAAGTTGCGGTCGACAAGGGCTGGATCACGCTGATCGGTGAAGTTCACTGGCATTATCAACGGGAAGCCGCTGCCGAAGCCGTGCGCAACTTGTGGGGCGTGACCGGCGTTTCCAACCAGATCAGCATCAAGCCCAAAGCCAATGCCGGCAACATCAAATCCGATATCGACAAGGCGTTGAACCGTTCGTGGTTCAATCCGGAACATGTCGTCGTGTCGGCAGACGACGGCAAAGTCACATTGAGCGGAACCGTGGATGACTGGAGCGAACGGGCTCTCGCCGGTACCACCGCTTGGGCAGCGCCCGGGGTGATGTCGGTCACCAACAATATCCGCGTCGATTGATCGGCCGCCCCCCAGACCCGTCCAAGGGTTGGGGGGCGACGCCGGCCAAGGCCGAAGCAACGCCAAAGGAACAACCATGGGCAGCTCCACCGATATCCCGTTGCCGGAACCGGGCGCCGATTCGCTGAATGATCGCATGGCCAAATCATCTGGTGCCATGCTGTGGCTTGGTGCGGCGATGGTGGGCCTGGGCATTGCTGCCATCATCTTTCCCAATTTTGCTACCCTTGCGGCAGAACAATTTGTCGGCTGGATGCTGCTGTTCCTCGGGCTGACGCTGCTTTTCGGATCATTTTCGATCCTTGGCACCGGGCCGTTTTTTGGCGCGCTGCTGGTCAGCCTGTTCGCCTTGTTCGGGGCCATGTTCCTGATCGTGAACCCGGCAGTTGGCGCGCTCACGCTGACGCTGATGGCTGGCGGCATCTTCCTGTTTCAAGGGATAACCGAAATCGCGCTGGCGATTGCAATGCGGCCCAAGCAAAAATGGGGTGGCATGCTGCTGTCCGGCCTTGCCAGCCTGTTGCTTGCCGTGCTGATTTTCGTGGGCTGGCCAGCCATCTCACTCAGCGTGCTGGGCATATTGTTCGGCGTGAACTTCATCAGCACCGGCATTGCCTACATCCTGATCGCGCGGCAATCGAGGCGTGCTGCATAACGCCGGACACGAGCCAACCTGCCTGATCGATTGAAGCGGTCAGGCTGAACTGCAATATTGGTTGGCGCGCAGCGCGGCAGCAGCCTAGAGCCCGTGCCATGAGCGATTTTGATTTTGATCTGTTTGTCATCGGCGCTGGTTCGGGCGGGGTGCGCGCCAGCCGGATTGCTGCCGGTCATGGCGCGCGCGTTGCGGTGGCCGAGGAACACAGGGTTGGCGGCACCTGCGTGATCCGCGGCTGCGTGCCCAAGAAACTGCTCGTTTACGGCTCGCATTTTGCTGAGGACCTGGAGGATGCCCGCCGCTTTGGCTGGAATATCGAAGGCCGCAGCTTTGATTGGACCGTGCTGCGCGACAACGTGCTGGCCGAAGTTGACCGACTGAATGGCCTGTATCAGACCACACTGGACAACAACAAGGTCACCACGTTGCTGGGCCATGCCCGCATCGTCGATGCCCACACAGTCGAAGTGGACGGCGCGCGCCACACCGCTGGCACGATCCTGATTGCCAGCGGCGCGCGGCCCTATCTGCCCGAGCTGCCCGGCGCAGAGCATGCCATCACCTCCAACGAGGTGTTCCATCTGCCGGCCCTGCCAAAGCGTATGGTCATCGCCGGCGCCGGCTATATCGCCACCGAATTTGCCGGCGTGTTCCATGAATTGGGCAGCGATGTGACCTTGATCAACCGCAGCGACACCATCCTGCGCGGCTGGGAGCCGGCTCTCGCGGACCGGCTGCTGCAGATCAGCCTGGCCAAGGGCCTCAATTTCAAACTCAACTGCCGGCTCGACCGTGTTGAAAAGCTTGATGATGGCAGCTTGCGCATCCACTTCACCGATGGCAAGACGCTGGACACCGATGTGCTGATGTGGGCGCTGGGCCGCGTCGCCAACATCGAAGGGCTGGGCCTTGCGGACGTTGGCGTGGCGCTGGATGACAAGGGCGCCATTGCGGTTGACGCCGACAATCGCACCAATGTGCCCAGCATTTTTGCTGTGGGCGACGTGACCGACCGGGTGCAATTGACGCCAGTGGCCATCCGCGAAGGCCATAGCTTTGCCGATCGCCAATTTGGCGGCAAAAATTGGCGCGTCGATTACAACGCCATCCCCTCGGCAGTGTTTTCCAATCCGCCGCTGGGCAGCGTTGGCATGACCGAGGCGCAGGCCCGCAATGCTTACGGCCAGGTGCGGGTGTTCACATCGGATTTCCGCCCAATGCGCAACGTATTGGCTGGCCGAAATGAACGCGCGCTCTACAAATTGGTGGTCGATGCCTCGACGGACCGCGTGGTTGGCGCACACATGATAGGGCCAGATGCGCCGGAGATTTTGCAGGCCGTGGCGATTGCGGTGAAGGCCGGGCTGACCAAGGCGCAATTTGATGACACAATGGCGCTGCATCCGACCATGAGTGAGGAGTTGGTGTTGATGCGCTAAAGCGCGGCGAGCGCGCAGACTCGCGCCAAGCCGGCCGCGCGCAAGTGTCCATCTCTTGCACCTCGCAGCAAAATCCAGCAAAGCACCGGCGCTATGACAAAGACCTGGACCCCCGATAGCTGGCGCGCAGCCGAAGCCCGCCAGCTTCCCACCTACCCTGATGCCGCAGCGCAGCGCGCCGTGGAGCGCGAGCTGCGCTCCTATCCGCCGCTGGTGTTTGCCGGGGAAGCCCGTGATCTGACCAGCCGCCTGGCCGACGCCGCCGCGGGCAACGCCTTCTTGCTGCAAGGCGGCGATTGCGCTGAGAGCTTTGCCGATTTTCACCCCGATATCATCCGCGACAATTTTCGGGTGTTGCTGCAGATGGCCGTCGTCATGACCTTTGCCAGCAAGATGCCGGTGGTGAAGGTTGGCCGCATGGCCGGGCAATTCGCCAAGCCGCGATCGGGCGATTTTGAAGAAATTGATGGCGTTTTGCTGCCCAGTTACCGCGGTGACAATGTCAACGACACTGAGTTCACCGCCGAAGCGCGCATTCCCAATCCGCAGCGCATGATCCGCGGCTATCTGCAATCAGCGGCCACGCTCAATCTGCTGCGGGCCTTTGCGTCCGGCGGCTTTGCCAATCTGCATCAGGTGCACCGCTGGAATCTTGATTTCGCCGCGCGCAGCCCGTGGGCGGCGCAATATGCGCAGCTGGCTGACCGCCTCGGCGAAGCGCTGGACTTCATGGCCGCCATTGGTCTGTCCCCCGATACCGTGCCGCAATTGAAATCCACCAGCTTCTTCACCAGCCACGAAGCTCTGCTGCTCGGCTATGAAGAGGCTATGACCCGGCAGGACAGCCTGACGGGCGATTGGTACGATACGTCGGCCCATATGCTGTGGATTGGTGATCGCACCCGCTTTGCCGGATCGGCGCATGTCGAATTCCTGCGCGGCGT
>NZ_JBBATR010000017.1:31663-49896 GCF_040398645.1 Sandarakinorhabdus sp.
ATCCATCTGGAAATGACCGGCCAGGATGTGACCGAATGCACCGGCGGCGGCATCGCCATTTCCGATGAAGGCCTCGGCGCCCGCTATCATACCCAGTGCGATCCGCGCCTCAATGCCAGCCAAAGCCTCGAAATGGCCTTTCTTATTGCTGAAGCCTTGAAGGCCGAGCGCGACGCAATGACACACAGCGCAGCCGCCTGACAAAAACTGCATCGCTCTTAACCGAAAGCTCGTAACTGCTTGATATCACGTGCTTGGGCTGGGCTCTGAGCCCGGCCCTTCGGTATTGAGTTGCGTTGCGTTTTAATTTCTTGCCGGCTCCCAACCGCCGGCTCACTGTTTGTCCGGCGGACCCGGCCCGTCACTTATGGCAATGGCCTTGCGGTTTGTGGCCAGCCACATTGGCTGCCTGCAATCACCAAGGGGCCGCCATGACCTATCCGCTTCCCAACGCCGGCCATGATCTTACCGGGCAGGTGGCCATTGTCACCGGTGCATCGTCGGGACTGGGCGCGCGTTTTGCTCGCGTGCTGGCCGCCAGCGGCGCGCATGTTGCGCTATGTGCCCGCCGTGTCGACAAGCTTGCGGCAATTGTTGCCGAGATCACGGCCGCGGGCGGCACGGCGCAGGCCTTTGCCATCGACGTCGCCGATCAGGCGCAATGCCTTGCCCTGGCCGAGCAGGTGGAAGCCGCGCTGGGGCCGGTCAGCATCCTGATCAACAACGCCGGCATTCCCGATGCCGCCCGCGCCCACAAAATCTCGCCAGAGCTTTATAATCAGGTGATGGCTGTGAATGTGAATGCACCGTGGCTGCTGTCCACCAGCCTGGCAGCCCGCCGCATTGCCGATGGCGGCACCCTCCGCATCGTCAACATCGCATCCATGGCGGCCTTTGAATATCAGGGCCACGGTGCGGCGCTGTACAGCATGACCAAGGCAGCGGTTGTGCGCATGACCGAGGTGCTGGCAGTGGAATGGGCGCGTTACCCGATCAACGTCAATGCCATCGCGCCGGGTGCGTTTGCCAGCGAGATGATGGACGGCATGCTGGCCCGCATGGGCGATTTCACTCAGAATATGCGCCGCAAGCGGCTTGGCGATCCGGCGATGATGGATTCGACCCTGCTGTATCTGGTCGCGCCCGCCGGCGAAGCGGTGACCGGAACCGTGATCAAGATCGATGATGGCCAATCAAACCGCTGAAAGGGCTTTTTGATGATCTATGAAACCATCGCCATCCAGCAGCGCGGTCCGGTGGATTGGCTGACGCTGAATCGGCCCGAGGCGCTGAACAGCATCAACAACCGCATGGTCGCTGAACTGTCCGATTATTTCGGCAAGCTCAGCCATGCGCGCGGTGTCCGCATTGTCGTCATGCGCGGCGCTGGCCGGGCCTTTTGCGCCGGCCTGGATATCAAGGCACAGGCCGCGACATCAGCAGATGAAGTCCCCTTCGCGGGCGGCTTTGGCTTTCAGGGCTGGCTCGCAGACGTATATGTGAAAATGCGCCGCTGCCCGCAGCCGATTATCAGCTTGATCCACGGCGCGGCGTGCGGCGGCGGCTTTGCCTTTGCGCTGGCCAGCGATATCCGCATCGCCGGCAGCAGTGCGCGCATGAATGCCGCCTTCATCAAGCTGGGCCTGTCGAGCTGCGACATGGGCACATCCTATTTCCTGCCGCGCCTGGTTGGTGCCAGTTTGGCGGCAGAACTGATGATGACCGGCCGTTTCATCCATGCGCAGCGCGCGCTCGCCACGGGGCTAGTCAGCGAGGTCGTGCCCGATGAAGATCTGGAGGCGGCCGGCGAAGCGCTCGTGGCGGACATGCTGGCCACCTCCCCGATCGGTTTGCGCATGACCAAGGAAGGTCTGGGCTTTGGCATCGATGCCCCCAGCCTGGAGGCCGCCATTGCCATGGAAAACCGCAACCAGTTGATGTGCGCTGCATCGGATGATTTCAAGGAAGGCCTGGCGGCGTTCATGGAAAAGCGCCCGCCCGTATATGGCACGTAAGATGGCTACGGATTGACCCGCGCCAGCAGGCTGACGGGATCAACGCGCTTCAGTTGCTCCCAGCGTTCGCGGGCGCCATCGCTGCAAAACCGGCTTTCGCCAAGATCGCGGCGGTTGCCGCCTTGCGTGGCCGGCACGCCAATCCGCACCGTTCGATCATTCAAATCCACCACAACCCGCACCGGGCCAGCCGGCGTTTCGATCAGGCCGCATACTCCGGCACGGGAGCGCGCATCGAGGCCGGAAATCGGCGCCAACAGCACGGCATTGGCCGGGCCAGCCCCGCGCAGCAACGCCTCCGCGCGTTGCGCCGCGATTTGTTCGGGCGGCATTTCCGGCGCACAGGCAAGCAGCAACAGTGAAAGAACGAAGATGAAGCGCATGCTCGGGGCGTAGCAGAGGCCGGCCTGTCCTGCCCTGCTGGCACGATGTCGCGGTTCGCCGCGCAATCGTTCAGGCGGGTGTCGCCGGGGCCGCTGCCGTCATGGTTTGCAACATTTCGCCCATCATCTGGTGCAGCATGTTCACAGCCTTCAACGGCCGTACCATCACTTTGAAATGCACGATCTGGCCGTGCTCATCCCAGGTGATCATATCGATGCCATTGATCTTGATGCCGTTGATGGTGTTTTCAAATTCCAATATGGCGCTGCGCTCGTTCAGCCATTCGCCAGTGTAGGTGAAACTGCTGCTGCCCAGCACCTTGTCCGCACTGGCCAGATATTTGTGGACAATTTCGCGGCCGCGTTGCGGCGTGTGCACAACAGGGCTTTCGAACACCGCATCGGGATGCAGCATAGCGCGCAACTCAGCATGGTCATGGCGCTGCACATAGGCGTGCCATCGGGCCAGATTTTCAGCGGACGTCGGCATGATCAACTCCTCTGCAATCGAGCATAGGTCACAAACTGGTGGGTTTCACCTGTGAGGTGGGAGAGGTGAAGAGCACGTTGATCAGGGCCAATTGAAGAGCCTCCGAATGGCGGGGCTGAGCCCTGCACCAATCCAGTCTTGTTCGCTCCAGACTTTCGAAAGTGGGCTCCAATCTAACAATTGGGTGCAGGGGTCATCCCTGCCCTCCGGAGGCGCTCTTTTCCTATCGGCTTAGCAACTACTCCGCAGCCTCCGGCCGGAATGCAGCGCCGCCTGGCAACTCGGCAATTTCGGCAGCGCCGCGGCGCGAGCGCACACGGGCCATCAAGCCTTCGATGCCCAGATAGACCACGGGGGTAATGAACAACGTCAGCACCTGGCTGACCAGCAAGCCGCCCATCACGGCAATGCCAAGCGGTTGCCGCAGTTCAGCGCCAGCGCCAATACCCAAGGCCAGCGGCGCCGCGCCGGCCATGGCAGCAAAGGTGGTCATCATGATCGGGCGGAACCGCTTGGCGGCGGCCTCGCGAATGGCATGGGCTGGGGTCCAGCCATGGCTGCGCTGACCGGCCAACGCGAAATCGATCATCATGATGGCGTTTTTCTTGACGATCCCAATCAGCAGCACAACGCCAATAATCCCAATCACATCCAGCGGCATGTTGAACAGCCACAGGAAGGCTACAGCGCCGATGCCGGCCGCTGGCAGGCCCGACAGGATGGTGATCGGGTGAACAAAGCTTTCGTACAACACACCGAGCACGATGTAGATGACGATGATCGCGGCCAGAAACAGCACTGGCATGGTTTTGGTGCTGGCTTCAAATTGCTGGGCATTGCCGCCGAGAGCGCCCGAGATGCCACTCGCCTGCCCCAGTTCAACCGAAGCCGCCTCAATCAACGGCTTGACCTGACTCAGCGCCACACCGGCGGCCAGATTGAACGAGATCGTCACCGCTGGCAGCTGGCTTTGGTGCGAAACGGTGAGCGGCGCGCCTTCGACGCGGACGGTGGTGACCGCCGACAGCGGCACCAGCACCGCCGGCCCGTTCTGGCTCGCGCCGCGCACGGTCAACCGGCCGATGGCATCGGGGTTCAACTGGTTGGCTGGATCGATTTCCATGATAACCTGATAATCATCGGCGTCCGTGAAAATCCGGCTGATCTGCTGATTGCCATAGGCGGCCAGGAGCACCCGGCGAACGGCTTCAACGGGCACGCCCAAGCGGGCGGCAGCATCGCGATCAATCTCGACAAAGGCTTGGCGGCTACCGCGCTGGTAATCACTGTTCACGTCCATGATGCCTGGCAGGCCGCGCATGGCGTTTTCCAGCTTGGGCGCGAAGGCGTACAGCTCTTCCTTGTCGACCGAACTGATCGTGTACTGGTAATTGGTCGGGCTGGGCCGGCCGCCCAAATTCAGATTTTGCGGCATGTTGGGAAAGGCCGAAAATCCGGGGACACCATTGGCCGATTTGCGCAGCCGCGCCTGAACGACTTCGGCCGACTCCCGCTCACTGCGCGGCTTCAAGGGTGCAAACATGCGGCCCCGATTGGCTTCCCCGCCGCCAACGATGCTGTTCACCCGCGCCACAGCGGGATCCTTCAGCACAACGGCTGCAATCTGATCCTGCTTGCGCTCCATATCGCTGTAGCTCGCGTCAGGCGCTGCTTCGGTACCAAAGAAGATCGTGCCGGTGTCTTCCGTGGGGAAGAAGCCCTTGGGCACAACCGTAAAGCCCCACACGGCCACCATGACAGATACCACCGTGAGCAGGCCGATGGTCTTGGGATGCTTGAGCGTCCAATCAAAGCCGCGCAAATAGGTGCGGGTCAGCTTGTCAAACGCGCCGGTGGTAATGCGGGCAACACGGCCGGGTTCCTGATGGCCAGCCTTGAGCACCCGCGCCGCCACCATCGGGATCAGGGTCAGGCTGAGCACCGCTGACACAGCGATGGAAATGGTCATGGTCACAGCGAATTCAAAAAACAGCCGTCCGATGATGCCGCCCATAAAAAGTAGCGGGATAAACACCGCCACCAGACTGACCGAAATTGACAAGACCGTGAATGAAATTTCGTTGGCGCCGGTGACTGCAGCCGAGCGCGGATCTTCGCCGTCTTCGGTGTGGCGCACGATATTTTCGAGCACGACGATGGCATCATCCACCACAAAGCCGGTCGCCAGCGTGAGCGCCAAGAGCGAGAGATTGTCGAGATTGAACCCAAAGAAATACATGCCGGCAAAGGTGCCAACTGCGGCAACCGGCAGCACGATCGCTGGAATGAAGGTGGCGCGCGCATCACCAAGCACCAGGTAAATCACCAGGATGACCAGCAAAGCCGTGCCAACGAGCGTCACCTGCGCATCGAACACCGATTCGCGCACCGATTCCGAACGATCGACAATCTCGGTCATTTCCACCGATGGCGGCATGGCAGCCCGCACGGCGGGCATGACAGCGCGCACGCTATCGACCAGCTTGACGACGTTGGCGCCGGGCTGGCGCGCGACAGCGACGGTGAGCGAAGGCTCCCCATTGAATTTGGCACCGCCGCGCAGCCGTTCGTAGCTACTGATCACGGCGGCAACGTCGCCAACGCGCACCGGCAGGCCGTTGCGGGTCGCGATGATCACCTTGGCAAAGTCTTCCGGCTTTTCCATGTTGCCGGAGGCTTCGAGCACGAAGTTGCGCGCGCCGCCGGTGATCGCCCCGACAGCAAGATTGCTGTTGGCCGTGGAAATCGCGGTGCGTAGATCATCAACCGTGAGATTGCGCGCCGCCAGAGCATCGGGATCGAACTGCACACGAACGGCATAGCGCCGGTCACCAAATGTCTGCACCTGTCCAGCGCCCGGCAGTGTTGACAGCCGCGGGATCATCAACGTGTCCACGAGCGTTTGCAGCTGGTTCATCGGCCGTGTCTTGTCACGCACCGACATGATCAGCACGGGCGAATCGGCTGGATTGACCTTGCTGAAGCTCGGCGGGCTGGGCATTTCCGGCGGCAAGCGCCGGGCCACCGCCGACAGGGCCGATTGCACATCCAGAGCCGCGCTATCAATCTCCCGGTCCAGCGCGAACTGGATGGTGATGCTGGTGCTGCCGGTGTTGCTGGTCGAAATCACCTGCTCGATCCCGGCGATGGTGGACAATTGCCGTTCGATGGGCGTGGCCACCGATGCCGCCATGGTGCCGGGGTTTGCGCCGGGCAGGCTGGCCTGGATCTGAATGGTTGGCAGATCGACCTCGGGCAGGGCCGAAACCGCCAGCTCCCGATAACCGAACACGCCCGCGACAATAATCGCGAACGTCAGCAGGATCGTGGCGACCGGCCGTTCGACAAAGGTGCGAACAAAGCCCATCAGTCGCCGGCCCCGGCCGGCATTGCCGGCTGCGGTGCGTCGACATTACGGCCAGCGATCTGTGCAGCGCCGGCCGGCTTTACGCGCACAGCGTCACCATCCTTCAGGCGGGCCAAGGCATCAACCACAATGGTTTCGCCGGCCCGCAGGCCGTTGGCCAGATAGACTTTGCCGCCCAGCCGGCCAACCACGACAACATCGCGCATCTGCACCTTGGCGCCCCCACCGGCGCCCACAGTTTTGCCACCAGATGGACGCCCGGGGCCACCGCCTGGACCCGCGGGGCCACTAATGGCCCACACAAACGGGGCATCTCGGCCAGTTTGCACGGCCCCTTCAGGCACAACAAGGTGCGGGCTGGGAATACCGAGAGGGAATTCGATGTTCACGATCGCACCCGGCCACATGACATCACCAGCGTTGGCAAATTCGGCCCGCGCAGTCACGCCGCCGCTGCCGGGATCAACATTATTGTCAAGAAACACCAGTTTCCCCGTGCCCAGCACCTCGCCGCCATTCTGCGACTTCACCACCACCTTGCCGCCGCCGCCCCGAATGACAGCGCGCGCTGCTGCGATATTGGCTGTCGGCACCAGAAAGCGCACGTGAATTGGCGACAATTGGTTGATGGTGACCAGCGCGGCATCGCCCTGCCGCACATTGGCGCCCAATCGGAACATCAGCTCGCCAGTCCGGCCCGAAATTGGAGCTTTTACAGTGAGGAACGACAAGGACACTTGGGCCTGTACCAGCAGCGCCCGCGTCGTTTCGATCTCGCTGCGCGCTGCAAACGCTGCGGCGCGACGCTCATCACGGATGGCAGTTGACACAAAGCCCTTGGCAACCAGCGCTTCGGCCCGCTCAAAATCCAACCGGGCACGGCGTTCTGCTGCCACAGCGCCCTTCACCTCAGCCTGTGCCTGCTGAACCGAGGCTTGCGCCTGGCGATTGTCCAGCCGGAACAACACTTGCCCGGCGCGCACGAAGTCGCCTTCCGTGAAGGACACTGCGATAATTTCGCCATCGGCGCGTGGCCGCACAGCCACGCTTTGGCGCGGCGTGACTGTTCCCAACGCCGCAAGCGTGGGGGCGTAATCTTCCATGGGCACCGACATGACGGCAACCAGCTGCGGCGGGCGCTTGCCGCCGGGGCCGCCGGGGCCAGAGGCTGATTTGTCGCCGCCGCACCCGACCAGTAGCAAAGCGGCCAGGCATGCTGCGGCTGGGCCGAGAACGGCCTGTGCGTTTTGCTTTGCCATGGTCACTCTTTTCAACCCCTATTCAACCTCGGGTTCAAATACACCATGCCCTGCGACCGATACGGACCATGCCGCTAAATCCCCTGCCAATGTATCGATGACCCGCTAAACGCCCTGCGCATTGCACGCAAACGCGTCAATGCCGCAAGCCGTTCAACTGCGCAATTTCCAGCCGGATTTGATGACCCGGTAGCACACCAGCCATAACAGCAGATTAACTGCTGCCAACCCGGCCGCACCTTCCACCAGATGCCCATCGCTGACGCCGATGAAGCCGGCCCGGAAACCATCGATTACATAAAAGAACGGATTCACCCTCGAGATACCGGCCATAAGCGGACTTACCCTATCAACAACATAAAACGTGCCCGAAAGCAGTGTCAAAGGCTGAATGACGAAATTGGTAACGGCAGCGGCATGATCGAATTTTTCAGCCCAGACGCCGGTGAGCACCCCAAGCAGCGCCAGCATCAGCGATCCCATCGTGCCAAAATACAGGATCAGCAGCGGATCCCGCGGCATGACATGCACCCCGGGAGCCACCGCCATGGCCAGCCAAACCGCCAATCCAACTGCCCAGGCCCGGGTCAATCCGCCGGCCACCCAGGCCAACAGCAATTCCCCCGCCGATAGAGGCGGCATCAGCACATCGATGATCGATCCCTGCACCTTGGCCACTAAAATCGACGATGTCGTGTTGGCAAAGCTGTTTTGCACCATGCCCATTACGATTAATCCCGGCCCAAGAAAATCAGCGTAGGGTATGCCTACGATTCTGGTGCCACCGCGCCCGAGCGCAAGTGCAAAAATCACCAAAAACATCAGCGTGGTGATTGCCGGTGCCCACACTGTCTGCAACTGCACCTTCCAGAAACGCCTCACCTCCTTGAGGTACAGCGTCTTGAGCCCTTCGGTGTTGAACCGCGCGATGGTGGCCACACCCGGTTCGGGATGGGCAGATGGCTTGTCTATCACAGCAGTCATGCGTAATGGCTTAGGATTGAATGGCGCTGCTGCCAAGTGGCCGCGCTCCCCTGATTGGACAAAGTTGATCATGGCCTGGACCGACGAGCGTATTGCCAAGCTTAAGCATGGTTGGGAAAGCGGCATGACCGCGACGCAGATCGCTGAGATGCTCGGCGAAAACGTCACGCGCAATGCCGTGATCGGCAAGGCCCACCGGCTTGGACTCGAAAGCCGGCCATCCCCTGTAAAATCGGCTGCCGTTGATGCAGTACCCATGGCTGCGCGGCCTGCCCAGCCCATTACAGATCTGGTGCCGTCAGCAACGGTGGCTGCCCAGCAACCTGTTGCAGTGGCTGCCGCGCCGGCGGCGGCCGCGCCGCAACCGCGCGCCGCTGCCAAGCCCAAAACCGGCAAGCCGGCCCGTACAACCTTGTTGGATCTGAATGAAAAGGTCTGCAAGTGGCCAATCGGCCACCCGAATGAGGCGGATTTCCATTTTTGCGGCAAGCCGACCCAGCCAAATTTCCCATACTGCAACGAACACTGCCTGGTGGCCTATCAGGCGCAAATTGCCCGCCGCGATCGGCCGCGCCAGCTTGCGACGACATTCGGGCCGATCCGCAAATAATACATCTGCGCACCGCAGCGGCGATGGCGATTTGTCCTGTTGCGGCTGCGCTTCCCGGGCGTTATCCAATATATAGCAAGGGTGATGACGTGACCGATACCGATCTTGACGTTTTGATTGTGGGCGCTGGCCTGTCCGGCATCGGTGCTGCCGTGCACCTGCAGCGCAATTGCCCAAGGGAGCGCTGGGCCATAGTCGAAGGCCGCGATGCCATCGGTGGTACATGGGATTTGTTCCGTTATCCCGGCGTCCGATCGGATAGCGACATGTATACTTTGGGCTACCGCTTCAAGCCGTGGACTGCTGCCAAAGCCATTGCCGACGGTCCGTCGATCCTCAGCTACATCAATGAAACAGCCACCGAGCACGAAATAACGTCACGGATTCGTTTCGGTCAAAAGGTCACCACTGCCGATTGGGACAGTGGTTTGGCGCGCTGGACAGTCACCACCACGGCCAAGGATGGCACTGCAACCAGACTGAAGGCGCGGTTTCTGTTCATGTGCAGCGGCTATTACAACTACACTGAGGGTTATCGCCCAACCTGGCCAGGCGAAACCGAATTTGTTGGCCAGATCGTCCACCCGCAATTCTGGCCTGAGGCACTAGATTATAGCGGCAAGCGAGTCGTGGTGATCGGATCAGGCGCGACGGCGGTAACGTTGGTGCCGGCCATGGCCAAACAGGCCGCGCACGTTACCATGCTGCAGCGCACGCCCACCTGGATCGGGGCCGGCCCCTCATCGGATGCCATTGCAAATCTCCTCCGGGCGGTTTTGCCGTCCCAAGTGGCTTATGATCTGACCCGCTGGAAGAACATCACCTTCAGCCAATGGTTTTACAAGCAGACCCGTGCCAACCCGGCCAAGGTGCGCAGTGCGTTGCTCGGCCGCCTCGCCAAGCTGTTGCCCGCCGATTACGATATCGCAACGCATTTCACCCCCAGCTACAATCCATGGGACCAGCGCTTGTGCCTGGTGCCGGATGGTGATTTATTTGCCGCCATCACTGCCGGCACCGCCAGCATCACCACTGACACAATCGAGCGGTTTGAAGCGTCCGGCATCCGCCTCGCCTCTGGCAAGCTGCTTGAAGCCGATATCATTGTCACGGCCACCGGCCTGAAGTTACAGTCTTTTGGCGGCATGGCCGTCACGGTGGACGGGGAAGTGCGCCGCACTGCCGACACGCTGGCTTACAAAGGCATGATGTTTTCCGGGATCCCCAATCTTGCGCAAAGCTTTGGTTATATAAATGCCAGCTGGACCCTGCGGTCGGATCTGATTGCCGATTATGTCTGCCGGCTGCTGAACCATATGCGCAAGACCGGCGTGGACATTGCCACCCCCACGCCTGCGCCCGATGTTACCCCGGCACGGCTCGCCATGGATTTGCAATCAGGCTATGTCCAGCGCGGTGCCGATGCCCAGCCCCGTGCCGGCAATCGCGCGCCATGGTTGGTGACCGCCGATTACAAATATGACCGGCGCGAGCTTCTCGAAGGCCCGGTGACCGACGAGATGCTGTTTGCCAGGGCCCATGAAGCTGCGCCCATATTGCAAGCAGCCGAGTAGCGCAGCTGCCGGCCATCAATGCACCAGTTGGCGATCGATCAACACGGCCAGCAGCAGCGCCGGGCTGCCGTGCGCCTTCCACGCATGATTGGTGCCGCGCTGGATAACGACCTGTCCGGGCTCCACCCGGGTTTCAGCGCCTTCCAGAATCAGTGAAACATCGCCCTGCAACAGGCAGATGATATCGAGCGAGTGGGTTTCGTGCATTGCCGAATGACGGGACTGGTCGATGATGTGGCGATCGCCGTGCACAGAGCCAAAGGCAGCGCGGGTCGCCGTATCCAGCACGTCCTTTGGCACGCCCTCCGGCTGCGGCGTCACCACGAACCAGCGCACCTGGACATTGCCGGGGCGCGGGCCAAGTACTGGGTGTTTTGTCCCCAGATCGTCATGGTTCTGGGTGGCAAGCACGCCTGACGCAGCGTCCTCCCAGATTTCGAACAGCCCGCCAACATCTACTTCCCCGGCTGAGGACGACGGCGGACCATCGATGATGATAACCGATTGGCCGCCGTGATCGTCACCCGTGATAATCCGCCGCATCGCAGCCTTAAAATCGCTCATAAAACCCGCTCTTTGACATAGGCGCCGGGCGCATCTTCGATGGCCATGTATGGCCCTTCGCCGGGCACGCGGGCTTCGACCTGCGGGCCGGAACGCGGCGACAGCCAAGCCAGCCAATCCGGCCACCAACTGCCCTTGGTTTGCGCGGCGCCGGCCACGAAGTCATCGAAATTGTCTGCGCCGGCTTCGTTGGTCCAATATTGATATTTCCCGCTGCTGGGCGGGTTGACCACCCCGGCAATGTGGCCGCTGCCCGCCAAAACGAAACGGGTTTCGCCTGTAAACGCCTTGGTAAGTTTGAACGCGCTGCGCGCCGGCGCGATATGGTCTTCCTTGCCAGCCTGCACATAGCATGGCGTTTTGACAGTGCTCAGGTCGATCGCCACACCGCACACTGTCAAGCCGCCGGGTTTGGCCAACAAATTGTCCTGGTACATATCCTTGACATACTGGCGATGCCAACGCGCCGGCACGTTGGTCACATCGCTGTTCCAGTACAGGAGATCGAACGGGAAATAATCCTTGCCAAGCATGTAGTTGTTGACAACATAGTTCCAGATCAGATCGTTGGAACGTAGAAGATTGAACGTGCTGGCCATGTAGCGACCATCCAGATAAGGCTTGTCGCCGTTCACTGCATTCATTGTTTCGATGCCAGCATCATCGACAAAAAATTTCAGCTCACCAGCTTCACTGAAATCAATTTGTGCAGTAAAAAAGGTCGCGCTGGCAATATGTGCCGCTTCGCCGCGTGCCTCAAGCACTGCAAGCCCGGCCGACAGCGTGGTGCCAGCAACGCAATAGCCGATGGTGTGCACGGACTGGGTTTTACAGATTTCGCGAACGACCTTCGTTGCTGCGAATATGCCTTCATCCAGATATGTTTCGATTGTGGCGTCTGCGAGTGTTTCGTCGGCATTTTTCCAGCTGCATATGAACACAGTGATACCCTGTTCAACGCACCAGCGAATCAGGCTTTTCTCGGCCGTAAGGTCCAAAATGTAGAATTTGTTGAACCATGGCGGAAAAATCACCAACGGCGTTTCGAACACGGTGGGCGTCACCGGTGCATATTGAACCAGCTGGAACAGCCGATTTTGAAACACCACTTTGCCCGGCGTGATGGCGACATTGCGGCCAACTTCAAACGCGGTTTCATCTGTCATCCGCATGCGCCCGGCGTGCAGGTCATCCAGCAGATGCTCCAGCCCCTTCAGCAGATTTGCACCGCCGGAATCCGCCGTGGCTTTCAGTACCTCGGGGTTCATCATAGCAAAATTGGATGGGCTCATTGCATCGACATATTGCTTGATCAGAAATTGCGCCTTGGCTTTTTCGTTCGGGTCCAGCCCGTCGATATCCTTCGCAGCCGCCATAAAATGATTAGCCGTAAGAAGATAGGATTGACGCAGAAAATCAAACACCGGAGCTTCGGCCCACGCTGCGCCGGCGAAACGCTTGTCCTTTACCACCGGTTTTTCCGAATCCGGTGTTATAAATTTTCGCCACAGCGATAACGCATCCGCAAAATAACGCTGCTGCTGTTCCGCAAGGCGCTTGGGATCCGTCAGCATCGCCGACCATGCCTTGGTTAAGGTGGCCATCATCCCGAGCGGATCAGTAATTACTGGCGATTTGCCGTGTTCCTTGCTCCAGAATTCCATGATCATCTGCTGGGCGCGGCCCATCAGATCAGTGGCTGTTTGGAAATTTTGATGGGCCTGAACCTGCCTGGCACCCAGATCCTTTGCTATTTCGGCAGGGTCGCTGTTTATGGTCGTTTCGGGCATCATGATCTCCATTAGCGGTATCTTGCCCTGCTGGCGGCGTTTTTGCAAAGCTGACAATCATGCGATATGGAACTATCCGCTCGCGCGATAGCGGTGTGCGTGAATTGGATGCAGTCATGAAGGTTTTAGCAGCTATAATTGCTTGCGCTGGGGCGGCGGCGCCATGGGCAACCATGGCTGCAGCAGCAACCGCCAGCGCAGCAGCAAGCGCGCCGCCCTGAGAGCCCAGCCAACCAGCAGCTTTCACACCGGGCGGCGGCGGAACAATCGTTCCCTCGCCGCTTTTCTTTTGAACAATGCTTGCTTACACGCAGTCATCAGCGCAACGGATCGGCCCCATGCAGGACGAATTTTACCGCATCAAACGCTTGCCGCCCTATGTGATCGCGGAGGTGAACGCCATGCGCGCCGCCGCCCGGGCGCGCGGCGAAGACATCATCGATCTGGGCATGGGCAATCCCGATTTGCCGCCGCCGCCGCACGTGATTGCCAAGCTGGCTGAAGTTGCGGCAAGGCAAGACGCGCATGGCTATAGCGCGTCCAAGGGCATCCCCGGCTTGCGCAAGGCACAATCGGCTTATTATTCAAGGCGGTTCGGGGTCGATCTTGATCCAGATACCGAAGTGGTGGTGACGCTGGGATCAAAAGAAGGCCTGGCCAATCTGGCGCAAGCGATCACGGCTCCTGGCGATGTGGTGCTGGCGCCCAACCCGTCCTATCCGATTCACACGTTTGGCTTCATCATTGCCGGCGCCACCATCCGCAGCGTGCCGACCACACCTGACGAAGCCTATTTCGAAGCGCTCGAACGCGCGGTGCGCTTTACGGTGCCGCGGCCATCGGTGCTGGTGATGGGATACCCCTCCAACCCGACCGCCGAAGTCGCCGATCTGGCCTTTTACGAGCGGGTGGTCGCCTTTGCCAAGAAACACAAGATTTGGGTGTTGTCCGATCTAGCCTACAGCGAAATCTGGTTCGATGGCTGCCCGACGCCATCGATCCTGCAGGTGCCAGGCGCCCGCGACGTGGCCGTCGAGTTCACATCGATGAGCAAGACCTATAGCATGGCCGGCTGGCGCATCGGCTTTGCTGTCGGCAACAAGACCTTGATTTCGGCGCTGACGCGGGTGAAATCATATCTTGATTATGGCGCGTTCACGCCGATCCAGGCGGCTGCGGTGGCAGCGCTGAATGGCCCGCAAAACATCGTCGAGGACAATCGCCTGCTCTATCACCGCCGCCGCGATATATTGGTCGAAGCCTTTGGCCGCGCCGGCTGGGATATTCCGCCGCCGCGCGCCAGCATGTTCGCCTGGGCTCCCTTGCCGCCGGCGTTGGCGCATCTCGGTAGCCTGGAGTTTTCCAAGCAACTGCTGACCGAGGCGGGAGTCGCAGTGGCGCCCGGCGTTGGCTATGGCGAAGACGGAGAGGGTTATGTGCGCATCGCACTGGTCGAAAATGAACAGCGTTTGCGGCAGGCAGCGCGCAATATCCGCAAATATCTGCAATCAATGGGCGTCAACACGCCGGCGGCCAAGGCCGGAGTTTGAGCGATGACGGTGGCGACAACTGCTTTGAAGATCGGCATCGCCGGGCTGGGCAATGTCGGCGGCGGCGTGGTCAAACTGCTGGCTCAAAATGCTGATCTGATTGCGAGGCGGGCTGGCCGGCCGATCATCGTGAGCGCCGTATCGGCCCGTGATCGCAGCCGAGATCGCGGCGTGGCGCTAGACGGCATGGCATGGGTGGATGATGCCGCCGAACTGGCGAAACGCAGCGATGTTGATGTCGTGGTGGAATTGATCGGCGGGTCGGATGGCCCAGCGCTCACGCTGGCGCGGCGCACGCTGTCAGCCGGAAAACCGTTGGTGACCGCCAACAAGGCCATGCTTGCACATCATGGCATGGAATTAGCGCAAATCGCTGAAAATGCAGGCCTGCCGCTGAAATATGAAGCTGCAGTAGCCGGCGGAATTCCGGTGATCAAAGGGATTGCGGAGGGCGCCGCCGCCAATCGCATCACGCGCGTCTATGGCCTGATGAACGGCACTTGCAATTACATCCTGTCGCGCATGGAAGCCGAAGGGCTGGGCTTTGCTGCCGTACTCGCCGACGCGCAGGCCCAAGGCTTTGCCGAGGCTGATCCGAGCTTTGATATCGACGGCGTGGACACCGCGCACAAATTGTCCATCCTTGCCGCGCTGGCCTTTGGCGCGCGGATCGATTTTGCCGGCGTGGCTGCACACGGCATTCGCGCCATCGAACCCGCCGATATCGAACAGGCGGCCGCGCTGGGCTTTCGCATCAAGCTGGTTGGCCTGGCCGAAGTGCAGGATGGCCAGTTGTTCCAGCGTGTGCACCCGGCGTTGGTGCCGCTTGATCATCCGGTCGCCACCACCATGGGCAGCTTGAATGCCGTTGTCGTCGAAGGCGATTTCGTTGGCCGGCTGTTTTTCCAGGGCCGCGGCGCTGGCGCAGGCCCCACGGCCAGCGCGGTTGTGGCCGATCTGATTGATATCGCACGCGGCGATGTGCGGCCGCCGCTGGTGATGCCGGTGGCCGACCTGGCCGCCCTGCCCCGCGCACCGGCGGCTGATCGGCGCGGCCGTTATTATCTGCGGCTTACGGTGGCGGACCGTGCCGGTGTGCTGGCGGAATTGACGGCATCCCTGCGCGATTGCGGCGTCTCCATTGAAAGCCTCGTGCAGCGCGGCACCGCTGCCAATGGCGGTGCGATGCTGGTGATGGTTACCCACGAAGCCCGCGAAGCCGATGTTCTGGCCAGCCTGGCCCATATGGCGGCGTCACCTGCGGTCGCCGGGCCGCCCGTGATGATGCATATCCTGGATTTTTGACGCTTTGCGTGCCGGAACGCCGCAGCGTAAAGCACCGCTCATTGATGTGATTCGACCCCGGGGGTTTTGCGACCATGACTGCTGAAACCAATGTTCTTGATCGTGTTTTGGTGCTCGAAATGGTGCGGGTGACCGAAAACGCCGCCATCGCTGCATCGCACCTGATCGGGCGCGGCGATGAAAAGGCCGCCGATGCTGCCGCTGTTGAAGCGATGCGCGATGCGCTCAACCAGCTTGATCTGGATGGCACCGTGGTGATTGGCGAAGGCGAACGCGACGAAGCGCCGATGCTGTTCATCGGTGAGAAGGTCGGCCGGGCGATTGGCACTGGCCCGCGCATCGATATCGCGCTTGATCCGCTGGAGGGCACCACCATCACGGCCAAGGCCGGTCCAAACGCTCTGGCCGTGCTGGCCATCGCCGAAAAGGGCGGCCTGCTGAACGCACCTGATGTGTATATGGACAAGATCGCGGTTGGCCCCGGCTACCCCGATGGCATCGTTGATCTGACCCGCAGCGTGACCGAAAATGTGAAGGCCGTGGCCGCTGCCAAAGGCGTGCAGCCAAATGAACTCATCGTTTGCGTGCTGGATCGGCCACGTCACGAGACGTTGATTGCCGAATTGCGCGGGCTGGGCTGCGGCATCATGCTGATCCCCGATGGCGATGTGGCCGGCGTGATCGCCACCACCAATCCCGATACCGGCGTGGATATCTATATGGGATCGGGCGGCGCGCCCGAAGGCGTGCTGGCGGCGGCGGCCTTGCGCTGCGTGGGCGGCCAGATGCAGGGCCGTCTGCTGTTCCGCAACGATGATGAGCGGAGCCGGGCGCGCCGCTGGGGCATCACGGATCTTGATCGCATTTATGGCCTGACCGACATGGCAACCGGCGATTGCATCTTCGCGGCCACCGGCGTCACCGATGGATCGATGCTCAAGGGCGTCAAGCGCCGCAAGGATGGTGTGATCACCACCCAAACCGTGGTGATGCGCTCCAGTTCTGGCACTATTCGCTGGGTAAGCGGCGAGCATCGCGGCCACCGCCACAGCTGATCGGCTTGCTGCGACACGCTGAGGCTTGCATAGGGCCAGCATGCCACTGCCGCCCCTCCATCCCGTTCCTGGCCCTGTTTTCGGCGTTTCCGCGTCCCTCGGTGGCCAACCGTGGGCGTGGCGTGGCGGCGTGGTGCCGGGGGCTGGCCTGGATGGCCGCGTCGCTGACGATTTGCTGCACCACTTATTTCGCACGCGCGGCGGTGACCCGGCTGATTTTGCCCGACTGAAACACCCGACATTGCGCGATTGGCTGCCCGATCCGTCGATTTTCATGGATATGGACCAAGCAGCCGATCGGCTGGCGCTGGCCCTGCACCGCAGCGAAGCCATTGTTGTCTATGGCGACTATGATGTGGACGGTGCGACATCGGCTGCGGTGCTGATCCGCTATCTGCGCGGCGTTGGCGCGGCAGTATCGCATTATATCCCGGATCGCCTTCTAGAAGGCTACGGCCCATCGGCCGGCGCGCTGGTCGCCTTGAAGCAAGCCGGCGCTGATCTTGTAGTGACGGTCGACTGCGGCACCCAGGGCTTTGAAGCGCTGGCAGCAGCCAAGGTCGCCGGCCTTGATGTGATTGTGGTCGATCATCACAAGGCCAGCACCAGCCTGCCGGCGGCGTTGGCGCTGGTGAACCCCAATCGGCTTGATGAACATGCCGATGCGGCTGCCCATGGCCATCTGGCTGCGGTTGGCATGGCGTTTCTGCTGGCGGTTGCGCTTAATCGCCTGCTGCGCACGCAAGGCTGGTTTGCGCAGCGTGATGCCCCTGATCTGATGGCGCTGCTTGATCTGGTGGCGCTGGGTACGGTTGCCGATGTTGCGTCTTTGCAGGGACTTAACCGGGCATTTGTCACACAGGGTCTCAAGGTGATGGCACGGCGCGGTAACATTGGTATCGCAGCGTTGTGCGACGCCGCCCGGCTGTCGCGTGCACCGATTGCGCGCGATCTCGGCTTTGCGCTGGGGCCGCGGGTGAACGCCGGCGGCCGCGTTGGCCAGGCCGATCTCGGGGTGCGGCTGCTCACCACGCAGGATGCCGCCGAAGCCGCCGCCATCGCTGCCCAGCTCGATCAGTTGAATCAGGATAGGCGGATGATCGAACAAGCCGTGTCGGATGACGCCATGGCCCGCTGCGGCACCACGGCTCTGGGCTGCGCAGTGGTGGCCGGCGCCGGCTGGCACCCTGGCGTGATCGGCATTGTGGCCTCGCGCCTCAAGGAGCGACTGGGCCGGCCAGCCATCGTGATCGCCATCCAGGATGATGGCATCGCCAAGGGGTCCGG
>NZ_JBBATR010000018.1:0-8831 GCF_040398645.1 Sandarakinorhabdus sp.
TATGCCCGCAAATTGCGGGTGATCGCCCACGAACTTGGCCTGACGCTGCCGGTGGAAGACACCGCGCCGATGACCGATCCGGCCTCCCTGCTCAGCGCCAATCCGCTGGGCAAGGTGCCGGCGCTGGTGCTGGACGATGGCAGTATGGGCGGCAGCGCCATCATCGATTCGCCAGTGATTGCCGCCTATTTGCTGGCCTTGGTGCCGGCGCAATCGCTGCTGCCAATCGCTGGCACCGATCACTGGCAGGCGCGCAGCACGGAGGCGCTGGCCGATGGCGTGCTGGATGCAGCGATCATCCTGCGGTTCAACATGGCGCAGGGCATCACCTCTGGCCCGTGGGTGGACCGGCAGTATCGCGCCATCGAACGCGCGCTTGCCGTGATGAACACCCGCGTGGGCGGCAGCGGCTTTGGCGATATCTGCATCGCGGTGGCCTGTGATTATCTGAGCTTTCGCTTCCCCGATCTGGATTGGCGCGCGCATAATACGGCGCTGGCGGCACTGGTTGACCGGTTGCTGGTTACGCCGGCTTTTCAGGCCACCCAGCCGCCAATGTGACGTGCGGTGAGGGCCGCTCAGTCCAGCAGGGGGTTGGCAAATGCGATGCCAAGTTGGCCAGCAACCTTTGCCATCCCGCGATCAAGCGTGACAAGTGTGAGGCCGATGCGGCCAGCGATTGCGAGATGCAACGCGTCGCCACTGCGCAGGGACAATTCGGCTCGACTGACCCAGTTGCGCGCCATGACAAAGTCTGACGAGACGGCTGCAACCAGCCTCCAGTTCAGGCTGCTTACCGCCTCCAACAACTGCAGGGTCATCTGATATTGGGCCTCCGTGAGATCAATCCTGCGTCGCTTGCGTGACAATGCGCAGGTCGCTTCAAGCAACGTCCAGCCACTCATATGAACCTGACGGCCGGTGTTCGAATTGAGCCACGCCCTGACCTGCTCTGACTGTGTTTCGCGCGTCAACGCGGATACAAGGATCGAAGCGTCCAGATAGATCAAAGCTGATCCGTGCGGCGCAAATACTCAACGAAGCTCATATCTTCGTAGCCAGGCGGTGGGGTCCACATCTTCTGCTCCGAGACCAGAACCGTCAGTGCATTCCAATCAAATGGCTGTGGCGCATCGGACGGCGCGATCACACGAAGCTCCACCACTGGCTTGCCGCGGCGGGAAATGCGGACGGTCTCGCCGCTCTCGGCGCGCTCCACCAGCTCGGAAAGGCGGGGCTTGGCCTGGGCAATGTTGATATCCATGTGGAAAAACTTAGACCAAGTTGGTCCAACTGGCAAGCTGGCTAACCGTCCCGGCCTCGGGTCAAGCGCACGGCGCCATCGGGAATGGCGACCCAGGGGTGGCGGCGTTCTTCGAACACGCTGCGCATCGGTGGCGGCGTGTTTGGATCGGCGAACAGGCCGGCCGGGATGGCGATCAGGCCGGGGTTGATCGCGGCGGTGAAGCAGATCGTACTGCCGCAATTCGGGCAGAAGCGGTTGGTGAGTTCGCGGCCCTTGTCGCTGACATGCACGAAGGCGCGGGTTTCGCCAATTATGGTCACATCCGTTTCCATCAGCCACACGGCCATGCCGAATGGTGATCCGCTGCGGCGCTGGCAATCGGCGCAGTGGCACATGTTGACCGCTGCTGGCTGTGCGGCAAGGTGCACGTGCACCACGCCGCACAGGCAATAGCCGTCTGGCGTCACCGCTTCAGTTCCCGCGCCAGCGCCTTGGCGGTTTTCGCACCATAGGGCGGCTTGAACCCGGCCAGCCCGGCCAGATCGATCTTGGGCTGGCTGTAGATGGCCTTGGGATGGCTGAATTCCTTGAAGCCATCGTGGCCGTGGTAATTGCCCATGCCGGCCGGGCCGATGCCGCCGAACGGCAGATCTTCGGCGGACACATGGAACACCACGTCGTTGACGGTCACGCCGCCCGATATCGTGCGATCGAGCACGCGGCGCTGCTCGGCGGCGTCCTGCCCGAACCAGTAGAGGCCCAATGGCCGGTCACGGCGGTTGATCTCGTCAATCGCGCCGTCCACCGTCTTGTAGCTGCGCACCGGCAGCAGCGGCCCGAAGATTTCCTCCTGCATCACCGTCATCTCGTCGGTGGCGCCGCGGATGATGTGCAGCGGCATCTTGTTGGTGTTCTGCTTGGAAAAATCCTCGTTTGCCGGGTTCACCACTTCGACATTGGCGCCCTTGGCGCGGGCGTCGGCCACGTGCGCTTCCAGTCGTTCGCGGTGGCGGGCGCCCAGCACGCTGGTGTAATCCGGGTTGGCCAGCATGGTGGGGTACATCTTGGCGGTGGCTGCTTTCAGGCCGGCGACGATCTCGCCTTCCTTTTCTTCGGGCACCAGCAGATAATCGGGCGCCAGGCAGATCTGGCCGGCGTTCATCAATTTGCCCATCGCCACGCGTTCGGTGGCCGCTGCCACATCGGCGCTGCGGCTGATGATGGTCGGCGATTTGCCGCCCAGTTCAAGCGTGAGTGGCACGAGATTCTTCGCCGCCGCTGCCATCACGTGCCTGGCCACGCTGGTGGCGCCGGTGAAGATGATGTGATCGAACGGCAATTCGGTAAAGGCCTTGCCCACGTCCGGCCCGCCGGTGATCACGGCGATTTCGCTTTGGTCAAAGACGGCTTCCAGCACTTCCTTCATCAGGGCGGAGGTGACCGGCGTATATTCCGACGGCTTGATCATCGCGCGGTTGCCGGCCGCCAGCACGCCGGCGAGCGGCGCGAAGGTGAGGTTCACCGGGAAATTCCATGGGCTCAGGATGCCGATCACGCCCTTGGGCTGCCATTCCACCCGCGCCCGGGCACCGAGCAGGCCGAGCGGGAAATCGAGCTTGCGCTTTTCGGGGCGCATCCAGGCATCGAGATGCTTGAGGGCATGCTTGATCGGCTTGATCGACGACATGATGTCAGTGACCATGCTGAGTTCGGTGGAGCGGTGGCCGAAATCCTCGCTCATTGCGGCGGCAAACCGATCCTTGTTGGCCAGCACCACATCCAGCGCGCGGTTCAGGCGATCCTTGCGGGCGGCGGCAGTGACCGGCAGTTCGGCCGTAAAGCTGGCGCGCTGGGCATCCAGGATGCTGCGCATGTTGGCGGCATCGCGGGCATTCCACTCGTCGGTCTTCGCAATCGTGGCCATTGTCGGTTTCCTTATTGGTTGGCGCGCAATCTAGGCCGGGAAGCCGCACTCGCCAAGCACCCTATTGAACGCCGACGCCGGCACGATTGGCGGCGCGGCTGTAGGTAACGAAGGTTACACTTTCTTACGCGCGTGAGTCCGGTTGTTCGGATCGGAACGGGCGGTCTTGCAGATGGCCGCACCATGCCATCGACAGGCCGTGTAGGACAGCGGCGGTCGCCCCCGCACGGCAGCGGGCCGCTCCCAACTGACAGGCTGGCGGGGAGCAGAAGTTTGCGGCATCGTGCGTGAAACACACACAAGATTATGGGGAAGATTGCTGATGTCCAGCTGGCCTGCACTGTCGATTGCCGATGCCCACGCGCTGCTCACGGCGCCGGGGCAGGCGCTGGAAATGGAAACCGTTTCCATTCAGGGCCGGCCGACGCGGGTGTGGAAAAACGCCCCGCCCAGCCTCGCGCATTGCTTTGCCGCCGGCCGCGCCCACGGGGAGAAAATCTTCATGGTGCTGGACGATGACCGGGTCAGTTACGAAGCCTTCGCCCGGGCCACGCTGGCACTGGCGGCGCAATTGCGCGCCGATGGCCTGCAAAAGGGTGACCGGGTGGCAGTGGTGATGCGCAACCTGCCGGAATGGCCGGTCGCCTTTTATGCGGCCAGCCTGTGCGGCGCCATCGTCACGCCGCTCAATGCCTGGTGGACCGGCGGCGAGCTGGAATATGGCCTGACCGACAGCGGCACCAAGATGCTGATGATCGATGCCGAACGCTACAACCGCATCGCCGAGCATCTGCCGGCCTGCACCGATCTGGAAAAAATCTATGTGACGCGGGCCAGCGAGATGGAGCTGGGCGATCCGCGCGCCGTGCGGCTGGAAAGCACGATTGGCCGGCCGATGACCTGGGCCAGCTTGCCTGATCGCGCCATTCCAGCCGATGCGTTGGCGCTGCAACCCGAAGACGACGCGACGATTTTCTACACCAGCGGCACCACCGGCAAGCCCAAGGGCGCATTGGGCACGCACCGCAATATCTGCTGCAACATCATGGCCAGCGCCGCCAGCGCGGCGCGCAGCTTTTTGCGGCGGGGCGAACAACCGCCGGTCGCCGATGCGCAAGCGCCGCAGAAGGCCACTTTGCTGTCGGTGCCGTTCTTCCACGCCACCGGCTGCCATGCCGTGCTCAATCCCGCGCTGGTTGGCGGCGTGAAGCTGGTGCTGATGCGCAAATGGGATGTGGTCGAGGCCATGACCCTGATCGAGCGCGAACGTTGCAGCTCGGCTGGCGGCGTGCCCACCATCGCCTGGCAGATCCTCGAGCATCCGGACCGCGCCAAATATGACCTGTCCAGCCTGGAATCAGTCAGCTACGGCGGCGCGCCATCGGCGCCCGAGCTGGTTCGCCAGATTGCCAGCCAGTTCAAGGCCAAGCCCGGCAACGGCTGGGGCATGACCGAAACCAGCGCTACCTTCACCCACCACATGGCCGAGGATTATGAAAACCGACCGGACAGCTGCGGGCCTCCCGTTCCGGTGTGCGACCTGCAGGTGCGCGATGCCGATGGCAAGCTGCTGGGGCCAAACGAGGTTGGCGAAATCTACGGCTTTGGCCCCAATGTCGTGAAGCTCTACTGGAACAAGCCCGAAGCGACGGCAGCCACCTTCATCGATGGCTGGGTGCGCACCGGCGATCTGGGCCGCATCGACGAGGAGGGTTTTTGCTTCATCATCGATCGCGCCAAGGACATGCTGATCCGCGGCGGCGAGAATATCTACTGCGTCGAAGTGGAAAGCGCGCTGTACGAACACCCCGCCGTGATGGACGCTGCGCTGGTGGGGCGGCCGCACAAGCAATTGGGGGAAGAACCAGTGGCGTTCGTCACCCTCAAGGCCGGGGCCAACGTGACTGAGGCCGAACTGCGCGCCTTTGTGGCGGCGCGGCAGGCCGCGTTCAAGGTGCCGGTGGCGGTGCATTTTTCCGATGAGCCGCTGCCGCGCAACGCCAATGGCAAGATCTTGAAAACCGAGCTGAAAAAGCAGCTGGCGGGCTGAACCACGCCCGCCGGCTGCTCAATCGTTGATTGGTGCCAGCCTGCCATCGGCCAGCATCTGCTGCCCGGTGCCGGTTGGCGCCGGCGCGCCTTTGGGCCAGCGTGATTTCAGGAAGCGTGCGCGCGGATAGCGCGACACGTTCACCGCATTGCCCTGATTGCCGCCCAGGATATGGAAATTATTCTTGTCCTCACCAACGTAGAAACCGACATGGCCTTTCCAGCCCTGCAGGCTTTCGCGCCAGAAGGTCATCACCGCGCCCGGCTGCGGCGTGCAATCGACGCCAAAGCTGCCCCAGCTGCGTGCGCCCAGCGCGTTGGTCGGCAGGGTCTCGGCCGGCATGGTCAGGCCGATGCAATGCGCCACGAACAACCCGCACCACGATACCTCATCGTCTCCATAATCGATGCGCAGCCGCTTCGCCCAGCCGATGATGAGCGGGTTCGATCCGGGGCCAGTGTCTTCGGTGATGCCGATCGCGCGCTGCGCTTCGGTGAACCATGGCATCGACAGGTTGGACGATAGATTGGCCGCTGGGGGCAGGTTGCCGGCAGCAAGCTTGGCGATGGTGTCTGGCCCGGCGATGCCATCAACTGCCAGCCCATTGGCAGCCTGGAAGCCGCGAATGGCTGCGATGGTGTTGCGGCCCATGGCGCCATCGATGCCGCCGGGATCAAAGCCTTTGGCTTTCAACGCTTTTTGCAGTTCGAGTGTGGTCATGTCCAAAAACTCCCCCGACGTTACTGTGGGCATGTTATCGTAGCGCAGGCCGATAGGATAGCGGGTGCGCTTGCGTTATTGATCTTCGCGAATCGAAATCTATCCTGACCAACGAGGCCAAGCCATGAAGTTTTTTGCCGATACCGCCGATGTTGCCGAAATCGCTGATCTGGCCGCAACCGGCCTGCTTGACGGCGTCACCACCAATCCCAGCCTGATTGCCAAATCCGGGCGCAATTTCCTTGAGGTCGTCAAGGAAATCTGCGGCATCGTCGATGGCCCGGTGTCGGCTGAAGTGGTGGCGCTCGATCATGCCACGATGATGCGTGAAGCGACGGTTCTGCGCGCGTTGGCGCCCAATATCTGCATCAAGCTGCCGCTGACGCTGGACGGCCTGAAAACCTGCAAGGCCCTGACCAGCGAAGGCGTGAAAACCAACGTGACCTTGTGTTTTTCGGCCAACCAGGCGCTGCTGGCGGCCAAGGCCGGCGCGACGTTTGTCTCGCCGTTCGTCGGCCGGCTCGATGATATCGGCCATGACGGGATGGAGCTGATCCAGGATATCCGCACCATTTACGACAATTATGATTTCAAAACCGAAATCCTGGTCGCCAGCGTGCGCAGCCCGGTGCATGTGCTGGCCGCGGCGCGCATCGGCGCCGATGTTGCCACCATGCCGCCGGCGATCATCAAGCAGCTTGCCGGCCATGCGCTTACGGAAAAGGGGCTGGCGGCGTTCATGGCGGATTGGGCCAAGACCGGGCAATCGATCCTGTGATAGCTGAGCGGTGAGCCCGGCCGGCGAGCCGCTGGCCAGCCTGACCGCACGCTATCTGGCGGTGTGCGGCGATCAGCGCCGCCTGTCGCCGCACACGCTGCGTGCCTATGGCCTGACGCTGGACCGCTTTGACGATTTCCTGAGCGGCCATCTGGGCGGCGGCGTGGTCGGCGCGCAGCTGGCCAGCCTGCAAGTGGCTGATTTGCGAGGCTTTCTGTCCAGCCGGCGCAGCGAAGGCCTGGCGGCCACGTCGCTGGCGCGCGACGTGTCGGCGCTGCGCGGTCTGCTCGGCTGGCTGCGGCGCAGCGAAGGCCTGGCCTGCGATGCCATTGCCGCCCTGAAGGCCCCCCGCCAGCCGCGCCGTTTGCCGCGCGCCGTGGCCGCGCCCGACGTGCGCGATCTGGTGGCTGTGGTGGCCGATGCCGCTGCGCAGCCGTGGCTGGCGGCGCGCGATACCGCCGTGCTGCTGTTGCTTTATGGCGCCGGTCTGCGCATCGGCGAGGCGCTGGCGCTGACTGGCGCGGTACTGCCGCTGGGTGACCGCCTGATGGTCACCGGCAAGCGCAACAAGACGCGGGTGGTGCCGGTGCTGCCGCAGGTGCGCGATGCCGTGCTGGCCTATGCGGCGGCCTGTCCGTTTGCGCTTGTGCCCGGCGAGGCGCTGTTTCGGGGCCTGCGCGGCGGCGCGCTGGATGCCGGGACGGTGCGCCGCGCCGTGCAGGCGGCGCGCGGCGTGCTGGGCCTGCCGGCCAGTGCCAGCCCGCATGCGCTGCGCCACAGCTTTGCCACGCATTTGCTGGCGCGCGGCGCTGATCTGCGGCAATTGCAGGAGCTGCTGGGCCACGCCAGCCTGTCGTCCACGCAAATCTACACCAGCGTTGACAGTGCGCAGCTGCTGGACGCCTGGGCCGCGGCGCACCCGCGCGCCTGACGTTTACCCCGCCATGCGGCGCAAGATGATATCCCAATGCACCAGCGCCGGCGCGATGGCGTTGGTGGGGATGCGTTCATTGAGGCCGTGGGCGAACACATCTTCGCTGCGCATGAACAGGCTGGACACACCATAGGACGGGATGCCGAGCGCGCGCCAGAACACGCTGTCGGTGGCGCCGGCGTCCATGCCCGGCGTTGCCGTCAGCCCCGGCGCGCGTGCCGAAACCGCCGCTTGCACCGCCGCCGTCACATCGGCGCGCAGCGGGGATGGCGGCGTCACCGGCCAATCGACGCCAGTGGCAAAGCTGATGCCCGGGTCTTCGGCGATGCGGGCCAGCTCGGTTTGCACCTGCGCAATGCTGGTGCCCGGAAAGATGCGGCAGTTGACCGTGAGCGTCACTTTTTGCGGCAGCGCGTTGGGGGCGTGTCCGCCGCTGGTCATGGTGGGCACGCAGGTGGTGGCAATCTGGCCGATGGTGCCCGGATTGCCGCGCAGCGTGGCCGCCGCTGCGCTGTCGGTGGGATCGGCTGCAAAGCGCAGCATCGCCTCCCCCAGTGCATCCTTGCGCCGCCGCCCGGCGTCGGCCAGTGCCGCGCGGGTGATGTCGCTGGCCTGCGCCGGCCAGCGGTGGCCGGCGATGCGTGCTGCCACCAGGCCCATGCGCGCGATGGCATTGCTGGCGCCCGGCGTGCTGCTGTGGCCGCCGGGATCGGTGATGGTCAGGGTGAAATCGGCATAGGATTTTTCGGCGGCTTGCAGCTTGTAGAAATAGGGTGTGCCGGCGCTGTCCAGCCCGCCGCCGCCGCCATCGCTGTTCAGCATCAATTCGATGCCCAGCGCCTGGGCTTGCTTCGCCTGCGCGGCGCTGGTGATGCCGTCGGTTTCCTCGTCGCCCGACAGGAACAAGTGAATGTCGCGCTTTGGCTTGAAGCCGGCGGCCTTCAGCTTGCTCAGGGCGGCCAGCATTATGGCGATATCGAATTTGTTGTCATGCACGCCGCGGCCAAAAATATAGCCGCCATCCTCGATTGCCATGAACGGATCGCGCGTCCAATCGGCTGGATTGGCCTCCACCACATCAAGATGCCCGGTGAGCGCCAGCGGCTTGGCGGCGGGTTTGGCCGCGCGCCACACCATGTGGAATGTGGCGGTGCCGGCCATTTCGGCCACATCAATGTC
>NZ_JBBATR010000018.1:8931-49453 GCF_040398645.1 Sandarakinorhabdus sp.
CGCGGCGGCGCTGCCCGAACCATGCCGGCCATGAAGCCCACCAACAGTCTCACCCGCTGGATTCTCATCGGCCTGTTTGCCGGCCTTGCCGTCGGCTGGGCGATCAACAGCAATGTGCCTGCCGATCAGGCCAAGGCCATTGCCGGCTATTTGTCGATCATCACCGATGTATTCTTGCGCCTGATCAAGATGATCATCGCGCCGCTGGTGCTGGCCACGCTCACGGTGGGCATCGCGCACATGGGCTCTGGCGGCGCTGTCGGCCGCACCTTCGTGCGCACCCTGGCCTGGTTCATCGCCGCCAGCATCTTCAGCCTCGGGCTCGGCATCTTGATGGTCAATCTGCTCAGCCCCGGTGTCGGCGTCGGGCTGGCGCTGCCGGCGGTGGACGCGGCCTCAGGCGTGGCCACCAAGACGTTCGATCTGAAAGAGTTCATCGGGCATATCTTCCCCAAATCGATCATCGAGGCGATGGCGACCAACGAAGTGCTGCAGATCGTGGTGTTCAGCCTGTTTGCCGGCGTGGCGCTGATCCAGATGGGCGCGCGCGCCGAACCGATCAACAAGGGCCTGGATGCCATCATGCACATGATGCTGGTGATCACCGGCTATGTGATGAAGGTGGCGCCGTTTGCCGTATTCGCCGCTATCGCTTCATCGATTGCCGTCGAAGGGCTGGGCATCCTGTGGACGTTCGGCAAATTCGTTGGCGGTTTCTATCTGGCGCTGGCGGTGCTGTGGGCGTTTCTGCTCGGCGCCGGCGCGGTGGTGCTTGGCGTGGGGGAGGTCAAGCGCCTGATCCCCACCATCCGCGAACCCTTCCTGATCACCTTCGCCACCGCGTCGTCCGAAGCAGCCTATCCCAAATTGCTCGATGCGCTGGAACGCTACGGCGTGCCCACCCGCATCGCGTCGTTCGTGCTGCCGCTGGGCTACAGCTTCAACCTCGATGGCTCGATGATGTATTGCGCCTTTGCCAGCATCTTCATCGCGCAGGCTTATGGCATTGATCTGTCGCTGGGCCAGGAAATCGCCATGCTCGGCCTGCTGATGATCACCTCCAAAGGCATCGCCGGCGTGCCGCGCGCATCATTGGTGGTGATCGCCGCGACTTTGCCCTATTTCAACATCCCCGAAGCCGGGCTGCTGCTGATCCTGGCGGTGGACCATTTCCTCGACATGGGCCGCAGCGCGACCAACGTGATCGGCAATGCCGTGGCGACAGCCGTGATCGCGAAATGGGATGCGGCGGAGGCGCCGGCGCCCGTGCCCGTGCCCGTGCCACTCACGGCGAAGGAAGTGGCCTCCGGCGGGCAGGGGTGACCCCTGCACCCGATTGATTTGGCGTGGGCCTGATGGCGGCTGTTGGGCGATTTGCCGGCTGTTCGGTTGCCATGCCGGGTGATCGATCACGCTCGGACAGGTGCCAATGCCTCGATGATCCGACAGTCTGCCACCGCTCCGCCTTTGCACGAGGTGATTACCGCTTTCAGCTCGCGGCGAAGCGCCTTCAGGTCAGCTAGCTTGCGCTCGACCTCCGCAAGGTGCGTATGGGCGATCTCGTCGATGCTGGCACAATCACCCTGCCTGTCGTCGGAGAGGGTGAGCAGAGCGCGGACCTGTTCAATTGAAAAACCGAGGTCGCGCGCTCGCCGGATAAACGACAGCCGCGCCAGTTCTGCGGCGCCATAGCTGCGGTAATTGCTGCTCGTTCGGGGCGGTACCGGCAGCAGGCCGATGCGCTCGTAATAGCGGACCGTCTCGACCTTGGTGCCGGTCGCGCGGGCCAGATCACCGATCGTCGTTGCCATCAGTGGTGATCCCTTTCGCCGCCGAACATCAACCGCACGCCGCCATTCAACACGAATCCGTCAGTCGGTGCCCAGGCGTCGACGGTCCAGCGGCCGTCCGGCGCCCGCGACGGGCGCACCAGCGGGTCAAACTTCGTCTGGCGGACATTCAGGATGTTCTCGGCGTTGAGGAACAGTCTGACAGAGCCAAGCACCACCTCCGCCAGCGCCCCGAGCTCGACATAGGGCCGGCCGACCGAGCGGAACGGATTTTCGTCCAACGTCTGGCGGCCGGTATAATAGGCCTCAAGCCCGATCCTGCCGCGGCCATGCTGCTCCCACATGGCAACGAGGCCGGCGGTGTCACGTGGCACCCGCGGCACCCGCCGCCGACCGCCGGCATCTGGGTCTGGCTCTGTCGCATCTATGTGAACATAGTTGCCGGTCAGGGTGAACGCGTCCCAGCGGTAGCGCGCCATCAGTTCGACCCCGCGTGTCCGCGTGGTTCCGGCTGCATTGATCAGCCTTGAGCGGTCGGACCCGGCATTCTGCACCTGCACGGCGCCATCGATGTCGGACCCGAACAATGTCATGCTGGCAGTGAACCCGCCGCTGCGATAGCCGATATCCAGCGAAGCGGTCTGCGCCATCTCCGCCTGTAGTCCCTCCAGCGGATCGAGGCGCGAGAGGCCGGTCGCCTCAATCTGCTCGACAAACGGTGTTGGCGCGAAGAAGCCGCGACCCCACGCGGCCCGGAACGTCCAAGGGCCAGGCTTGTAAAGCGCCGAAACGCGCGGGCTGAGAAAAGTGCCATATTCGCTGTGCCGGTCGAGCCGGGCGCTTGCCGAAAGGGTAAGCCTGTCGGCGATGTCAGCCTCCATCTGGCCAAACAGTCCAGACACGACAAAATCATAATCGAAGTTGCTGAACTGCTCGGAATGGTAGCCATCGTGCTGCACGGCGGCGCCAGCGAGCCAGTCGAGCCCTCGGTCCCTGCCGCTCAGCGACAGTTCGCCAAAGCTGGTCTCATGGCGGTCTTCTTCGATCACGTCGCCGAACTGGTGGCGGTGCGTCTGTCGCATCAGCGAGCCGCGGGCATGGAGCGTCACCGCATCGGCGAGCGGCGCTTCGCCGACCAATCCCGCATCGAAGCGGGTGGTGTCGATCGCCTCCACGAAGGGTTGCCTGTCGGGCGCGGTTCGCCCCGGCAGCGTGCCGCCGGTACGGTCCTCGGTCATGGCACCTGCGGTCAGCAGCAGGTTGGCGCCGCTTGTCCCTTCGACGAAAAGGCGCGGCCGCACGGTCCAGCGCCGGTAGAACGGCATGTCGACCCAACCATCCCCGTCGAGATCATTGGCATCCTGCCGATGAAAGCCACCGGTGACCGAGACGCCGACGGTTTTCCCCGCCGGCACAGCGGCGTAGGCGGTAAGGTCCTGGCCGCCCCTGCTGGTCCGGTTGAGCAGCGCATCAGCTTCGGCAACGTCGGTTGGCCGGCGCGACACGAAATTGATGACGCCGCCCAGCGCTGACGCGCCATAGAGGGCGGATGCCGCGCCCTTGATGACTTCGACCTGGCCAAGATCGGTCGGCGGTATCTGCAGGATGCCAGCGGACGATGCCTGCCCGCCGTAGAGCGGCAGGCCATCGCCAAGCAACTGGGTGTAGCGCCCGTCCATGCCCTGCATGCGGATGTTCGACGAGCCCAACGACGGCGAAGTCACCTGGACCCGAACACCCGGCGTTTCGGCGACCAGCATTGCCACATTGCCCGGCGTCATGAGGATCTTTTCTTCGATTTCCTCGCGCTCGATAATCTCGACGCGGATCGCCTCCTTGTCGGCGCTGCGGCCCGAACGCGTCGCCTGGACAATGATCTCCGCGTCCGCCTCCTCTGCTGGGGCTACCTGGGCCAGCACGGGCACGGCGCCCGATCCGCAAGCAAGGCTTGCCGCGAGTGCAAGATGATGAACAGCAACGGGCAGAAAACGCATGCTCACGAAGTGCTCCAGACGGGTCGCTCCGGCGGTCGCAGAGCGTCCTGTCGTTTCCGCTAGACCCTGTAGCCGCTACGGGGTCAATAGCTTGATGACAATTGGCCTGCCCATCCAGTCTGATCCACGTGGCTGCCTTTTATACCGTATTGACGATAGGCTGCCCGGCGATATCGCAGGAGCAACCGCGCTAGCGTCAGCTCTTGCTGGAAGTCGTCGTTCTGCGGCCTTTACAGGAACGGCCGCAACGTCGCAGGATCAGCCATCCCGCTTGGCCCAGTTGCTTAGCCGTGAATGGCCGCTTCGGGCCATGGCAATGCGCAAAAGGAATGACCGACAATCCAGTCTCAATCCTGCCTTCAAGCGCGCCCGAACAAGAATCGGGTGCAGGGGTCACCCCTGCCCGCCGGAGGCTATGCATTTTCTGTTTCTGGATTTGTGCTGCCGGCCCCCCTTCACCCCGCTCGCCGGCGGCGAGTCGCCCTCTCCCGGCCCGGAAGCCCGTGGGAGAGAGGGGTTCAGTTCACGGGTGGGCGGCGGCGGTAGCTGAGGGCTTCGGCGATGTGGGTGCGGGTGACGTTTTCGCTGCCGGCGAGATCGGCGATGGTGCGGGCCACCCGCAGCACGCGGGCGTAGCCGCGGGCGGAGAGGCGCAGGCTGTCGGCGGCCTGGGTGAGCAGGCGGGCGCCTTCGGCATCCGGGGCGGCGTGCGCGGTGAGCAGCTTGCCGTCGGCTTCGGCGTTGGTGCGGGTGGCGGTGCCGGCGTAGCGGGCGGTTTGTATGGCCCTTGCGGCGGCGACCCGGGCGGCCACGTGCGCGCTGGTTTCGGCGGGCGGCGGCAGCGACAAATCGGCGGCGCTGAGTGCGGGCACCTCGATATGCAGATCGATGCGGTCAAGCAGTGGCCCGGACAATTTGCTCTGGTAATCGGCGGCGCAGCGCGGCGCGCGGGAGCAGGCCTGGGCGGGATCGGACAGGTAGCCGCAGCGGCAGGGGTTCATCGCGGCGATCAACTGCACGCGGGCTGGATAGGTCACGTGCGCGGCGGCGCGGGCGACTTGCACCTGGCCGGTTTCCAGCGGCTGGCGCAAACTGTCGAGCACGCCGCGCTGATATTCGGGCAATTCATCGAGGAACAGCACGCCCAGATGCGCCAATGATACTTCGCCGGGCCGCGCCTTGGTGCCGCCGCCGACCAGCGCGGCCATCGATGCGCTGTGGTGCGGACTGCGGAACGGCCGGCTGCGTTTCAATTTGCCGCCCTCCAGATTGCCGGCGATGGAGGCGACCATCGACACCTCCAGCGCTTCGGCCGGGGTGAGATCGGGCAATATGCCGGCCAGCGCGGCGGCAAGCAGCGATTTGCCGGAGCCGGGCGGGCCGGACATCAGCAAGTTGTGCCCGCCCGCCGCTGCGATTTCAACGGCGCGCTTGGGGGTTTCCTGGCCCTTGATGTCGGCCATGTCGGGGCCGCGCTGGGTGCGTTCGGCTTCGGCGCGCACTGGCGGCGGCAGGATGATCTGGCCTTTTAGGTGGTTGATCAGGCTGAGCAGATCCGGCGCGGCCAGCACGTTGACATCGCCGGCCCAGGCGGCTTCGGGGCCTTGCGCGGCGGGGCAGATCAGGCCCAGCTCGTTGGCGCCGGCGTGGATGGCGGCCAGCAGCACGCCCGGCACCGGCAGGCAGGCGCCATCAAGCCCAAGCTCCCCAACCGCGACAAATTCATCGAGCGCGTCTTGCGGGATCACGCCCATGGCACCGAGCAAGCCCAGCGCGATGGGCAGATCATAATGTGAGCCTTCCTTGGGCAGATCGGCCGGCGACAGATTCACGATCACCCGGCGCGGCGGCAACGACAGCCCGATGGCGTGCAGGGCGGCGGCCACCCGCTCCCGGCTTTCCTTCACCGCCTTGTCGGGCAGGCCGACGGTGATGAAATTCACCGGGCCGGTGGATACCTGCACCTGCACATCGACACTGCGGGCCTCCAGCCCCAGAAACGCCACCGTGCCGACATGGGCCACCATTCATCGTCTCCTGCGTGCAAGCCGGCATCTGTGACCCGGCTGCAACGCTTAGGAAATAGCGCCGCTGCGTGCAAATGCTGCCTTACCGTTGCCATGTGGTGGCCGTAGCTGCCGTATGCAGATGAGTCGGCCGGCATTTCTTGATCAATTGGTTCGTTCCGAGCCGTTTCGGGTGTTCCAGATTGTACTGGGCATCCTGCTGCTGCCGATTGCCGGCTTGATCGGTGTGCTGTCACCGGCGCCGATCGGCATTGTTGTGCTGGGCGCCGGGCTGGCCTTGATCTTGCAGAATTCGCGCTGGGCGCGGCGGCAGTATCTGCGGCACACACGGCGCTATCCGCGGGTGCGGCGCGTGGTGGATTTCGGCATGCGGCGCGGTCGCCGCCGAACCGCGCGCCAATCGCGGCTGGCGCTGCTGGCGCAATCCCCGCCCCACAACCTGCCCCACAGCCAGCCCTGATTGCAGCGGGAACGGCGGGCCGCGCCGATTGACGTTGCCGCCCGGTCACCCTACATCCCCCGCTGCTCCAGGCGCATTGGGCCACCCCTTCGCGCGCCAGTAACAGGTCAGGATTTTCATGCTCGCTTTGGGCAGTCTCGCCAAAACCATTTTCGGGTCCAGCAACGACCGTTATTTGAAATCGCTGCGGCCATTGGTCAAGCGCATCAACGATCTGGAGCCGCAGATCGCGGCGCTGTCGGACGCCGATCTGCAGGCGCAAACGCCCAAGCTGAAGGCTGAACTCGCGGCGGGCAAAAAGCTGGATGATGTGCTGCCCGAAGCCTTTGCCACCGTGCGCGAAGGCGCCAGGCGCGCGCTGGGCCAGCGCCATTATGATGTGCAGCTGGTGGGCGGCATCGTGCTGCACCGCGGCGAAATCGCCGAAATGCGCACTGGTGAAGGCAAGACGCTGGTGGCCACGCTGGCGGTGTATCTGAACGCACTCACCGGCAAGGGCGTGCACGTCGTCACGGTGAATGATTATCTGGCCAGCCGCGATGCGCAGTGGATGGGGCAGGTGTACCGGTTTCTGGGCCTGAGCGTTGGGGTAATCGTGCCCAATCTGGACGATCAGGCGCGGCGGAAAGCTTATGCTGCCGATATCACCTATGGCACCAACAATGAATTCGGCTTCGATTATCTGCGCGACAACATGAAATACAGCCGCGAGCAGATGGTGCAGCGGCCGTTCAATTTCGCCGTCGTCGATGAAGTTGACAGTGTGCTGGTCGACGAGGCGCGCACGCCGCTGATCATTTCCGGCCCGACCGACGACAAATCGGCGCTCTACACCTCGGTGAATGCCGTGGTGAAGGAGCTTGAGCGCGAAGATGTCGAAGTGGACGAAAAACAGAAATCGGTAATCCTGACCGAGGCCGGCACCGAAAAGGTGGAGCGGATGCTGTCCGCTGCCGGCCTGCTGGAAGGCGAGAACCTGTATGATTTTGAAAACACGCAGGTTGTCCACCATCTGAACCAGGCGCTGCGTGCCATCGTGATCTTCCGGCGCGACACCGATTATATCGTGCGCGACAACAAGGTGGTGATCATTGATGAATTCACCGGCCGCATGATGGATGGCCGCCGCTGGTCCGAAGGCCTGCACCAGGCCGTTGAGGCCAAGGAAGGCGTGCAGATCATGCCGGAAAACCAGACACTGGCCAGCATCACCTTCCAGAATTATTTCCGCATGTATCCCAAATTGGGCGGCATGACCGGCACGGCTGCCACCGAAGCCGCCGAATTTTTCGATATCTACAAGCTGAATGTGGTGGAAATTCCCACCAACGTCGATGTGCTGCGCCGCGATGTTGATGATGAATTCTACAAGAGTGCCCAGGACAAATACAAGGCGATCGTGAAATCGGTGCGCGAAGCGCAGACGCGCGGGCAGCCGGTGCTGGTGGGCACGGTCTCAATCGAAAAAAGCGAAATGCTGTCCGATTATCTGAAAAAAGAAGGTGTCGAGCATGTCGTGCTCAACGCCCGCTATCACGAGCAGGAAGCGGTGATCGTCGAGCAGGCCGGCCGCATCGGCGCGGTGACCATCGCCACCAACATGGCCGGCCGCGGCACCGACATCAAATTGGGCGGCAATGAAGAAGCCCGCATTGCGCGCGAACTGGCCGACATGCCGGCTGGCCCGGAACGTGAAGCCGCCGAAGCCGATATCATCGCCCAGGTGAAGGAAGAGCGCGCGCGGGTGAAAGCCGCGGGCGGCTTGTTCGTGCTCGGCACCGAGCGCCACGAAAGCCGCCGCATCGACAACCAGTTGCGCGGGCGCTCTGGCCGGCAGGGCGATCCCGGCCTGTCGCGCTTTTACCTCAGCCTGGATGACGATCTGCTGCGCATTTTCGGCCAGCAAAGCATGCTCTCTCGCCTGATGAACTCCGGCCTCGAAGAAGGCGAAGCCATCATCCACCCGTGGATTTCCAAGGCCATCGAAACGGCGCAGAAAAAGGTGGAGGCGCGCAATTACGATGTGCGCAAGCAGCTGCTGCAATATGATGATGTGATGAACGACCAGCGCAAGGTCGTGTACGAGCAGCGCGCCGATATCATGGATTCCGATACGGTCGGCGATGTGGTGGTGGATATGCGCCACGAGGCCGTGAACGCCATCGTCGCCGCGCGCTGCCCGGTTGGCAGCTACCCCGAGCAATGGGATGTGGCCGGCTTGGCAGAAGATGTGGGCGGCACGCTCGGCCTTGATGTCGATGTTGCTGTCTGGGCCAAGGAAGAGGGCATTGATCCCGAAATCATGGTGGATCGCCTGATCGAGCAAAGCGACGCGCTGGTCGCTGCCAAGGCGGCCGATCTGCCAGCCGAAACCTGGGTGAGCATCGAAAAAAGCTTCTTGCTGCAAGCCCTTGATCACCATTGGAAAGAACATCTGGCGACGCTGGATTCGCTGCGGTCGGTCATCCACCTGCGCGCCTATGCCCAGAAAACCCCGATCAACGAGTATAAGCGTGAAGCGTTTGCGCTGTTCGAACGCATGCTGGGCAGCGTGCGCCAGGATGTGACGCGGATGCTGGCCGGCGCCCAGTTCAGCCAGCAGGCAGATGAACCGCAGGCCGCGCTGCCGGCGTTCGGGTCTTTTGGCGCCGCCGCTGCGCCGACAATGTCGTTCGATGCCTTTGGCTCGTCACTGCCGGCAGGCATGCTGGAAGCGGCGCAGGAGGCTGCGGAGCTGCTTGATGTCGATCCGGACGATCTGGCCGAATGGCACAGCTCGGTCAGCCGCAACGCGCTGTGCCCGTGCGAGTCGGGCAAGAAGTTCAAGCACTGCCACGGCGCGCTGTGAGGTGAGGGGCGGTCAGCGCTGGCGCCACACCGTCCAGTTGGTGGGGCAGGCTTTGACCGGACGCGGCTTGACCTGGGGCCCTTCGATCGTCCAGCAATCATCGAAGATCGAGCAATAGCAGGCGCGGACCTTTATCTGCTCTCGAACGGCGTCTAGCCGGTCAACCATGCCGGCGTTTGCGGTCACTGCCGGCAAGCTCATGAACATCAGCTCCTCGCCCGGCCGCAGTGCAACGTTGACGATCGCCGATGTGCGAAGCTGCATCGCCTGGCCCTCCCGATAGCCACAACACGCCGTGAGCAGATCAACTGGCGAGCGCAGCGCGCGCCCGCGAAAGCTGACCTCCACGGCGCCGATGATTGCAGGCCCCAAGCCATTGTTGGTCAAGGACAAATTTACAAGGCGTTGGCCGTCAGCCGTATAGTTCCCCGTCTGGTAAGCCACGAACGGCCATGCCGCCGCCTGCTGCATTCGTTGTGTGGCGCCGGCTTGCACAAAGGTGCCGTATGCAACCACCAGCGAGATCAGCAGGGCCGGCACACCGACAATGAAATGGCCCATCATCGCGAACGGCAGCCAGCGCGCGATGCGGCGCAAAGCCGGCGTGTCGGCGAGGCGATCGGCATTTTGCGTTTCAGGCGCTTGGTCTGACATGGCTGTGGTCTTAGCGGTTGAACCGGTTGAAGGCCATTGCCGCGCGCATGTGTCTCGATTGTGGCAACGGCCATTGCGGGCGATGGCCGGAACGCCGCATCATTCAGTATGTTTTTGCGGGCGGGCCTGCCAAAATTGCGTCTTGCCGTTGATCCGGCGTGGATTGATACTCAATGTCTGATCAAGGCGGCGAGGGAAGATGTGATGGCAACGGCAATGGCGGCGGCAACGGCGGTTGGCACGCTCGATATCCGGCCCCTGACCCCGGCAATCGGCGCTGAAATCCATGGCATCGATCTGGGATCGGCGCATGTTGCCGATCATGTGCCGGCGATCCGGGCGGCGCTGCTGGCGCACAAAGTGGTGTTTTTTCGCGATCAGCACATCACGGCGGCGCAGCACATCGAATTTGCCCGGCATTTTGGCGATCTGGAAATCCACCCGGCCACGCCCAAGGACCAGGCCGATCCCGAAATCCTGCGCATCGCGCATGGGCCGGACAGCCGCGGCACCGAAAACGCCTGGCACAGCGATGTGACATGGCGGGAACAGCCGTCGCTGGGCTCGATCCTGCGCGCCATCGAGGTGCCGGCGGTCGGCGGCGACACGCTGTTTGTCGACATGCATCTGGCCTTCCAGACGCTGAGTGCGCAAATGCAGCGCTTTGTGCGCGGGCTGAATGCGGTGCACGATATCGCGCGGGTGTTTGCCGGGCGCCTGGGCAAGACCGCCGATGATCTGCGCGCCAAATATCCGCCGCAAACCCATCCGGTGGTGCGCACCCATCCCGAAACCGGCGCGCCCACGCTGTATGTCAACACCGCCTTCACCAGCCATATCCCCGGCCTGAGCAAGGCGGAGAGCGAGCATTTGCTGGCGCAGCTTTATGCAACGGCGAGCAACCCCGAAATCCAGTGCCGTTTCCGCTGGCAGGCCGGCAGCATCGCGTTCTGGGACAATCGCGCCACTCAGCATTTTGCCGCCAGCGATTATTTTCCAGCCCGGCGCGTGATGGAGCGGGTGACCATCGCCGGCTGCAAGCCTTTTTACGATCCGGCGCGCGGTTGACCTGACGCGCCCTAACCGCTAAGGCCGCCCTTCCTCGATCGATGGAAATTCGAGAAGGGTTGCGACAGACGGCACCGTGCGCAAACGGGTCTTCCGGTTTCGGAAGGCCTTTTCGCGCTTATGTGGTGGGCTTTTTCCAAAAGGCCATCAACGGGGCAGGCGCTGGAGTAGGCGGTGGGCCATGGTGGTCCCCGTCGAAGCGATAGAAGAGAGACGATGCCAACGATCAACCAGTTGATCCGCAAGGGTCGCACGCCGCAAAAGGCGCGCAACAAGGTGCCGGCCATGGAGGCCAACCCGCAAAAGCGGGGCGTTTGCACCCGCGTTTACACCACCACCCCCAAGAAGCCGAACTCGGCTTTGCGCAAGGTGGCCAAGATCCGTTTGACCAATGGCTTTGAAGTCATCGGCTACATTCCGGGTGAAGGCCATAATTTGCAGGAACACAGCGTCGTGCTGATTCGCGGCGGCCGCGTGAAGGATCTTCCCGGCGTGCGCTACCACATCGTGCGCGGTGTGCTGGACACGCAAGGCGTGAAGAACCGCAAGCAGAGCCGTTCGAAGTACGGCGCCAAGCGTCCGAAATAAGGGGGATATAGAAAATGTCACGTCGTCGTCGCCCCGAAAAGCGGGTCATCCTGCCCGATCCCAAATTTGGTGATCAGGTGCTGTCGAAATTCATGAACCTCGTCATGTTGCAGGGCAAGAAATCGGTGGCCGAAACCATCGTTTATTCCGCTCTGGAAGTGGTCGAAACCAAGAGCCGCCGCGAGCCGCTCGGCGTGTTCCACGATGCGCTGGCCAATGTGCGCCCGGGCATCGAAGTGCGCAGCCGCCGCGTTGGCGGTGCCACCTATCAGGTGCCAGTCGAAGTGCGCGCGGAACGCAGCCAGGCGCTGGCCATTCGCTGGATCATCTCCGCCGCGCGCAAGCGCAGCGAGCACACCATGGCAGCGCGTCTGTCGGCTGAATTGATGGACGCCGCGGCCAACCGCGGTTCGGCTGTCAAGAAGCGCGAAGACACGCACCGGATGGCGGAAGCCAACCGCGCCTTCTCGCACTACCGCTGGTAACCGGCGGCGCGGTAACAGCGCCGGCAAACTATCGATATCGGGCCGGCGCGAACCGCCGGCCCGCACAATTTCTCCCCAAGCCCGAGGCCCAGTCCCATGCCCCGCACCCACTCGCTCGATCGTTATCGCAACATCGGCATCATGGCCCACATTGATGCCGGCAAGACGACCACGACCGAGCGTATCCTGTATTACACCGGCAAGTCCTACAAGATCGGCGAAGTGCACGAAGGCACCGCGACGATGGATTGGATGGAGCAGGAGCAGGAGCGCGGCATCACCATCACCAGCGCAGCCACGACCTGTTTTTGGGCGGCTGAAGAAGGCAACGGCCCAGAGCACCGCATCAACATCATCGACACGCCCGGCCACGTCGATTTCACCATCGAAGTCGAACGTTCGCTTCGCGTGCTCGATGGCGCGGTCGCGTGCTTTGACGGCGTGGCTGGCGTTGAGCCGCAATCGGAAACCGTGTGGCGCCAGGCGGACAAGTACCGCGTGCCGCGCATGTGCTTTGTCAACAAGCTGGACCGCACCGGCGCCAATTTCGTGCGCTGCGTGGAGATGATCAAGGATCGTCTCGGCGCGCGCCCGGCGGTGCTGTATCTGCCGATCGGCCTCGAAGGCGATTTCATCGGCCTGGTCGATCTGGTGCAGAACCGCGCCATCGTCTGGCTCGAAGAATCGCTGGGTGCCAAGTTTGAATACAAGGACATTCCGGACGACATGAAGGACGCGGCAGCGATCGCTCGTTCCGAGCTGATCGAAATGGCCGTGGAGCAGGACGACGACGTCATGGAAGCCTATCTGGAAGGCAATGAGCCTGACGTGGCGACCCTGAAGCGGCTCATTCGCAAGGGCACGCTGAATTTCCATTTCGTGCCGGTGCTGTGCGGTTCGGCGTTCAAGAACAAGGGTGTGCAGCCGCTGCTTGATGCGGTGGTGGATTATCTGCCCAGCCCGCTCGATATTCCGCCGATGCACGGCATCAACATGAAGGATCAGGACGAGATTCGCGAAGCATCCGATGATGCGCCATTCTCTGCCCTGGCCTTCAAGATCATGACCGATCCGTTCGTCGGCACGCTGACGTTTGCCCGCATCTATTCGGGCAAGATGGAAGCGGCATCGACCGTGATGAACAGCGTCAAGGACAAGCGCGAGAAGATCGGCCGCATGCTGCTGATGCATGCCAACAACCGTGAAGACATCAAGGAAGCCTTTGCCGGTGACATCATCGCGCTGGTTGGCCTGAAGGACGTCACCACCGGGGACACGCTGTGCGCGCCCCTGAAGCCGATCATCCTGGAGCGTATGGAATTCCCCGAGCCGGTGATCGAGGTCGCTGTGGAGCCCAAGACCAAGGCCGACCAGGAAAAGATGGGCATCGCGCTCAATCGTCTGGCGCAGGAAGATCCGTCATTCCGTGTCAGCTCCGACAATGAAAGCGGCCAGACCATCATCAAGGGCATGGGTGAACTTCACCTCGAAATCCTGGTTGATCGCATGCGCCGCGAATTCAAGGTGGAGGCCAATGTCGGTGCACCGCAGGTGGCGTATCGCGAATCGCTCGCCCGCAAGGTGGACGTGGATTACACCCACAAGAAGCAATCGGGCGGCTCCGGCCAGTTTGGGCGCATCAAGTTCACGGTCGAACCCGGCGAGCGCGGCTCGGGCGTCATCTTCAAGGATGAGGTCAAGGGCGGCAACGTGCCGAAGGAATATATCCCTGCGGTGGAAAAGGGCATCCGCGAAGTGGCTTCATCGGGGCACCTGATCGGGTTCCCGCTGATCGATTTCAAGGCGACCCTGTACGACGGCGCCTACCATGACGTCGATTCGTCGGCGCTGGCGTTCGAAATCACCGGCCGGGGCGGTATGCGCGAAGCCGCCGACAAGGCCGGCATCAAGATCCTTGAGCCGGTGATGAAGGTCGAAGTGGTGACACCCGAGGATTATCTCGGCGACGTGATCGGCGATCTCAACAGCCGCCGCGGTCAGATCCAGGGCACCGACACCCGCGGCAATGCGCAGGTGATCGAGGCCATGGTGCCACTGGCCAACATGTTCGGATATGTGAACAATCTTCGGTCCATGTCACAGGGCCGGGCACAATATTCGATGCAATTCAGCCACTATGACGAAGTGCCGTCGAACGTGGCCGAGGAGATCAAGCTCAAGCTGGCTTGATTTTTTGGGAAAGCCGGCTAGTCACCGCGCCTCAAGGCGCGCTGATTCGGCCGGTGTCCCCGCAGACACCACCGCCAAGGCGAGTCCCGTCCCGGGATCGCCCGGAATCAATGAACGCCTCACATCGTTGAGCAAACAAGAAGGTTACGGCCATGGGCAAAGCAAAGTTCGAACGGAACAAGCCGCACTGCAACATCGGGACCATCGGTCACGTCGATCATGGCAAGACCTCGCTGACGGCTGCCATCACCAAGGTGCTGGCCGAAACCGGCGGCGCCACCTTCACGGCCTATGACCAGATCGACAAGGCTCCGGAAGAGCGTGAGCGCGGCATCACAATTTCGACGGCGCACGTCGAGTATGAAACCGCCAATCGCCACTATGCCCACGTCGATTGCCCAGGCCACGCGGACTATGTGAAGAACATGATTACCGGTGCTGCCCAGATGGATGGCGCGATCCTGGTCGTGTCGGCCACCGACGGTCCGATGCCGCAGACCAAGGAGCACATCCTGCTCGCCAAGCAGGTTGGCGTGCCGCAGATGGTCGTGTTCATGAACAAGGTCGATCTGGTTGACGATGCCGAAATCCTCGAACTGGTCGAGCTGGAAATCCGCGAGCTGCTGTCGAAGTATGACTTTGACGGTGACAATATCCCGATCATCGCCGGTTCGGCCGTGAAGGCGCTGGACGGCACCAACGAAGAGCTCGGCCGCTCGGCCGTGCTCAAGCTGATGGCCGCTGTCGACAGCTGGATCCCGCAGCCGGAGCGTGCGCTGGACCGTCCGTTCCTGATGCCGATCGAAGACGTGTTCTCGATCTCGGGCCGCGGCACTGTGGTCACTGGCCGCGTTGAAAGCGGTATCGTCAAGGTGGGCGAGGAAATCGAAATCGTTGGTATCAACGACACCCGCAAGACGGTGTGCACCGGCGTGGAAATGTTCCGCAAGCTGCTCGATCAGGGCCAGGCTGGCGACAACATTGGTGCGCTGCTGCGCGGCGTTGGCCGTGAAGATGTGGAGCGCGGCCAGGTGCTGTGCAAGCCCGGCACGATCAAGCCGCACACCGAGTTCACCGCCGAAGTCTATGTGCTGTCGAAGGATGAAGGTGGCCGTCACACGCCGTTCTTCGCCAACTACCGCCCGCAGTTCTACTTCCGCACCACCGATGTCACTGGCACTGTTGAGCTGCCAGAAGGCACCGAAATGGTCATGCCGGGCGACAACGTCCAGCTGAAGGTGAAGCTGATTGCCCCGATCGCCATGGAGCAGGGCCTGCGCTTCGCTATTCGCGAAGGTGGCCGCACCGTTGGTGCCGGCGTGGTTGCATCCATCATCAAGTGAGTGTAAAGCGCCGGTTCCTTCGGGGACCGGCCTTGATTCGTTGTCGCGCGGCAATCTGTGTGCAACATCAGGAGCAGGGCAGAACAGGTGCAATCCTGGGCCGCCAAACTCCGAAGCAGTATTTCAAGCGGCCGGTGTAACCCCGAGCATTTTCGGGATTCCGCCGGTTCGTTTTTTTGCCTGATGAAATGCAGGTTTGTTTGACAAGATAGGCACTATGGACGCTCAGAATATCCGCATCCGCCTTAAGGCGTTTGATCACCGTGTGCTCGATATTGCCACGGGTGAGATCGCTGACACTGCCAAGCGGACTGGTGCAGCCATTCGTGGCCCGATTCCTTTGCCGACGCGTTTTGAACGTTTCACCGTGAACCGTTCGCCGCATGTCGACAAGAAAAGCCGTGAGCAATTCGAAGTGCGCACTTACAAGCGCCTCCTCGATATTGTTGACCCAACCCCGCAAACGGTGGACGCGCTGATGAAGCTCGATCTGGCCGCTGGCGTGGATGTGGAAATCAAGCTCGGCAAGTAACCGCCCAGCCAAATACGCGGAGCGAATTTGGAAGGGTCACGCCCCTTTCCCGGCAAAACCGGGGAACCTGCAGAGCAGGAGAGGGCCTCTGATGAAAGGATAAGGTCATGCGCATAGGTGTGATCGCGAAGAAAATGGGGATGACGCGGATTTTCCGCGACGATGGCCGCCACGTGCCTGTCACCGTCCTCGCCCTCGAAAACAACCAGGTCGTTGCGGTGAAAACCGACGCGACCGATGGCTACACCGCCGTGCAGCTTGGCGCCGGCGTTCGGAAGGCCAAGAACACCAGCAAACCGGAACGCGGCCACTTCGCCAAGGCTGAAGTGGAGCTGAAGGCCAAGGTTGCGGAATTCCGGGTTTCGGAAGACGCCATCTTGGAAACCGGCGCTACGATTAGCGCCGACCATTTCATTGCCGGCCAGCTCGTCGACGTGACCGGCGTGACGCAGGGCAAGGGCTTTGCCGGCGTCATGAAGCGCTGGAATTTCGGCGGCTTGCGCGCCACCCACGGTGTCTCGGTCTCGCACCGTTCGCACGGCTCGACTGGCCAGCGCCAGGATCCGGGCAAGGTGTTCAAGGGCAAGAAAATGGCCGGGCACATGGGCGCCCGCCAGCGCACCCAGCAAAATCTTGAAATCGTGTCGACCGATGTCGATCGCGGCCTGCTGTTCGTGATGGGCTCGGTGCCTGGATCGAAGGGCGGCTGGCTGCTCATCAAGGACGCTGTGAAGGTGCCGCGCAGTGCAGACGCCCCGTATCCGGCCTCGCTGCGCGCTGTCGCCAACGATGTTGCTCTGGAAACGGCTGTTGCCGCGCCCGAAGCGACTGACGAAACCACCACCAACGAAACGACGGGGGCCTGATCATGAAGGTTCAGGTAACAACCCTGACTGCCGCTGATGCCGGCGAGATGGAATTGTCGGAGGCAGTGTTCGGCAAGGAACCGCGCCTCGACATCTTGCACCGTGTGGTGACCTGGCAGCTCGAAAAGCGCCGCGGCACCGCCCGCAAGGCACGCGAACGCAGCGAAGTTTCGCGCACCGGCAAGAAGCTGGGCAACCAGAAGGGCGGCGGCCGGGCCCGTCACGGCAACCGAGCTGCACCGCAGTTCATCGGCGGCGGCAAGGCCCATGGTCCCCGCGTTCGTGATTTCGATCCGTCGCTCAACAAGAAGATCCGTCGTCTTGGCCTGGCCACCGCGCTCAGCGTGAAGGCCCAGGAAGGCAAGCTGATCATCGTGGAAGACCTGAACCTTGGCGAAGCCAAGACCAAGGCCTTCATCGCATCGATGAGCGCGCTGGGCATCACATCGGGTCTGTTCATTGATGGCGCCGCCGTGGATGTCGGCTTTGCCCGCGCCTCGGCCAACGTGCCCCACATCGACGTGCTGCCGGCGATCGGTGCCAACGTCTATGACATCCTCAACCACGACACGCTGGTGCTGACCCGCGCTGCCGTTTCGGCTCTGGAGGCCCGGGTCAATGGCTAACATCGATATCAAGCATTACGACATTGTCGTGAAGCCGGTGATCACGGAAAAATCGACCCTGGTGTCCGAGTACAACCAGGTTGTGTTTCAAGTCGCTCGCGATGCCACAAAGCCGCAGATCAAGGCCGCCATCGAAGCGCTGTACGGCGTCAAGGTGCTGGCCGTGAACACGCTGGTTGCCAAGGGCAAGACCAAGCGGTGGAAGGGCCAGGAGTATCGCCGGTCTGACGTGAAGAAGGCCGTGGTGACGGTTGCCGATGGCGACCGCATCGACGTCACCACCAGCATCTGAGGGCGGGACCAGTATAATGGCACTCAAGAGCTATAATCCGACAACCCCGGGCCAGCGCGGCCTGGTGCTCGTCGATCGTTCGGCGTTGTTCAAGGGCCGCCCGGTCAAGATGTTGACCGAAGGCCTGAGCAAGTCCGGTGGGCGCAACAACAAGGGCCACGCCACGGCGCGCGGCATTGGCGGCGGTCACAAGCGCCTGTATCGCATCGTCGATTTCAAGCGCCGCCTGTGGGACGTGCCGGCAACGGTTGAACGGCTGGAGTATGATCCCAATCGCTCCGCGTTCATCGCGCTGGTCAAGTATGCCGACAAGGAAGGCACCCAGGCCTATATCATCGCGCCGCAGCGTCTGAACGTTGGTGACAGCGTCATTGCTGGCAAGAAGGTTGATGTGAAGCCGGGCAACGCCATGGAAATCGGCCAGATTCCGGTTGGCACCATCGTGCACAACATCGAGCTGAAGCCCGGCAAGGGCGGCCAGATGGCCCGCGCCGCCGGTGCGTTCGTGCAGGTGGTGGGCCGCGACAAGGGCATGGTGATCATCCGCCTGAACAGCGGTGAGCAGCGTTATGTCCGTTCCGAGTGCATGGCGACTGTTGGCGCGGTGTCGAACCCCGACAACAGCAACCAGAATCTCGGCAAGGCCGGCCGCAACCGTTGGCTCGGCTACCGCCCGCTGACACGCGGCGTTGCCAAGAACCCGGTCGATCACCCGCATGGCGGCGGCGAAGGCCGGACCTCAGGCGGCCGTCACCCGGTCACGCCGTGGGGCAAGCCGACCAAGGGCATGAAGACGCGTTCCAACAAGGCGACGGATCACATGATCATCCGCTCGCGCCACGCCAAGAAAAAGAGGTAAGCGCGCATGAGCCGCTCCGTTTGGAAAGGTCCGTTTGTGGACCTCTCGTTGTTGAAGAAGGCCGAAACCGCACAGGCTTCGGGTGGCCGCGCGCCGATCAAGACCTGGTCGCGCCGCTCCACCATCCTGCCGCAATTCATTGGCCTCACCTTCAGCGTTTACAATGGCAAGAAGCACATCCCGGTCATGGTCAATGAAGACATGGTCGGCATGAAGCTCGGTGAATTTGCGCCAACGCGCTTCTTCCCGGGTCACGCTGCTGACAAGAAGGGCAAGCGCTGATGTCCAAGCCCAAGTCACCCCGCAAGGTCGGCGACCGTGAGGCGCTGGCGATTGCCACCACCATTCGCGGTTCGGCCTACAAGCTCAATCTGGTTGCTGGTCTGATCCGTGGCCGCAAGGCGTCGGACGCACTGAACATCCTGACCTTCTCCACCAAGGCGATGGCTGTTGATGTGCGCAAGGTGTTGGCTTCGGCCGTCGCCAACGCCGAAAACAACCATAATCTCGATGTCGATGCGCTGATTGTCAAGGAAGCCAGCGTTGGCAAGGCGATCACCATGAAGCGTTTCACGCCGCGGGCGCGCGGCCGAGCCGCTTCCATCACCAAGCCGTTCAGCCGCCTGCGCGTTGTCGTGCGTGAGATGGACGAAAGCGGGAGCGCCGAATAATGGGTCACAAGAGTTCCCCCATTGGTCTGCGCCTGCAGATCAACCGCACTTGGGACAGCCGCTGGTTTGCCCGCGGCAACGAGTATGGCAATTTGCTGCTCGAGGATTTGCGCATCCGCGAATTCATCATCAAGCATCACGGCCAGGCCGCGATTTCCAAGGTGGTGATCGAGCGTCCGGCCAAGCTGTGCCGCGTGTCAATCTTTGCTGCCCGCCCCGGCGTGATCATCGGCAAGAAGGGCGCTGACATCGAGAAGCTGAAGAATCAGATCGGTCAGATGACCAAGAGCGCAGTCAGCTTGAACATCGTCGAAATCCGCAAGCCGGAAATCGATGCCAAGCTGGTGGCCGCTGGTGTTGCTGATCAGCTGGAGCGGCGCATCGCGTTCCGCCGTGCCATGAAGCGTGCCGTGCAATCGGCGCTGCGTCTGGGCGCCGAAGGCATCAAGATCACCTGCTCGGGCCGTCTTGGCGGCGCCGAAATCGCGCGTATCGAATGGTATCGCGAAGGCCGGGTGCCGTTGCACACGCTGCGCGGCAATGTCGATTACGCCGAACACCAGGCCCACACCGCTTATGGCGTGTGCGGCGTCAAGGTTTGGATTTTCAAGGGTGAAATCCTTGGCCACGATCCGATGGCCCAGGACCGCCTGATGATGGAAGCCCAGACCTCTGGCGTTCGTCCGGCGCGCTGAGGAGGAATAGGCAATGTTGTCACCAAAGCGCACCAAGTTCCGCAAGGCGTTCAAAGGCCGTATCCATGGCAATGCCAAGGGCGGCACCGCGCTCAATTTCGGCGCTTTTGGCCTGAAGGCCATGGAGCCGGAGCGGGTTACCGCTCGCCAGATCGAAGCGGCTCGCCGTGCGATTTCGCGTCACATCAAGCGTCAGGGACGGCTGTGGATTCGGATTTTCCCGGATTTGCCCGTGTCGACCAAGCCTGCTGAAGTCCGCATGGGCTCCGGCAAGGGTTCGCCGGAGTTCTGGGTGGCCCGGGTCAAGCCTGGCCGCATCATGTTCGAGCTTGATGGCGTGCCGCACGATGTGGCTGCCGGTGCCTTTGAACGCGCGGCAGCCAAGCTGCCGATCAAAGTCAAGATGGTGGTTCGCCTCGGCGAACCGACCAGCCAGGATTGAGAGCCATGGCCAACAAGATTTTCGCTGATCTCAAGGTTGCGACCGACGATCAACTCGCCACTCGGCTTGCCGAGATGAAGCGCGAGCAGTTCAACCTGCGGTTTCAGGCGGCTACGGGCCAATTGGAACGGCCGGGCCGGGTGCGCGAAGTGCGCCGCACCATTGCTCGCATCAAGACCCTGCAATCCGGCCGCAAGGCCGTGCAGGCAGGAGCTTAAACATGCCAAAACGTGTATTGCAGGGCACCGTGGTGTCCGACAAGGGCGACAAGACCGTGGTTGTGCTGGTGGAGCGCAAGGTCGCTCACCCGGTTTATGGCAAGATCATCCGTCGTTCGAAGAAGTATCACGCCCACGATGAGGGCAATGTGATCAAGGCCGGTGACAAGGTTCGCATTGAAGAATGTGCACCGATGTCCAAGCTGAAGACATGGTTGGTTCTTGAAAAGGTCGGCTGACCGTCCTTTTCGCGAACAGTGCTCGAAAAACCCGGCCGGGCCGGGCTTTCGAATTTTCAGAGGCGTCTGCCGGTCGGAATCGGCAGACTTATGAGTGAAGGATCGAAAACATGATCCAGATGCAGACGAACCTTGATGTGGCGGACAATAGCGGCGCCAAGCGGGTGATGTGCATCAAAGTCCTGGGCGGCTCCAAGCGCCGCTTTGCCGGCGTGGGCGACATCATTGTCGTGTCGGTGAAGGAAGCGCAGCCCAAGGGCAAGGTGAAGAAGGGTGATGTGCACCGCGCTGTTGTGGTGCGCACCGCCAAGGATATCCGCCGCGCCGATGGCTCGGTGATCCGCTTCGACAGCAACGCCGCCGTGCTCATCAACAAGAACGAGGAGCCGATCGGCACCCGTATCTTTGGGCCAGTGGTGCGCGAGCTGCGTGCGTCGGGCCACATGAAGATCATCAGCCTGGCGCCGGAGGTGCTGTAATGAGTGCTCTGAAGATCAAAAAGGGTGACACTGTCATCGTCCTGTCCGGCAAGGACAAGGGCAAGGAAGGCACCGTGACCCGCAATTTGCCGCGCGATGGCAAATTGGTGGTGTCGGGCATCAATCTGATTACCCGCCACAACAAGCCGTCGCAGTCTAACCCCAATGGCGGTATCGAGCGCATCGAAGCGCCGATGGCGTCGTGCAAGGTGGCGATCAAGGACCCGACCACGGGTCAACCGACTCGCGTCGGTTTCGAGATGGTCGACGGCAAAAAGGTGCGCGTCGCCAAGAAGTCGGGAGCCCGTATCGATGGCTGAGAACATCACCCAGATCACGCCGCGCATGCAGACCCTGTATGCGGATCTCGTTCGTCCCCGCATGGTCGAACTGTTCGGTTACAACAACCTGATGGAAGTGCCGAAGATCCAGAAGATCGTGCTCAACATGGGCGTCGGTGAAGCCACCCAGGACAAGAAGAAGGTCGAACAGGCCGCCGGTGAAATGGCCCTGATCGCGGGCCAGCGCCCGGTGATCTGCCGCGCCAAGAAGTCGGTGGCGCAGTTCAAGCTGCGTGAAGGCATGCCGATCGGCTGCAAGGTTACGCTGCGCCGTGACCGCATGTATGATTTCCTTGATCGTCTGGTGACCATCGCCCTGCCGCGTGTTCGCGATTTCCGCGGCCTGTCGCCCAAGTCGTTCGATGGCCGTGGCAATTACGCCATGGGCATCAAGGAACAGCTGATTTTCCCGGAAATCAACTATGACCGGATCGAAAAGATCCGCGGCATGGACATCATCGTGGCGACCTCCGCAAAGACCGATGATGAAGCGCGTGCGCTGCTCGCGCTCTTCGGGTTTCCGTTTGTGGGTTACACTCTTGAAAAGAAGGCGGCCTGAGCCATGGCAAAGCTGTCCATGATCAACAAGAACGAGCGTCGCAAGGCTCTTGTGGTCAAATATGCCGGCAAATTTGCCGTGTTGAAGGCGATTGCTGCCGACACCAGCCGTCCCGATGAGGAACGGTTGATGGCGCGTCTCAAGATGTCCACGTTGCCGCGCAATGCGAACCCGACCCGGGTGCGCAACCGTTGCGAACTCACCGGGCGCCCGCGCGCCTATTACCGCAAGTTCAAGCTTTCGCGCATCATGCTGCGGGAACTGGCCAACAAGGGCCTGATCCCCGGTGTGACGAAGTCGAGCTGGTAAGGATAGACCCATGTCAATGTCTGATCCTCTGGGCGATATGCTCACCCGGATCCGTAACGGCCAGCAGGCCCGCAAGGATTCGATCATCAGCCCCGCATCCCGCTTGCGCGCTCGCGTGCTCGATGTTTTGCAGCGCGAAGGCTACATCCGCGGTTATTCGTCGGTGCTCGATGGCGTGCACCAGAATCTGCGTATCGACCTGAAATATTTCGAAGGTCGTCCCGCCATCCAGCACGTGGCCCGTGTGTCCAAGCCTGGCCGCCGCGTTTACAGCGGCGCCACCGAGCTTCCGCGCATTCGCAACGGTTTGGGTATCGTCATCGTTTCGACCCCGCAGGGTGTTCTGTCCGACGCGGAAGCGCGTGACAAGAATGTCGGCGGCGAAATCCTCTGCCAGGTGTTCTGATATGTCGCGCATTGGAAAAAAGGCCGTTGCCATTCCGGCCGGTGTCACCGCCACCATCAACGATCGCATGTTGTCGGTCACCGGGCCCAAGGGCGCGATGTCGATGCCGTTGGCTGATGATATCAGCTACACCATTGATGGCGGCCAGATCGCGGTGCTGCCGGCAACCGATACCAAGCGCGCCCGGTCTTTCTGGGGCATGCAGCGCACGTTGGTTTCCAATCTGGTGACCGGCGTCAGCGACGGTTTCACCAAGGTTCTGGTCATCACCGGGGTCGGTTACCGTGCGTCGGTGCAGGGTACCAATCTCAAGCTGCAGCTCGGCTACAGCCACGATGTGGATTATGCCATCCCCGAAGGCATCACCATCAAGACGCCGGATCAGACGACGGTGGAAATCACCGGGTCCGACAAGCAGCGTGTTGGCCAGGTGGCCGCCGAAATCCGCCGCTGGCGCAAGCCCGAGCCGTACAAGGGCAAGGGCATCAAGTATCGCGGCGAAGTCATCTTCCGGAAGGAAGGGAAGAAGAAATGAGCAAACTCACGCCTTTCGATCAGCGCCGGCGCCGCGTGCGCACGGCCATCCGCCTCAAGAGCGGTGGTCGCCCGCGTCTGTCCATCCATCGCTCTTCGCAGCATATCTATGCGCAGGTCATCGACGATACCAAGGGCATCACCCTGGCTTCGGCTTCGAGCCTTGAGAAAGATGTGCGTGACGTGTCTGGTGCAACCACAATGGCTGCCGCCGACGTGGGCAAGCGCCTTGCTGAGCGTGCCAAGGCCGCTGGCGTGTCAGCGGTTGTGTTCGATCGTGGTGGTTTCCTGTTCCATGGCCGCGTGAAAGCCTTGGCCGAGGGCGCCCGCGAAGGCGGGTTGGAGTTCTGATATGGTAGATGAAGTTTCAGGCACCGGCGCAGCGCCGGACGCTGATGGCCGCGGCAATAATCGCGGCCCAGGCGGCAATCGCGGCCCCGGCGGCAATCGCGGCGGCCCCGGCGGCAATCGCGGCGGCAATGATCGCCGTGGTGGCCCGGGTGGTGACCGTAACAAGCGTGGCCGTGACAACAATGGCGAACCGCCCGGCGAAGAGCTGATCGAAAAGCTGGTCCACATCAACCGCGTCTCCAAGACCGTGAAGGGCGGCAAGCGCTTCGGGTTTGCAGCTTTGGTTGTTGTCGGCGACGGCAAAGGCCGCGTTGGTTTTGGCCACGGCAAGGCCAAGGAAGTGCCGGAGGCCATTGCCAAGGCAACCGCTGCTGCCAAGAAGGCGATGATCCGCGTTTCGCTGCGCGATGGCCGCACGCTGCACCATGATGCCTACGGCCATTTCGGTGCCGGCAAAGTCTATGTGCGCTCGGCCACGCAGGGCACCGGCATCATCGCTGGTGGCCCGATGCGCGCCGTGTTCGAATCGCTGGGCGTGGCCGACGTGGTCACCAAGTCGGTTGGCACCAACAATCCCTACAACATGATCCGCGCCACATTTGCTGCTCTGGCTGGCCAGGTCAGCCCCAAGAGCGTGGCCCAGCGCCGCGGCAAGAAGGTTGTGGATCTGCTGGCGCGGCGCGGTGATGGTTCGGTCAAGGCGGCCGAAGCTGACGCCGAAGCCGTGGCATAAGGAACGAACCCATGGCAAAAGTGAAAGTCACCCAGATCGGTTCGCCGATCCGCCGCACCCCGGTTCAGGAACAGAATCTGATCGGGCTCGGCCTCAACAAGATGCATCGGTCGCGCGAGCACACTGACACGCCGGAAATTCGCGGCATGATCAAGCGCATCGCGCATCTGCTGAAGGTCGAAGAAGTCGGCTAAACTCAATACGCTGCGTCGTCCTATGGTCCATCCAGCGGCGGCGTAGCCTGTCCATCAGCGCGTAAGCGAAAGCGAGTGCATCCCATGACGACCAAATTAAGCGATCTTCACGACAATCCCGGCGCCCGCAAGAAGCGCGTGCGCGTTGGCCGCGGCATCGGCTCCGGCGTTGGCAAGACCTCTGGCCGCGGCCAGAAGGGCCAGACCAGCCGCTCCGGCGTCGCGATCAAGGGCTTCGAAGGCGGCCAGATGCCGCTGCACATGCGCATCCCGAAGCGCGGCTTCAACAACATCTTCCGCAAGGATTATGCCGTGCTCAATTTGGGTACGCTGCAATCTGCCATTGATGCCGGTCGGATTGATGCCGGCCAGGTGATTGACGCGCAGGCGCTGGTGGACGGCGGCATCATCACCCACGCCCGCGACGGTGTGCGTCTGCTCGGCGTTGGTACGCTCACCGCCAAGGTGTCGCTCAAGGTTGCTGGCGCATCGGCCACAGCCCAGGCCGCCGTCGAAGCCGCTGGCGGAACAATCGAACTGCCGGCACCGGCGCCGGAACCGCTCAGCCGGGATGAGCAGAAGGCAGCGCGTGCCATTGCCCGCGCCGCCAAGGCCAGCAAGTAAGCAACCGTCCGGGGCATTGGACCCCATGGCAATTGCGCCGCGTGTCGCCTACATGGGCTGTGCATGCGGCGCTTTGCCGTTTATGGACCAACATGATCGGGTAAGTTGCCATGGCGTCAGCCGCTGAACAAATGTCAGCGAACTTGTCGTTCGCCAATTTTTCCAAGGCGACCGAGCTGAAGAACCGGATCTGGTTCACGCTGGGCGCCTTGATCGTGTTTCGTTTGATCAGCTTTGTGCCGCTGCCGGGCATTGATCCGCTGGCGCTGAACAGCCTGTTTGCGCAGACGCGCGGCGGCGTCCTCGATTTCTTCAACATGTTCTCTGGCGGCGCCCTGGAGCGCATGAGCCTGATCGCCTTGGGCGTCACGCCGTACATTACGGCGTCGATCGTGGTGCAGCTGCTCACCAGTCTGATCCCCAGCTTCATGTCCTTGAAAAAGGAAGGCGAGGCAGGCCGCAAGACGCTGAACCAGTATACACGCTACGGCACCGTGTTTCTGACCCTTGTGCAGGGTTACGGCATTGCCGTCGGCCTTGAAAGCTGGGGGGCCGGCACCGGCGCATCGGCTGTGATCGATCCGGGCTGGTTTTTTCGGGTTTCGACGGTGATCTCGCTGCTGGGCGGCACCATGTTCCTGATGTGGCTTGGCGAGCAGATCACCAGCCGCGGCATTGGCAACGGTATTTCGCTGATCATCATGGCCGGCATTGTCGCGCAATTGCCGATTGCGCTGGGCACCATGTTCGAACAGGGCCGCACCGGCGCGCTTTCGGCGGGGTTTGTCTTGCTGGTCACCGTGGTGGCGCTGGCGACGATTGCGTTCATCTGTCTGATGGAACGGGCGCAGCGCAAGATCCTGATTCAGTATCCCAAACGCCAGACCGCCAATCGCGGATCACAGAGCGATTCGAGCCATTTGCCGCTGAAAATCAACACCGCTGGCGTGATTCCGCCGATCTTTGCGTCGTCCTTGCTGTTGATGCCGCTCACGGTTGCGCAATTTTTCAGCCAGCAGGGCACCGCGCCCGAGTGGCTAACCACGGTGACAACCGCGCTGCAACACGGTGCGCCGCTGTACATGTTCCTCTATGCCGCCGGCATCATCTTCTTCAGTTTCTTTTATACGGCGGTGGTGTTCAACCCCGAGGAAACCGCGGAAAATCTGAAGAAATATGGCGGCTTCGTGCCTGGCATTCGCCCCGGTGCCCGCACGTCGGACTATCTTGATTATGTGCTCACGCGGCTTACGGTGGTTGGCGCTGCCTATCTGACGCTGATCTGTCTGATGCCGGAATTCTTGATCAGTGAGCTGAAGGTGCCATTTTATTTCGGCGGCACATCGCTGCTGATCGTGGTGAACGTGACGATGGATACCGTCGCGCAAATCCAGAGCCACATGCTCGCGCATCAATATGAAGGACTCATCAAGAAGTCCAAACTCAGGGGGAATCGCCGTTGAATCTGATATTGCTGGGCCCGCCAGGTGCGGGCAAGGGGACGCAGGCTGGCCGTTTGATGAAAAATCTCGGCATGGTGCAACTGTCGACCGGTGACATGCTGCGCGCCGCTGTCGCTGCGGGTACGCCTGTCGGCTTGGCGGCGAAATCCGTGATGGAAAGCGGTGGGCTGGTATCAGACGAGATCGTCAATGGCATCTTGTCGGAGCGGCTTGATCAGCCCGATGCGCGTGCGGGTTTCATCCTTGATGGTTATCCGCGCACGACCGTGCAGGCCCATGCCCTCGATGCAATGCTGGCCCAAAAGGACTTGGCGCTGGATCACGTGATCGAACTGGTTGTCGATGAAGACGCGCTGGTCGAGCGGATCACCGGCCGGTTCACCTGCGCCAATTGCGGCGAAGGCTACCATGATCACTTCAAGCTGCCGGTGACCCCCGGAGTTTGCGATGCGTGCGGTTCGACCCAATTCAAGCGGCGCGCAGACGACAACGAAGCTACGGTGCGCCAGCGCATGGCAGAATATCGTGCCAAAACAGCGCCAATCTTGCCGCATTACGCCGCCAGGGGCATTTTTTCGCGAGTGGATGGCATGGCTGACATGGATGCCGTTGCGCAAAGCATTGACGCCATATTCTGATCGTCAGCCAATGGCGCGTGGGCTATTGCGGAGCAGGCTTGACAAACGTGCGACTCATGCCTAACCCCGCCGTTCCGCATTGACGGACGTGGACCCGGCTATTTACAGACGCCGGCACGCTGCGCTGAGATGGCAGTCCTCCGCCCCGGACCGCCGTGGAGCATGAAAGGAATAGTTTGTGGCACGTATTGCCGGGGTCAATATCCCGACCAACAAGCGCGTAGAAATCGCCTTGACCTATATTCATGGCATTGGCCGCACCACGGCCAGTCGTATGGCCTCCGAGCTTGGCTTTCCGCCCGAGCGCCGGGTGCAGGACTTGACCGACGCCGAGATCTTGTTGATCCGTGAGAAGATCGACCGCGAATTGACGGTGGAAGGCGATCTGCGCCGCCAGAACAGCATGAACATCAAGCGGCTGATGGATCTCGCCTGCTACCGCGGCCTGCGCCATCGCAAGGGTCTGCCCGTACGCGGCCAGCGTACCCACACCAACGCCCGCACCCGCAAGGGCAAGGCCAAGCCGATCGCTGGCAAGAAGAAGTAAGCGCGTAACCGCCGCTCTTCTTCATCACAGGCATTTAGGACACAGACAATGGCTCGCGAAGTAGCACGCATCAAGCGCCGGGAGCGCAAGAACATCACGAGTGGCGTGGCGCATGTCAACGCCAGCTTCAACAATACCATGATCACCATCACCGATGCGCAGGGCAATGCGATTGCCTGGTCGTCGGCTGGTACATGTGGTTTCAAGGGCAGCCGCAAATCGACGCCGTTCGCGGCGCAGATGGCTGCCGAAGATGCCGGCAAGAAGGCCGCCGAACACGGCGTCCGCACGCTGGAAGTCGAAGTGCGTGGCCCCGGGTCGGGCCGCGAATCGGCGTTGCGCGCCCTTCAGGCGGTGGGTTTCACCATCACTGCCATCCGGGACGTGACACCGATACCGCACAACGGCGTGCGTCCGCCCAAGCGCCGGCGCGTTTAAACCATCTGCCCTGGCGCCGGGGCCCCGACGGCGCTTGCGTTCCATACCCAACGTACAACGGGATGTGCGGGTGACGATCCGCCCCCTCCCAAGACCGAGGTGAACATTGTGGCAGTTATCGCCAAAAATTGGACCGAACTCAAAAAGCCCAGCCGTCTGGAGCAACGCGCCACCGGTGACGGCAGGAACAAGGCCGCCTTTGTTGCGGAACCATTGGAGCGGGGCTTTGGGCTGACGCTTGGCAACGCTTTGCGGCGGGTGCTGTTGTCGTCGCTGCAAGGTGCGGCCATCACCGCCATCAAGATCGATGGCGTGCTTCACGAGTTCTCCAGCCTGACCGGCGTGCGTGAAGACGTGACCGACATCGTGCTCAACATCAAGCAGGTTGCCATCCGCATGGCGGGCGATCAGCCCAAGCGGGTCTACTTGAATGCAACCGGCCCCGGCCCGGTTACCGCTGGCCAGATCGCCGTCACCGGCGACATGGAAGTGATGAACACCGGCCTCGTCATCTGCACGCTCGACGAAGGCGCTACGCTGAACATGGAGCTCACCATCGAAGCCGGCAAGGGCTATGTCCCGGCCAGCGCCAACCGGCCGGCCGATGCGCCGATCGGTCTGGTGCCGGTGGACGCGCTCTATTCGCCGGTGCGTCAGGTCAGCTACAAGGTCGATAACACCCGTGTCGGCCAGGAACTGGATTACGACAAGCTGACGATTACGGTGGAAACCGATGGCAGCCTGTCCCCGGATGATGCCTTGGCCTATGGCGCCAAGATCCTTCAGGACCAGTTGCAACTGTTCGTGAATTTCGAAGATGTCGCCGCGCCGGCCCCGGTTGCGCACAGCGCGCCTGGCAATGTCGTCGAGGTCGATGATAGCACCAGCATCAACCGCTACCTGCTCAAGAAGGTGGATGAGTTGGAATTGTCGGTGCGTTCGGCAAATTGCCTGAAGAACGACAATATCATCTACATCGGCGATCTGGTGCAGAAGACCGAAAGCGAGATGTTGCGCACGCCGAACTTTGGCCGCAAGTCATTGAACGAAATCAAGGAAGTGCTGACCCAGATGGGCCTGCGCCTCGGCATGGAAATCGTCGGTTGGCCGCCGGAGAATATCGAGGAAATGGCCAAGAAGCTCGAACAGGAGTTTTGATCGGCAGCCCGCGGCCAGCGCGCAGCGTTGGTCGCAGAAAGCTTATCGTCTATCTGGTGCGCGGCCACGCCGTGCACCATCTGCCCGAACGGGCAGCAGGGGATAGTGGCTGGCCCCAACACCAGCCAGGATCAAGGTGCCTGATACGGCCTTGATACGAACGGAGACACATCATGCGCCACGGCGTTGCCCACCGCAAACTCAGCCGCACCAGCGCGCACCGCATCGCGATGCTGCGCAACATGGCTGCAAGCATTATCAAGCACGAGCAGATCAAGACGACCTTGGCAAAGGCCAAGGAACTGCGTCCCTATGTTGAAAAGCTGGTGACGCTGGCCAAGCATGGCGGTCTGTCCAACCGCCGCTTGGCTATGGCCCGGCTTGGCGATGATGTGCAGCTGATCAAGCTGTTTGACGTGATCGCCGATCGCTACGCCGCCCGCGCCGGCGGCTACATCCGCGTCGTCAAGGCCGGTATTCGCCGTTCCGATGCCACGCCCATGGCCATTGTCGAGTTTGTTGATCGCGATACCGCAGCCAAGGGCCAGGATTCCGGCCCGATCGCTGAGTTTGGTGACGACGAATAAGCTCAGCTTGCTTTCATAGGGATATAGTCAGCATGACCGATGCCATCGATCTGGGCGCATCGCCTGAAAACGGCTTTGACAATGAACCGCTGCCGCAGGTGGCGATCATCACCCAATATGTAAAGGATCTCTCGTTCGAGAATCCAAACGCGCCCGCCAGCCTGCAAACGCAGGGCCAGCCGAGCATCGATGTCAATGTTGGTGTAAATGCCCGCAAGGTGGCCGATAATGTCTTTGAAGTCGAACTGAAGATCACCGCCAAGGCCGAGGTTGACGGTTCGCCAACCTTCATCGTCGATCTGGTTTACGGCGGCCTGTTTGGCCTGCAGAATGTTCCGGACGAAGCGTTGGAGCCGTTCTGCATCATCGAAGCGCCGCGGATCCTGTTCCCGTTCGCGCGGCGTATCATCGCCGATTCTGTGCGCGATGGCGGTTACCCGCCGCTGATGCTCGATCCGATCGATTTTGGCGCGCTGTACATGTCCCAGCAGGGTCAGGTCGGCAACGCCTGATATTTTGCGCCCTGGCTGCGGCATTGGCCGTGGCCGGGCGGTGACAGTCCGGCGGGAGTTGGATGGCATGCGCGGGCCGCACCAGGCATCTGCCTCCCCTGAGCATCAGCGATGAGCCTCTTTCGCGCCGCAGCCACCATCGGCAGCCTGACGCTGGTTTCGCGCATCGCTGGGTTCGTCCGGGATGTGTTGCAGGCTGCTCTGCTTGGTGCGGGCCCTGCCGCTGATGCGTTCCTGATTGCGCAGCGCCTGCCCAATTTGTTTCGTGCGTTGTTTGCCGAAGGCGCCCTCAATTCCGCCTTTGTGCCCATGCTCGGCCAGAAGATGGCGGCCGACAATGCCGGAACCGCTGCCGCCCGGCGCTTTGCCGAAGCCGTGCTGGCGGTGCTGCTGCCGTTCCTGATCCTGTTCACCGCCGTCATGGTCATCTGCGCAGCGCCAGTGGTATGGGCGCTCACCGGCGGCTTCCCGGACGCCGCGCCAGGCAAATTTGCCCTCACGGTGCACTTCACGCAGCTGACGTTTCCGTATCTGATGCTGATCAGCCTGGTGTCGCTGCTCGGCGGTTTGCTCAACGCGGTTGGGCGTTTTGCGGTCAATGCGGCGGCGCCGGTGCTGCTCAATCTGGTGCTGATCGCCGGCCTGCTGTGGTCGGCGGGGGATGATGATGTTGCCGCAGCGGGCGTGCAGGCCCTGTGCGTGACACTGGGCGGCGCGGCGCAACTGCTGTGGCTGATGTGGTCATGCAGCCGCGCCGGCCTTGGGCTGCGCCTGCGCTGGCCGCGACTGACCGACGAGGTGAAGCGGCTGCTGTGGCTGATCCTGCCCGCTGCGATCGGCGCCGGCGCTGTCCAGATCAACCTGGTCATTTCCACGGCGCTGGCGGCGCGGTTTCTGGATGATGGCGCCGTCAGCTGGCTTTATTATGCGGACCGGCTCAACCAGTTGCCGCTGGGCATCATCGGCATCGGCGTTGGCACCGCGTTGCTGCCCGCCATGTCTCGGCAACTGGCGGCCGGGGATGCCGCATCGGCGCTGGCCCAGCAGAACCGCGCCATTGAACTGGTCTTGCTGCTCACCCTGCCGGCTGCGGTGGGCCTCGCCATGCTGGCCGTGCCGATCATCGCCGTGTTGTTCCAGCACGGCGCGTTCACGGCGGCCGACACCAGCGCGACTGCCGCTGCGCTTGCCGCCTTCGCGCTGGGCCTGCCAGCCTATGTGCTGATCAAGGTGTTGACGCCGGGTTTTCATGCCCGCAGCGATACGCGCACGCCGGTGCGGGTGGCGCTGGCAGCCATGCTGGTCAATCTGGTCGCCAACTTGGCCTTGGTGTGGCCACTTGGTCATATCGGCATCGCACTGGGCACCGCGCTGGCGGCGTGGATCAATGCGGCGGCGCTGTGGTGGCTGCTGGCGCGGCGCGGGCAGTTCGCGCTGGACGCGCGTGCGCGTCGCATATTGCCGCGGCTGGCGGCGGCAACGCTGGCAATGCTGGCGGTGCTGGCGGCGGCGCAGGCGGGCATGGCAGGGATGGTGCTGCCCGGCTTTGTCGGCCAGGCGGCGGCACTGGCGCTGTTGCTTGGCGCGGGCATATTGGCCTATTTGGCCGCAGCGCGTCTGTTTGGGGTGTTCACGGCGGCGGCGCTGATCGCACAATTGAGACGGAAAAGCTGATGAAACGGGTTTTTTCGGGCATCCAGCCCACCGGCAATCTGCATCTGGGCAATTATCTGGGTGCCATCCGCAATTGGGTGCGCATGCAGGATGAAGCCGAGTGCATCTTCAGCGTCGTCGATCTGCATGCCATCACCATGGCGCAGGATCCCGCAACGCTGCGGCGCGGTATCCATGAAATGGTGGCGGCGTTGATCGCTGCCGGCCTTGATCCCGAACGCTGCATCCTGTTCCCGCAAAGCCAGGTGCGCGTGCACGCCGAACTGGCCTGGGTGTTGATGTGCACGGCGCGGGTTGGCTGGCTGAACCGCATGACCCAGTTCAAGGAAAAGAGCGGCAAGGACCGGGAAGGCGCCTCGGTCGGCCTCTACACCTACCCGGTGCTGCAAGCGGCTGACATTTTGGCCTATCAGGCAACCCATGTGCCGGTGGGCGAAGACCAGAAACAGCATCTGGAACTGGCCCGCGACATTGCGGCAAAATTCAACAATGATTTCAATGTTGAATTATTCCCCTTGCCGGAACCGGTGATCGAAGGCCCGGCCACGCGCGTGATGAGCCTGCGCGATGGCAGCGCCAAGATGTCGAAAAGCGATCCCAGCGACCAAAGCCGCATCAACCTCACCGACAGCGCCGATGCCATTGCCAGCAAGATCAAGCGGGCCAAAACCGATCCCGAGCCGCTGCCGTCCGAAGCGGCCGGGCTGGCCGGTCGGCCCGAAGCGGCCAATCTCGTCAATCTGATGGCGGCGCTGACCGATAGCAGCGTGGCGCAAGTGCTCGCCGATTTCGGCGGCAAGGGCTTCGGCGGCTTCAAGCCGGCGCTGGCGGATGTGATGGTGGCCAAACTCGCGCCGATTACCGAGCGATTCAATGCGCTGAAGGACGATGCAACCGCTATCGAAGCCATTTGCGCGCGCGGTGCGCACCGCGCGCGCGCCATCGCCGAGCCAGTGCTGGCGGATGTGCACCGGGCCGTCGGCTTCACGCGCTGATCGGCGCCGGCGTTCATTCATCATGCAGTCAGTTGCCGCTGCCTATGCTATCGCGTAAATATTGCACAAAGTTCACCCGGAGCCCGATCAGATGACCGTCAATTCTTCGCACGTTCGCTTGTTGCTGCCCGTCCTGGCGGCGTTGGCACTGGTTGGCTGCGTCAAGCCGTTTGAAGCGCGCGTGGCGCGGTTTCAGCAACTGCCGGCACCGGCAGGCAACAGCTTCGTGATCGAACCGCGGGACAAGGACAATGCTGGCGGCCTCGAATTTGCAACCTACGCCAATCTGGTGCGCCAGAAGCTGATCGCCGCCGGTTTCCAGGAAGCCGGCAGCCCGGAAGCCGCCGCGTTGACCGTGATGCTGGATTATACGGTGACCGCGCCGCGTGAGAAGGTGCAGACCCGGCTTGGTCCAGGCTTCGGCGGCTTTGGCGGCTTTGGCGGCGGCTTTGGCCCCGGCTTTGGTTTTGGTCCCTATTGGGGCGGCGGCTGGGGCGGTTTTGGCGGCCTTGGCGGCGGCTTCGGCGGCGGCTTCGGCAATGATATTTACAGCGTGACCACTTACAATGCGGTGGTGGCGATTCGCATCAATCGCAATGCCGACAAGCGCAGCGTATTCGAAGGCCGCGCCGAAACCATGAGCAGCAGCAACAGCCTGACCCGGCTGGTGCCAAACCTCGTCACGGCGCTGTTCACCAATTTCCCCGGCAACAGCGGTGAAACCGTGCGCGTGCGCTTCGATCCAGCCAAGCCGAATGTGGCACCGACGAGCAAGCCGTTGAACTGAAACGGTCCAGCCGGCAAAAAAAGGGGGCGTCTGGTTCGGCCAGACGCCCCTTTTTTTGGGTTGGGCAGCGTGTTCTGACGTCAATTGCGCGGGGTTGGCTCGTTGTAGCCCATGCGGTTGGTGCGGTCCTGCGCCCAGGCTTCGACCATGCGGCGGTCACAGCCGGTAAACCCGGCTGGCCCAACCACACTGCAACTGCCGATGCTGCCGCCGGCGCCGCCGGTGCCGTCACCCAGCAGCATGGCGCGGTTCTGAGTCAGCACGCTTTGCCGGCTTTCGGCGCGGCGCAGGCGTTCGGGGATGCGGTAGATATCTGATTCGGGCAGGCGCGCGCACACCACTTGTTCGTCGGGCGATGTTGGCTTCGGGCAGGCTTCGTTGCCAAACACCGTCACCAGCCGCTGGCGCGGCAGGCTGCCGTCACCGCTCGGGATATCGGCAGGCTTCAGCATGCTCGGCCGCGGCGCTGCGGTTGTCGGGTTGGCGGGGGTAGGCTGGGCGGCAGCGGGAACCGCCAGCGCGAGTGCAATCAGGGCAAGAGACGCGCGCATCAGACCAAGCTCCAGGGACAGACAAGTACCACAGAATAAGCGGTTTTGCCGGCGGGTGGAACCAGCAATATGGGCGCTGTTGTTGCAGGCGCTGCCTGTCTGTCAGCTGAACCCGTGCGCAAAAAGCAAGGAAGCCTCCGCCCCGGATCAAGTCCGGGGTGACGTGGGCAGGGCTGAGCCCTGCACCACTCTTGTTTGGCTCGTTCCCGGCCTTCGAAACATGGCTGCAATCCAACGATTGGGTGCAGGGGTCACCCCTGCCCGCCGGAGGCTGCACCTATGCTTTATTAGCTGATTTTCTCAGCCAATATGGTCAGGCCATGCGGCGTCACCTCGGCAAAGCCGCCTTCGATCTCATAGCGTTCGGTGGGGCTGCTGCCCTCGGTGGCATAGACTTCGATGGTGCCGGGCCGGATGGTGCTCATCATCGGCGCGTGGCCGGCCAGCACACCAAAATCACCTTCGCTGCCGGGCACCACCACCATGACCACTTTGGCCTTGGCAATGCGGCGCTCCGGCGAGACGAGTTCGAAATCGAGAAGTTCGGCCATGATTGCGGTCCTTGCTCCCCATCCGGCAGTGCCGGACGGGGCCATTCTGGCTTAGGCTGCGTCGGCGGCCAGTTTCTTGGCCTTGGCCACCGCATCTTCGATGGTGCCGACCATGTAGAAAGCCGCTTCGGGCAGGTGATCATATTCACCGGCCACGATGGCCTTGAAGCCTTTGATGGTGTCTTCAACGCTGACCAGCACACCCGGCGAGCCAGTGAAGATTTCGGCGACGTGGAACGGCTGGCTCAGGAAGCGCTGGATCTTGCGGGCGCGGCTGACGGCCAGTTTGTCGTCTTCCGACAGTTCGTCCATGCCCAGAATGGCGATGATATCCTGCAGCGATTTGTATTTCTGCAGCACTTCCTGCACCGATCGGGCGACGGCATAATGTTCTTCGCCCACCACGCGCGGCGACAGCACGCGGCTCGTGCTATCGAGTGGATCGACCGCCGGATAGATGCCGAGCTCCGAAATCGCGCGGCTGAGCACGGTGGTGGCATCAAGGTGGGCAAACGACGTGGCCGGCGCGGGGTCGGTCAAATCGTCGGCGGGCACATAGATCGCCTGCACCGAGGTGATCGAGCCCTTGTTGGTGGAGGTGATGCGTTCCTGCAACTGGCCCATGTCTGTGGCGAGCGTCGGCTGATAGCCCACGGCCGACGGGATGCGGCCGAGCAGTGCTGACACTTCGGAGCCGGCCTGGGTAAAGCGGAAGATGTTATCGACGAAGAACAGCACGTCCTGGCCTTCGACATCGCGGAAATATTCGGCAATGGTCAGCCCGGACAGCGCGACGCGGGCGCGGGCGCCGGGCGGCTCGTTCATCTGGCCATATACCAGCGCCACCTTGGAGCCTTCGGAAATGGCATTGCCATCCGCGTCCGACGCGATCACGCCGGCTTCGAGGAATTCATAATAAAGATCATTGCCTTCGCGGGTGCGTTCACCCACGCCGGCGAACACGCTGGTGCCGCCGTGGCCCTTGGCGATGTTGTTGATCAGCTCCTGGATCAGCACGGTCTTGCCGACGCCGGCGCCGCCGAACAGCCCGATCTTGCCGCCCTTGGCATAAGGCGCGAGCAGATCGATGACCTTGATGCCGGTGACGAGAATGGCGGCTTCGGTCGACTGGTCAACAAAGGCCGGGGCGATGGCATGGATCGGGGCGGTGTTGGTCTGATCGATCGGGCCGCGCTCGTCGATCGGCTCACCGATGACGTTCATGATGCGGCCTAGCGTGGCCGGGCCCACCGGCACGCGGATCTGGCTGCCGGTGTCGACGACTTCCTGGCCGCGCACCAGGCCATCGGTGGCGTCCATGGCGATGCAGCGCACGGCGTTTTCGCCCAGATGCTGCGCGACTTCGAACACCAGCCGGCGATCGCCGATGCGGGTTTCCAGTGCGGACAGGATCGCCGGCAGCTCGCCTTCGAAGGTCACGTCGACAACGGCGCCGATGACCTGGCTGATGCGCCCGACATTGTTGGTGCCAAAGTTGGATTGCTCGTTCATGCGGCTTGGCTCCTTAAAGCGCTTCGGCGCCCGAGATGATCTCGATCAATTCCTTGGTGATCGCGGCCTGTCTCGTGCGGTTGTAAGTGATGGTGAGGCGATTGATCATGTCACCGGCGTTGCGGGTGGCGCTGTCCATCGCGGTCATGCGGCTGCCCTGTTCGCTGGCGGCGTTTTCCAGCAAGGCACGGAACACCTGCACGGCCAGATTCTTGGGCAGAAGATCGGCCAGGATGGCTTCTTCGTCGGGTTCATATTCCACCGATGCATCAGCGCCGGCCTGCGCCGCATCGCCAACCGGCAGCGCGGCCGGGATGATCTGCAACCGTGTCGGGGTTTGCACCAGTGCGGAGCGGAAGGTGGAGAAGAACAGATGCGCCACATCAAATTCGCCCGCCTCAAACCGGCTGACGACCGCTTCGGACACGGCTTTGGCATCGCTGAACGCCAGCGTCTTGATGTGCGTCATGTCGACAGTGTCGATGATCAACTGCTTGTGGGTGCGGGCAAACGGCGCGCGCGCCTTCTTGCCGACAAACATCAGCTTGACGGTCTTGCCGTGCGCCAGCAGCTCTTCCATCGTGCGCCGCGCCAGCTTGGCAATATTGCCGTTGAACCCGCCAGCGAGGCCGCGCTCCGATGAGCAGACCACCAGCAGATGCACTTGGGTCCCGCCAGTGCCGGCCAGCAGCTTCGGCGATTCCGGCCCGACCGTGACACGGCTGGCCAGCGACGCCATCACGGTCGCCATCTGCTCCGAATAGGGCCGCGCGGCTTCAGCGGCTTCCTGCGCCCGCCGCAGCTTGGCCGCGGCGACCATTTTCATCGCCTTGGTGATCTTCTGGGTCGACTTCACCGAAGTGATGCGGACCTTGAGGGCTTTCAAGCTGGGCATTGCGGATCGTTCAGGCGAAGGTCTTGGCGAAGGCGCCGATGACGTCCTTCAACTTGGCGACCGTATCCGGGCTCAGATCCTTCTTCTCGCGGATATCGGCGAGCAGATCGGCATGCGCCGACTTGACATGGCTGAGCAGCGACGCTTCGAACCGGGTCACGGCATTGGCGTCGATACCATCCAAAAAGCCGTTCACGCCCGAGAAGATCGACACGACCTGCTCTTCGAACGGCATCGGCTTGAACTGGTCTTGCTTGAGCAGCTCGGTCAGGCGCTTGCCGCGGTTCAGCAGCTTTTGCGTCGAGGCATCAAGATCGGAACCGAACTGCGCGAACGCCGCCATTTCACGATATTGCGCCAGCTCCAGCTTGATCGAGCCGGCAACCTTCTTCATCGCCTTGGTCTGCGCGGCGGAACCGACGCGCGACACCGACAGGCCGACGTTGATGGCCGGACGCACGCCCTGATAGAACAGCTCGGTCTCCAGGAAGATCTGGCCGTCGGTGATCGAAATCACGTTGGTCGGGATGTACGCCGACACGTCGCCGGCCTGCGTCTCGATAATGGGGAGCGCCGTCAGCGAGCCAGCACCCAGCGCATCGTTCATCTTGGCGGCGCGCTCCAGCAGGCGGCTGTGCAGATAGAACACATCGCCCGGATAGGCTTCGCGGCCCGGCGGACGGCGCAGCAGCAGCGACATCTGGCGGTACGCCACGGCCTGCTTGGACAAATCGTCATACACGATCACGGCGTGCATGCCGTTGTCGCGGAAATATTCGCCCATGGTGCAGCCGGTGTACGGCGCCAGGAACTGCAGCGGCGCCGGTTCGGACGCGGTGGCAGCCACGACGATCGAATATTCCATCGCGCCATTTTCTTCCAGCGCGCGCACGATCTGCGCCACGGTCGACCGCTTCTGGCCGATGGCGACATAGATGCAATACAGCTTCTTGGATTCATCATCGCCGGCGTTGGCCGTCTTCTGGTTGATGAACGTGTCGATGGCCACGGCGGTCTTGCCGGTCTGGCGATCGCCGATGATCAGTTCGCGCTGGCCGCGGCCAACCGGCACCAGCGCATCCAATGCCTTCAGGCCGGTCTGCATTGGTTCGTGCACGGATTTGCGCGGAATGATGCCCGGCGCCTTCACTTCGACGCGGCGGCGTTCGGTGGCCACGATCGGGCCCTTGCCATCGATCGGGTTGCCCAGTCCGTCAACCACGCGGCCGAGCAGGCCCTTGCCAACCGGCACATCGACGATGGTGCCGGTGCGCTTGACGGTGTCGCCTTCCTTGATCTGGCTATCGGAGCCAAAGATCACGACGCCGACATTGTCGGTTTCCAGATTGAGCGCCATGCCCTGGATGCCGCCGGGAAATTCGACCATTTCACCGGCCTGCACATTGTCGAGGCCGTGCACACGGGCAATGCCGTCGCCGACGCTCAGCACCTGGCCGACTTCCGAGACCTGCGCCTCGGTGCCGAAATTGGCGATCTGGTCCTTGATGATCCGCGAGATTTCGGCGGCATTGATGTCCATATTGTGCCCTTCTTACGCTTTGAGCGCCTGGCCGAGCATGTCGAGCCGGGTCTTGAGAGAGGAATCGATCATCCGGCTGCCGACGCGAACGACAAGCCCGCCCAAGATGGCCGGATCAACCGTCACGTTCAGCGCCACATCGCGGCCGATACCGGCCTTCAACTTGGCAGCCAGCGCGGCTTGCTGCGCATCCGTCAGCACGTGCGCCGCCGTCACCGTGGCGGTCACTTCACCCTTGCGCGCCGCATTCAGCGCCGCAAAATCGCGAATGATCGCCGGCAGCAGCGACAGGCGGCGATTGCCGGCCAGCACGCCCAGGAAATTCTTGACGAGCCCATCAAGGCCCAGATTGTCAGCAACCCCGGCGACAGCAGCGCCCGCTGCGCCGCGGCCCACCACCGGGCTGGAAACCAGCGCGGCAAAATCCGTCGATTCGGCGAGCGTGCGCGTGAGGGTGCCAAGGCTCGCTTCGACAGCGCCCAGCGATTTGCCTTCGACGGCAAGCGCAAACAGCGCACGCGCATAGCGCCCGGAAAGCCCGGTGGCCACGCTGGAAGAAATCTGTGCGTCCAAGGCTTCGGCCCCGCTGCGTTCTGGAATATAAAAAGCCGCAGCAGGGGGTGCCCAGCACGGCTGCGGGGCGACTAGCATTGGCCTTGCCGTGTTGCAAGGCAGCATTAGCCAGTGTTGGACTTAAGGGTAAGCGGCAGCGCCGCAAAGCCCAGCTGCCCGGCCAGACCGAGCAGCCCGGCCGGCGTAAGGAAGGACGCCAGATACCCGCCCGGCGCGCGGCCCATCAACATCGCCAGGCCAAATTCGGCAATCATCAGCCACACAAACGCCGAAGCGCCCATCACCGCCCGCCCCGCCAGATCAAGCGGCCGCCGCGCCAGCAAACGCCGCCCCCACCACCAGCTGACCGCCAAAATGATCGGCACCTCGATTGCCACCGCGGCCACAGCCCCCACCGCCGGCGCCAGCCACAGCGTGCGGATCGTTCCCAACGCAAAAGCGATGACAAACACACCGGCAAAATAGCGCAGGCCAAGGGCGAGGGCTGTCATGGCGGTCATCATGCCACAGGTCGGTCAACCCCGGACACGGAAAAGCAAAAAGAGCCTCCGGCGGCAAGGGTCGCGGACCCTTGACCCATTTTGTTTGAGGGAGCCCCCCAGCTCAAAAGAGCAGCGTCGCCCCGGACCTGATCCGGGGCCCCGCTTTTCTTTTCCTCGCCAATCCACGAAACTGCCGCAATGA
>NZ_JBBATR010000019.1:0-4075 GCF_040398645.1 Sandarakinorhabdus sp.
TCGGCGCGCGGCTGCACCACCTGCGGCGGCAATGGCCGCGTTGCCATGCGGCAGGGCCTGTTCATGGTGGAACGCACCTGCCCGGCCTGCCATGGCCAGGGCCAGATCATCGCAGATCCGTGTAGCAGCTGTGGCGGCGCCGGCCGGGTGGAAAAGCAGAAAACGCTGGATGTGAATGTGCCGCGCGGCGTGGATGATGGCACAAGGATTCGGGTTGCCGGCGAAGGCGAAGCGGGCGCGCGCGGCGGCCCAGCCGGCGATTTGTATATTTTCGTGCATCTGAAGGCGCATGATCTGTTCAAGCGCGACGGCACCACTCTGTTTGCGCTGGCGCCGCTGTCGATCACCGTTGCTGCCTTGGGCGGCGACGTGGATGTGCCGGCGCTGGACCGCGAAAAGACCGTGATCAAGGTGCCGCCCGGCACGCAGACCGGCAAGCAATTCCGGGTGCGCGGCAAGGGCATGCCGGCGCTGAACAATGGCGGCTTTGGCGATCTGGTCATCCAGGTCGAGGTGGAAACACCTGTCAAACTCACCAAGCGCCAGCGCGAGCTGCTGGAAGAGTTTCAGGCGATCGAAACCAGCGAAGGCGGCCGCAACACGCCCAAGGCGCAAGGCTTTTTCGACAAGCTGAAAGACGCCTGGAACGAATTGACCGAATAATACGCTCTCATCGTGCGGGAGAGGACGACTCGGCGCAGCCGAGCGGGGCGAGGGGTGGCAGCGCCAATATAGTTGCGCTAACCCACGGCCATGGACCCCGCCCGCCTCGCCAACCGCCGCATCCTCATCACCGGCGCGGCGCGTGGGCTCGGGCTGGCGATTGCGCAGCGCTGCGCCGCCGAAGGCGCGCGGGTGATGCTGGCCGATGTGCTGCCCGAAGGCGAAGCCCGCGCGGCAGAGATTGGTGAGGCGGCGGCTTTCGTCCACTGCGACGTCACCAGCCGCAGCGCCATCGACGCTGCAATGGCCGCCACCGTGGCGCGTTTTGGCGGCTTGGACGGTGTGGTCAACAATGCCGGCATCGCGCCCAAGGGCGATGTTTTCACCGAAACGCCCGAGCAGTTTGACCGGGTAATCGCCACCAATCTCACCGCCGCGTTCCATGCCACGCAATTGGCCGTGCCGCATCTGATCGCGGCTGGCGGCGGCGTGATCGTCAACATGTCCAGCGTCAATGCCCTGCTCACCATCCCGGCGCTGCTGGCCTATAATGTCGCCAAGGGCGGCCTCAATCAGCTGACGCGCAACACCGCCGTGGCGCTGGCGCCGCACAAGATCCGCGTCGTCGGCATCGGGCCAGGCACCATCCTGACCGAACTGGCGAAAAATGCCGTGATGGCCGACGCCGGCGCGCGCGCGCAGATCTTGTCGCGCACGCCGCTGGGCCGCGCGGGCGAACCGGCCGAAATTGCCGCCATCGCAGCGTTTCTGCTCAGTGATGAAGCCAGTTACATCACCGGCGAAACGCTTTATGCGGATGGCGGACGGCTGGCGCTGAACTATACGATGCCGCCAGCAGATACCTGACCGGAGATGATGCGTGATTGATGCCGAATGGTGGGACTATGACAGTGCCGAAGAAATGGCCGAAGCCGTCGCGGGCGATATCGCCTATTTGATCGGCCAGGCGCTGGAGGCGCGTGGCCGCGCGATGGTGGCGTTTCCGGGCGGCAGCACACCGGTGCCCGCGCTTAAGCGGCTGGCGGCCATGCCGATCGAATGGGCCGATGTGACGATCCTGCCCACCGATGACCGGCTGGTGCCCGTGACTGATCCGATGTCCAACGCCGGCATGCTGGCGCGAATGTTCCTGCCCAAAAAGGCGCGGGTGATCCCGCTGACAGCTGGCGAAAGCGATCCGGTGATGGCCGGCCGCGCCGCCGATGAACGGCTGGCCGATTTGCAATGGCCGCTGGATGTGGCGTGGCTGGGCGTGGGCGAGGATGGCCATACGGCCTCGATCTTTCCCGGCCCGGATTTCGATGCTGCCATTGCTGGCCCAAAGGCGCGCCGGGCTCTTGGCGTTCGCCCCGATCCGTTGCCCGCCGATGCGCCAGTGCCGCGCGTGACGCTGACTGGCCCGACGCTGGCCACCGCCCGCGTGGTGACATTGGTGCTCAGCGGCACCGCCAAGCGCAAGATGCTTGAGCAGGCGATCAAGCAAGGCGCGTCCAGCACTCTGCCGATCGGGCGGCTGCTGGCCGAGCTGGATATGGACATCGATATCCACTGGTGCCCCTGACCGGTGCGCGTGCGGCGGATCTGGTTGCCGGTTATTGGTGCCGCCGCGCTGATTGCGGCTGCGCCGCCGCCGCAAATCACGCTGGCCGCCGATGCGCCACTCCAGGCGGCCATCAACGGCCAGCCGGTGACGCTGTCGCTGGCCACGGGCAGCGTTGACCGCATCACCCTGAATGAAGACACGGTGGCGCGGCTGGGCATCAAGCCGGCGACGCTGTTTGGCAAGGCAACCGTGAAAATTGGGCGCAGCAATGTCCTGACCGGCCGCAACGCGCCGGCAACGATCGATCTGGCTGGCCTGAATTTCAAGCAGCGCGCCTTCTGGTTTGTCGGCGCGGCGCCGGTGCCGGAGCAAGGCAGCATCGGCCCGCAGGCGCTGCCGCACGGCCGGGTGACCGTGCAGCTGCGGCCCGGCCCGCCCGGCCCGGGATTTGTGCTGTCGCTGTTCGGCGATATCAACAGCAGCAGTTACGGCGGGGTGGGCGGCGCTGGCTATCGCTTTGGCATTGCGGTGGATGTGCGCGGCCGCAGCCGATTGCCCGTGGCGTCGGCAGCCGTGGGCGCCGATCTGGCGGCGGCATTGGGCGGCCGGCTGGTTGGGGAGCCATGGCAGGAGGAGATTTTGCTGGGCGTGGTGCGTCCGGTCCGCCGGCTGGTGCTGGACCGGCCGCTGGTGATCGGGCCGTTCCAGTTCAGCGAAATTTCGGTGCGTGTCACCGATCGCCGCGATGACACGGCGCAGCTGGAACGCGGCCAGCAGGCACCGCCCGACGCGGATGAAGACCCAGCCGAAATCGTGGTGACCGGCGATACCGGCAAGCAGCGCCGCGCCGTGCGGGTGCTGACGTTGTCGCGCACGCAGCTTGATGCGCAAGCCTGCCGGGCTGTCACATTCGACAAGATCGGCCGGCAGATGATCCTCGATTGCTGAGCGCGCCGGATATTTGATTTATTTCTGTCATACTGACAGTCTACACGCGCTTCATGGCTTTGTTTCTCGCTCCGATGGTGGTCCTGCTGATGGTCGCTCCGCTGACACCCGCTCCTGCCCCGGCACGTCTGATGGCGGTGCCGCCGCAGCCGCCGATCATCATCGCGCACCGCGGCGCCAGCGCCGAACGGCCCGAGCACACGCTGGCCGCCTATGAACGCGCCATCGACCAAGGCGCTGATTTCATCGAGCCTGACCTGGTGCCCACCAAGGATAACCAGCTGGTGGCACGCCACGAAAACGAAATTTCCGGCACCACCGATGTCGCCAGCAAGCCGGAATTTGCCGCGCGCAAGGCCACCAAGACCATCGACGGCGAGACCATCACCGGCTGGTTTACCGAAGATTTCACGCTGGCCGAGCTGAAAACGCTGCGCGCCAGGGAACGCCTGCCACAGCTGCGCCCGGCCAATGCCGCCTATGATGGCCAGTTCGAAATCCCGACGCTGGCGGAGATCATCGCGCTGGCCAAGGCCGGATCGGCGCGCACCGGGCGCACCATCGGCATCTACCCGGAAACCAAGCATCCCAGCTATTTTCGTGGGCTGGGCCTGGCCATCGAGCCTGTCTTGCTGGCACAGTTGCAAGCTGCCGGCTGGAACACGGCGGCCGCGCCGGTGTTCATCCAGAGCTTTGAAATCGATAATCTCAAGGCCCTGAAAGCCCAGACCAACGTGCGGCTGATTCAATTGCTGGCCCCGGCCGGCAAATCGGCCGACGGCCATGATTATGCGGCGCTCGCAGCGCCAGCGGGCTTGAAAGCCATTGCCGCCTATGCATTCGGCATCGGCCCGGAAAAGACCATGATCATCCCGCGTGACAGCGCCGGCCGGCTCGGCA
>NZ_JBBATR010000019.1:4175-16933 GCF_040398645.1 Sandarakinorhabdus sp.
TGCTCCGGCCAATCCAGCACGAAATTGATGTGCGCCGCCGCGATGGGTTTTTCGCGGCTGCCCTGCCAAGCCTGCGCGTGCACATTGACGACGCGGCGGCCCAATTTGGTGATGCTGGCGGCGGCGCGGGTTTCCTGTGCGGCGCCTTCGCGCATATAATCCACGGTCACGGTGACGGGGCGCACACGTGGCAGCGCCTCACCCGCCGGCTGCGCCGCGATCACCGTCAGCAGGCCTGCCAGTTCCAAAAGGCCGGCGATGGCGCCGCCGTGCAGCCGGCCCGGTGAGCCGATCAGCGTGTCATCGAATGGCATTACGAGCTGCAATTCGCCGTCCACCCGTTCAAACGACAGACCCAGCAGCGCCGCATAGGGCAGCATGTCCAGCCGCCCGGACGGCTGGTCCTGCAAGGCGGCGGCCAGCAGCGGACTGGTCATTGCCAGCCTCCCGCCAATTTGGATGCCGCAAACATGAAGGTGCCGGTGACGTGCGCGATCGGATCGGCCGGGTCGCCATCATGGGCAAGGCCGCGCACAAAGGCGATCTGCCGGGTCATGCGGTAGCATTCGCCGCGCGCCGTCACCGTGGCTGCTGCCCGCGGGCTGCGCACATAATCGGTGCGCAGATCGAGCGTGGCGTGCGGTTCGAACGCGCCGCGCGCCAGCATCGATGCCATGCCCACCGCCGTGTCCATCAGGGTGAATATCGGCCCGGATGCCCAGATGCCGTGATCGGGATCGACCAGCAGCTGCGGCGAAAACGGCAGCTGCAATTCCACCCAATCGGTGCCGTTGCCAATGAAGCGCAGGCCCAGCCGCTTGTTGTGCGGCACCCGGCCGACAAAGGCGCCCATGAACTGGCCCACCTGATCAGCAAATTCCGTGCTCATGCACGCTGCGCCAGCGCATCGCGGGCGAGGGCATCGATCCGACCGATCATCGAAGCCAGGCCCTGCGTGCGGTTGGAGGACAAATGCCGGGCCAGCCCCAGCCCATCCAGCCTGGCCTTGATATCGGCGGCATCAATGGCATCGGGGCTGCGACCATCGGCCAGCATCAGCACCAGCGCCACCAGTCCCTTGACGATGGCCGCATCGGAATCCGCCGCAAAGCGCAGCACGCCGCCATCGATGCGCGGATGCAGCCACACTTGCGATGCGCAGCCGCGCACCTTGTTGGCATCGGTTTTGAGAGCCGGGGCCATGGCCGGCAACGCCTGGCCAAGCGCGATGATCAACCGGTAGCGGTCATCCCAATCGTCGAACGCTTCAAATTCCGCTTCGACATCATCAAAGGTCGTGATTGCCATGCTCCGAGGGTTTGCGGCGCACGGCCGGGCCGGTCAAGCCCCGCGGTGTCGCGCGGGTGGGAACAAGATCGGCACAGAAGAAAAAATGCCTCCGCCCCGGATCACGTCCGGGGTGACGTGGGCAGGGCTGAGCCCTGCACCACTTTCATTTTGGATGGCTCCTAGATTTCGAAACATTGAACCAAACCAAAAAAATGGGTGCAGGGATCATTCCTGCCCGCCGGAGGCTATGATTTTCCTTCTTATTCAGTTGTTTTCGGCATTGCTTGGCGGCTGATGACCTAAAGTTCGACGCCGGCGGCAATGGCTTCCAGCTTGCGGATGCGTTCCTTCAGGTCGGCCAGATCGATGCGCTGGCTGATGGCCGGCAGATTGTCATGGCGGGCGCCGGTGTCGAGCTCGCGGGTTTTCAGCTTCAGCCAGCCGGCCCAGCTCCAGGCCGCCAGGCTGCCAATCATGGCAAGGCCGATCAGCGCGGCGCTGGACAAGACCAGCAGATATTCAACGGAAGGCACTGGTGGGGGCATCTCAGTTTCCTTTCCCTCAATGTTGCGTGCAGCGGGCTGCGGCCTGGTTACTTGTCCTTGAGCGCGTCGATTTCGTCGGACAGGCGCTTGGCGGGATCCGTCGCGAGGCGTTCGAGCACACGGATGCGGTCGTTCAGCCGGGCCACTTCGGATTGCAGGCGCATATTTTCGCCATCGTCGCTGGTGCTGGATTTCAGGGCCTTGCGCGTGTCCTTCGTGCCGTAACGGCTGGACAAGACTTTCCCGATGGTGACGATCGCCACGATCAGCACCACCATTTCAAACGGGTTCATTGCAGGGTCCTTTGCTGGCCGCCGGGGCTCAGATTGTGGGTGACGGGCGTCAGTTCAGTTGTTTGGTGCGCAGGCCTTCGATTTCTGCGGCAAGCTGCGTTGGCTTGTCGGTGGCGATGCGTTCCAGCACGGCCATGCGATCTTTCATGCTGCCCATTTCGGCGCGCAGCTGGGCGTTTTCCTGGCTGATCAGCCGGATACGCTCCATCGCTTCGCCGCCGCCATTGGGATAGAGCGGCTTGCCCCAGCTGTTTTCCAGCGGGTAGCCATTTTTCACCTTCAGCCAGGTGGTCACCACCCAGGCAACGGTGCCCATGAGCACAGTGGAGACGCCTACGGGCGCAATCGCTTCGATGATGGCGGGATCAAGAGCCATGGTCGGCCTTTCAGTTCAGTTGCTTGGGCTGATCGCGCAGCGCTTCGATCTGTGACGTCAGGCCCTCGTTGCGATCGGTGACAATGCGATTGAGCACGGCGACGCGCTCTTCCAGCGTGGCGATCTTGGCGGCATATTGCGCTGCGCTTTCGGCACTGTGCTGAGCGGCGACATCGAGCTGGCGTTCCTTCAGCTTGATCCAGCGCTTTGCTACGCCGGCAAGAATTCCGGTGATCGGGATCATGAACACCAGGATCGGGACCATGTAGTTCCACATTTTGGTCGCTCCTCAGCGCAGTTTTTCGATTTCGTCGGCCAATTGCCGGCTATCGCTGGTCAGGTGGAATTCCAGATCGCGCAGCCGGCGGTCGGCATCGCGGAACTGGGAGTTCACGTCGCGCAGCGTGCGCTTGGGCGCCACCCGCACATCGCGCCAGAATTCCTTGCGCTCCGGGCTCTGGTCATAGAGGGCGCCTGGCTTGGCGTTGGCGATCCAGCCGATGGCCAGATAGGCCAACAGCGTGGAGCCGCCGCCCATGATGGTGCCCAGCGCAAAACCGATGCGGACGATGGTGACATCCCAGCCGAAATAATCGGCGATGCCAGCGCAGACGCCCATGATCTTGCCGTTGCGTTTGTCGAGGTAGAAGCGGGTGCGGCTTTCAGACATGGTGAAAATCCCCTGTTTGCCGGCGCGGACGAGCGCGCCAGGTGGTGCGGATCAGTAGGTTGACGGCGCGATGAACGCGATCAGCAGATAGAGTATGACTGGCGTGCCAAAGCCGAACAGGGCGGCGGCAACAAAGCCGATGCGAACCAGCGTGGCGTCAATGTTGAAATAATTGGCGATGCCGGCGCACACGCCCATGATCTTGGCTTCGGTCTTGTTGACAAGAAACTGGCGTTTCATGATCCTATGCTCCTCAGAAAATGGGTGCCGGTTCAGCGCAGCTGGCGGCGTTGCTCGGACAGGTCGGTGATCCGGCCGTCCTTCCAATTGGGATTGTCGGCCGCGATGATGCGCTCGACGGTGTCGATGCGTTGATCGAGGCGGCGGGCCAGATCATGCAGTTCATCGAGCAAGGCTTCATCCTGGCTGGAAATGCCGGTCTGGCTTTTCCACTTGGTCAGATAATGGAGGATGAGGCCTGGCAGCCCGATGAACAACATGCCGACAACGGCGACGGGAACGATGATGTCTTCCATGGCGATCAACCTTCCGTCTTGCCGAGGCGCGCCTTCATGGCGGCAAGCTCGGCGTCCACTTCGTCGTTGGTCTGCAATGCGGCAAATTCATCGGCCAGGCTGCGGCCGCCGCTGCCATCGGCCAGCGACAGCGCATCAGCGCGGCCTTCGGCCATATCGGCACGGCGTTCCAGCACTTCAAAGCGGCTGAACGCCTCTTCCACGCGCGGGCCGCGGATCATCTCGCGCAGCTTGGAGCGCTGGGTGGCGCTTTCGATGCGGTTGATCAGGGCATTCTGGCGGGTGCGGGCTTCGCGCAGCTTGCTTTCCAGCTTGGCGATGTCGGCTTCGTTCAGGGCCAGCGTTTCGTTCAGCAGGTCGACTTCGGCTTGGGTGGTATCGATGAACGCCTTGGCCTTGTTCTTTTCCGACAGCGCCGCCTTGGCCAGATCCTCGCGGCCCTTCGACAGTGCCAGTTCGGCCTTTTCCTGCCAATCGGTCACGGCCTGATTGGCCTTGATCATCGCGCGCTTCATTTCCTTCTGATCGGCAATGGTGCGGGCAGCCGCCGCGCGGACCTCCACGAGCGTTTCTTCCATCTCCATGATGATCATGCGGATCATCTTGGCCGGGTCTTCCGCCCGATCAAGAAGGTCGGTCATGTTGGCGGCGATGATGTCGCGGGTTCGCGAGAAAATGCCCATTGGTCGGATCTCCAGAAATTCTAACTTTGAAACCGCAGCGTAAGCGGTCGGGGCCGGTTCCAGCACGAGGGGGCGGCGCACTGGAACCAGGGCCCCGACCATCGCCGCGTTGGTCACGCAACGATAACGCTGTTTGCCGTTGGCGTCACCATCGCCGGGCCAATGGCGGCGCCGATAAACACGGTGGAGATCAGCAAGGCGGCGAACAGGCCAGTGACGTTGCGGCTGAGGTTTTGCAGGGTGTTGGTCATTGTGGGTCTCCTTTGGATGATGGTGGGCGGCGGTTGCCGCTCATGCCAAGTACGTTGCACAGTCCGTGCCAAGTGGATGACGGCAGCTAACATGCTGAAAAATATGGATATTGAAGAGAAGGTTTGATATTTGGACAATCAGATATTGCCAAGAGTTGGGAAATTGTGCCAACTTTGCTGAATGGCAGCTCCGGCACAGATGATTGGCTCGTCGTTCAGCTTTCTCGATGCTGTCGAGAAGGCCTCGGCCGCAGCAGCGTTGAACCGCCCGGTGCTGGTGATTGGCGAACGCGGCACCGGCAAGGAATTGATCGCTGATCGCCTGCACCGGCTGTCGCCGCGCTGGTCGCAAACCCTGGTGTCATTGAATTGCGCGGCCTTGCCGGAAAATCTGATCGATGCCGAGCTGTTCGGCTATGAAACCGGCGCGTTTACCGGCGCCCAGCGGGCCCGGGCCGGGCGCTTTGAAGATGCCGATGGCGGCACCTTGTTCCTTGATGAAATCGGCACCTTGTCCAGCCAGGCGCAGGAACGCCTGCTGCGCGTGGTTGAATATGGGGAGCTGTCCCGGCTGGGATCAAACAAGGTGATCAGCGTCGATGTCCGGCTGGTGGGGGCAACCAACGAAGATTTGCCGACGATGGTGGAGCAGGGGCGGTTTCGCGCCGATCTGCTCGACCGGCTCAGCTTTGAGGTCATCACGCTGCCGCCGCTGCGCGAACGCGCCGAGGATATCGACAAATTGGCGAATCATTTTGCCCGCCGCATGGCAGCCGAGCTGGGCTGGCCGCGGTTCCCGGGCTTCAGCGCCAAGGTGGTGGAGCAATTGAACGACTGGCATTGGCCCGGCAATATCCGCGAGCTGAAAAACGTGGTTGAACGCGCGCTCTATCGGTGGGGTGATGCCGATCGGCCGATCGGGCAGCTGGTGGTTGATCCGTTCGAATCGCCGTGGCGGCCGCAATCGGCGCATGCGCCAAAACAGGGACCGGCACCTGCACCGCCGCAGCGCGCTGCTGCGCTGGCGCCCGCACCGCAGGTCTCTGACGCCCAGCCGCCGGCGCCCCACAATGTTAGTGATCTGCGCGGCGCGGTGGCGGCGTATGAAAAACAGCTTCTGGAATCCGCGCTGGACCGTCACCGCCACAACCAGCGCCGTGCGGCCGCGGCGCTGGGCCTCAGCTATGACCAGCTCCGCCATGCGCTGCGCCGGCACGGCCTGCTGGGTGAGGGGCCTAATCCAGCTTGACGCCGTGTTTGGCCAGCAGCGGCGCCTGCGCCATGGTGAACGCAAAAATAGCTGCTGTCACGCCCCACACCTTGAAGCTGAGCCAGTCATCATAACCGAGCATGCGCCGCGCCGCCTCATTCGCCGCCAGCAGCGCGATGAACAACAAGGCCCAATTGCGCGTAAGCAACCGCCAGCCCTGCGCCGACAGGCCGGGCAGCGCATCGCCCATCACCAGTTGCAGCGTGGGCCGGCCCGATGCCAGCCCGCCGAGCAGCAGCGCGGCAAACACGCCATAAATGATCGTCGGCTTCAGCTGGATGAACGCCTTGTCCTGCAGCCAGATGGTCAGGCCGCCAAACAGCACGACGATCACGGTGGTGAAGATCATCGCGGCGGGCAGATGCCGCGTCTTGGCATAATGCCAGATCGCCGCCAGCAGCGTGGCCACGATGAACACACCGGTGCCAACCACGGCGCTGGCCACTTCGGCATCGGCCACGCCGGGCAACTGCCCACGCTCGAACAAGGCCTTGCCGGCCTTGCTGGCGGCAAAAAACAGCAGCAACGGCCCAAAATTGACGGCCGCACTGCTGGCCGTGGACAATTTCGGGCGATCACCTTTGGGCTTGGCAGACATGGCGCCGCTTTAGCCGCATTTTCGGCGCCCGTCACTTGCCGCGATGGCGGGGGGTGACGAAGCTGGATCAAGCCATTAAGCCCAGATCGTGGTTGATCCGCTGGTTCTTGAAAATCTGGCCTGCCGGCGCGGCGGGCGGCTGCTGTTCGAAGCCATGTCGCTACAGGTGGCGCCCGGCGGCGCCCTGCTGCTGAGCGGGCGCAACGGCGCTGGCAAATCATCGCTGCTGCGGGTGCTGGCCGGCTTGCTGCGGCCCGAGGTGGGCGCGGTGCACGGCGGCGGCCGGCGGGCCTATTTGGGCCATGATGTCGCCCTGAAACCGCGCCAGAGCCTGGGCGCGGAACTGCGCTATTGGGCGCAGTTGGACGGCGGCTTGGCGCGATTGCCGGCAGCGCTGGCGGCGATGAATGTCGCGGCACTGATCGATGTGCCCTGCCGCCACCTGTCATCGGGCCAGCGCCGGCGCGCCGGGCTGGCGCGCGTGCTGGCGGCGGGCGCGGATTGCTGGCTGCTCGATGAGCCAACGGCGGGGCTTGATACCACGTCGGCGCAGCTGCTGGCCGATGCCATGGCCGCGCACCGCAGCGCCGGCGGCATGGTGGTGGCGGCCGTGCACGGCGATATCGGCCTGGCGGACGCGGCTGAAGTGCGGATCGGCTGATGTTTCTGGCGCTGATCCGCCGCGATCTCCTGCTCATCGCCCGCTCCCCGGCGCTGTGGCTGCCGGTGATGTTCTTCGTGCTGGCCGCGGCGCTGTTCCCGTTTGCCGTTGGCCCCGATGCCCGGCTGCTTGCCCGTATCGCGCCGGGCATCATCTGGGTGTCGGCGCTGCTGGCGGCGCTGCTGCCCGTGGAAACCCTGCTCGCCCCCGATGTGGAGGATGGCAGCATCGATCAACTGATCGCGCGCGGCATCGCGCTGGAGCTGGTGTGTGCAGCACGGATATTCGCGCACTGGATCGGTTTTGCCGTGCCCTTGCTGGCGGCGCTGCCAGTGGCCGGCGTGCTGCTTGGTCTGGCGGCGGACGACGGCATGCGCATCGGGCTGGCGCTGCTGCTGGGCACGCCGGCGCTGGCCAGCCTGGCGGTGGTCGCGGCGGCGCTTACGGCTGGCCTGCGCGGCGGCGGCGCGCTCGCTGGCCTGATCGTGCTGCCCTTGGCGCTGCCGGTGTTGATCTTCGGCGTGGGCAGCGACGTGGCGGGCGCTTTCCGGCTGTTGGCGGCCGCCAGCCTGGTGGCGCTGGCCATAAGCCCGTTTGCAGCGGCGGCGGCGCTGAAGCCGGATTGAGCTCTTGCTGAGCCCGGCGGTTGTTTGCCTGTCAGCGCATTCGTTGCGCAGTGACACACGCAAGCCGAAAATTTGATAATTTTTATGTCAAAAAAAATTATAATGATTTGAATGTAAAGAAAATAAAATGCTTTATTTATGAACGAACTCCCGTAGTTGCAGATGCTCGACCGTCATGATAACATCAAGTGATGATCAATTAAATCTCGTGTCATTAGATGGGGGCAATATGCGGATCAATAGCCTTGTTGCAGGCGCTGTCCTAGCGACTGTCGTATTGTCGGCACCGACTTCGGCGCAAGTGCGAAAATCCATCACGCAATTGACGGCTACTGAATTGGCCAGCCTGCGTAAGGGTTATGCCCAGATGATTGCTTGGAACAGCGCGCCGGCCAGCAGTGCAGATTTCAAGCGCAGCCTGCGCTTCTGGGCCAATATGCACGCCTATTTCGGGCAAGCCTGCGGGCCCACCAGCGGTTTGAACAATCAGGGCATGTCCGGGCTCTCGGCGCAGACGCGGAGCACGCCCGAGGAACTGGCGACCTGGTGCACTTGCGTGCATGGCGGCGTGCAATTCCTGACGTGGCATCGGATGTATCTTATCTATTTCGAGCAGGTTTTGCAGCAGGCTGCCGGTGATCCGAATCTCAGGCTGCCATTTTGGGATTACCAAACCGACGGTACGATTCCGCTTGCCTTCCGCAGCCCGACGTATGTGAACGGCAATGGCCAGTCGGTCGCCAACCCGCTTTATGTCGCCAACCGCCGAGCGGAGTTGAATGATGGGTCGGCGTCGCTGACATCGACTGTGACGTCCACGACCGCTGCAATGGCGCTCACCGATTATCCATCGTTCAACAGCAGCATTGAACAGACGCCGCATGGCGCAGTCCATTGCGCTTCCGGGGTTGCCGGCTGCAATACTGGATACATGGGTGCGGTGCCGGCGGCCGGAAATGATCCGATCTTCTACACCCACCACGCCAACATCGACCGGCTTTACCAATGCTGGCTGTCGGTATCGCCAGACCTCCGGTTGCCCGCCAGCAATCTTCGGGGGCAGCAATACTCGTTCATCAACGGCCAGGGCCAGTTGGTCACACGGGTGGTCGGCGACATGCTGACCACCGATCAACTGGGCTATTCCTATGCCACCGGCGGCGGCTGCCCGCGCAGTTTCATTCCGCCAAAGTTTCGATTGCAATCGAAATGGAAGCGGATCTTTCCGCCGGGCCCTTGGCGCAGTGAAGTGCCGGTGGTGTTTCCGTCTGACGTGACGCAGCGCGCGCGCAGCGCCAAGGTCGCGCAACTGGTGATCGAGGAACCGGTTATCGAGCGTTCGTTTGGCGGCCTGGTGCAGGTCGCCTTGCAGGCAACCGATGGCCGCGTTGTACCGCTCGGCGTCATCAGTGGCTTCAACGACACCGCTCCGGATCATGGCCATGACACGGCAGCAATGGCAACGATGCAGCGCGAACTGCGCTTCGATGCGCGCGATGCGCTGATCAAGGCTGGCCCCGGTGCCAAAGTGATCCTGTTGCCGGTGCAGCCCATTCAGTCGGTGAACAAGGCGCGGCCGCTTGTCCGCATGTCGGTCACCCAACGGCAAGTGTCGGTGCAGGCGAAGAGCATCCGGCTGGAAACCAACTGAGCGGCCTGCGTTCATCGCAGGTCAACCGCTCAGCGCGCAGACGCGAAGTGTGACAATCGTTCGAGTCTTGGGCGTGATGCTGATGATGATTCCGGCCTGTGCAACGGCGGCACCGGTCGATGTCACCCGGGGTGCAGTGTTGCGGCTGGAAACTGGCGCACCCGCCGGGGCCGATGCGGTGGTGCGGTTGCACGGAGTCAGCGCCGGTGGTGGCGGCCTGCCGCTGTATGAGGTGTTTCTGTGCGATGCCCGCGGCCATCGGGCGCGTCTGGGCCTGATCAGCTTTTTCAACGAAACGGCGCCGGGCGCACAGGACAACGCCGTGCGCGAATTTCCCGCCAAAGCGGCGCTGGCGGCGCTGCAAGGCCCGGCGGTTGCGGTGGAGCTCAGACCCATCAGCGGCATAGCTGGCGAACCGGCCCGCATCGCGCCGGGCGTACAGGTCAATGTTGGGCGTGCGGAAATCGTTCCGCGCTGAAGGTGGCGGGCCTGCGCGGCGGCGGCGCTGAAGCCGGATTGAGCGGCTTGTTCATACTGGGCTAACGCGCCGTGCTGCCTTGATGGCGCGATTTTGCCGTTTGGAAGGTAACCCTATGCGTTTTCTGCCCTTTGCCGTGTTGACCGCAGCCGTGTTCACGGCGGCCTGCGGCAGCGACAAGCCCGCGTCCGATGCGCCAGTCGGCTCTGCGCCGGTCGCCGAGGCCGAGGTGTCGGAGCCAGTGCCTGCCGCGCCCGCTCCTGCCGTGCTAGCAGCCGCGCCAGTCAGCTACGCTTCGCTTACCGGTGATGCGGTGCAGGGCGACAAGATATTCGCCAAGTGCCGCGCCTGCCACGTCGTGGAAGCCGGCAAGAACCGGGTCGGACCGTCGCTGCACGCCGTGGTCGGGCGCACTGCCGGTTCGGTCGCCGGGTTCAACTACAGCAAGGCCAACAAGGGCAGCGGCGTCGTCTGGACCGAGGAGGTGTTGTTTACCTATCTCGAGGCGCCACAAAAATTCATGCCCGGCACGCGCATGGCCTTTGCCGGTCTGAAACAAGCGCAGGACCGGGCAGACGTCATCGCCTATCTGAAGACCAAATAATCACGGTACCAGTGCCGTTTTTCAAGCGGCCGGCGGCGGGGCCGCCGAGTCCGCCAAGGCTGGAAGGTTAGAAACAGGAAAGTTCGCGGCCAAGGCGCGCAGTCGAAGCTGTTCGGCTGGGGCGAAGCACGTCTGCCAGCCCGGCCGACCTTGCCGGATTCGGCGGCGTGCGCGATGCGCTCTCCGCGCACCCGGCGGCGGCTAAAACGGTGAATTCAATTCCACGATCGCGCGGTTGAGCATGGCGGCAAAGCTGACCCACAGCAGATAGGGCAGCAGCAGCACGGCGGCTGGCCGGGAAATGCGCCAGCTGACCACCATCAGTGCCGCGATGCTGCTCCACAGCACACCGACTTCCAGCACAGCGAGATCCGGGCGGTGCATGCGGAAGAACAGAAAGCTCCAGAGCAGATTCAGAAAGCCATTCAGCGCAAACAGCCCGATGATTGTATCAGCGGCGTCGCTGTTGCGCGCCGCCAGCCAGGCGGTGGTGCCCGAAAACGTGCACAGCATGAAGATGATTGTCCACGCCGGGCCGAACAGCCAGATCGGCGGTGCCCAATCGGGCTGCACCAGCGCCTGATACCACGGGCCGATATCGGTGATGGTGGCGCCAACAGCCGCCGTGAAGCTGGCAGCGACGGCCGCAACCGCGCCGGGCAAGACCCAGCGTGCAGCCGCGGTCTCGGCCAGCCGGCTCAGCCTGGACTGGCCCGGCCTGATCTGACCAGCGCTGCTGGCTGGTTTGCGATCAGTTTTGGGCGCGTTTGCCGGCATTCTTGCCCTCACGCGCGCCGCCGCCGGACAGGATGCCGGTCACCAATTCCACACTGTCCTTCAGGAAGATGCGCACATGGGCCATCGGCTTCTTGCGGGCCAATTCCTTGTTCATATAGGCTTCCCAGGTCAGCTGCTGGATATCCTTGTCCATGCACAGCTTGACGAATTTTTCGCGCATCGTGTCGCTGCGATACCACCACCATTGCATGATGCCCAGCACGCGAAACACGGTGCCGTGCGCCTTCAAAAAGCGCTTGCGGGCCAAGCCCAGCTTGCTGGGATCACCGGATTTCACGGCTTCGGCGGCGGCGGCGGCGGCTTCGCGGCCGGCGGTCATGGCGTAGAAAATGCCTTCGCCGCTAGCCGGCGCCACGGTGCCGGCGGCATCGCCGGCGACCACGACATCCTTGCCATTGTCCCATTTCTTGCGCGGGCGCAGCGGGATCGGCGCGCCTTCGACGCGCACGGTCTTGCAGGTGTCTTCGCCCATGTTGAGTTCGGCGCGCAGGGCAGTCACCGCCTTGCGAAGTTCAAAACCCTGCACGGCGCTGCCGGTGCCGATGCTGGTCTTGTCGCCGTGCGGAAACACCCAGGCATAGAAATCCGGGCTGTGCTTGCCCTGGTAAAACACGTCGCAGCGATTGCCGGCAAAATCGCCAAAGCCTTCCGGCGGGCTTTCGACGACTTCGTGATAGGCGGCTACGAACGGCAGGGTTTCCTCCGGCAGCGCTGCGCGGGCAACGGAGCTGTTGCAGCCATCGCAGCCGATCAGCATCTTGGTGCGCACCTTGATGAGGTCCGATCCGCGCTCGGCGCCCTTGGGCCGATAGGCGACCACGGCGGTGCCATCGGCGTCCCGCTCCAGCGCTTCGAACGTGCCATCACGGCGATCGGCGCCATTTTTGGCGGCGCGAACACGCAGCCATTCATCGAACACGTCGCGGTCAACCATGCCGACCCAGCCGCCTTCGCCCACCGGCATATCCACCTTGTTGTCGGTGGGGCTGATCATGCGGGCGCTGTTGGCGGTGGTGCACAACAGATCGAGCGGCACATCGAAATCCTTGAGCAGCCGCGGCGGCACCGCGCCGCCGCACGGCTTGATACGGCCCATGCGGTCGAGCAGCATGACCTTGAAACCAGCCAGTGCCAGATCATTGGCTGCTGTTGCGCCCGATGGGCCGCCGCCTACCACCACCATATCAAACATTTCGGTCATGCTATTGCCTCTGCCTTTGCCTTGGACGGCCCGCCCGCCGGCGCGCTTGATGGGATTGCCATATTGTCATTCAACCGCAAAGCGATGGCTGCCGCCAGCAGAAACAGCATGGCCTCCGCCAGAAAAACCATTTCAAAGGCCGGCCCGTCAGCGCCCATCGCCGCGCGCAGCCGATCAACCGCAAACGCACCGACAAAGCCGCCAATGCCAAAGGCCATTGCCTGCGC
>NZ_JBBATR010000019.1:17033-18663 GCF_040398645.1 Sandarakinorhabdus sp.
CCCGGAGTCATGCCGAACACCAGGCCCGCAAACGGCTCCAGGATCAGATCCTGCATCGAATAGGCCAGCATCGAGAAGAACACGAAAACACTGAACAGCCGGGTGAGCTTATCACCCCAGATGCCGCGCAGCGCGTCGCCAAACGGTGCGGTGTCGCGCCGCACTTCGGCTTGCGGTGCACCTTCAACGCCCCAGACCGCCAGGCAAGCGACGGCGAAGGCCACGGCGATCACGCCGGCAGCCACCTGAATCAGACGCGCCGGGGAAAAGGGATCAAGCAGCTGCCCGGCTACGCCAGCGGAAATGACGATGCCGATGATCATCATGATCCAGGTCAGGCTGGCGGCGGCCGGGCGCCGGGCCTCGGCGGTGCGCGTCGCCAGCAGCGCCAGCAGCGATGTGCCGGCCGCGCCAACGCCGATGCCGATCATGGCATAGGCCAGCACCAAGGCGGCAAACACCGGCCAGAACGGCCCGGCCAGCCAGGTGGTGGCCAGTGTGGCCAGCAGGCCGCCGCAGCCGAGCACGGCCATGCCGCCGATGATCCACGGCGTGCGCCGCCAGCCGGCATCGCTGCCATGGCCCCATTTCGGGCGCGACAGTTGTACGCCGTAATGCAGCGCCACCAGCCCGGCCGGCAGCGCGGCGGCCATGGCATATTCCACCACCATGATACGATTGAGCAGCGACGATGCGAGCATCACGATGGCGCCCAGCGCGCTTTGCACCAGCCCCAGCCGGGCAATCCCAGCCCAGCCGAGCGCGGTTGTTTGCGGGCTCATACGATCACCGACAATCCAAAGGCGCTGGCCAACATGCCCAGCACATACAGGCTGGTGCCCGTGGCGTTGTAAAATGGCGCATTGGCCGCCGGCGCGGCCAGCACGCGCTGCATCAGCACCACCTGCATCGCCAACGAAAACGCCACCATCGCAGCGGGCCACTCCAGGTTCCAACTGGCCAGAAGTGCGATCACCACCAACTGTGGCAGGGCCATCGTCCAGCAGGCAACAGCGGCGGCGGCGCGCTCGCCGATCAGCACCGGCAGCGAATTGACGCCCGATACGGCATCGCCCTTCACGGCCTTGAAGTCATTCAAGACCATGATGCCGTGCGCGCCTAGCGCATACATGCACAGCACCCAGATGATGCGGCTGTCGGGCAAGCCGCCGGCCATCACCGCAGCGCCGGTGAACCACGTGACGCCTTCATAGGCGGCGGCGCACACCAACGGCCCCAGCCAGCCATTGGCCTTGAAGCGCAGTGGCGGCGCCGAATAGGCCCAGGCCATCGCCACGCCCACCACTGTGGCGACGCCCACCACCGGGCCGAGGGCAAAACCGACGATCAGCGAAATGATGGTGCCAATCACCGCGATGCCAAGGCCCATGCGCCCGGGAATGCGGCCAGACGGGATCGGCCGCTGCGGTTCATTGATGGCATCGACATGGCGATCAAACCAGTCGTTGATCGCCTGGCTGTTGCCGCACACCAACGGTCCCGCCAGCATCATTCCGGCCAGCAGAAGGCCCCAGCGGTCCACTAAGGGGACACCGGCTGACACCACGCCGCACATGAATGCCCACATCGGCGGGAACCAGGTGACCGGCTTGAGCAATTCCAGCACATC
>NZ_JBBATR010000019.1:18763-21535 GCF_040398645.1 Sandarakinorhabdus sp.
TGCATGCCCTCTGGCCCGTCTTCCGATCCGTGGCCCGAATCCTTCACGCCGCCAAATGGCGCATCAACATGGCTCATGCCCATGGTGTTGATGCCGATCATGCCGGCTTCGATGGCATCGCCCAAGACATTGGCGCGGCGAGCATTTTCGGTGAAACAATAGGCGGCCAGCCCGAATGGCAGCCGGTTGGCCTGCACGATGGCATCATCGATGGCGCGGAACGGTTGCACCAGCGCGAGCGGCCCGAATGGTTCCTCGTTCATGGCGCGCGCAGTGTCCGGCACGTCGGTCAGCACCGTGGGTTGGAAGAAAAACCCTGTTTTGCCAGAGTGTTGCCCGCCGCCCCTCTGTCCTCCAGCAGCAACCCGCGCGCCGGCGGTCTTGGCATCGGCCACCAACGCCTCGATGGCATCCGGGCGGCGGCGATTGGCCAGCGGACCCATGGTGGTTGCCGGGTCCAGCCCACTGCCCACCGTCAACGCATCAGCGCGCGCGGCAAAGCCAGCCACAAAGCGGTCGTAAATTCCCTCTTGTACATAAAACCGGGTTGGCGACACGCAGACTTGGCCGGCATTGCGGAACTTGAACGCGCTGACCATCGCGATAGTCTTTTCGAGATCGCAATCGTCAAACACCAGCACCGGGCTGTGGCCGCCCAGCTCCATGGTGGTGCGCTTCATGCTCTGGGCGGCCAGCGTCATGAGATGCTTGCCGACCGGCACGGAGCCGGTGAAGCTGATCTTGCGGATGACCGGCGATGCAATCAGATGGCGCGACACCTGATCGGGCACGCCAAACACCACGCCGATTACCTCGGGCGGCACACCGGCATCCAGAAAACAGCGGGCCACGGCCAGCGCCGAGCCGGGTGCTTCTTCGGGCGGCTTGACGATCATCGAACAGCCAGCGGCGAGCGCGGGTGCCAGCTTGCGCGCTGGATTGAGGATCGGAAAATTCCACGGGCAAAACGCTGCGGCGGGGCCGATCGGCTCGCGCAGCACCAGCGATCGGCTGCCGCGCGGCCGCACCAGCACCCGGCCATAGGCACGTTTGGCTTCACCAGCATAAAAATCCACGAGCGCAGCGGCATAGCCGACTTCGGCGCGGGCTTCGGCCAGCGGCTTGCCTTGTTCAAGCGTGGCAATGGCGGCAATATGTTCGCCGCGCTCGCGCAGCAATCGCGCCGCGCCTGCCAGCACGGCGCCGCGTTCATCTGCCGATGCCGCGCGCCAGATGACAAAGCCGTGCGCCGCTGCCGCCAGGGCACGATCAAGATCGGCCGGCGACGCCAACGGCAATTCACCGATCACGCCGCCGGTGGCGGGATTGATCACGCTGTGGGTGTCGCGGCTGCCGGCTGCGATCCATTCGCCGCCGATCACCAGCGCAAGCTGGGCCGTGTATTCGCTGGTCATTGCCATGGTCCTGTTGGTGATTTGGCTGCGAGCTAACTGGCGGTGTAGCTGTTGCCAGCCCCGCCAAGGTCAACTGGGCCAGCGTCCAGCGCGCCAAGGCCCAGATTGCCGAGGCCGTGCCGATGCAGCTTTGAATAGAGGCTTTGTCGCGACAGGCCCAGGATTTCGGCGGCCGATGCGCGATTGTCCTCGGAATAGGCCAAGGCCGCTTCGATGCACAAACGCTCGATCATGTCGGTTGATTCGCGCACGATGTCCTTGAGGGCCATGCGGCCGACCCGGTCGGTCAATTGGCTCATGGTCAGGCTGGCCGGAGAAAGGCTTTCCGTGCTGGTAGCGGCTGGTGCCGGCGTTGCGAGGCGCAAGGCAAAGCCGTGCCGCAGGCGATCGGCCGGGCCGGATGACACCGCAGACACGTCCACGGCTTCGCCGCTGGCAGTTATATGGCCATGCGCCGGACGCACCATCGTGGCAAAGCTGTGCACCCGGCCATGCTGGCGCAGGCCAGCGATCAGCAGGCCCAGATCCATGCCCGGCCGGCCCAGAAACCGCGCAACCGGCAAGCCAACCAGATCATCACCGCGGGCAAGACCAACCAGATCAAGAAACGCCGTGTTGCCAGCGATGATGTCGAAATTGTCGTCGGTCAGTACAAAGGCATCGGGCAGGCGCTCAAGGCCATCGGCCAGCCGTTCACCAAAGCTGGCCAGATGGCCGCTGCCGGCACTGGCGGGCGACAATGGGTTCAGCCGCAGCAGCAGGCGCGTGTCGCGGTCGTGGCGGAACAGGCTGGCAGTGACGGTGCAGCGATTGCCATTAGCCAGTCGCAGCTGCGGCGGCTGCGCATGGGCGCTGGCGGCCAGCGCGGCCAGCGCCGCGATGGCAAGGTCGCGGTCATCAGCGTGCACCAAGCTTGCGAAATTGTGGCCGGTCAGTGCGCCATCGGCGTGGCCCGCCACCCGGCATGCGGCACTGTTGGCTTCCAGCACGCGGCGGCTTGCGGCATCGATGATCACGATGGCTTCGTCGGCCGTGTCGAACAGCAGGCGGTGGCGCGCCTCAAGCTGGCGCAGCCGGCTCGCATCACGGTCAGCGGCTTGCTGGGCGCGGGCCAGCTGCTGCCGCAGGGTGGCGGTGGCCCGCTCGTCACGGCCAATGGCGATGTGCCGGCCATCAGCCAGCGGCAGCGCCAGCCACTGCATGGCCAAAGGCCCAGCGGCGCTGCTGTGCACGCTGTGCCGCCAAGCCGGCGCGCTGCCACTGCCGAGCAGGGCGTTGATCTGGTCGCGGCTGTCGGCGTGGGCGGTCTGGGCCCAGAGCTGGCCTTGCCACAGGCCCACATCGCGCATGGTCAGCG
>NZ_JBBATR010000019.1:21635-30010 GCF_040398645.1 Sandarakinorhabdus sp.
GTGGTCACAGCGGTGGTCGCAGCGGCCAGATCGGCGTTGCCGCCATCAGGCGCTGGCTGGAGGCTGCCGAAGCTTCTTGCATCCATTCCCATCTTGCTCCGGCTCGCTGCCTCGGCCCCCTGCTTTGTCTTGCCTGCCCGATAAGGCCGCACCGCGTCCTTGCGATCCGGCAGAACAGGGCGGGTGCGACAGGCTGCCACAGGCTAAGCCAATGTGCCGTGCGAAGCAACTCCCTGCGCACAGCCAATTTCTGCTGTTTGTCCAAGGGGGCAACCGAGGTTACTGCGTTGTAATGCTTCCCTTTGTCGCACAGTTTCGCAGCGGCTCGTCAAGTGAGCTGGACAGAGATTTCTGACACGTTGGCCTGACAGGGAAGCCGTTATCTCGGTTGACAGGCAGGGGACGGGTGATAGGGTTTTAAGCCAAGGTTTTGAGGGGTTGAGGGCTTGTCCGCGTCACCGTCTACATCGGCGTCATCATCGGCATCGCGGCCGCTGTATACGCCCGAGGAGCGCGTGCGCCGCGATGGCACGAAATGGACCATGGTGCAGGGCCTGCTGGCACCTGTGCAATTCCTGATCTTTGGCATCAGCCTTTATCTGGTGCTGAGTTATCTGAACACCGGCGCAAATCACGATTGGGCCATATGGTCAATCGTGGTGAAGACATTGGCGTTATACACGATCATGATTACAGGCGCGATCTGGGAAAAGGTCGTGTTCGGACAGTATTTGTTTCACGAAAGCTTTTTCTGGGAAGATGTGTTTTCAATGTTGGTGATCGTGCTGCACTCGTTGTATTTGTTTGGATTGTTCACTGGCATTGCAGATGATGGTGTGTTGTTTGCAACAGCGCTGGCGGCCTATGCCGCCTATGTGATCAATGCGGCGCAATTTGTATGGAAATTGCGGCAGGCGCGATTGTCAGCGCCTGCGGGTCAGCAGCCAGACGCGCAGGCCGCTCGCGAGCGGCCCGCCCCGCAACTGGCGCACGCCGCATGAACGCGGTGGGCCCTGTGCCGGGCTGCGATGCCCCGCCGGTAGGCATCGATGGCGTTTTGCGCGAACGCGGCCAGCGCGAGGTGTTTTGCGGGTTGACCGGGATCATCTGGTTGCACCGAAAAATTCAGGATGCGTTTTTTCTGGTGGTCGGCAGCCGCACCTGCGCACATCTGCTGCAATCGGCAGCCGGTGTGATGGTGTTCGCCGAACCGCGGTTTGGCACGGCAATAATCGAGGAAAAGGATCTTGCTGGCCTTGCCGATGCCAATGAGGAACTTGACCGGGTGGTGACGCGCCTGCTGGCGCGCCGGCCGGATATCCGGATGTTGTTTCTGGTGGGGTCGTGCCCATCCGAAGTGATCAAGCTCGATTTGAGCCTTGCTGCGCAGCGGCTCAACAGTCGATTCATGCCGCGCGTGCATGTGCTCAACTACAGCGGCAGCGGCATTGAAACCACGTTCACGCAAGGCGAGGATGCTTGCCTGGCGGCGCTGGTGCCCGATCTGCCGTTCAGCGATGCTGAGCAGTTGATGATCGTTGGCAGCCTGCCAGACATCGTCGAGGATCAACTGACGCGGTTGCTGGCCGATCTGGGCATCCCCAGAATCGTTTCGCTGCCAGCGCGGCGCGCCGCTGAGATGCCGGCGGTCGGCCCCGGCACCCGCTATTTGCTGGCGCAGCCGTTTCTGGCTGACACCGGCACAGCGCTCGACAAGCGCGGCGCTGTGCACCTGCCCGCGCTGTTTCCGTTCGGCGCCGAAGGCACCACAGCCTGGCTGCATGCCGCAGCGCAAGCCTTTGCCGTGCCGCCCGCGCGCTTTGAGCAGGTGATCGCCATGCCGCGCGAACGTGCCCGCAAAGGCCTGGCGCTGTACCGGGAGCGATTGGCTGGCCGCAGCATTTTCTTCATGCCGGACAGCCAGCTCGAAGTGCCGTTGGCGCGCTTCCTGGCTGGTGAACTGGGCATGACGCTGGTTGAAGTGGGCACGCCCTATCTGCACAAGGGTCATCTGATCGACGAATTGGCCGCGCTACCGCCCGGTACGCGCTTGTCCGAAGGCCAGGATGTTGAAAAACAGCTTGATCGGGTGCGGGCTGCGCGCCCCGATCTGACGGTCTGCGGGCTTGGTCTGGCCAATCCGCTGGAACGCGAAGGCCTCACTACCAAATGGGCGATCGAACTCGTGTTTTCGCCGATCCATGGCTATGATCAGGCCGGTGATCTTGCTGAATTGTTTGCGCGGCCATTGCACCGCCGCGATGTGTTGAGGGTTTAGCGCATGCAGCTGACCGTCTGGACCTATGAAGGCCCGCCGCATGTCGGAGCCATGCGGGTCGCGACTGGCATGAAGCAGTTGCACTATGTGCTGCACGCGCCGCAGGGCGATACCTATGCCGATCTGCTGTTCACCATGATTGAACGGCGTGATCATCGTCCGCCAGTGAGCTACACCAGTTTTCAGGCCCGCGATCTGGGCGGTGACACTGCTGAATTGTTCAAGACAGCAGCGCGCGATGCCTATGCCCGGTTTGCGCCGCAGGCGATGATCGTGGGCGCCAGTTGCACGGCCGAATTGATCCAGGATGATCCGGCCGGCCTGGCGTCCACCATGGGGCTGCCTTGCCCGGTGATCCCGCTGGAGCTGCCGAGCTACAGCCGCAAGGAAAACTGGGGCGCATCCGAAACATTCTATCAGATCGTGCGCGCGCTGGCGGACAAGGATCGGCGGCCGCCGGCGGCGGTGAATGAAAATGGCCCGCGCCGGCCGCTGGCCAATCTGCTGGGGCCAACGGCGCTTGGTTTCCGGCACCGCGATGACGTGGCGGAAATCACGCGGCTGCTGGGGCAACTGGGCATCGATGTGCGGCTGGTGGCACCATTGGGCGCGACTCCGGCGGATATCACCGGCATCGGCGAAGCGGATTTCAACATCTGCCTGTATCCGGAAATCGCGGCGCAAGCCTGCGGCTGGCTGGAACGGACATTCCGGCAGAAAACGGTGCGCACCGTTCCGATTGGGCTGAATGCCACCCGCGAATTTGTGGCCGAGGTATGTGCAGCGGCGGGGATTGCAGCGCCGGCGGATCTGGATCAGGGCCGGCTGGGCTGGTGGTCACGTTCGATCGACTCGACGTACCTGACGGGCAAGCGCGTGTTCATCTTTGGCGATGGCACCCATGCCGTGGCGGCGGCACGGGTTGCATCCGAAGAGCTTGGTTTCAAGGTGGTTGGTCTCGGCTGTTACAACCGCGAATTTGCCCGCGAAGTGCGCGCGGCGGCGGAAAAATACGGCATCGAGCCACTGATCACCGATGATTATCTGCTGGTTGAAGAAGCCATCGAAGCCGCCGCGCCGGAACTGGTGCTGGGCACGCAGATGGAACGCCACATCGCCAAGCGGCTGCGCCTGCCATGCGCGGTGATTTCGGCCCCGGTGCATGTGCAGGATTTCCCGGCGCGCCACAGCCCGCAAATGGGCTTTGAAGGCGCCAACGTGCTGTTTGATACCTGGGTGCATCCGCTGGTGATGGGCCTCGAAGAGCATTTGCTCACCATGTTCCGCGACGATTTCGAGTTTTCCGATGCAGCCGGGGCCAGCCACCTCGGCCATGCCCCCGCTGCTGCTGCTGCCCTCGCGCCCGGCACCCACGATGGGGCCGGGACTGCCGATGTTCAAATTGCGGCGGGCACCGAAGCGGCGGCGCAGGCTGACGGCTGGACCGCCGAAGCGCTTGCCGAACTGGGCAAGATCCCGTTCTTTGTGCGCGGCAAGGCTCGCCGCAATACCGAACGCTACGCCGCGGAACATGGCCAGGCGGTCATCACCCGCGACACGTTATACGAGGCAAAATCCCATTATGCGCGCTGATACCCCGCCATCCCGGCAGGACCGGCCTGATCATTGCCATGTCGTGATCGTCACGCTGGACAATCACCTCTCGGGCTCGATCGACCGGGCGCGGCAGCGGTTTGTGTCGGCGGGCCTGCCGGTATCGATCGGTTTCCACGCCGCCGCCGATTGGGACAAGCCGGGCATGCTGGATGCCACGCGCGCCGACATTGCCCGGGCCGATATCGTGGTGGTGACCATGTTGTTTCTGGATGACCAGATTCGCATGATCAAGGATGCGCTGACAGCGCGCCGCGAAGCCTGCGATGCGATGGTCTGCCTGATGAGCCAATCCGATGTCGTGAAGATGACCCGGATGGGCGATTACCGCATGGACGCGCCGCCAAAAGGCCCGCTGGGTTGGCTGAAGAAATTGCGCGGCACCTCCAAGACCGGCGCGCCGAACAGTGGCGCAGCGCAATTGGCCGTGCTGCGGCGCCTCCCCAAGCTGTTGAAATTCGTGCCCGGCACGGCGCAGGATGTGCGCGCCTATTTCCTCACCCTGCAATATTGGCTGGCGGGCAGTGACGACAACGCCTTCCAGATGATTTCGGCGCTGGTCGATCGCTACGCCGCTGGCCCGCGCAAGGCGCTGCGCGGCCGCACCAAGGTGGAAGCCCCGCAGGAATACCCCGAAATTGGCGTGTATCACCCGGATTTGCCGCACCGCATGTCGGAGCGGCTGGCGGATCTGCCGCACCGCAAGGATGCCGTGGGCACGGTCGGCGTGCTGATGCTGCGCTCCTATGTGCTGGGCAAGGATGCCAATCATTATGACGGCGCCATCCGCGCGCTGGAGGCCAAGGGCCTGAACGTGATCCCAGCCTTTGCCGGCGGCCTCGATCAGCGTCCCGCGATCGAAGCACTGATGATGAAGGATGGCCAGGCCACCGTTGATGCCGTGATCAACCTGACCGGTTTCAGCCTGGTCGGCGGCCCGGCCTACAGCGACGCCAAGGCCGCTGAAGCCATTCTCACCAAGCTGGACCGGCCTTATATCTCGGCCCACCCCGTTGAGTTCCAGACGTTGCAGCAGTGGGGCAGCAACCGCCAGGGCCTGTTGCCGCTGGAAGCCACTATCATGATCGCCATTCCCGAATTGGATGGCGGCACCCAGCCCATGGTGTTCGGCGGGCGCAGCGATGCCAGCGGCGAGGCGTGTACTGGCTGCTCGCGCGGTTGCGTCTGGTCGCCATCCGATGGCGTGCGCGCCATGCAAAGCTGCCCGGAACGCGCCGAAGCGATGGCCGACAAGCTGCTGAAGCTGGTGCAACTGCGCCGCGCCGCCAACCGGACACGCAAGCTGGCGGTGGTGCTTTTCAACTTCCCGCCCAACGGCGGTGCAGCCGGCACCGCACAATTTCTCAGTGTGTTCGAATCGCTGCATCGCAGCCTCGAGCGGCTGCGGGCCGATGGCTATGATGTCGAAGTGCCGGCCGATGCCGAAGCGGTGCGCCGCCGCGTGCTGGACGGCAATGCCATGCAATATGGCCAGGAAGCCAATGTGCACGCCTTTGTGCCCGCAGAAACCATCGTGGCAACTGAGCCCTATCTGGCCGAAATCGAAAAGGAATGGGGCCCAGCGCCCGGCAAGTTTCAATCCGATGGCCGCAATGTGCTGATTACTGGCGCGCAATTCGGCAATGTCTTTGTCGGCATACAACCGGCCAATGGTTATGAATCCGATCCGATGCGGCTGCTGTTTGACGGCCGCTTTGCGCCCACGCATGCCTTCATGGCGTTTTACCGCTGGATACGGAATGATTTCGGCGCGCACGCCGTGATCCACTGGGGCACGCACGGCAGCCTGGAGTTCATGCCCGGCAAACAGACCGGCATGACCATGAGTTGCTGGCCGGAACGGATCATTCAGGATCTGCCCAACATCTATCTTTATGCCGCCAACAACCCATCCGAAGGCGTGCTTGCCAAGCGGCGTTCGGGTGCCACTCTGGTGTCCTATCTCACGCCGGCCTTGACCAATTCTGGGCTCTACAAGGGGCTTTCGGATATCAAGGCGAGCGTTGATCGCTGGCGCGCCACCGAACCGGGCAGTTCAGATTTGCCGGGCCTGGAAGAAATCATTGCCGAGCAAGCGGCCGCCATGGATCTGGATGGCAGCGATGTGTCGAAACTGGCGGCCAAATTATACGAAATCGAACAGGAATTGATCCCACAGGGCCTGCACGTGTTTGGCGCAGCCGAGAGCGAGACTGCTCGCATCGATATGCTGTCGGCCAGCGCGCAGGCGCGCGGCGAGGCCATCGACCGGGACACGATCGAAAAGCTGATCCATGGCCGCATCGTGCCCAACACGCCTCTGCTGCGGGAACTGGCCAGCCTGAACGCCGCGCTGTCGGTCAACCACGAGATGGACGGGTTGATCCGCGCATTGGATGGCCGTTATGTGCCGCCGGTGGCCGGCGGTGATATCCTGCGCGATCCGGAAATCCTGCCGACGGGCCGCAACATCCACGGTTTTGATCCGTTCCGGCTGCCGTCAGCCTTTGCCTGCAAGGATGGCAGTGCGCAGGCGCAGCGTATCCTCGACCGCGCGCTGGAAGATGCCGGCAAATTGCCCGAAACCATCGCCATGGTGCTGTGGGGAACCGACAATTTGAAAAGCGAAGGCGCGCAGGTGGCGCAGGCGATGGCGCTGATGGGCGCCAAGCCGCGCTTTGACAGTTACAATCGCCTGGCGGGCGCCGAGCTGATCCCGCTTGAGCAGCTGGGCCGGCCGCGTATCGATGTGCTGATCACCATGTCGGGCGTGTTCCGCGATTTGTTGCCGCTGCAAACCAAGATGATGGCCGAAGCAGCGCTGCTGGCCTCCGAAGCCGATGAGCCGGCGCATCAGAACTTCATTCGCAAGCACAGCCTATCGTATCTGGAAGAACATGGCTGCGACATGGCCACGGCGTCGCTGCGCGTGTATTCGAACGCCGAGGGCGCTTATGGGGCCAACGTCAATCTGCTGATCGATTCGGCCGGGTGGAGCGATCCCAACGAGCTGGCTGACTGCTACGAAAAGCAGAAGGGTTATGCCTATGGTGTGGACGGCAAGCCCAAGCGCCAGCCCGGCCTGCTCGCCAGCGCCTTGAAGACCGTCGATTGCGCCTATCAGAACCTCGAAAGCGTCGAGCTGGGCATCACCACCATCGATCAATATGTCGATACGCTGGGCGGCATCAGCCGCGCCGTCACGCGCGCCAAGGGCGGCGAATCGGCGCCGGTGTATATTGGCGACCAGACGCAGGGCAGCGGCAAAGTGCGCAGCTTGCAGGAACAGGTCGCGCTGGAAACCCGTACCCGCACGCTCAATCCGGTGTGGATCGAGGCGCAGCTGAAGCATGGCTATGAAGGTGTGCGCCAGGTTGAAGCGGCGGTGACCACCACCATGGGCTGGTCGGCCACCACTGGTCAGGTTGACCCATGGGTGTATAGCCGGATCAGCGAAACCTATCTGCTCGATGATGCGATGCGGGCGCGCATTGCCGAGATGAACCCGCGCGCTGCTGCCAAGATTGCGAGCCGTCTCATCGAAGCGGCGGATCGCAATTATTGGCAGCCGGATGCTGCAACGCTGGCGGCGCTTTACGCTGCCAGCGATGCAATCGAAGATCAACTTGAAGGCGTGGCCGCATCAGGGCCTGCCGCCGGTTCCTTGGCGGCTTAGGGAGTATCAAGAGATGGCAACGATCCTGAAAAATCGCACTGGAACTGGTGATGGCGAAGGCAGCGTGCAAGTCACGCTCGATCCCAGCCAGAAGATCGAAGGCGCCAAGGTGTTTGCGGTTTATGGCAAGGGCGGCATCGGCAAATCGACAACATCGTCCAATCTGTCCGCGGCTTTCTCCTTGCTCGGCCAGCGCGTGCTGCAGATCGGTTGCGATCCCAAGCATGACAGCACCTTCACGCTGACCAAGAAATTGATGCCCACCGTGATCGACGTGCTGGAACAGCATGATTTCCACCACGAGGAATTGCGGCCCGATGACTATATGTTCCAGGGCTTCAATGGCGTGATGTGCGTGGAAGCCGGCGGTCCGCCGGCTGGCACCGGCTGCGGCGGCTATGTCGTGGGGCAGACCGTCAAGCTGCTCAAGCAGCACCATCTCCTCGAAGATACGGATGTGGTGATTTTCGATGTGCTGGGCGATGTGGTGTGCGGCGGCTTCGCGGCGCCGTTGCAACATGCTGACCGGGCAATTGTGGTTACAGCCAATGACTTCGATTCGATTTTTGCAATGAATCGCATCATGGCGGCCATCCAGGCCAAAGCGAAGAATTACGACGTGCGGCTGGCAGGCTGCATCGCCAATCGTTCGGCAGGCACCGATGAAATTGATCGGTTTTGCGGCGCGACGGGGATTAACCGGCTGGCGCATCTGCCCGATCTCGATGCCATTCGGCGGTCGCGCCTGAAAAAATGCACCATCTTCGAAATGGACGAAACGCCCGAAATCATTGCCGCGCAAAATGA
>NZ_JBBATR010000019.1:30110-47544 GCF_040398645.1 Sandarakinorhabdus sp.
GTGTCGCCGCAATTGATCGAGATCGGCAAGGACCGCCTGCCCGATGATGTGAAGGACCGAATCAGCCTGCACGCCGGCGACATGCTGGACGCCGGCTTTGGTGAATTTGATCATATCGTGTCGATGGATGTGCTGATTCATTACGAAAGCGATCAGATTGCAGCGGCCGCAGCGCGGTTGGCGCAGCGCGCCCGGCATTCGCTGCTGTTCACCTTCGCGCCTGGCACGCCCCTACTGCGCACCGCCCGCGCTGTCGGCCAACTTTTCCCGAAAAGCGACCGGTCGCCCAGCATTATCCCGGTAGCGCATGATCTGCTGAAATCGCGGCTGTCGCGCAGCGTACCGGATGCAAGGCTGGGCCGTGATCAGCGAGTCAGCCGCGGTTTTTATACCAGCCACGCCCAGGAAATTTTGCTGGCGTAATGGGAAAATGTGCTGTGCAACTGCGCCGCAGGTGCGGCATCTGGTCACAGTTCATGCCGTGGCCCGAAAGAATCGGGGTCAGGTGCCCAAAAAGCGATCGGTTTTCGCATAACATGTTGCTGTTGCGTCATGTTCTGGGTTAGCCTGCGACGAATTGGACATCAGTCAGCAGGCGCACCGAGCGCCGTTGTTCGGATGCCGGTCAAGGAACGCCCCGCTGGCGCAGCGGGGTACCGTTTTGAATGTGCGCGCCGGTTTGGCCTGCTGGGCAATCGTCAGCCCTGTGGCTTTTTTGAGGGGAGACGCCTCGCATGAACAATGTGCACCTCGTGGGTGGCCTGGATATTGCCGAACTCACATTCTTCGCTTTTTTCCTGTTTTTTCTGGGGCTGGTCTGGTTTCTGCGCGGCGAAGACCGCCGGGAAGGCTATCCGACCGAGGACGATCTGACCGGTATCGACGGCAGCAACAATGACCCGCTGTTTTTCAAGCCCGCCAAGACGTTCAAGCTGCCACACGGCATGAGCGAAACCTCCACGGATGGCCCGCGCGACCCGATGCCGAAAAACGTGCTTGCACGCGGCTGGTCCGGCGAGCCGTTGGACGTGGTTGGAGACCGGCTGACTTCGGGCTTGGGCCCGGCGTCGATTTGCCAGCGGGCCGATCGCCCAGACGTGGATATGCACGGCGATCCGCGCATCGTGCCGCTGCGCGTCATGAGCCATCCCGTGACCGTGCATGAAAATGATGTGGAGCCGCGCGGGCTGCCGGTCTTTGGTCTTGATGGCGGCAAAGCCGGCACCGTCAAGGAGCTGTGGATGGACCGTTCCGAATCGTGCCTGCGTTACCTTGAAGTTGATCTTGACGGCGGTGCGGGCACTGTCTTGATGCCGATCATGATGGCAGAGGTTTCGCCGCGCGGCGTGATGACCGATGCCATCACCGGGGGGCAATTTGCTACCGTCCCGCGTCTGGCTTCGGCTGATCAGATCACGTTGCTGGAAGAAGAAAAAATTACGGCTTATTTCGGCGCCGGCTATTTGTGGGCCACGCCGGAGCGAGCGGAACCATTGATCTGATCCGGTCGGGCCCAGGCTGACCAGTCAGGAAGCCGGGGCTGCTCGCGAAACGGAATGGATGGAGCACTACGTGTCGATGGAGTATGAAGTCGAGCCGATCCCGGGGTTACCGGGCCGGCTGCCCCCCGGCGAATCGATCGTCTGGCAGGGCGCGCCGGATTGGCGCGGTGTGGCACGCGGTGTGTTTCACACGCGGCTGGTTGCGATCTGGTTTGTCATTGTGGCCGGCTTTGCGTTCGTGGGTGGCGGCACTGGCCTGATCGGAGCGCTTGTTACCATGGCCGTTGCTGCGCTTGGTCTTGCCATGCTTGCGGTGCTGGCGCTCGCACAGGCCAGGTCGACCATTTATACGCTGACCAATCGCCGGGTCGTCATGCGCTTCGGCGTGGCATTGCCCAAATGCGTGAATGTGCCGTTGGCGCTGGTCGGTAGCGCTGATGCCAAACCGGCGGGCGTTGGCATTGTCGATGTGTCGCTCACGCCAACTGTGCGGTTTCCGCTCGGCTATCTGCAAATGTGGCCGCATGTGCGGCCTTGGAAAGTCGGTTCGCCGCAACCAATGCTGCGGTCCGTCCCGGACGCGCTTGTGCCACTGCTGGCCGATGCGCTTGCCAGGGCGCAGCCGGTCAAGCCCAGCTCAGCCCTCGACGCAGCTGAAATCCCGGACCTCATGGGCGCAGCAGCGTGAGCGAAGAATTTACCAACGAACGCTTCCCGGTGTCGGCCCTCTATGCGGCAGGCGCACTAATTGCGATTGCGCTGGTTACGGTGGGCGGCATTCGGCTTGGGGTGCTGCCGGCGCTCGAAACCGCGCCGGAGTCGCGGATGCGTCGGACCGTGGCAGTGACGGTGTCGCGCGATTTCCGCTTCGAAGACCGGGCGGATGGCGCTCTGGTGGTGTTCGACATGGCAAACAACCAGATTGCGCAAGTCTATGAGCCGGGCAGCAATACTGGCTTCATTCGGGGTGTCATGCGCGGCTTGATGCGCGAACGCAGATTGCATGAAGTACCGCGCACCGGCCCGGTCACGGTTACGCAATGGGTGGATGGCGCGTTGACGCTGGAGGACAAATCGACGGGGCGTATCTTGGAGCTGGGCAGTTTCGGGCAAACCAACCGCGCTGCCTTCGCCCAGTTGCTGGCGCCCTATCTGCCCAAACCGGCCGGTGCGCCGACCGGGCCTGCCTGATGGCTCTGTTCAGCCGTGACCGTTTTGAAACGCATTGCACGATCGAGATCGAACACACGTTTGAAAATCTGCACGCGCATGTCGAACTTGATGATGATTTCGAGCTTGGCCCCGGTGATCGGGTTAAAGTGCACGGCGCGGCGGTGAAATTGCCGTTCGGGGAGCGTCTGACGCTGCGGCGATCAGCGACCGTGTGGAAGGCAACGCCAATCCAGCGTTGGTGGACAGTATTGCGTGCGCAACTTGAATTGACCGATTTGTACGAGATCACGTTTAGTTCGGAGAAGTCGGGATGAATGCCGTAACGCCAATCAACGCCGCAGGATCCCCCATGCTGGCCGCCGCTGTCTTGACCAAAGACGATGCGTTGGCCATCGCCACCCAGGACACTGTGCTGAGTCCGCGTTTCTATACGACCGACTATGCCGCAATGGACAAGATCGATGTGTCTGGCGTGCGGCCGGAATGGGATAGCCTGATTGCGGAAATGCAGGCTGATCCCAACAAGAAGCATTTCAAGCGCACGCCCGAATTTGACGGCGTGATTGCGGCCATGGATCCGGCGCTGAAGCCTGAATTTGTCGATTTTCTGGTTTCGTCCATGACGTCGGAATTTTCAGGTTGCATTCTTTATGCCGAAATCACGAAGCGCATGAAAAATCCGGATGCGAAGGCGCTGTTCAAACTGATGGCGCGCGATGAAAGCCGCCATGCCGGCTTCATCAATGACAGTTTGAAGGACGCCGGTATCGGCATCGATCTGGCATTTTTGACCAAGACCAAGAAATATACCTATTTTCGGCCAAAATTCATTTTTTACGCGACATATCTGTCCGAAAAAATCGGGTATGCACGCTACATCACCATTCATCGCCATCTTGAAGCGCACCCGGAAAAGCGCTTTCACCCGATTTTCAAATGGTTCGAGGAATGGTGCAACGACGAGTATCGTCACGGCGAAGCCTTCGCGCTGCTGATGCGTTCTGATCCCAAGCTGACGTCCGGCTTGAATGTCTGGTGGATCCGGTTCTTCCTGAATGCGGTTTATGCCACCATGTATGTGCGCGATCACAAGCGGCAGGCACTTTACAACGCTTTTGGCATCAACCCGACCGAATTTGGTTTCCGGGTGTTCAACATTACCACTCAAATCACCCGTCAGGTGTTTCCAATCGGCGTGCAAACCGATGCGCCCAGCTATCGGGCGCTGCTCGAAACCATGCGCATCACCAGCGATGCCACCGATGCCGCGGCAGCGCAGGGTGGTCTGGTTGGGGCCCTGAAGCGTGTTGGTCTGTCGCTCAAGGCCGCCGCCACCTTTGCGCGGTTATATTTTCACCCGGTCGACAAATTGGATGTGACGCCGGGCGTGCGCATGGCGCCGGTCTGGTAACCTGTAGCTGGCTGTTGTGACCGAATTTGCCCTGCCTTTGTTGTTTGCCACCGTGCTGTGGTTTTTTGCCACCGGCTTCGTGCTGTGGCTGGACAAATTGCCCAGCCATACGTGGCCGGTGAGCATCACGGCTGCGACAATTGCAGCTGGTTTCGCCATGGGCGGCGTGGTTGCAACGGCCGAAGAAACCAGTCCGTGGGCAGCCTATGTCGCCTTTGCCTGCGCCCTCGTGATGTGGGGCTGGCACGAATTGTCGTTTTTGATGGGCTTTGTTACCGGGCCCAACCGGGGGCCGTGCCCGCCCGGCGCGCGCGGCTGGCGGCGTTTTCGATTGGCGGCGGCCACCTTGATCTACCACGAAGTGGCGATGTTTGTTTCGGTGCTGGCCATGGCGGCATTCACCTGGAACCAGCCCAACCAAACAGCGACGCTCACGTTCCTGCTGTTGTTTGTGATGCGATTGTCCGCCAAATTCAACATCTTCGCCGGTGTGCCGCATTTGTCCACGGAAATGATGCCGGATCATATGCGCTATTTGGCCAGCTATTTTCGGATCGGGCCGCCGCGTTGGTTTTTCCTGGTGTCGATTTCTGCCATTGCGATGATTGGCGCGCTGCTGGCAGACCGCGCCCTCAACAGCGACGGCGGCATCGCCACGAGCTACGCCCTGGCTTTTGCGCTGGCGGCGCTGGCATTCATTGAGCATGGATTCCTGGTTGTGCCGTGGCAAGACACCGCAATTTTTCGCTGGGCCATGCCCCAAAATGCCCGCAATCGCATGACAATCGCAGCATCAGATAGTGCTTTGTTGTCAGGCCAGAGTGACACAAAAGTCCTTGCGATGCGCCAAAACGCTGTGCAATGACCAGCGCCGGGAGATGATGAATGAATTTTGAGAACCACTTCCGGGAAGCGCTGGACGGCTTGAAAGAGCGCGGCAATTATCGCGTCTTTGCTGAACTGCAGCGGCACTCCGGCGATTACCCGCATGCCACCCGCTATTTGCCCGATGGTTCCACGCAGCCAGTAACGGTGTGGTGTTCCAATGACTATTTGGGCATGGGCCAGCATCCCGACGTTATTTCGGCGATGCATGACGAGCTCGACCGGTCCGGCGCTGGGGCTGGCGGCACCCGCAATATTTCAGGCACCATGCACGTGCACCGGCAGCTGGAACTGGAATTGGCTGATCTGCACGGCAAGGAAGACGCGCTGCTGTTCACCTCAGGCTATGTCTCCAACATGGCCGCGCTGTCGACGCTGGCATCAAAGATCCCGGGCTGCGTGGTTTTCTCCGACGCGTTGAACCATAGTTCGATGATCGAAGGCATTCGCCACAGCCGCGCCAAATGCCATGTGTTCAAGCATAATGATCCAGAAGATCTCGACCGACTGCTCGGCATGTATGACGCCTCAGTGCCCAAGCTGGTGGCATTTGAAAGCATTTATTCGATGGACGGTGATATTTCGCCGATCAAGGAATTGTGTGACGTTGCCGATCGGCATGGCGCCATGACATACATTGACGAAGTCCATGCCGTTGGCATGTATGGCCCGCGCGGTGGCGGCGTTGCCGAACGTGAAGGGTTGATGGATCGCCTGACGGTGATCGAAGGCACGCTGGCCAAGGCCTTTGGCGTGGTCGGGGGCTATATCGCCGCGTCCAAGGCGCTCTGCGATTTCGTGCGCAGCTTTGCGTCCGGCTTCATTTTCACCACCGCCTTGCCGCCCGCCATTGCGGCCGGCGCGCTGGCATCGGTGCGGCATCTCAAGGCGAGCCCGTTTGAACGCAAGCGCCAGCAGGAGCGCGTCGCCAGGGTGCGTGCCGCGCTGCGCAACACCGGCATTCCGCAATTGGAAAACCCCAGCCACATCATCCCGGTCATGGTTGGCGATGCCAAAAAGGCCAAGATGATCAGCGATTGGCTGATGGACAATCACGGCATCTATGTGCAGCCGATAAATTACCCGACTGTTCCGGTTGGCACCGAACGCCTGCGCATCACACCTGGCCCGGTGCACAGCGACGAGGATATCGATCTACTGGTGATGGCATTGAGCGACATCTGGGGGCAGTGCGCCCTGCACCGGGCTGAAGCGGCGGCGTAATTGCATTGACGCAGCTGGCACACGCTCAGCCTGGCGAGAAACTGCAGGGCCTGAGTGTTTTAGCAGCCACGGCAACCAAAGCCGGGCCGGCGGTAAAGGCGCTTCGTCTTGGCGCTTGATGCCCTGCTTCAGCCGGTTGTGCTGTTTTTTCTGCTCGGCGCGCTGGCGGCGCTGGTGCGATCGGATCTGGCAATTCCCGAGGCGGTGGCCAAAGGCATCTCGCTGTATCTGATGATGTGCATCGGGCTGCGCGGCGGCGGCGAAGTGGCGGAGACCGGCTTTACCCACGACATGCTGCTTGCTGGCGGGGCCGGGTTGGCGCTGTCCTTTCTGCTGCCGCTGCCGGCATTCTGGCTGCTGCGCACAGCTGGTCGGCTGGATCGCACCAACGCAGCGGCCGTGGCGGCGCATTATGGTTCGGTGAGTGTGGTGACATTTGCCACTGGCTTTGAAATCCTGCGACAGACCGGCATGGCACCCGCCGGTTATATGGTGGCGGTTCTGGCACTCATGGAGACTCCGGCGATCATTACTGGCCTTTTGTTGGCACGGGCTGGCGGCGGTGACAGTCTGGCGCCGCGGGGTGGCCTGCTGCATGAAACATTTCTGAACGGGTCAGTGATCTTGTTGCTCGGCAGTTTCCTGATCGGGATGATCGACGGCAAGGAAGGCCTGGTCAGCATCGCGCCGGTCTTCGATGTGCCGTTTCGCGGCATGTTGTGCATTTTCCTGCTGGATATGGGCTTAATAGCGGCACGGCGCTTGCTGGATCGGCGAGCGCTCAGCCTGCGCACGGTCCTGATTGCCATCGCCTTGCCACTGGCCAATGGCACGCTGGGGGTTGTGGTGGGCATGGAATTGGGCCTGAACGCCGGTACCTCGGCTGCGATGGGCATCTTGGCCGGCAGCGCCAGCTACATCGCTGTGCCCGCGGTGATGCGCCTGGCGTTGCCGGCTGCCGATCCCGGCCTCTATCTGGGCATGAGCCTGGCGGTGACGTTTCCGTTCAACCTGACGCTGGGCATCAGCTATTATGGCTGGCTTGCAGCGCATCTCTATCCGCTGCTTCGTTCCTGAGGCCCGCATGACGAGCACCATTCACCGCCGCCGCATCGAAGTATTGGCCGATGAGCCGCTGATCCCGGCAATCGTCCGCATCGCCGGGGAGGCGGGCATCACTCACTACACGCTGATGCCGACATCGGGCGGCGCCGGCGCGCATGGCCGGTGGCGTGATGATCAACTATCGGGTGCCACCTCCAAGGTGATGCTGCTGGCGGTCACCAGTGCCGAGCATGCCGCTGCCTTTATCGACCGGCTGGCGCCGCTGCTCGAAAGCCATCATCTGATGCTGTTGTCATCGGATGTCGAAGTGGTGCGCGGCCGCAAATTCGATTGACCCGGCTATTGTTGCAATGCGGCAACGTCATGAATTTGCCATTCAATGGCAGCGGTCTTGTCACATAATGGGCATTGGCCTGCAATAATCTCCTGTCAGTGCACGTGTGAAACGCATTCAGGAGATCATTATGCGCGCCGTCACTGCTGCCTCCAGCACCTTCCGCCTTGCACTGCTTGCCAGTGCTGCCCTTGCCATGCCGGCGTTCGCCGCCGGCCAATCGGCACCCGTTCTGGTCGCCGCCGCTGCCGTTGGCGAAGCTGCTGCCGCCGCTGATGAAGTTGCCGAGGATGCCGAAATCGTCGTTTACGGCAAGGGCGAAGTTCGTCAGGTCACTGAAATCAAGGCCGACGACATCAAGTTGACGGTGGCCGGTGCCAGCCCGTTCATCGCCATCCAGAAGCTGCCCGGCGTCAATTTCCAGTCGGCCGACCCGTTTGGTGTCTATGAATGGTCAACGCGCATCACGCTGCGCGGTTTCAACCAGAACCAGCTCGGCTTCACGCTTGATGGCGTGCCGCTGGGTGACATGAGCTATGGCAACGTCAACGGCCTGCACATCAGCCGAGCAATCATTCCGGACAACATCGGCCGCACCCGCGTCAGCCAGGGCGCCGGCGCACTTGGCACCGCCTCCACGTCCAACCTTGGCGGCACCATCGAATTCTACAGCCGCGCGCCGCAGGACGAACTGGGCGTTGCCGGCAACATCACTTACGGCGACAGCAACACGCTGCGCGTTTACGGCACGCTCGATACCGGTGATCTGGGCGGCTTCAAGGCCTATGTCAGCGCCTCTCGCATCGATGCCGACAAGTGGAAGGGCTTTGGCGAACAATATGCCACGCAGATCAATGCCAAGGCCGTGGCCGATCTGGGCGGCGATGTCACCTTCACTGCGTTCGTGAACCACACGGACCGCAAGGAAGCCGATTATCAGGATTTCAGCCAGGACATGCTGGCCCGCCTCGGCCCGTTCGTGGACAATATCGCCAATGATTGGCCGACGGCCGTGCGCATTGCGTTCGTGGGCGCCAACCGCGGCGACACCGGCGTTGTGGTGGCAGCAAACAACTTCGGCACGGTGTATCCAGCGCCTTACAGAACCGTTGACGATGTTTATTATGACGCCAGCGGTCTGCGCCGCGATTGGCTGGCCGGTGGCCGGCTCGAAGGCAGCATCACCGACAATGTGAAGGCCGGTGTGCAAGTCTATTACCACAACAACAAGGGCCAGGGTTCGTGGGTCACCCCGTACCGCGCCAGCCCGGGCGGCCTGCCCCTCAGCTTCCGCACCACCGAATATGGCATTTATCGCCTTGGCGTGCTCGGTGATGTGACTGCCACGCTGGGCAGCAACACGCTGCGCCTGAATGTCTGGTACGAAAACAATGATTTCGAACAGGCCCGTCGCTTCTACGACATGGGCACCAGCCAGACTGTGCCGCTCACCAACGTCTATACCTACCAGAGCAATCCATTCTTCACCCAGTGGAACAATGATTACAACACGCGCACCTTCCAGTTCGCCGTGCAGGATCAGTGGGATATCAACGAGGATTTCTCGGTAAGCTTTGGTTTCAAGGGCCAGAGCGTCAAGCTGCGCGCCGAAGCGATCAATCCAGTGCCAGGTCCGCTGGCGCTGGGCCGCATCAAGGCTGAAGATCTGTTCATGCCGCAGGTGGGCGCGCTGTACAAGCTGGGCGGCGGCAACGAACTGTTTGCCAATTTCACCCAGAATCAGCGGGCCTTCACGGCGGCGGCTACCACTGGGCCGTTTGCGACGTCGGCAGCCGGCTTTGCTGCAATCTCCAGCCAGTTGCGCCCGGAAAAGACCAACACCTTCGAAGGCGGCTTCCGCTTTGGTGAAGGTTCGCTCAATGGCGTGATCGCAGGCTATCTGGTGAATTTCTCCAACCGCCTGCTGTCCATCCCGCAGGGTCCTGGCATCGTCGGCAACGCGGCGCTGCTGTCCAACGTGGGTGATGTGCGCTCGCTGGGTGTGGAAATCGGCTTGTCGTGGAAACCGGTGAAGGCCTTCACCGTCACCGCGAGCTACGCTTACAATGAAAACACCTACCGCGATGACGTTCGCAATGCGGCTGGCACGATCGTACAGGCCATTCGCGGCCGCACCGTGGTGGACAGCCCGCGCAGCATCGCCAACCTCGAGCTGGCCTATGACGACGGCGCATTTTATGGCCGCGCCAATGCCAATGGCATGACTGGGCGCTTCTTCACCTTCTCCAATGATCGTGAAGTTTCTGGCCGCGTCGTGGTTGATGGCAAGATCGGCTATCGCTTCACCAGCGACAATCGCTGGCTCAACAACTTGGCGATCGAAGGCACCGTGACCAACTTGCTGGATCGCCGCTATGTGGCGACCATCGGCTCGAACGGCTTCGGCTTCTCTGGCGACAACCAGACGCTGCTGCCGGCGGCGCCGCGCCAGTTCTTCGCAACGCTGCGCAAGGATTTCTGATCCGCTTAGCCTGCCCTCGGGCATGGTTGGCATAACAGGGCGGCCATCGGCATCATGCCGGTGGCCGCTCTGCTGCGTTGCAGCTATGCGCTTGCTGGCGGCGCGCAGCGCCCTTAAGGCTTTGCCATGCGAATGAGTTTTCCCTTCACGGCCATTGTTGGCCAGGCTGAAATGAAGCAGGCGCTGCTGCTTGCGGCCGTCGAGCCGCGGCTGGGCGGGGTGATGGTGTTCGGTGATCGCGGCACCGGAAAATCCACTGCCGTGCGCGCGCTGGCTGGCCTGCTGCCGCCGATGAAAATCGTGCCCGGCTGCCGTTACAGCTGTGCGCCGGATGATCGTTCGCCGTGCATCGAAGGCTGCCGCGAGCGTGCCGGCAAGCGCACTGAAACCGCGCAAGTGCCGTTCGTCGATCTGCCTCTGGGCGCGACCGAGGACCGGGTGGTCGGCAGCCTCGATCTGGAGCGGGCGCTGGCCACGGGCGAAAAGCGCTTTGAACCCGGCTTGCTGGCCAAGGCCAATCGGGGCTTTCTGTATATCGACGAAATCAACCTGCTGGAGGATCATCTTGTCGATCTGCTGCTCGATGTGGCGGTGTCGGGCACCAATGTCGTGGAGCGCGAAGGCCTGTCGATCCGCCACCCGGCGCGGTTCATCCTGGTGGGCAGCGGCAACCCCGAAGAAGGCGAATTGCGCCCGCAATTGCTGGACCGCTTTGGCTTGTCGGTGGATGTGCGCACCCCCACCGATCTGGCAGACCGCATTGAAATCGTGAAGCGTTGTGACCGGTTTGATCGGGATCCGGCCGGATTTGTGGCGGAATTTCAGGATGACGAGCGGGCCACGCTGGACGCCATCGCCAAGGCCCGCAAGCTGCTGCCCAAGGTGCAGGTGGCCGATGAAATGCTCGAGTTGGGCGCGCGCCTGTGCTCGGCGGTTGGCGCGGACGGCTTGCGCGGCGAATTGACGTTGCTGCGCGCCGCGCGTGCCCAGGCCGCGCTGGGCCACAAGAAAGAGGTGAAGGCCCATCATGTCACCGAAGTGGCGGTGATGGCGCTGCGCCACCGCCTGCGCCGCAATGTGCTGGATGAAACCGGCTCCACAGCGCGCATAACCCGGGCCATTGCGGAGCTGATGGCGGTATGACCCTGCCGGCGGCTGGCCGTGACATGGAAGACGGCACCGACGACGACCCAGACGGCAATGAGCGTTGGGCATTGGCACTGAGCGCCATCGACATTCTGGCAGCGGCCGGCAACCGTGTGGGCGGCGTCCTGCTGCGCGCCCGGCCCGGCCCCGTGCGCGATGCCTGGGCGGCCGCGTTGGCCATGGTGCTGCCCAGCCGGCGCCTGCCGGGCAGCGCCGACGCCGAGGCACTGGACGGCGGGCTTGATCTGACCGCCACGCTGGCCGCCGGCAAACCGGTGCAGCGCATCGGCCTGTTGCAGCAATCGCGCGGGCAATTGCTGCTGGTGCCGATGGCCGAACGCCTGAACCCGGCGCTGGCTGCCCGGCTGGCGACGGCGCTGGACGATGAGGCGCCAATCCTGATCCTGTTCGATGAAGGTGACCCCGATGATCCGGAGCGGGAGCGGGTGCTGCCGGCCCTGGCCGAACGGCTGGCGATCCATATCGATTTGAATGCAGTGCGGCTACCGATGGCGGCGCTGCTGGCAGGTGAGGTGCCGCCGCCGCTGGCGATGTTGGCCGAACCGGGGGCGACCGCCAAAGACCCCGAAACCGCGCTGAGTGTCGCCGCCGCAGCGCTGGGCATCGCCTCCATCCGTGCGCCGATCCTCGCGCTGAGAGTGGCGCGCGCGCATGCGGCGGCGCGCGGCGCGGCCGGCGAATTGCGCGCGGCCGATATGGCCGCCGCCGCCGCCTTGGTGCTCGGCCCGCGTGCCACCAGGCTGCCCCCACCCCCGGAAGAGCCGCCGGAAACAGAGGAAGAGCCGCCGCCTCCAGAAGAACCGCCGCCCGATCAGGAGCCGCCGCCCGACGAGCCGCCCCCACCGCCTGATGACAGCGCCGGCGATGAACAGGATCAGCCCGAGCCGCCGCCGATCGATCCGACCGATGTGGTGCTTGATGCCGCGCAAACCGCACTGCCGCCGGGCCTGCTCGATGCGCTGGCGGCCGGCACCATGCGCACGCCGCCCAAGACCAGTGGCGCATCAGGCGCCAAGCAGAAAAGCATCACCAGCGGCCGCCCGGCGGGCGTGCGGCCCGGCATGCCGGGCCGCGGTGCGCGGCTGGCGTTGATTGAAACCATCAAGGCAGCAGCGCCATGGCAGCGGGTGCGGCCGGCGCGCGATGATGGCCGGCTGGCGATCCGCAGCGATGATCTGCGCATCCGGCGCTATATCGCGCAAACCCAGTCCACCACGATCTTTGCGGTGGATGCGAGCGGATCGGCAGCCTTTGCACGTCTGGCCGAGGCCAAGGGCGCTATCGAATTGCTGCTGGCCGAAGCCTATATCAAGCGCGCCGAAGTGGCGCTGGTGGCGTTTCGCGGCACGGATGCCGCGCTGGCATTGCCGCCCACTCGCAGCCTGCCGCGCGCGCGCAAGGAACTGGCCGGGCTGGCCGGCGGCGGCGGCACACCGATTGCGGCCGGGCTCGATCTGGCGCGCACGCTGGCCGAAGCCGAACGCAGCCGGGGCCGATCACCGCTGGTGGTGGTGTTGAGCGATGGGAGGGCCAATGTGGGCGGGCAAGGGAATGCCAGCCCGCAGGACGCCGCGCTGGCATCGGCGCGGGCCTACCGCTTGTCCGGCATTGCCTGCGTGTTCATCGATTGCTCGCCGCGCCCGCGCCCGCTTGGCGCCGAACTGGCAGCCGCCATGGGCGCACGGCTGGTGACTTTGCCGCGCATCGATGCCAAGTCGGTGGTGGCTGCCGTGAAATCCGCGACTGCGGCGATAGGGAATATTTGATGCGCTGGGATGTTGATGGCCGCCATGTGCCGCACCGGGAGTGGAGCCGGTTCGTCAATGCCGGCGGGCTGAAATGGCATGTGCAGATTGCCGGGCCGGAAACGGGGCCGGTGCTGCTGCTGATCCATGGCACCGGTGCAACCACGCACAGCTTTGCCGATCTTGCGCCGTTGCTGGCCCAGCAATTTCGGGTGGTCATCCCCGATCTCCCCGGCCATGGCTTCACCGGCAAGCTGGCAGCGCCTGATCCCGATGCCGTTGCCGGCGCGCTGGCCGCGTTGCTGGCCGAGCTGAAGTTGGAGCCTGCGCTGGTTGTAGGCCATAGTGTTGGCGCTGCGGCTGCGTTCATGCTGGCAGCGCGCGGGCTGGCACGGCCGCTCGGGCTGGTGGCTCTGGGCGGCGCATTGCTGCCGTTTGCCGGCGTCGGCAAGGCATTTCCCGGCATTGCGAAGGCCTTGTTTGTCAATCCGTTCATGCCCCTGCTGTTTTCCTTCACCACCCGGTTGCAGTCCATGCCCGATCTGCTTGCCCGCTGGACCGGGTCGAGTTCCAGCCGCGAACAGGTGGCGCATTATGAACGCTTGTTCCGCAGTTCGGCACACACCGGCGGCGCGCTGGCGCTGATGGCGCATTGGGATCTGGATATGATCGAAGCCAGCATCGCTGGGGTGAATTGCCCAGTGCTGCTGCTGCACGGTGAGCGCGACAAGACCGTGCCGCCGGCCACCTCGCACACAGTGGCAAAGCGCCTGACCAACCGCGGCATTCGCGCTGTTCACCACGGCCTGCCCAGCCTGGGCCACCTGGCCCATGAAGAAGCCCCGGATCGCCACGCGGCGTTTATCGCTGATTTTGCCCGCGATGTGGGCGCGTTGCCAACGCTGGCAGGACATGATTGACGCCGATAACCGGCCCTGCCACGCTCGCTTACTTTTCACAGGAAACACATGATGCGCTCAAATATCCTGCTCGGCACCGCAGCTGCATTGGCGGTCGTTTCGGGCGCAGTCGTTTCCGTGGAGGCGCATGCGGCCGGTCCGCCGCGCCTGTTGCAGTCCCCGGTGATCAGCCAGAGCCATGTTGCGTTCGTATCGGGCGGCGATATCTGGGTGGCGCCGCGCACTGGCGGCGCGGGCAGTGTTCGGGCGATGCGGCTGACGACCGGCATCGGCATCGAGCGCACGCCCAGTTTTTCGCCGGATGGCCAGACCATCGCGTTTACGGGCGAATATGATGGCAATGTCGATGTGTTCACCGTTGCGGTCGCTGGCGGCGTGCCCAAACGGTTGACCTTTCACCCCGCAACCGATGCTGCCGTCGGCTGGTCGCCGGATGGCGCGCGGGTGTTGTTCCGGTCCAACCGCGATGCGGCCAGCCGCTACACCCGCCTGTGGGATGTGGCGGCGGCGGGCGGCGCGGCCACAGTGCTGCCGCTGCCGATGGCGGCGGGCGGCAGCCTGTCCCCGGATGGCAAGGTGATTGCCTATATTCCGCAAGATGTCGGGTTTTCGTTCAATTTCATGCGCTACACGGCGTGGGGCAATTATCGCGGCGGCCTGTCCGGGCAGGTGTGGATCACGGCGCTGGATGGGCTGAAAACCCAGAAAGTGCCGGCGGCTGGCGGCGCCGATTTTGCGCCGGTGTGGCTGAGCGGGCAAGTTTACTTCCTGTCGGGCCGCAAGGGGCCGGTATCGGTGTATCGCTTCGATCCAGCCAGCGGCCAGACGGCGCTGGTGTGGCAGAACCGCGGCCCCGATATCCGCAGCCTGTCCACGGATGGCAAGGCGCTGGTGTTCGACCAGTTGGGCACCATCCACACCCTGGTGCCCGGCGAAGCGCCAAAGCCGGTCTTGATCGATCTGGACGGCGACATGCCTGATGTGCGCGCCCGCGTGCTGAATGTGGCCACCGATGTGGTCAATGTCAGCCTGTCGCCCACCGGCCTGCGTGCCGCCGTGGAGGCGCATGGCGAAATCCTGACATTGCCCGTGAAAGAAGGCATCATTCGCACGATCACTGGCACCACCGGTGCCATGGAGCGGGAACCGGCGTGGAGCCCCGATGGGCAATCCATCGCCTATTTCTCCGATGCTGGCGGCAGCTATGCCCTGCATGTCGCGCCGCAAACGGGCGCAGACAAGACGCTGCGCAAATTTGCACTGGCAGCGGAGCCAGCGTTTTATTTCAAGCCGATGTGGTCGCCCGATGGCAAGCGCATCGCCTTTCGCGACAATCGGCTGAACACATGGCTGCTGGATCTGGCCAGCGGCAAATTGGTGGCGGCTGGCCCGCCCGATGAATTTGGCGGCTTTGCGCAGCCGGCGCAGGGCATGGCCTGGTCCCCGGATTCGCAGTGGTTTGTCTATGCCCGGGTGACCGGCAATCACTTCCCGGTGCTGATGCTGCACGATGTACGAAGCGGCGCGGCAACGCAGATCACCGATGCCATGGCCGTGGCCAGCGCGCCGGCCTTTGATCGTGATGGCAAATATCTGTATTTCCTGGCCAGCAACAACAAGGGCGGGGCAATCCTGCCACTCGATATGTCGAGCAATGTCTATAACCCCAGCAGCAGCGTCTATGCGCTGGCGCTTGCCGCTGGCACGGCATCACTGCTGGCGCCCGAGCTGGGCGACGAAAAGCCGGCCGCGGCTGCCGAACCGGCCAAGCCCATAAACAAAGCGGGCGGCAAGCCCCAAATGCCGGCGGCTGCGCCGGCTGTGCCGCCAACGAAAATCGATCTTGCCGGGCTATCACTCGATCAGATCGCGCGCCGAATGACGGCGCTGCCACTGCCGGCGTCCGACTATCGCGGGCTGGTGGCAGGCACGGGCGGCGTGTTGTGGCTGCTGCGCGCCAACGAACCAGTCGATATTGATTCAGACGAACCGCCCGGTGCCGCCCTGCTGCGCTGGACACTGGAAGGCAAGAAAACCGAAACCCTGCTTGATCGGGCTGCCGAGTTCAGCCTGTCCGGCGATGGCACGAAATTGCTGGTGCGCACGCCGCCGCCGCGCGGTGGGCAATCCGGCTGGCTGGTGGCCGATGCCAGCAAGCCGATCAAGCCCACTGACCCGGATGTGAAGCTGAGGTTTGACAATCTGACCGTTCGCACCGATCCCGGTGCCGAGTGGGCGCAGATGTACCGCGAAATCTGGCGGATCCAGCGCGCCTATTTCTACGATCCCAATTTCCACGGCTATGACACGGTTGCAGCCGAAAAGGCGCTGGCCGTCTGGCTGCCCGGCCTTCAGTCGCGCGTTGATCTGAATTATTTGTTCAACGAGGCGCTGACTGGTTTTTCGATCGGGCATTTGCGCGGCGGCGGCGGCAGCATCCCGGCGGCCAAGCGCGTGGCCGGCGGGCTGCTGGGGGCCGATTATGCGCTGAAAGATGGCCGCTGGTGCCTGTCCCGCATCCACGATGGCGGCAGCTGGAGCCCGGAAATCAAGGCGCCGCTGGCGCAGCCGGGGCTGGATGTGCACGCCGGCGATTGCATCACAGCCATCGGCGGCGCCGCCGTGCGCGGCAATGAGGATATTCAGCGCCATCTGGAAGGCACCGCCGGCCAGGCCGTCACGCTCGGCATCGTGCGCGGCACCGTCCAGCGCGATGTGACTGTGGTGCCGATCGCCAGCGAATATGCGCTGCGCAACTTGACGTGGATCGAGGATAACCGCCGCCGCGTTGACAAAATGTCGGGCGGCAAACTGGGTTATGTCTATCTGCCCAACACCGGCGGCGGCGGCTTCACCAGCTTCAATCGCTATTATTTCGCACAAACCGACCGGCAGGGCATGGTGATCGACGATCGCTTCAACGGCGGCGGACAGGCAGCGGATTACATGATCGAGGTGATGAACCGCCGGCTGATCAACTGGTGGCAGCCGCGCTATGGCCGCATCGATCGCACCCCGGCGGCCAGCGTGCTGGGGCCAAAGGTCATGCTGATCAACGAAGCATCAGCCAGCGGCGGTGACATGTTGCCGTGGATGTTCCGCGATTTCAAACTGGGGCCATTGGTGGGCAAGCGCACCTGGGGCGGTCTGGTCGGCATCGGCGGTATTCCGCCATTGATGGACGGCGGCGATGTCACCTCGCCATCGGTGGGCTTTTTCGCGCCGCAGGGCGAATGGGCGGTGGAAAATATCGGCGTGCCGCCCGATGTGGAGGTGGATCAGGATCCCGCCGCGATGATGGCCGGCGGCGATCCGCAACTGGAAAAGGCCGTGGCGCTGGCGCTGGACACCCTGACCAAAAACCCGCCGCCCACCCCCAAGCGCCCGCCGTTCCCGCTCTATGGGCCAGACGGCCCGATTCGCCGCTGATTGGCCGGGGGCAAGCCATGGACATCCCGGTGGAGTATTTCGGCCTGATCGAAGCCGGCATCAGCCTGCTGGCCGTGCTGGCGTTCGCCGGCTGGCA
>NZ_JBBATR010000020.1:0-9259 GCF_040398645.1 Sandarakinorhabdus sp.
CTGTCCAATCTGCTGCTCACACCGGGCAATGCCAAGCGGCTGGCCGATGAGCTGGCGCGGCTGCGCGGCGCCGCGATGAAGCTGGGCCAGCTGATTTCGATGGATGATGGCGATATTTTGCCAGCGGAATTGACCCAGATTTTGGCACGACTGCGCGCCGATGCCGATCCGATGCCGAAATCTCAGCTTGAGCAGGTGCTGGTGGCAGGCTGGGGCCCCAATTGGCGGGCGCAATTCCGTCATTTTGATGATCAGCCGATTGCCGCGGCATCGATCGGGCAAGTGCACCAGGCCACCGCGCTGGATGGCCGCGATCTGGCGATCAAGGTTCAGTATCCCGGCGTGGCCGCCAGCATCGATGCCGATGTCGACAATGTCGCCGCTCTGGTGAAGATGTCGGGTCTGGTGCCGTCCGGTTTTGCCGTGGGGGCCCTGCTGGAGGAGGCCAAGCGCCAGCTGCACGAAGAGGCCGATTATGTGCGCGAAGGCCGCATGTTGGCCCGCTATGGCGCGTTGGTGGCCGGCTGGCCCGATGTGGCGGTGCCCGCCCTGGCCTCTGATCTGTCAACGCCAACCATATTGGCCATGGGGCATGTCAAAGGTGTTGCGATCGACCGGATGGCTGCCCTGCCGCAGGCCGAACGCGACCGGGTGATGACCCTGATGCTGCGCCTGCTGATGGCCGAGTTGTTCGATTGGGGCCTGATGCAAACCGATCCCAACTTTGCCAATTATCGCTATGATCTCAATACGGGCCGGCTGGTGTTGCTGGATTTTGGTGCGGCACGCGAAGTGCCTGATGCCATTGGCGAGGCGTATCGCACGATGCTGGCCTGCGGCATGGCCGGCGACGACGAAGGCCTGCTGGCCGCCATGCAGGGCATCGGGCTGATCCCGGCTGAAGCACCTGCGGCCATGCGCGCCACGCTGGTTGAGATGGCCCGCGATGGCTTTGCGCCGCTGCGCCACGACGGGGCGTTTGATTTTGGCGGCAATGGCCTGGCTGCCAATCTGAAGGCGCAATCGGCCAGCCTGATTGCAGCGCGCGAGCATTTCACCGCGCCGCCGCCCGAGTTGCTGTTCATCCAGCGCAAGATTGCCGGCATGTATCTGCTGGCGGCCAAGCTGAAGGCGCGGGTGGACGTGGCGGCGCTGGTGCGGCCCTACACCAGCTTGCAGGCATCCACCCAGCCCAGCCCAACCAGCGCCGCTAACCGCTCAGGCGCGATTTCCAGCGAGGTTTCGCGTGAACCAGCGGCCGGAAACACCGTGGCATAGCCGCGCAGCGAAACATCCAGCCACACGGGCAGCGGCGTTTTCAAGCCGAACGGGCACACGCCGCCGACGGTATGGCCGGTCAAGGCCAGGGTTTCATCGGGATCGAGCAGGCGAGGCTTGCCGCCCAGCGCAGCGCGCGCCTTTTGATTGTCCAGCCTGGCATCGCCGCGGGTAACCAGTAGCAGCACATCCCCTGCTAAACCTGGGCCCGCCACACGCATGGCCAGCGTCTTGGCGATGCGGCCCGGTTCAACCTCCAGCGCAGCCGCAGCCTCGGCCACAGTGGCTGTCGAAGCCCCCGGCGTGATCACGGCCAGATCAGGCGCCCGCGCCGCCAGCCAGTTCAAGACATCCTCATGCGCCATGCCACTGGTTTGCCCGGCCCCGGCGCGCGCTGCAAGCACGGACGCTGCGCCGCGAGGGGGCCACGAGGGGGCCGCGAAGGGGTTGAGGGCCGGCAGCCAAATCGCTATAGCGATTTCGTAGGGGCGTGCTCGCTGGGGCCGCCTCTTTTGCGTTGCCCTTTTTTTCATTGATCCCTTTTGCGTTTGCGGTGCCCGCATCCCGGTGCCGATCAGGAAAACAGACGATGACGATTAGCCCGCTGATGCCCGTTTATGGCCGGTGTGAGGTCGCGCCCGTGCGCGGTGATGGCTGCTATCTTTTTGATGCGCAGGGGCGCGAATGGCTGGATATGGCCAGCGGCATCGCCGTGAATTGCCTGGGCCATGGCCACCCGCATCTGGTGGCTGCCATCCAGAAACAAGCAGCCACGCTGATGCACACGTCCAATCTTTACAAGGCACCGGCGCAGGAGCATCTGGCGCAGCGGCTGGTGGAATTGACCTTTGCCGACACGGTGTTCTTTACCAACAGCGGTGCTGAAGCCTTTGAATGTGCGTTGAAAACTGCACTTTCTTATCACTATGCCGCCGGCAATCCCCACAAGCACCGCGTGATCACCTTCTCCAATGCCTTCCATGGCCGCACCATGGCGGCAATTTCCGCCACCGATCAGGAAAAGTTGCGCAAGGGCTTCGAGCCGCTGCCCGATTGGTTCAAGGTGGTGCCATTCGACGATCTGGCCGCCGCCGAAGCCGCCATCGACGACAGCGTGGGTGCATTCATGGTGGAACCCATCCAGGGCGAAGGCGGTATCCGCCCGGCCAGCCTGGAATTTTTGCGGGGCCTGCGCGCACTGGCCGATGAACGCGGCCTGCTGCTGATCCTTGATGAAGTGCAGTGCGGTGTGGCCCGCACCGGCGCGCTGTTTGCCCACGAACATTATGGCATCACGCCCGATATCATGGCCATCGCCAAGGGCATTGGTGGAGGCTTTCCGGTTGGCGCCTGCCTGGCGACTGAACGCGCTGCAGCCGGGATGGTGATCGGCACCCATGGCAGCACCTATGGCGGCAATCCGCTGGCGATGGCGGCCTGTGAAGCGGTGCTTGATATCGTGGCGGAGCCAGAATTCTTGCAGCGTGTGACCGCAATGGGCGCCCGCTTGACCGAAGCGCTGGAGCAGATGATCCCCAACCACGACGATCTGTTTGAATCGGTGCGTGGCCGCGGCCTGATGCTTGGCCTCAAGCTGAAATCGGACAGCCGCGCCTTTGTGACCCACGCCCGCAGCCATGGCATCCTGGCGGTTGCGGCCGGGGACAATATCGTGCGCTTGCTGCCGCCGCTCACCATCGGTGAACAGCAGATCCGCGAATGTGTGGACCGGCTGTCCGCCGCCGCCCGCAGCTATCAGCCCGCTGTGGCTGCCTGAGCTTTTGCTAACCTCCCTTCAGGGGAGGGCCCTGGGGCGGGGCTGGTTGCCAAGCCCCACCCATTCCTCACCCCCAGCCCCTCCCCATAAAGGAGAGGGGAGGAACTGAAAAATGCCGCATTTTCTTGATCTTGCTACGGCCACACCGGATGGACTGCGCAGCATTTTGGCGGACGCCCATCGCCGCAAGGCCGCGCGCGCCGTTTGGCCCAAAGGCCGCGTGGATACCGATGCGCCGCTGGCCGGGCATGTGCTGGGCATGATTTTTGAAAAGCCCAGCACGCGCACCCGGTTTTCGTTCGATATGGCAGCGCGGCAATTGGGCGCCACCACGATCGTATCAAGTGCCGGCGACATGCAATTGGGCCGCGGCGAAACCATCGCCGATACCGCGCGTGTGCTCAGCCGCATGGTGGATGTGCTGATGCTGCGCACCAACAGCCATGAAAAGCTGGAGCAACTGGCCGAGCATGCCACGGTGCCGGTGATCAATGGCCTGACCGATCTGACGCATCCCTGCCAGGTGATGGCCGACATCATGACCTATGAAGAGCGCAGCGGGCGCCCGGTCAGTGGGTCAACTTGGGCCTATCTGGGCGACGGCAACAACATGACCAACAGCCTGATCGAGGCATCGTCGCTGCTGAAATTCGATCTCAAGGTTGGCGTGCCGCGCGGGCTGGAGCCTGATGCCGGCGTGATGGCGATGGCCTGCGCTCGGGGCGGCTGTATCGATCTGGTGCACAATCCCGCTGCGGCCGTGGACGGCGCTGATGTGGTGGTTACCGACACATGGATTTCCATGGGGGTTTCAATGGGAGATGCCGCAAGCAAGGACAAAATCGCGCAATGCCTGCCGTTTCGGGTGGATGATGCGCTGCTGGCCAAGGCCAATCCCGGCGCGATGTTCCTGCATTGCCTGCCCGCCCACCGCGGCGACGAAGTGACCGACAGCGTAATGGACGGCCCGCATTCTGCGGTGTGGGACGAGGCGGAAAATCGCCTGCATGTGCAAAAATCGATCCTGCTGTGGTGCCTGGGAAAATTGTGATGCTGGCAGAAGGTATTGCCCCGACGGCTGATTGCACGCTCGGTTTCATGGTGCCGGCGCGCGGCGCACGCGGCATGGTGGTGCGGCTGGACGCCACCCTGAATGCCATTACCGCCGCCCATCCCTATCCCGAACCGCTGATCCGCCTGCTGGCCGAAGCGCTCACCCTCACGGCGCTGGTCGGCGCGACGATGCGGCTGAACGACGGCCAGGTGACAGTGCAAGCCTCTGCCAAAGGCGGTGTCGTCGATTTGCTGGCCTGTGACTGGCGGGCTGGTGAATTGCGCGGCCATATCAAGTTCGATAGCCAAGCCGCTGTTCAAGAAGGCATGTCGCTCCCGGAATTGTTCGGCAAAGGCTATCTGGCCATCACGGTTGATCAGGCCGCTTCGGATGAGCGCTGGCAAGGCATTGTGCCGCTGGAGGGCCGCAGCCTGGCCGTTGCGCTGGAGGGCTGGTTTGGCCAATCCGAGCAATTGCCCACCTTGATGCGCATCGGCGTGGCCGGCAGCGCTGCGACCGGCTGGCTGGCTGGCGGTTTGATTGTCCAGCATCTGGCGCGCGCCGAAATTGGCGGCGAGCGGCTGGATGCCGGCGAACAACATCCCGATTGGGAGCATGTTGCTGCGCTGGCAGCAACCATCACCCCGGAAGAGTTAACCGATGCCGATCTGGCCGCTGAAAAACTGCTGTGGCGGCTGTTCCATGAAGAAACGGTGCGCGTGGTGCCCGGCCCCACGCCAGTAAAGGGCTGCCGCTGTTCGGCCGCCCACCTCAAGGATGTGCTGATGCGCTTCCCTGAAGCCGAGCGCATCGACATGCGCGACGACAAGGGCCTGATCGCCGTGGACTGCCAATTTTGCAGCCGCGTGTTCGCCATCTCGGCATGAAGGGCAGGCTTGCGGTTGTCCTGCTGTCTGGCGGGCTTGATTCGACCACGGTGGCAGCCATGGCCCGCACCGAAGGCTGGCGCATCCTGGCGTTGACCATCGATTACAATCAGCGCCACCGCATCGAACTGGAACATGCCGCCCGCGTTGCAACTGCGTTGGGCGCCGAGCGCCATATCGTGCTGCCGCTGGACCTGACTGGCTTTGGCGGATCGGCGCTTACAGCTGACATCGCTGTGCCCAAGGGCGGCGTGGAGCCTGGCATCCCAGTCACCTATGTGCCAGCGCGCAACACGATCTTCCTGTCGGTGGCGCTGGGCTGGGCCGAAGCGGCTGGTGCGCGCGATCTGTTCATCGGCGTCAACGCCCTGGATTTCAGCGGCTATCCCGACTGCCGACCGGAATTCATCGCGGCGTTCGAAACCATGGCGGGCACCGCCACAAAAGCTGGCGGGGAAGGCGAGGCTTTCAAGGTGCACACCCCGCTGATGGCGCTCGACAAGGCCGGCATCATCCATCTGGCGCAGGCCGTGAACGCGCCGCTGCACCTGACCTGGTCTTGCTACGATCCAACCCCGGGTGGTCGCCCGTGCGGCTTGTGCGACAGTTGCCGGCTGCGCGCCAAGGGCTTTGCCGAAGCTGGCGTGGCGGACCCTGCCGCATGAGCTACGCGGTCAAGGAGCTGTTCCTCACTCTGCAGGGTGAAGGCGCGCAAACCGGGCGGCGCGCGGTGTTCCTGCGCTTTGCCGGCTGCAACCTGTGGACGGGCCGGGAGCAGGACCGTGCCACTGCGGTGTGCAACTTTTGCGATACGGATTTTGTCGGCACCAACGGCCCCGGCGGCGGCAAATTTGCCGATGCACAAGGTTTGGCCGACGCGGTTGCGGCCTGCTGGGGCAATACCGCAGCCCACCGCCTCGTGGTGTGCACCGGCGGCGAACCGCTTCTGCAACTGGACGGCGCGCTGGTGGCTGCGCTGCATGCCAACGGCTTTGAAATTGCCATTGAAACCAACGGCACCCAGCTGTCGCCGCCGGGAATCGACTGGATTTGCGTATCGCCAAAGGCCGATGCGCCATTGGTACTTGCGGCGGGCGATGAGCTGAAACTCGTCTATCCGCAGCCCAAGGCGATGCCCGAACGCTTTGCTGCCCTGCCCTTTCGGTATTATTTCCTGCAGCCGATGGATGGACCGGCGCAGGCCGAGAATATCCAGGCCACCATCGCCTATTGCCTAGCGCACCCGCAGTGGCGGCTCAGCCTGCAAACCCACAAGCTGACGGGCATGCCCTGAACGTTCAGGGCTATGGCTGCTGCGCCACCCTGGCCTTTTCTCGGGCCAGCCACGCCAGCATTTCAGCTTCCATGACCGGTAACGGCACCGACCCCATGCCCAGCAGTGTGTCGTGAAACGGCCGCTGATCAAAGCGCACGCCCAGCTCGGCTTCGGCGCGGCTGCGCAGCGCCCGGATTTTCAGCTCGCCCAGCTTGTAGGCCAGCGCCTGGCCCGGCCAGCTGATATAGCGGTCCACTTCCACTTCGATATCGCGGCGTGACAGGGCGGTATGGTCTTCCAGATAGGCGATGGCCTGCGCCCGGCTCCAGTCCATGGTGTGCAGGCCGGTATCGATCACCAACCGCGCCGCGCGCCACATTTCAAAGGTTTCGCGGCCAAATTCCTCATAGGGCGTTTCATACATCCCCAGCCTGGTGCCAAGCCATTCGGTGTACAGCCCCCAGCCTTCGCCATAGCCGGAAAAATAGGTGCCGCGGCGAAAGGCGGGCCGCGCCGGGGCTTCAAGCGCCATGGCGCCCTGGTGGCTGTGGCCCGGCACACATTCGTGCAGCGTCAACGCCACCAGATTGTAGAGCGGCCGCGACTTTAGATCATAGGTGTTCATGTAACAGGCATCGATGCCGCCGCGCCCGGAGGTGTACACCGGCGCAATGGCATCCGGCACCGCCCGCAGCGTGAAGCGATAGCGCGGCAGGATGGTGAACACCTCCGCCAATTTCCCGTCCATTTTTTTCATGACCAGCGCCGAAAACCCGAGCAATTCAGCCGGCGTGCGGGCATAAAATTGCGGATCGGTTCGAAGGAAAGCCAAAAATGCCTTGAAATCGCTTGTAAACCCGGTCGATCGCATGGTGGCTTGCATATCGGCATCGATGCGGGTCACCTCGCGCAGCCCAAGCGCGTGGATCTCGGCAGGGGCCAGATCAAGCGTGGTGTATTCGCGAATCTGATCCTGATAATAGGCCAGCCCGCCCGGCAGATCACGCGCGGCCAGCGTGGTGCGCGCGCCCGGCAGATAAATGGTGCGCAAAAACACCAGCAGGCGGCTTTCGGCTGGATTGACGATATTGTCGATCACGTCGCGCGCTTCGGCGCGCAGCTTATCCTGCTCGGCGGCGGGCATTTGTGGCGGCATCACCCGGAATGGCGCGTAAAACGGGCTTTCGCCAGCCGGCTTGATCTGCGCAGCAAGCGTCTCGTCTCGCCCTGCCAGCGTAACCGCGGGCGGCGTAAAGCCGCGCTGCAGGCCGGCCTTCATGTTGGCCGTCTGCTCGGCAAAATAGCGCGGCACATCGCGTAAGCGGCCGATATAATCGCGATATTCCAAAGCGGTGCGAAAGGGCACCTGAGCCGGCAGATAACCCCAGAAATTGCTGTCGCTGTTGATCGGCATTTCATATTGGCGCCAGCCGATGGCCGTCACTTCGCTGCGCAGCGATTCGATCAGCACGGCCTTGTTAAGCCGCTCTTCGGGAGACAAATCCGCATCGGCAATGGCAGCGGCTTGCTGCAACACGCCGCGCCAATAGGCCCCGCGCGCCGCGTAGCACGCCGGGGTCACGCACGGCAGCCGGTCACCAGGCCTTATATCCGCGCCAGCTTGTTGTTGCGCGGTCTGCCCCAGCCGCCACTGCCATTCCGCATCATAAACCGCCTTCAGCCGGGCATCACCGGTTTGCGCCAGTGCGCCGCTTGCCAGCAATGTGGCAGCAACAATTGCTCGAAACATCATGCGTTTCCCCTTGCTTCAACCCCGATTGCTTCAACCCCGATTGCTTCAACCGCGCCCGCGATAGGTGGGCACGCCTTGATCGGGCAACCACAGGCCATCTGGTACAGGGCCGGATTGCCAGAACACATCAATCGGGATACCGCCGCGCGGATACCAGTAACCGCCGATGCGCAGCCAGCGCGGCTGCATTTCGGCCGCCAGCCGCTGGCCGATGCCCACGGTGACATCTTCGTGAAAACCGGCGTGGTTGCGAAAACTGCCCATGAACAGCTTGAGCGCCTTTGATTCGACGATGGTATCGCCCGGCACATAATCCAGCACGATATGCGCAAAATCCGGCTGGCCGGTCACCGGGCACAGCGAGGTGAATTCCGGGCAGGTGAAGCGCACCAGATACAGCGCACCCGGCCGCGGATTGGGCGGATAATCCAGCACCGCTGCGTCAGGGCTCGCCGGCAGGCCCGAAGTCTGGCCCAGAAACAACATATCTACCACTTAAACCCTCCTGATGACGTGCCGCCGCCCCGGTTGGGGGTGACAGGCGCACACGGCGTTATTATGTCATCTGCACAGTTGCCGACATAATGATCGGCGGGGAGTGCCGAATGAACCTGCTTGTGTCCACTGACTGGCTTGCCGCAGAGATGGGCAAGACCGATTTGCGCATCATCGATGCCACAATGTTCCTGCCAGCGCCAAAGGGCACCGCTGGCCGCAACGCCCGCGCCGAATTCGAAGCGGCGCATATTCCCGGCGCCGTGTTCTTTGACATCGAAGAAGTATCGGACACCAGCAGCAGCCTGCCAACCATGCTGCCGGCACCTGAGAAATTTGCGTCGCGTTGTCAGGCCCTTGGCCTGGGCGATGGCAGCCGCATCGTGGTGTATGACAACAGTCCGCTGAAATCGGCAGCGCGGGTATGGTGGATGCTGGGTCTGTTTGGTGCCCACGAAGTTGCCATCCTCGATGGCGGCTTTGGCAAGTGGCAGGCCGAGGGCCGCAGCGTCGAAAGCGGCAAGCCGATTGTGCGCCATCGCCATTTTACCGTGTGGGCAGACAAGAAACTGGTGCGCGACATGGGCCAGATGACCGAAAATCTGCGCACCAAGGCCGAACAGGTGGTGGACGCCCGTTCGGCAGCGCGCTTCAGCGGGGCTGATGCCGATCCGCGCCCCGGCGTTAGGTCAGGCCACATCCCCGGTTCGCGCAACATCCCCTATTCGGCGCTGTTCAA
>NZ_JBBATR010000020.1:9359-16738 GCF_040398645.1 Sandarakinorhabdus sp.
CAGGCCGGGCGGGATCATGCCATCGATATGGTCAACCCGCCGGTGGCGCGGGCATCGACCATCTTGTTTGCCGATCTGGCCGCGCTGGATGCGGCGATTCGCGATCCGGATGCTGGGCTTTATTATGGCCGGCGCGGTACCCAAAGCCATTGGGCCCTGGAGGACGCACTGACTGCACTGGAGCCGGGCGCGGCCGGCACCAAGCTGCTGCCATCGGGGGTGGCGGCCATCACCACCAGCCTGCTGGCCTGCCTGCAAGCCGGCGACGAATTGCTGGTGACCGACAGCGCCTATGAACCCAGCCGCAGCTTTGCCGATCACCTGCTGGGGCCGCTGGGCATCACCACCCGCTATTTCGATCCGCGCTGCGCAGCGGGCATTATTGATGTAATTTCTGAGAAAACCAAGGCCATCCTGCTGGAATCGCCGGGTTCATTGTCGTTTGAAATTCAGGATTTACCGGCCATAACGGCGGCGGCGCGCGCGCGCGGCATCACGACGATCATCGACAACACCTGGGCCACCCCGCTGCGCCTGCAACCGATTGCACTGGGTGTGGACATCAGCATCCAGGCGCTGACCAAATATGTTGGCGGGCACAGCGACATGATGATGGGCAGCGCCGCCGCCAACGCCGCGCTGTGGCCGCGCCTGAAGGCCACTTGCTATCGGCTGGGCCATTTTGTGTCAGCGGATGATTGCGCCCTGGCACTGCGCGGCCTGCGCACGCTGGGCCTGCGGCTGGACCGCCATGAACAATCGGCGCTGGCCATTGCGCGCTGGCTGGAAACCCATCCGGCGGTGGACAGGGTCTGGCACCCTGCCCTGCCGTCACACCCGGATCATGAGCTGTTCAAACGCGATTTCAGCGGTGCTACCGGCCTGTTTGCCATAGTGCTGAAACAGGGCAGCCGGCCGCACACGGCGGCGTTGATCGATGGCCTCCAGCATTTCGGCATCGGTTTTTCGTGGGGCGGCTACGAATCGCTGGTGCTGCCGGTGGAGCTTGACCGTATCCGCTCCGCCACCCGCATCACGTTGCCCGGCCCGATCGTGCGCTTGTCGATCGGGCTGGAGGATGTGGACGATCTGATCGCCGATCTTGATGACGGCCTGGCGCGCTACACAGCGCAGTTTCCGGGCTGATCAGTCAGTATCGTCCACATCGACGGCATCGCCGGTCACGCGCTGCGAAAGAGCGGCGGCCATGAATGGACTGACATCGCCGTCCAGCACGTCATCAGGGCTAGTTGATGTCACTCCGGTGCGCAAATCCTTCACCAGCTGATAGGGCTGCAACACATAGGATCGGATCTGGTGGCCCCAGCCTATATCGGTCTTGCTGGCTTCGGTCTTGGCGGTTTCGGCTTCGCGGATCGCCAACTCGCGCTCATAGAGCCGCGCTTTGAGCATTTTCATGGCTGTGGCACGGTTCTTGTGCTGGCTGCGCTCGTTCTGGCAGGCCACCACCACGCCGGTGGGCACGTGGGTGATGCGGATGGCGCTATCGGTCGTGTTGATATGCTGGCCGCCAGCGCCGGATGCCCGGTAGGTATCGATGCGCAGATCGGCTTCTTTCACTTCGATCTCGATATCGTCATCCACCTGCGGATACACCCATACGCTGGCAAAGCTGGTGTGCCGCCGCGCTGCGCTGTCGTAGGGGCTGATGCGCACCAGCCGGTGCACGCCGCTTTCGGTCTTCGCCCAGCCATAGGCCTGGCCGCCCTTGATCAGCAGAGTAGCATTCTTGATGCCCGCGGTTTCGCCGCTGTTGAAGTCCATCAACTCGACCTTGTAGCCCTTTTTTTCGGCCCAACGCTGGTACATGCGCAGCAACATATTGGCCCAATCCTGGCTTTCGGTGCCGCCAGCGCCGCTGTTGATTTCGATATAGGTGTCGTTGTTGTCTGCCTCGCCCGACAGCAGCGCCGCGACCTTGTCGGTCTCTGCCTTGGCCGCCAGCGCCTTCAGCGCCGCCACGCCATCATCGGCCATGGCTTCGTCACCTTCGGCTTCGGCCATTTCAATCAGTTCGCTGGTGTCGGCCAGATCGCGTTCGATGCTGCGCGTCGCCGTGATAGCTTCATCCAGCCGGCGGCGTTCGGTCATCAATACCTGCGCGGCCTTGGGATTGTCCCACAATTTTGGGTCTTCAACCCGCGCGTTCAGTTCATCTAGGCGGCGGAGTGCACGATCCCAGTCAAAGAGACCTCCTCAGCAGGTCCAGCGCCTGCTTGATCTGGAGGGCGGCATTTTCAGCTTCGGCACGCATCACGATTGTCCAACACAAAACGAAGTCGCGTGGATAGGGGCCAAGTGCGGGCGATGCAAGCCGGCGCGTCAGTAAATCCCGCCGGCCTGTTCCAGAAATTCCGCGTCGGATCTTATGCGCCCCGATGATCGCCGGACCATCACATCTTCGGCGCGCTGGGTGCGGCGCGGTTCGCTTTCGGGTTTGAACGCTTCCCAGATTACCGCCGGGCGCGGGCCGCCATCGGGCCACATGCCAAATACGCGCTGGCCGCTGCGGCGATCGATGCGCACCATGCGCACACCGGGCGGGATGGCGAATGGCCGTTTTGGCCAATCTTTCAGGGCGGTTTCGCCCCATTGCCGCCAGATCGGCGCAGCGGTGGTGCCGCCCTGGGCATAGCCGCCCAGGCTGCGCGGCTGATCATAGCCCAGATACAGGCCGGCCACGATGTCGGGGGTGCCGCCCACGAACCACACATCGTTGGGGCCATTGGTGGTGCCGGTCTTGCCCGCCAACGGCCGGTTCAGCACGGCCAGCGCAGTGCCAGTGCCGCGCTGGATAACGCCTTCCATGACATGCACGATTTGATAGGCGGTGCGGGCATCGATGGTCTGCACAATGCGGCCCTGTGGGCGCGGCATCGCTCCCCCGGTCCAATCCGGCGCATTGCAGCCCGGGCAACCGCGCGTATCACGCCGCCAGATCACCTTGCCGCGGCGATCCTGCACATAATCGATCAGGCCCGGCTCCAGGCTACGGCCCTGATTAAAGATCTGGGCATAAGCATTTGTAAGCTTGAGCACCGTGGTTTCGCCGGCGCCCAGCGCAATCGACAGCACCGGTTGATAATCGCCGATGCCCAGCGCCTTGGCCTGCGCTGCAATCCGGTCCATGCCGGTGGCGTCCGCCACGCGAACGGTCATCAGGTTGCGCGATTGTTCCAGACCCCAGCGCAGGGTTTGTGCGCCGGCGCCGCGCATGTTGCCGAAATTGCGGAAGCATTTCGTGCCGAGCAGCTTGGTTTGAAAGACGCAATAGGGGCCATCGACGATGATGCTGGCCGGGGTAAAGCCGTTGTCCATCGCCGTGGCATAAACGATGGGCTTGAACGTCGAGCCTGGCTGGCGATTGGCCTGGGTGGCGCGGTTGAAGGCCTGCGCGCGCGCGTCAAAGCCGCCGACCATGGCGCGGATGCGCCCGGTGGCGACCTCCTCAACGACCATGCCCCCTGATATTTCAGGTGTTTGCCGCAGCGCCCAGCCAGAGGGCGTGCGGGTGACGATGATAACATCGCCGGGCCGCAGCACCTGCGCCGCCGAACGCTGGGTGGCGCGATACGGCTTGGCAGCGTTGCGGCCCGGCAGCGTGCCGGTGCTGCCATCCGAAAGGCCGATCTGGCTGTCGTTGCCGGTCTTGGCCAGCACCACGGCCTTCACCCAGCGCGGATAGCCGAGCGCTACCGCCACGCCGGACAAGCGGTTCTGCCAGCCGGGGCCAGCATCGATGGTGCCCGCCGGCCCGCGCCAGGCGCGCTGCGATTCGTAGCGGGTCATGCCATCGCGCATTGCTGCTTCGGCGGCCGCTTGCATCGCAGGGTCCAGGGAGGTGCGCACCCACAGGCCGCCGCCATAAACGCTGTTGGGGCCATCGTCGGCCGCATCCCCATAGCGGGCGATAAGGGTGCGCCGCACATCTTCGATGAAATAATCGCCGCGGCCGCGGGCAATCGCCCGATTGGGCACCGTCGCCAGATCCGTCGATGCTGCGCTGGCGCGCTCATCGGCACCGATATAGCCGTTCGCCTGCATCTGGCGCAGCACATAATCACGGCGGGCGAGCGCCCGATCGCGCTGGCGCACCGGATCATAAGTGGATGGCGCCTTGGGAAGGATGGCCAGATAGGCCATGTCAGACAGCGCCAACGCTTCCACGGATTTGCCGAAATAGGCCTGCGCCGCAGCTTCAACGCCATATGCATTGCGGCCCAGAAATATCTGATTCAAATAGAGTTCCAGGATTTGCTGCTTGGTCAGCGCTGCTTCGAGCCGCCGCGCCAGTATCGCTTCGCGCAGCTTGCGCCATAGCGACACTTCGTTGCCGACGAGCGATTTTGCGACCTGCTGGGTGATGGTGGATGCGCCCACCGGTCGTCGATCCGAAAACAGCGATTGCACATTGGTGACCACAGCGCCGGCAATGCCCACCCAATCGATGCCATCATGTTCAAAAAACGTCTTGTCCTCCGCCGAGATGAATGCCTGCACCAGTCGCGGCGGCAATTCGGCATAAGGCACGAAAATGCGGCGTTCGCGGCTGTAGCTGGTCACCACCACCCCGTTCACATCGCGCACCGTCGATGGCAGCGCCGGGCTGAACGCGGCCAGTTCCGCTTCGTCGGGCAAGCCGGTGGTGGCCTGCCAATACAGGCCGCCCGCCAGCAGCAGCGGCAGCAAGATCAGCAGCAAAAGGCGCAGTCGCTTCACGCCATCCCAGATAGCCGCCGGCCGCGTCCAGCGATAGCCCTTCTACTGCGGGGCCAGATGGCGTTGGATGGCGCGGGCCACACCTTTGGCGACGGCGCGGCGGCCGTCTTCGGAGAACAACCGCTCCGCATCTTCCTTGTTGGTGACATAGCCGGTTTCCAGCAGCACCGATGGCACATCGGGCGCCTTGAGCACGGCAAAGGCCGCGAAATGGTGAAATTCGCCGCGAAAATTAACGCCTTCATGCTCCAGACCTGCTTGTAATTCCTCGGCAAATTCGGCCGAGACGTTGCCGGTGGCCCGGCGCACCAGATCGACCATGATCTCGCCCACCTCGGGCGCTTCGACGCCCAGATTGACGCCGCCGATGATATCCGCCTTGTTTTCGCGGGCTGCCAATCGTTCGGCCATGGCGTCGCTGGCCACCGACGACAAGGTATAGACCGATGCACCGCGCGCCGCATCGTTGGAGGCGCTATCTGCATGAATTGAAACGAATAAATCGGCGCGGGCATCGCGGGCGATGCGCACGCGGCCGCCCAGCGGAATGAAGCGATCATCATCGCGCACCATTTTCACGCGCACCCGGCCCGATTCGCGCAGATTGCGGGCGATTTCGCGGGCGATGGCCAGGGTGATATCCTTTTCATATCCGCCGGTTACCGCAATCGCGCCCACATCCTTCCCGCCGTGGCCGGCATCGATCACCACCAGCGGCTTGGCGCCTGACCGGCCGCGGCGCGGCTTCGTGGTGCGCTCAGGTTCCGGCCTCAGCACCACATCGGCTGCCCTTTGTGTCACAGGCGTGGGGCCTGGCTGTCCATCCGTGTCCACTGGCTGGCCAATATCTGCGGCGCGCTGGCCAAAATTGTCGGGCAGGCTGAACCGGTCGCCAGCCACGGTTGGCGGCGGCGGCGGGCCGTCGCTGCGCAGCAATGGCAGCGGCTGGCGGCCGCGGGCGACGCTGGCGGCGAACACCCCGGCGTCGGTGCGTTCCAGATGGATCACCGCCTGGTTGCCGGCTGCCCGCGCCTCCCGGATGATCACCGGCGCCTTCAGGTCGATCACCAGCCGCGCGGTGCCGGGCGCAAACATCGCCGCGCGCAGCGATGCCACGCTGTTGCTGCCCGGCGCGGTCAAGGCCGGATCAACCACGCCGACGAAATCCACCACCAGCCGCAGCGGATCGGCCAGGGCAAAGGCCCGCGCCGCCGGCAACGGGCCATCGGCGGTGATGATCACCCGGCCCGGCTGGCTTTCGATCGACAGGATGCGTGCGGCCCAAGCCGGGGCTACCGGGGCCGCCATCAACAGGCACAGGATCAGCGCAAGACGAACCACCTGCACTGGATAGGGCGGCCCGGGAGCGTGAGCAACAGCCCCCCAGGCCTGTCAGACGATCAGCGCAGCACCGACAGGCCAGCGTAAGCCGCTTCGACGCCCAGTTCCTCTTCGATGCGGATCAGCTGGTTGTATTTGGCGAGCCGGTCCGACCGTGCCAGGCTGCCGGTCTTGATCTGGCCGCAGCCGCAGGCAACCGCCAGATCGGCAATCGTGGCATCTTCGGTTTCGCCCGACCGGTGCGACATCACGGTGCGATAGCGGTTGCGGTGCGCCAGTTCCACGGCGGTCATGGTTTCGGTCAAGGTGCCGATCTGGTTGACCTTGACGAGCATGGCGTTGGCCAGGCCATCCTTGATGCCCTGCGCCAGCCGCACCGGATTGGTGACGAACAGATCATCGCCCACCAATTGCACGCGGCTGCCCAGCGAATCGGTGTGCAGCTTCCAGCCGGCCATGTCGTCTTCGCTCATGCCGTCTTCGATCGACAATATCGGGTAGTCATTGGCCAGCGCCGCCCAATAATCCGCCATCTGCGCCGGGGTGAGCACAAGGCCTTCGCCGTGCAGATGATAATGCCCATCCTTGAAAAATTCGGTGGCGGCGGCGTCCAGCGCCAGCATCACGTCCACCCCGGGCTTGAAGCCGGCCTTTTCCACGGCGGCCATCACGAAATCCATGGCGGCGCGGGTGCCATTCAAATTGGGCGCAAAGCCGCCTTCATCGCCCACCGCCGTGTTGTGGCCGTGCGCCTTCAATTCCGCCTTGAGGGTGTGGAACATTTCGGCGCCCCAGCGCACGGCTTCGGCGATGCTGCCGGCGCCCACCGGCATCACCATGAATTCCTGCACATCGATCGGATTGTCGGCATGGGCGCCGCCATTGACGATGTTCATCATCGGCACCGGCAGCAGCCGCGCCGACACGCCGCCGATATAGCGGTGCAGCGGCAGGCCGCGCGAATCGGCCGCCGCCTTGGCCACCGCCAGCGACACGCCCAAAATCGCATTGGCGCCCAGCCGGGCTTTGTTTGGCGTGCCGTCCAGCTCGATCATCGCGGCGTCGATGGCGCCCTGGTCTTCGGCGTCCAAGCCGGCCAGCGCATCATAAATCTCGCCATTCACCGCTGCGACCGCCTTGAGGACGCCCTTGCCCAGATAGCGGCTCTTGTCGCCATCGCGCAGTTCAACGGCTTCGTGGGCACCCGTCGATGCGCCCGATGGCACGGCGGCGCGGCCGGTGCTGCCATCGTCCAGCACCACATCGACTTCGACGGTGGGGTTGCCGCGGCTGTCGAG
>NZ_JBBATR010000020.1:16838-29470 GCF_040398645.1 Sandarakinorhabdus sp.
GCGCGTTTGACAAGCCAGATAGAGACCGTTCGGGGTGCCCGCAAGCACCCCCGCAGCAGGAGGCGCGCTTTGACGAACCCAACCGGCCCGGCGACCGCGGCACTCCCCATCGATGCTGCCGATTGGAGCAGCGATTGGGACGATAGTGACGATAGCGGCGGTATCGCGGCGCAAACCAGCGCGGCCGTTGCAGCCGGCACCGGGGGCGCGCTGCCATCGCGCGGCGCTGGCGGGCTGAACCCGCTCGCCGATTTTGCGCAGGCCCGGCTGGTCGCCGTGATCGAAGATGCCAGGAACAGCCTGGTTGGCCAGGTGCGCGGCCTGAAATCCGTGGCCGATCTGTTCACCGGCTTGCTGGGCGACACTGCACCGCCGGTTGCCAAGCTGGTGGACGATGCCGCTGGCACCATCGACATGATTGCCGATCGGCTGGCCGAAAAATCCGCGCTTGAGCTGGTAGACGGCGGCCGGGCGCTGGTGCGGGCGCAGCCGGCCGCCGCCGTGGGCCTGGCCATTGCCATCGGCTTTCTGGCCGGGCGGTTCTTGAAGGCCGCGCAAGATTGAGCAATTTGCCGCCCAATGGCGCGTTTCGTGGCCCGGCATCGGCCCGGATTGGGCCGCGCCAGCTGATTGCCGGTCTGCTCGCCCTTTTGCAGGCACTGGCCGCGCTTACATCTGCCGAGCTCAGGGGCAATGTTGGCAATCTGCTGCGGCCGCTGGGGCTGGTTGTGGCGGCAGCAGGCCTGTTGCTGACCGCATTGACGTTGCTGCTGGCGGCAAGCGTGGTGGCACTGGCGCAAGTGGTCGGCCTGGTGGCGGCAATGGCCATCATTGCGCTGGTGGCGGCAATCGCGGGTCTGGCGCTTGGCTGGCACGGCTTGTCGCGCGCCGCACAAACACCGCTTGCACCGGTGCGCAGCATCGCCACATTACAGTCGCAAATAGATCGCTTCTCCGGCCGTAACAGGCATGACAACGAAGCCGATGACGCTGCCAATGACACTGGCGATGACACTGGCAATGACACTGGCGACAACCAGGAACCAAAGGACCCGCGCGATGCCTGAACAAGCGACCATCGAAGATCTGGCGCGCGCCGCCGACGATGCCGGCGCGCGGCTGTCGGACGGGTTTGATGATCTGGCTGAGCGGTTGAACCCCGGCCGCCTGATCGATGATGCGCTGGACATCGTGAAAACCCGCGGCGCGGCGCTGGCGCGCGATGCTGGCGGCGTGATCAAGGCGCATCCGGTGGTGGCCGGCGCCGCTGTGGCTGCGGTTGGCCTGGCGCTGTTTGCCGGCAACCGCCTGTCCAAGGCCGAGCTTGATCTGGGCGATGATCTGACCGGCTATACCGATTATGATGACAGCATCGTGCAGCCGGCGGCTGCGCTTTCTGGCGATCTCGCTGAAAGCAGCGGCAATATCGTCAGCGAAAATCCGGTGCTGGCGATCCTGGCCGGGCTGGCGGCAGGCGCGGCGCTGGCCATGCTGTTCCCCAGCAGTGACGCCGAACGGCGCAGCCTGGGGGCGCTGGCCCGCCGCGTGACCAGTCTTTAAGCTTCTGTTCAACTGCGCGCCGTGATGCTCTGCTGCATGAAACACGCACATATATTTTCCGCCGTCCTTGCCCTTTCGGTTGCTGCCACGGCGATAGGCGTGTCGCCGGCCCATGCGCAGGTGGGCGCCGCTGCGCCCGCCAACCCCGGCGATCCGGCGGCGCGGCCGTTTGTGGAAAAGCTGGTGGGCGACGGTTTTGCGGTGCTGCGTGACAAATCGATACCCCGCACCGCTGCCCGCGCCCGGTTTCGCGAATTGCTCCAACAGGATGTCGCGCTCGATGATATCGGCATGCGCCTGATCCGCCGCCAGCGCGCCAGCCTGAATCCGGCCCTGACCCCGGCGCAGATTGCCGCCTACCGCGCCGCATTTCCGGAATTCGTGCTCAATGCCTATGCCGACCGGCTGTATGATTATGCCGATGCCCGTGTGCAGGTGCAGCGCACCGTCGGCCGCGGCGCCTTCACCGAAGTCTACACCCGCGTCACCCGCCCCGGCGCGCAGCCGATCGACACGATCTGGCAGGTAAAATCCACCAATGGCAAATATCAGGTCAACAATCTCGTGGTGGCCGGCATCAATCTGGCCTTGACGCAGGAAGCGGATTTCACCAGCTATATTGGCCGCAACGGCTTTGATGCGCTGGTGGCGTTCCTGAAAACCGCCAACGCCAAGAGCCTGGCCGTCAACACGGGACCAAAATGACCAGCCAGATCGACATTCATCCCACGGCGTTTGTGCACCCCTCCGCGCAGATCTACGGCCATGTCAGCATCGGGCCGCGGGCCAGCATCTGGTGCAACGCGGTGATCCGCGCCGAAGTGGCCCATGTCGAAATCCACGAAGGCGCCAATATCCAGGATTTCGTGATGATCCACACCGATCCCGGCAATCCGGTGATCGTCGGCGCCTACACCAGCGTGACCCATCATGCGACGCTGCACGGCTGCCGCATCGGCGATCATTGCCTGATCGGCATCAATGCCACCGTCTACAATGGCGCGCAGATCGGCGCGGGATCAATCATCGGCCAGCACGCTTATGTGAAGGACCGCACCATTGTGCCGGCGCACAGCATTGCCGTCGGTTCGCCGGCCAAGGTGATTGGCACGCGCGACAATCGCCTGCCCAACCGCATCAATGCCGAATTCTACATGCGCAACGGCGAATGCTACGCCGCTGGCAACCACCGCGCCTGGGCCGGGCCGGAATTTGAAAGCTGGTTTGCCGCCACCATGCAGCGGTTGCAGGGCGAGTATGCGCCAATCGCCACTGGCGCCTGATCGGCGCCGGCAGTAAGCCGCTGCCATGAGCAAGCTTCATCTCGTTTTTGGTGGCCGCGTGGCCGATCCGCAAGGCATGGATTTCGTTGATCCGGCCAATCTCGATGTGGTCGGCATCTATCCCGATTATGCTGCTGCGGAGGCCGCATGGCGCGCTTCGGCGCAGCGCACGGTGGACGATGCCACGATGAAATATGTCGTGGTGCATCTGCACAAGCTGCTGGAACCGGCTGCTTCAAGCCAGTAACCCTGGGGCCAGTGATTTTGGGCCAATAACTCATAGAATTGGGCGCTGGCTGCGCCGCCGCGTCCTCCCTAGTCTGCTGATCGGGGAGTGCCGGCAATGAGCCTTAGTTACGGACAGATTTTCAGCAATCTGATGGCGGCTGTCGATCCGGCGGCGCCGGCGACGATCCACGCGGATCATGTCACGTCGTGGGCCGCTTTCGATGCCCATACCGATGCGATTGCCGCCGCCAGCCACGCCGCCGGCGCGGTGCCCGGAGACCGCATCGCGCATCTGATGCGCAATTCGCCGGCCTATTTTGAAACTACGGTTGCCGGCTTCAAGGCGCGGCTGGTGCATGTCAACGTCAATTACCGCTACACTGGCGAGGAGCTGTTCTACATCCTCAGCAACAGCGACGCGGCGGTGCTGGTGTTTGATGCCGAATTTGCCAATCTGGTCGCCAGCATTCGCAGCCGGCTGAACGTCAAATTGTTCCTGCAAGTGGGCGGCACCACGGCAGATTTTGCGCAGGATTATGACACAGTTGCCAGCAGCAGCGCGCGCATTGGCCGCCAAGACCATGTTCATGACGATATGCTGTTCATCTACACCGGCGGCACCACTGGCCTGCCCAAGGGCGTGATGTGGAACCAGGGCGATGTGCAGGCGGCGATGGGCGCGGCGATCGGCTTTGCGGCGGATATCAGCCTGGCGGACTATCTGGATGCGGTGCGCGCCCGCACCGCCCGCTACTGCGCGCTGGTATTGCCGCCGTTGATGCACGGCACCGGCTTTCTTTCCGCGCTCAGCGTGATGTCGCGCGGCGGCACCATCGTCACCATCCCCGGCGACAGTTTTGATGCCGAACTGGCGGCGGCCACGTGCGAACGATACAGCTGTGACCGGGTGTCGGTTGTGGGTGATGCCTTTGCGCGGCCGCTGCTCAAGGCGCTGGATGCCGGCCATGGCAGCATAGCCAGCGTCGGGGCGATGACCTCAAGCGGCACCATGTGGTCCCCCGAAGTGAAGGCCGGGTTGCTGCGCCATGCGCCTGAAATGATGATCGTCGATTCGCTGGGGTCGTCCGAAGCGCTGGGCTTTGCTGCGGCGGTCCAGACCAAGGACAATGCCGGCGCGGCCACGCGCTTTGTGGGTGATGAACGCACGCTGCTGCTCGATGAACATAACCAGCCAGTGGCGCCCGGGGAACGTGGCCGCATGGCGCGCGGCGGCCTGGTTCCACGCGGCTATTGGCGCGATGAAGCCAAAAGCGCCGCGACGTTCGTGACCATCGGCGGCGCCCGCTACACGATCACCGGCGACTGGGCGATCCTGGAGGCCGATGGCGGCTACACGCTGCTGGGGCGCGGCAGCCAGTGCATCAACACAGCCGGTGAGAAGGTTTTCCCGGAAGAGGTTGAAGAGGCGCTGAAAACCCATCCAGCGGTTGATGACGCGCTGGTGTTTGGCGTGCCGGATGAAAAATGGGGCCACGCGGTGAGCGCGGTGGTCGAGGCGCAAGGGCCGGTGGATATCGAGGCACTGCGCGCGCATGTGCGGCTGCAACTGGCGGGGTACAAGACGCCCAAGACGGTGCTGGTGGTCGCAAAAGTGCCGCGCGCGGCCAATGGCAAGGCGGATTATGTGGCGGCGAAGGCGATGATGGGGTGAGGTTTGCGCGTGCGGGTACGGCCGGCGGCTGAGCCGCCGAGTCCGTTTGGGGTGACTAAGGATAGGAAGGAAGAGCGCGGCGGAGCCGCGTCGTCGGACGAGTCAAAGAAAAGGCGGCCTGAGGGCCGCCTTTTTTTGCTCGCCGGCCGGGCTGGCGCGAGTCTGTGACCAGCGCTTTGCGCTGGTCACTGCCGCGCTGCGCGTTACTGCTTCTTCAAACCAAAGCTGGCAAAACGCTTGTTGAACCGTGCCACCTGGCCGCCGGCATCCAGCATCCGGCCCGAACCGCCGGTCCATGCCGGGTGGCTGGTCGGATCGATTTCAAGGTTCATCGTGTCGCCTTCCTTGCCCCACGTCGTGCGGGTCTGGTAGGTGCTGCCGTCGGTCATCTTGACGGTGATGGCGTGATACTTTGGGTGAATGCCGGATTTCATGGGTGGTTTCCTTGTGTGCAGCCCGGTTCCGACCGGGCCTGGAAAATGAACGCGGCAGATAGCGGCTTGACCGGCATATTGCAACAGGCCTAACCACGCCGCCGAACGGTGCCTTCCAGACCGGAAGGAGAATAGGGAAGCCAGTACGGGGAAACCCAAATCTGGCGCTGTGCCCGCAACTGTAAGCGGCCAGTAACGTGCCAATAGCCACTGGGAAACCGGGAAGGCGGCACGCTACGCCATGAGCCGCAAGCCAGGAGACCTGCCGTTCCCTTGCTGACCATCGCGTCGGCAAGGGCTGCCCCATGCCTGCCGGGTCCAGCAGCGCGTGTGACTGGAGAGCAACCGCTCTTTCGTTTGTGGCGGCTTCGTGTCGCCCCCTGTGCCCCGGCTGAGCCGCGGCCGAACGAAGGACCCTGCCCGTGTTGCCGATCATCCTGCTTGCCGGCCAGGTGGCCGCCGCCAACAACCAGCCCATCGTGCTCATCGAAACCATGGCCCCGATCACGGTTTCGGCCAGCCGCACCGTGCTGCGGCTCGATCAGACCGGCATCAGCATCAGCCAGATCACCCAGCCGCAGATCGAAGGCCTGTCGCTGCCGCTGGTGAAGGATTATCTCGCCCTCGTCCCCGGCGTCGCCATCGCGCAGACCGGGCCATTGGGCGCACAGACCCAAGTGCGCATTCGCGGCGCCGAGGCCAATCACAGCATCACCTTCATCGATGGCATCGAGATGAACGACCCGGCCTCTTCGGGCGAATTTCGCATTGATACGCTGCTGGCCGGCGGCGTCGAACGCATCGAAGTGCTGCGCGGGCCGCAAAGCGCGCTGTGGGGCAGCCAGGCCATCGGCGGCGTCATCAGCATCACCACCCGCGCGCCCGTGCGCGGCACCTTGCTCTTCGGCGAAGTCCAGGCCGGCAATCTCGGCACGGTGCGCGGCGGCGTCGGCGGCGGCTGGGCCGATGACAGCATCACCATCAGCGGGAACGTGTCCGGCCTGTCCACCACCGGCTATGATATCGCGCGCAGCAATGGCGACCGTGATGGCTACAACAATGTCACGGCGCACGGCCGCATCGAATGGCGTGTGGCGCCGGAATTGACGCTGCTGCTGGTTGGCCGCCGCCAGGACAGCACATCGAATTTCGATGGCTTCAATTTCACCACCGGCGTGCCGCGTGATGAGCCGCTGTCCACACTCAGCCGGCAGACGGCGCTGCGCGCCGAGGCGGCTTTGGCGCTGTTTGATGGCCAGTGGACCACCCGCGCCAGCTTCATGGCGGTGCGCGCCGACAATATCAATCGCCGCGCCAATGCCTTTCAGAATCGCAGCGACGGGACGCGCGATCTGCTGCGCCTGCAATCCACCGGGACATTCGATGCCGCCGGCGCGGCGCACATCGTTACCGCCGCCGTGGACGTGGAAACCGAACGCTTTGTCAGCACCGATGCCAATGGCGCTGCCGCCTCCAACCAGCGCCAGCGCCGCCGCCAGACCAGCGTGATCGGCGAATATCGCTTCAGCCTGAGCAATGGTATTTCGGCTGGTGCAGCGGTGCGCCGTGATGCCAATGATCGTTTTGTGGATGCCACCACTGTGCGTTTCGATGCCGCCGTGCCCATCGGCCAGGTGCGCCTGCATGCCGCCTTTGGCACCGGCGTTGCCGATCCGACGTTTTTCGATCAGTTCGGCTTTTTCCCGGGATCGTTTCGCGGCAATCCCGGCCTGATCCCCGAGCGCAGCCGCAGCGTGGAGGCCGGCATCGGCTGGAGCAATGGCGAACATTCCGCCGATATTACCCTGTTCGATGCCAATCTGACCAATGAGATCATCGGCACGTTTGACCGGGTGACTTTCCTGTCGGGCGTGGCCAATGCTACGGGGCGCAGCCGCCGCCAGGGCATTGAAGTGTCGGGCCGCGCTGCGTTGGCCAAGGATTTGTCGCTGAACGCCAGCTACACCTACCTTGACTCCGATCAGCAGCAAACCACGGGGGCAGCCGCGGTGCGCGAAGTGCGCCGGCCGCGCCATTCGGGCAGCGTGGTGCTGGCCTACACCGGCCAGAGGTTCGATCTGTCGGCAGCCGCCGCCATCACCGGCGCGCGCGGCGACACGGATTTTGCGCGTTTCGTGCCGGTGACGCTGCCGGCCTACACGCTGCTCACCTTGGCCGGTGCCTGGCATGTCAGCCCGCGGCTGGACCTGACATTGCGCGTCGAAAATGCCGCCGATGCCGCGCAGATCGACGTGTTCGCCTATCGCGGGCCGGGCATCACCGCCCACGGCGGCCTGCGGTTCCGGCTGTAACGGCAGTGCGCGGGCGATTGGCGATATTGGCAGTGGCCCTCGCGGGTTGGGGCGGCAGCGCGGTTGCTGCCCCAATCCCGGCTCGCATCGTCTCGCTCAATTTGTGCACCGACGAATATCTGCTGATCACCGCGCGCCGCGCGCAAATCGCCAGCATCAGCCGGCTGGGCGCCAGCCATCACGAAACCCCGCTCGCGGGCCGTGCCGCCGGGCTGGCCACCAACCAGGGCGCGCTCGGCGGCGTGATTGATCAGCGGCCTGATCTGGTGCTGACGATGGGGGCCAGCCCGCAGGACATGGCGCTGGCGGCGCGGCTGGGGATGCGGATGATCGCCCTGCCCTACCCGCAAAGCCCCGCCGAGGTGACGCGGCAGGTGCAGCGCATTGCCGGTCTGGTCGGCAATCCCGCCGCCGGCACCCACTTTGCCCGCCAGCAGGCCGCATTGACCGCCACGATGCCAGCGCGCGCCACACCGGCGCTGATGCTGGGCGGCAGCGGGCTGGCACCTTCGATGCAGGGGCTTACCGCCGGCTGGCTGCGGCTGGCCGGGCTGGCGCAGCGGCAATCCGGCAGTGTTGCCATTGAAACATTGCTGGCCAATCCGCCGCCATTGCTGATCATCAGCCGCTATCGGCCCGGGCAGTTTTCCGGGTCGCAGGCCTGGGCCGCGCATCCGGCGCTGGCGCGCATCAAGGCGCGGCGCGTCGCCGCCGATGGCCGCGCTTTCCTGTGCGGCGGCGCGGCGATGCCGGCTGAAATCCGCCGGCTGCGTTTGGCGTTGGCAGCGTGACGCTGCGGGCGGCACTCGCAGCATGAACCTGCGGCTGGCCTTGCTGTGCACGGCGCTGCTGCTGGCCTCGCTGGCGATTGGTCCGGTCGATCTGCTGGCGATTGCACAAACCGATCCGGCGCTGGCCCGCACCCTGTTTGTGGAATTGCGGCTGCCGCGCGCCGGGCTGGCGCTGTTGATCGGGGCCGGGCTGGGCGCGGGCGGCGCGGCGGCGCAGGCCCTGCTGCGCAATCCGCTGGCGTCGCCCGATGTGCTGGGCCCGGCCAGCGGCGCGGCGCTGGGGGCGGTGATCGCCGGCTATTTTCTGGGCGGCGGCGTGCTGGGCATGGCGATGGGCAGCCTGGCCGGGGCCGGCGGTGGGCTGGCCATCTTGCTGGCGCTGGCTGGTGCGGGCAGCCGCGCGGGGGGCACCACACGGCTGGTGCTGGCCGGCGTGGCGGTGTCCACCCTGTTTGGCGTCGCCATCAATCTGGCGCTCAGCCTCGCGCCGTCACCGTTTGCGCTTTATGATCTGATGTTCTGGTTGATGGGCAGCCTGGCCGATCGCACCCTGCCGCAATTGCTGCTGGCTGCGCCGCTGATCGCGCTCGGTTTGGCGCTGCTGCTGCGCGCCGGGCCGGGGCTGGACGCGCTGACGCTCGGCGAAGATGTGGCGCACAGCCTGGGCGTCGCCCTGCCCGCGCTGCGCCGCCAAGTGGTGATCGGCATCGCGCTGGTTACAGGCGCCGGCGTGGCGGTGGCCGGCAATATCGGCTTTGTCGGGCTGGTGGTGCCGCATCTGGTGCGGCCATTTGTCGGCCACCGCCCCGGCCGCGCCATATTGCCGGCGGCGCTGGCCGGCGCGGCGCTGCTGCTGGCGGCGGATATCGCCATCCGCTTGCTGCCGGCCGATCTCAATCTGAAACTGGGTGTGTTCACCGCGCTGATCGGCGCGCCGTTCTTCCTCTGGCTGATCCGCAAGGGCCTGTGATGGCTGGCAGCCTGGAAGCGCATGCGCTCGCCCGCCCGCCGATGCTGGCCGCCGTCAATCTGGCGCTGCACCCCGGCACCATGACCGGCGTGATCGGCCCCAATGGCGCGGGCAAAACCAGCCTGCTGCGCGCGCTGGCCGGCGTGTCACGCGGGCCGGGCCGCGTGTTGATCGGCGGCCAGCCGGTGCAGCCGCACCCGCGCACCCTGGCGTGGCTGCCGGCCAGCCGGGATGCCGTGTGGCCGATGACGGCGGCGGCGCTGGTGGCGCTCGGCCTTGGCCCCAGCGCACTGCTTGATAATGCCGCAGTTGCCGCCGCGCTGGCCGCCTGCGATGCCAGCCAATTGGCCGGGCGCAGCGTCGATCAACTCTCCACCGGCGAACGCGCCCGCGTGCTGCTGGCCCGCGCCCTGGTGGCGCAGCCGGCGTGGCTGCTGCTGGATGAACCCATCGCCAATCTCGATCCCGGCCACCGCATCGACGTCATGCTGCTGCTGGCAGCGCAAGCCGCGCGCGGCGCCGGCGTCGTGCTGGCACTGCACGATCTTGATCTGGCAGCGCGCTGCGACCGGCTGCTGCTGATCGCTGGCGGGCAATTGGTCGCCGATGGCCCGCCAGCCGAGGTGCTGAACGCTGCCCATCTGGCGCGCCATTTCGGCGTGCAGCGCGGCGGGGGCGGCCAAGGCTGGGAACGCGCTGCTGACTGATAGAAAGGCGAAAACAAGAGAAGAAAGCCTCCGGCGGGCAGGGGTGACCCCTGCACCCATTTATTTAGTGATTGTTTTTGTTACATAAGTTCCGCACCAATAAGAGTGGGTCCAGGGCCTCAGGCCCTGGCCGCCGGAGGCCCGCTTTCTTCTTGAGCCAATTTCCCACAAGCCGCCTGCGCCACTTGGCGACTGGCGCGGGGCGGGCTATGCCAGCACCATGCCCGCTATCGGAACGCCCCTGCCCCCGTCTGCCCGCGCCGCGGCTGCTGCCATGGCCGATTTGATCAGCGATTTGCGCGAAAAGGCGGCGCGCATTGCCGAAGGCGGCCCGCTGGCATCGCGTGAGAAGCATCTGGCGCGCGGCAAATTGCTGCCGCGCCAGCGGGTTGAGGCGCTGCTGGATGCGCACACGGGCTTTCTGGAGATCGGGCAGTTTGCGGCCCATGATGTTTATGGCGAGGATGTGCCGGCGGCTGGCCTGATTGCAGGGGTCGGCCAAGTTTCGGGCCATTTGTGCGTGATATTGGCCAATGATGCGACGGTGAAGGGCGGCAGCTATTATCCGCTGACGGTGAAGAAGCATCTGCGCGCGCAGGAAATTGCGGCGCAAAATGGCTTGCCGTGCATCTATCTGGTCGATTCCGGCGGGGCCAATCTGCCGCGCCAGGATGAAGTGTTTCCGGACCGCGAGCATTTCGGCCGCATTTTCTTCAATCAGGCCAATATGAGCGCGGCGGGCATCCCGCAGATTGCCGCCGTGCTGGGCAGTTGCACCGCTGGCGGCGCTTATGTGCCGGCGATGGCGGACGAATCGATCATCGTGAAGAACCAGGGCACGATTTTTCTGGGCGGGCCGCCGCTGGTGAAGGCCGCGACCGGCGAGGAAGTGACTGCCGAGGATCTGGGCGGCGGCGATGTGCACACCCGCCTGTCCGGGGTGGCCGATCATCTTGCGGAAAATGACCAGGACGCGCTTGATATCGCCCGGCGCATCGTTGCCACCTTCCCGGCAGCGCGCGCGGTGCTGCCCGGCCCGGCGCGGGCACCGCTGTATGATGCCGCCGAATTGAACGCGCTGGCGCCGATCGACACGCGCGTGCCGGTGGATGTGCGCGAGATCATCGCCCGGCTGGTGGACGGGTCGGAGATGCACGAATTCAAGCCGCGTTACGGCGAAACTTTGGTGACCGGCTTTGCCGAGATCGAAGGCCACAAGGTGGGCATCATCGCCAACAACGGCATCTTGTTCAGCGAATCCGCGCAGAAAGGCGCGCATTTCATCGAATTGGCCTGCCAGCGCCGCATCCCGCTGCTGTTTCTGCAGAATATCAGCGGCTTCATGGTTGGCCGCCGGTTTGAAAACGAAGGCATCGCCAAGCATGGCGCCAAGCTGGTGACGGCGGTGAGTTGCGCGGCGGTGCCCAAGATCACCGTGATCACCGGCGGCAGTTTCGGCGCTGGCAATTATGGCATGTGCGGCCGCGCCTATTCACCGCGTTTCCTGTGGATGTGGCCCAATGCCCGCATCAGCGTGATGGGCGGCGAGCAGGCCGCCAGCGTGCTGGCGACGGTGAAGGGCGGCGGCTTCAAGTCGGCGGCCGAGGAAGAGGCGTTCAAGGCGCCGATCCGCGCGCAATATGACCGCGAAGGCCACCCCTATCACGCCAGCGCGCGATTGTGGGACGATGGCATCATCGCACCGGAAGACACGCGCGCCGTGGTGGCGCTGTCGCTGGCGGCGTCGCTGCAACAGCCGGTGCCGGAAACGCGCTTTGGCATGTTTCGGATGTGATGGAGCGGCATTGTGGCTCTGCTTGACGAACAGATTGACGATGCTGGCACGGCGCGGCTGACGCTGAACCGGCCGGAGCGGCACAACGCCTTCAATGCCGATCTGATCGCGGCGCTGACCGAGGCGTTCACCCGGCTGTCTGACGTGGCCGAGGTGCGTGCCATCGTGCTGGCCGGGGCGGGCAAGAGCTTTTCGGCCGGGGCGGACCTTGACTGGATGCGCGCCGCGGCCGGCTGGAGCGAGGCGGAAAATGTCGCCGACGCGATGCGGCTTTCCGATATGCTGAGCGCGATCAATGTCTGCGCCAAGCCGGTGATCGTGGTGGCGCACGGCCATATCACCGGCGGCGGGGTCGGGCTGGTGGCCTGCGGTGACATGGCAGTGGCCGTGGCGGGCGCGCAGTTTCGCTTGTCCGAAGTGCGGCTGGGCCTGACTCCGGCGACGATATCGCCGTTTGTGCTGGCGCGGATCGGGGCGCGGGCGCGGCGCTGGTTTTTGACGGCCGAAGCCTTCGACGCCGATCAGGCGCAGGCGATGGGCCTGGTTGATGAAGTGGCCGAGGATGCTGACGCGGCTGAGGCGGTGGTGGCGCATTGGCTGGCCCATATCGCCGATGCCGCGCCGGGCGCGGTTGCGGACGCCAAGCGGCTGGCGCTGGATTTTGCACGCGCGGAGATCACATGCGAATTGCGCGAGGAAACCGCTCGCCGTATCGCCGCCCGCCGTGTCAGCCCGGAAGGCCGTGAGGGCATCAACGCATTCTTGAACAAGGGGAAGCCCGGATGGATCGCTCAGTGAAATCGCTGTTGGTGCTGGCTTTGGTGATGGCGGCGCCGGTTGCTGCCGCGCCCAAGGACGACGTGCTGGCGGCCACCGACGC
>NZ_JBBATR010000020.1:29570-34310 GCF_040398645.1 Sandarakinorhabdus sp.
ATCCTGATCGCCAATCGCGGCGAAATCGCCCGCCGCATCATCCGCACCGCGCATGCGATGGGCATTGCCACGGTGGCCGTGCACAGCGCCGCCGATGCCGATGCGCCGTTCGTGCGCGAAGCCGGCCAGGCCGTGCCGTTGGCCGGGGACCGCCCCTATCTTGACATGGACGCCATCATTGCGGCCGCCAGGCGCACCGGGGCGGATGCCGTCCACCCCGGCTATGGCTTCCTCAGCGAAAATGCCGATTTCGCGCATGCCCTGAAAAAGGCTGGCCTCATCTTCATCGGCCCGCCCGAAGCGGCGATGCGGGTGATGGCCCTGAAAGACACTGCCAAGGCCGCCATGAAAAAGGCCGGCGTGCCGATCACGCCCGGCTATCAGGGCGATGACCAGTCGCTGGTACGTTTGCAACGCGCGGCGGAGGGCGTCGGTCTGCCGCTGCTGATCAAGGCGGTGGCCGGCGGCGGCGGCAAGGGCATGCGCGCCGTGCACAGCGCCGAGGAATTTCAGGAGGCGCTGATGGCGGCGCAGCGCGAAGGCGAAACCGCGTTCGGCAATCCAGCGGTGATGCTGGAAAAGCTGATCCAGCGTCCGCGGCACGTGGAAGTGCAGTTGTTTGCCGACACTCACGGCAATGCCGTGCATCTGTTCGAACGCGATTGTTCGCTGCAACGCCGCCACCAGAAGGTGATCGAGGAAGCCCCTGCCCCCGGCCTGTCCGACCGGCTGCGCCACACGCTGGGCGTGGCGGCGGTCACGGCGGCGCATGCCATTGGTTACGCCGGGGCCGGCACTGTCGAATTCATCCTCGATCTCGATACGGTGGACGCAGACGGCGATCCGGCGTTCTACTTCATGGAAATGAACACCCGCCTGCAGGTGGAGCATCCGGTGACCGAGTGCATCACCGGCGAAGATCTGGTGGAATGGCAAATCCGCGTGGCGCGCGGCGAACCCCTGCCAAAACAGCAGCATGATCTGACCGTCACCGGCTGGGCCGTCGAAGCCCGGCTCTATGCCGAAGACCCGGAAAGCGGCTTCCTGCCGGCCACCGGCACCATCAGCCGGCTGGCGTTCGGCGACGGAGCCGGTGTGCGCATCGACACCGGCGTCGAAACCGGCAGCCGCATCGGGCTGGATTATGATCCGATGATCGCCAAGGTGATCGCCCACGGGCCAACCCGCAGCATCGCCATTGATCGGCTGGTCGGCGCGCTCGACGCCACCATCGTCGATGGCCTGAAATCCAATCGCGCCTTTCTGGCCCGGCTGGCCGATCATCCGGCGTTTCGCGCAGGTGAGGTTGATACCGGCTTCATCAGCCGCCACGCCGCCGATCTAGCTGCGCCGGCGGATTGCCCGCCGGCGGTGCTGCTGTTGGCGGCCTTGGGGCTGGGCCTGCCGTCCACAACGCCCACCACATTGTTTGAACGCCTGCCCATCCGCATCAATCTGCCCGCCCAAACCATGGTGCAGATCTGGTGGCAGGACGCGGTGCACAGCATCAGCCTGCGCGCTGTTGGCCAGGATCGCTGGCGCATCGGCGGGCTGGCCGGCATCGGCGAAGTGATGGCGCGGCGCACCAGCGAATTTGGTCTGGTGCTCGATCTGGCCGGAACGCTGCATCACGCCACGGCGGTGCCGCGCGGCGGCGCCATCGATGTGCGGCTGGCTGGCCAAAGCTGGCTGCTCGCCGCCCGCCCGCCGCGCCGGGCCACAAGCGGCGGCGGCGATGGCCGCGTGCTGGCGCCGATGCCCGGCCGCGTGCTCAGCGTGGATATCGCAGTTGGGCAGGCCGTGGCCGAGGGTGATCGGCTGCTGGTGCTGGAGGCCATGAAGATGGAGCACCGCCTGGTCGCGCGCACCGCCGGCACCGTGCAGGCCGTGCACATCGCGCTGGGCGATCAGGTGAATGACGGCATGCTGCTGGTGGAGATTGGCTGAAATTCAGTGCGGCAGGTTTTCGATCAATATAGCCAAAACGAGAATCGGGCGTCTCATGCGCTCGCCACGGCCTTGGCTCGCGACACAGATTTTTGCGCTGCCTTCGTAAAACTCGCATTGCCTGATGTCCGGCCGCCACATAACCTCAAAGTGGAATGCCAATCGGTGCCGGGTTCATCCGTTCCAACAGAGGCCGAAGCGGAACGGTTGGGGCTGCCTGATATATGGATTCACGATGGCGGCGACTGGTGCCTGTTGATCGAAGCAAAAGTTACGGCACCAGTTAGCGAGCGCCAACTGGAAACCCACCGCAGCCGTGCAAGGCGGCAAGGGTTTACGACAATATATGTTAAGACTCTGACCGCTCGAAATAATACAGACGCAGGCCTTCTTTGGCGTGATGTGCACCAACTTGCCAAAAGTTGTCGATGGGCGACAATTTGGCCAGCGTTGACTGCCGAGTTTCTTGAAGTGCTGGAGGTACGTATGGTGCATGATGTAACAATTGGAGATGCAAACCTAACCGGCTTTTCAGGCATTGAATTCGGTGATGATGGCTATGGCTGGGGGCAGGCTGCGCGGCTGTTGCGGCAGATCATGAACGAACTTCGCCGGGAACCGGCGCTGGTCGCGATGGGCGTTGATCCAGATTTGCCGGGGCGCGGCGCGATCACAGGCCGCGGCACAATGCAGGTTTGGGATTATCTTCGGCTTGCTGGGTCGGCAGACAAGGATCACACACACTGGCCCCATCTGACGGTCAACATCACGCATGATGCTGCTGCCGCCAAGATCACATTGCCCAACAGTCTCGAGCGAGTGTTGCGCAAGCGGATGACTGCACTGGGATCGGTTGGCTGGCGCCAGTTGGCGAATGACTTGGTGAACTGCGCGACGCCGCTTGTTTCAGCCTTTCCCGCAGCCGTGCCGATGTGCCGAATGATTCAGCGCCGTTATCCCAGTCAGCGAGCCACGCCCTATATTGATTGCTTGCTTGAGTTTGATCTGCGCACATGCGCTGGGGGGCCGCCGGTCAAACTGCAACCACAATGGCTTGATGCCGCTTTTCGTTCGTGGTCTGACCGACAGTCCAATCTGCAATTGCAGTTCGGCGTACAATTTCCTCTGGATCGGTGCCCCGAAATGAAAACCCCGGCGGCGATCCACATGCTGCGTGATGCCTTGCTAGCAACCAAGCCAGTGCTGCAAGCGCTTGGGCTGGAGCATAGTAAACAAGACGCTTAAATCCGTTTGTTCACCAAGGATATCAATGTCATGCTCAGCCAGCTGAAATATGATCACGGCGACACGATCGACATGTTGCGCGACACCGTCCGCGCCTTCGCCGCTGCCGAAATCGCGCCGCGCGCCGCCGAAATCGATGCCACCAACAGTTTCCCGCGCGATTTGTGGCCCAAGCTGGGCGAACTCGGCCTGCACGGCATCACTGTGCCCGAAGCCGATGGCGGCGTGGGCCTGGGCTATCTGGCGCATGTCGTGGTGGTGGAGGAAATCTCCCGCGCGTCGGCCAGTGTTGGCCTGTCTTATGGCGCGCACACCAATTTGTGCATCAACCAGATCGCGCGCTGGGGCAGTGCCGATCAGAAGGCGCGCTATCTGCCCGATCTGATCTCCGGCGCGCATGTCGGCAGCCTTGCCATGTCCGAACCCGGCGCCGGCAGCGATGTGATCGGCATGAAGCTGCGCGCCGAGCAGCAGGGCAACGGCGATTATGTGCTGAACGGCAACAAGATGTGGATCACCAACGGGCCGCATGCCGAAACCCTGGTGGTGTACGGCAAGACCGATCCGGCGGCGGGCTCACGCGGCGTGACGGCGTTTCTGATCGAGAAATCCATGGCTGGCTTTTCGACCGCGCAGAAACTCGACAAGCTGGGCATGCGCGGCAGCGACACGTGCGAGCTGGTGTTTGAAAATTGCGTGGTGCCGGCGGAAAATGTGCTCGGCGGGGTGGGCAATGGCGCCCGCGTGCTGATGAGCGGGCTGGATTATGAGCGCGTGGTGCTGGCGGCCGGCCCGATTGGCATCATGCAGGCGTGCATGGATGTGGTGGTTCCTTACGTGCACGAGCGCCAGCAGTTCGGCCAACCCATCGGCACGTTCCAGCTGATGCAGGGCAAATTGGCCGACATGTATGTCGCGCTGTCCACCGCCCGCGCCTATACCTATGCCGTGGCGCAGGCCTGCGATCGCGGCGAAACCACCCGCAAGGACAGTGCCGGCTGCATCCTTTATTCGGCCGAAAAGGCGACGTGGATGGCGCTGGAGGCGATCCAGTGCCTGGGCGGCAACGGCTACACCAATGATTATCCCACCGGGCGGCTGCTGCGCGATGCGAAACTGTATGAAATCGGCGCTGGCACCAGCGAAATCCGCCGCTATCTGATTGGCCGGGAATTGTTTGACGAAACCGCGTGAGCCGGTTTTTTTGGGGGAGAATGACGCGATGAAGCGGGTGATGTTTACGGCGCTGGCCTTGCTGGCTGCGCCCGTTCTGGCCGCTGCCAAGCCGGATGCGGCGCTGCTCAAGGCGGCGACGGCCGAGGCGCCCGCTGTCACCGCCACGCTGAAATCGCTGGTGGAAATCGAAACCGGCACCGGCGATGCCGAGGGCATGGCGGCGATGGGCCAGTATCTGGAGGCGCAGTTCACCGCGCGCGGCGGCAGCGTGAGCCGCGTGAAGCCAACCGGCAACATCGTGGGCGATATCATCGTGGCGCGCTGGAAAGGCACCGGCAAAGGCCGGCTGCTGCTGCTCAGCCATATGGACAC
>NZ_JBBATR010000020.1:34410-46998 GCF_040398645.1 Sandarakinorhabdus sp.
GCCGGCTGTATCTGGCGGCCAGCCTGATCCGGCAGCTTGGGCGGTAAGTGTCGGCGCAAAGGCCGCAGAATGTGCCGGCGCTGCTGCTGGTGCTGGCCGGCATCGGTGCGCTGTGCATTCTTGATGCGCTGATGAAATATCTGGCGCTGCGCCACGGCGCGCCGGCCGCCACGCTTGGCCGCTATGTCAGCGGCACCATCATCGGGCTGGCGGTGTGGCAATGGCAGGGCCGGCCGTGGTTGGCGCCGGGCGGGCTGGGGCCGAATCTGGTGCGCGGCACCCTGCTGGCGGTGATGGCGCTGGCGTTTTTCTGGTCAATCACCCGCCTGCCGCTGGCGCTGGTGCTGACCCTCACCTTTGTCGGGCCGCTGGCGGTGCCGTTCATGGCGTCGCTGTACCTGAAGGAACCGGTGCAGCGCCGTTATGTGCTGGCCGGCGGCATCGGCTTTGTGGGGGTGCTGGTGGCGGCCGGCGGCATGCCCGATCTGGCCGGCACGCAATTGCTGGCGGTGGCGGCGGCCGTGGTGGCGGCGATCCTCTATGCGGCGTCGGCGGTGATCATGCGGTCCCGCGCGGCCGCCGATGGCCCCACTGCCATCACGCTGGTTGCCGCAGTGGTGCCGATGCTGTGGCTGTCGCCGGCGGCGCTGACGATCCCCAGCCTGCCGACCCTGCCCGATCTGGCGCTGGTGATGGCCACCGGCCTGGCCGGCAATATCGGCGTGCAGCTGCTGGCGCGCGGCTATGTGCACTTGGAGGCGCAGGTGTCGGCGGTGATGGAATATAGCGCGCTGCCGTGGGCGGCGCTGCTCGGCTGGCTGTTCTTTGATGAGGCGGTGGCGCCGGCCACACTGGCGGGCGCGGTGATCATCGCTGGCGCTTGCCTGTGGGCATCGCGGCAACCGGCGGACGCTATTTCGCCAGCGCCAGTTCCTTGATGCACACGGCCTTGCTGCGGCCAATCGCGGCCTGATCGGGCAGCAATTCCAAAGCCTCGTTGGCGCTGGCCAGATATTGTGCCCGTTCCGCAGGCGGATGGCTGCCTGCGGGCGCGCTGCAAATCGCCTGTACCCCCAGCACCGGTGACCGGCGCGGATCGGCGATGGCCAGCACATCGGCCGGAGCACGCGGCAGGGCAGCGGCCAGCGCGGCGGTCAATTCCGCGCCGTGCGCCGCATCGCTGCCCTTGGCCAATTCCGGTGCCAGCGCGATCCAGTCCGCCGAACCATTGCGAATGGCGCCCAGCACCCGCGGCCAATCCCCGCCGGCAACCAGCGATTCCACCGCCGCGCGCGGGCCGCCCTTTGGCACGGACGCAGCGAACTGGCTGGCCGACAATATCAATCCAAGCGCAAGGGCAGCAATCATCCGCGTCTCTCCACCGCCATCATATGGGCATGAGGCCGCGCCATGCAAGCCGGCGGCAGCTGTTCAAGCCGGCGGATCGGCAATCATCGCCGTGAAGCTGGCTTCGGCTGCAAGCTTGCCGTCCACCTCGGCGCGGCCGACAAATTTGGCGACGCGGCCACGATTGGTGACGAATTCCACCTTCAGATGCAGCAGGCAGCCCGGCTCCACGGGGGTGCGGAACTTGGCGTTGTCGATGGCCATGAAATAGACCAGCTTGTCGCTTGCTGCCTCGGTGCCAGCTGAAGCGCGGGCGGTATAGACGGCCAGCACGCCAGCGGTTTGCGCCAAAGCTTCGATGATCAGCACACCGGGCATGATCGGCCGGGACGGGAAATGCCCGGCAAAAAATGGTTCGTTGATGGTCACGGCCTTGATGCCGGTGGCCGATTGACCGGGGATCAGATCGATCACCCGGTCAACCAGCAGCATCGGGAAGCGGTGCGGCAACAGCGCCATCACCCCGCGCACATCAATCGGGCCGACAGCCGCCGGCATCAGGCTGTCGGCTGTTGTCATCAACGACGCGGCGGCGCAGCCGGGGCCGGAGTCGGCGCAACGGCGGGCGCCGGTGCAGCGCCAGCCGGAGCCGGCGGCGTGATCGACACCTTGGGCAGCGCCTTGTCGAGGCGGGCGAGCACATCGGCAGTGATGTCGATCGCAGCGGCATGTTGCAGGGTCACCTGCTCGTCCACCGCAATATTGGCACCGCGCTCGCGCATGATCTGGCTGATGATCGGCGTTGCGCCATCGGTGATCTGCTTGATCACCCACTGCTCGGCGGCCTGGATTTCCTGCTGCTTGCGCTGCACTTCGGCGTCGGCGGCTTGCTGGCGGCGCTGGAAATCCTGGACCTTAGCCTGCCAGGCCGTGATCGCTGCTGGCGGAGCGCCCTGCTGGGGGGGCTGCGTGTCGCGCAGGGTTTTTTCCTCGGCAGACAGGCTGGTGCGCAACTGGCCGACGCGGGCGATCAGGGCGTCGCCCTTGGGCTTCAGTTCGGCCTGCGCTGCCTTGGCTGCGGCCGAGGTCGCGATCATTTCCTGGCGATCGACCGTGACGATGATCGCGGCTGGCACCGGCTGCGCGAGAACAGGCGTGGCGGCACCAGCGAGTGCCAGTGCAATAAACAGGTTTTTCATCAGAATGCGGTCCCTACGTTGAATTGGAACAATTGTGGATCATCCCCTGGCTGAGTCAGCAGGGCCTTGGCAAGATCAAATCGGAACGGCCCGAATGGCGAATTCCAGTTCACCCCGAGCCCGACCGAAACACGCGGCCGAGGTGTGTTGCCCAGAAACTGCTCGACAAAGCCAGCAGAAAAACCGTCGCTGGCCAGGCAGGGCGTGGTTTGTCCCGGCTGGATCGGGGCATTGAACGTCGGCCCGTTCTGACAGGTCAGGTTTGGCGTGCGCAGGCTCCAGAGGGCCCCGACATCGGCAAAGAGCGATGGGCGCAGGCCCAATTCCTGGATCGCCGAACCCAGCGGAATGCGCACTTCAACGCGCGCCAGATACGATGCCTGGCCGCCGAGCGCATCATCCAGCGCCTGGCGGCGATCCTGGACGATTTCGCCATTGCCATCCAGCGGCCGGCGCAGCACGCGCGGGCCGACACCGCGAATGTTGAAGCCGCGAAACTGCGGCTGGCCAAGGAAGAACCGGTTGGTCAGGATCACGTCCTGCCCGCCATAGCCCGTCACATAGCTGGCTTCGCCGCCGATGTTCAGAATGAAATCGCTGCCGAACAGCGGCGTGAACCAGTCATAATTGATGCGGCTGGTCAGGAACTTGATGCCGATCGGCAGACCGGCCAGATCCTGATTGAACCCGAAGCGCTGGCCAGACGAGGGCAACCGCACATTGTTCAGGCTGTTGAAGATGATGGAATAGCCCACCGTGGAAATTGTGCGATTGCCAAGCTGTTCGCACAGGAAGCGCCCGGCGCGCAGCGGATCGCAAACCCCGTTGGTGAAAAACACGGCTTCATCAAGGCCGATTTCTTCGCGGCTCAGGCCATAACGCAGCGAGGCTGCCCAGAATTCGGTGATCGAAAAGCCGGTACGCACCTGAAACCCGGTCGAAACCTGGGTGTAGGTGGTGTCGCGCGTGTTGTTGCCGGTAAAGCGGAAGGAGCGGAAATCGCGGCGAAAGATATCGATGCCCAGCGCCAGGTTGCGCCCGCCCAGATAAGGCTCGGTAAAGCCAGCCTCGACGGAGCGGGAAAAGCTGGAAATATTGCCGGACAGCCGAATTTCCTGGCCGCGGCCGCGGAAGTTGCGCTGGCGGACACTGGCCGAAAAGATGAAGCGTTCGATGCTCGAAAAGCCGGCTGACAATTGCAATTCGCCGGTCGGCCGCTCTTCGACATTGGCTTCCAGCACGATGCGGTCGGGCGTGGTGCCCGGCTTTTGTTCGATATCCAGCTTGTCCTGGAAAAACCCGAGGCCAAGCAGACGATCCTTGGTGCGCTTTACCTTGATCGAATTGAACGCGTCGCCTTCGGCCAGACGAAATTCGCGGCGAATGACCTGATCATAGGTGATGGTGTTGCCGTTGATGGCGACTTTTTCGACATAGACGCGCGGCACCTCCCCGATCTGGAAGGTGACGTTCATAACCAGCTTTTCCTTGTCGCGCTCGAAATTCGGGCGAACATCGGCAAAGGCATAGCCCAGCAAGCCAGCGGTTTCCGACAGGCCTTCGACAGTGTTTTCAATGGCCTGGGCGTCGTACCAATCGCCTTCCTTCATGCGGATGATGGGGCGGAATTCACTTGGCTTGATATCGCGCAGATCGGATTTCAGATCGACCTTGCCAAATTTGTAGCGTTCGCCTTCCTCCACGACATAGGTGACGAGGAAATCCTTCTTGTCCGGCGTCAATTCGGCCACCACGGATGCCACCCGAAAATCGGCGTAACCTTCGGTCAGATAATATTGCCGCAATTTCTGCTGGTCATAGGCCAGACGATCGGGATCATAAGTGTCGTTGGAGCTGAAAAACCGCCACGGGCGCGATTGTTTCGACGCCATTTGCTTGCGAATTTCGCCCTCTTTCTTCTTCACGTTGCCGAGGATGTTGATCTGGCGAATCTTCGACTTTGGCCCCTCGTTGATCTCGAACACCACATCAACGCGGTTTTGCTCAAGCTGAATGATCTTGGGCTCGACACTGGCGGCAAAGCGCCCGCCGCGGCGATACAGTTCGAGGATGCGGCCAAGATCGGCGCGCGCCTTCGAGCGGGTGAAAATCTGCCGGGGCGCCAGGCGGATTTCCTCGCGGATCTTCTCCTCCTTCACCCGCTTGCCGCCTTCGATGACGATCCGGTTGATCACCGGATTTTCCTTCACCTCAACGGTCAAGGCGCCATTGTCATCGCGGATGGTGGCATCGGCAAACAATTCCGACGCATAAAGCGCCTTCAACGCCGTATCGAGCCCATCACGGTCGTACCGGTCGCCGATGGCAAGATTGAGATAGGAGCGGACGGTTTCCGGTTCCAGCCGCTCGGTGCCGCGCACCACGACACTGCGCACGATACCGGCATTGGCCGCCGTGGCCGGCAAGGCGGATTGGCCGCGCGATTCAGCGGCGCGTGCTTCGGCTTCGGCCGATGGCCGCTGCGGCTGCGGATCGGGCCGGCGCGGCTGCTGCGCCAACGCCGGCGCACTCGACAGCAACGAGGCCAGCGCGCTCGACAGCAGCAGCAAAGCAGACGTGCGCTGCCAGCTCTGCCGCGCCGCTGCTGTGTTTGCCTTGGTCCCCTGCATCAACTCCACTCACCGTCCCAGTCGCATTGGCACCGGTTGCCCCGGCCCGTGTTTGTTTGTGCGGTCATCACCCGATCCAGCTGGCGATGTTGCGCCATACGCCGAACGAACCAATGTCATGCCAGGTGAGCACCACCATCAGCGACATCAACGCCGCGAACCCCGACATGAATGCCCATTGCTGAACCTTTTCCGCCATCGGCCGGCGCCTGATCGCCTCGAGCGCGTAGAGCACAAGATGGCCGCCGTCCAGAGTCGGGATCGGCAGAAGATTGATGAAGCCCAGATTGATCGAGAAGAAGGCCATGAACGCCGCTGCCGAAATCAGGCCGAGGCTGGCCTGTTGGCCGGCGATCTGCGCGGTCTTGACCGGCCCGCCCATTTCACTCAGCGCACGCTCCCCCAAAACGATCTGCCGCAGCGTGCGCCCGATGGTCATCGCGATCTTCCAGGTGTCCATCGCCGCAAACTGTACCGCTGCGACCAGCCCGACCTGCTGCACCTGCTCGGGCGGGCGGGCCACCCCCAGCCGCGGATGGCGGCTGATGTTGCCAAAACGGTCCGCGGTGTTGACCATATCGGGCACCAGCGTGATCTGGCGCGGCTGGCCAGAGCGGATCACATCCAGAACGATGGGCGAGCCAACCCCGGTGACCACCAGATTGACCATGTCTTCGAACCGGTCGATCGATGTGCCGTCCACCGCCGTCACCCGGTCACCGGGCAGGATGCCGGCGCGGGCGGCTGCGCTGCCCGGCTGGACCTGCGCAACCACGGGCGGGCTGGACAAATGGCCGAACGCAAGATTGAAAACCGTCAGGACAATTATGGCAAAGACAAAATTGATCGCCGGCCCGGCGACCACGATAATCGATCGCTGCCACAACGGCAAAAACGCAAACAATCCGCGCCGATCGGCCTCGGGCAGCGCCATCAGCGCCGGGTCGCTCTGGCTGGCCTCGTTCATGTCGCCAACAAATTTGACATAGCCGCCAAGCGGGATGGCATTGATGCGCCAGCGCACGCCGCGCCGATCCGTCCAGCCCAGCAGTTCGCGGCCAAAGCCGACGGCAAAGGCTTCGATGCGGGTGTTGAACAGCCGGCCCGCCAGGAAATGCCCGCCTTCGTGGACGACCACCAGCACGGCGATCATGGCAATGAAGCTGGCAATCGTGAAGATCAGGCCGGGCTGTTGCAAGGCATCGAGACCGTTCATGCCGCCCGCCGTGCCACACAGGCGCGTGCCGCTGCCCGCGCCGCTGCATCGATTGCCACCACTTCATCCAGGGTCGTCACTGCGCCTGATGCCACCATATTCAACGTCTCCGCCACGATTGCATCGATATCAAGGAAGCCGGCTTGCCCATTGATGAACGCCGCCACGGCAATTTCATTGGCGGCATTCAGGATGCACGGCGCGCTGCCACCAGCGCGCATGGCATCCCATGCCAGCGCCAGGCAGGGAAAGCGTGCCAGATCAGGTGCTTCAAAGGTGAGATTGGCAACCGCTGCGAAGTCCAGCCGCGCCGCCGGCGTGGCAATACGGTCGGGCCAGCCCATCGCAAAGGCGATCGGAATGCGCATATCCGGGCTGCCCAATTGCGCCAGCACGCTGCCATCGACATATTCGACCATCGAATGGATCACCGATTGCGGGTGCACGATCACATCCAATTGGCCCACGTCCACCGGAAACAGATGCGCTGCTTCGATCAGTTCCAGCCCCTTGTTCATCAATGTGGCAGAATCGATGCTGATCTTGGCGCCCATGCTCCACGTCGGATGCTTGCAGGCCTGCGCCACGGTCACGCCGCGCATGGCCTCGCGATTGTGGCTGCGAAACGGCCCGCCGCTTGCGGTCAGGATCACCCGCTCAACCTGCGCGGGATCGTGGTGCGGGAACACCTGGAAAATCGCATTATGTTCGGAATCGACCGGCAGCAGCGTGGCGCCGTGGGCCTTGGCGGCGGCAATCACCACCGGGCCGGCGCAAACCAGGGTTTCCTTGTTGGCAATGCCGATCTGCGCGCCGCGCCGCACCGCGGCCATCGTGGGTGCCAAGCCAACGGCGCCCATGATCGCGGTGATCACGATTTCGGCATCGCGCGCCGCTGCCTCGATCACGGCATCCGGCCCAGCGGCCGAGGCGATGCCGGTGCCGGCCAGCAAATCCTTCAGCGCGCCGCCAAGGGCGGGATCGGCCACCGCTGCAAAACGCGCGCCGCAGGTGATCGCCGCGCGGGCCAGTCCGGCGATATCGCTGCCAGCGGTGAGCGCTTCCACCTGCCAGCGGCCGGGATTGCGCGCCACCAGATCCAGCGCCTGGCTGCCCACCGATCCGGTGGCGCCCAAAATGGTCAAGCTGCGCGTCATCCGGCCCACCCCGTGGCAGCAAAAGCCGCAGCGCCGACCACAGCAGCAGGCACCAGGCCATCCAGCCGGTCCATCACGCCGCCGTGCCCGGGTAGCAATGGGCCGCTGTCCTTGACGCCAGCGCGGCGCTTGAGGGCGCTTTCGAACAAATCACCCAGGATTGACGCGACCGCCAGCGGCACTGCCAGCGCCATCAGACGCAGCGCGCCCGGCACACCATTGTAGCCCGGCCACACCAGCATCATGATGCCCGCCACGATCAAGGCCCCGGCCAGCCCGCCGGCCGCGCCGCTCCAGGTTTTGTTGGGGCTGATCGACGGTGCCAGTTTGGGGCCACCGATGGCGCGGCCGGTGAAATAGGCAGCAATATCAGCGCCCCACACCACAGCCATCACGAACAGCGTGGCGTAAAAACCCCAGGGCAAGCCGCGCAGCCAGACCAGCGCCACCGCCGGCAGGCCGCAATAGAGCAGGCCCAGCATCATGGCGCGGCCAGCGCCGCGATCGACGCCCTTTTGCAGGCGCGCTGCAAACAGCCCGGCCAGCCCGGCGCCGCCGCCGAGCAGCATCAGGCCTTCCTGGGTGTTGCCCCGCACCGCAACCAGCCACACCACCAGGGCCAGCACAGCCAGGCCGAGCCGGCGCAGCAACGTCGGCAGCCGGTGCATGGCCGCCCATTCGTTGAACATCACCAGCACAGCCGCCGCCACCAGCCCGGCAAAGGCGATGCCGCCCGCCCACAGCGCAGCCACGGCAACCGCGACCAGCACCACGCCCGTAATCACGCGCAGGCGCAATTGGCTGGATCCCGCTGATGCCGCTGCTGTCATCGCCCGCCAAAGCGCCGTTCGCGGCGCGAAAATTCATCCAGCGCGCGCGCCAATGCTGCGCCATCGAAATCCGGCCACAGCGTGTCCGTAAGCAGAAACTCGGCATAGGCCGATTGCCACAACAGGAAATTGGACAGGCGCAGTTCGCCAGAGGTGCGCAGCACCGCATCGGGCGGCGGCAGGCCCGCTGTATCCAGCCTTGATTCGATGGCGTGCAGATCGATCGTGGCCGGATCAAGCTGGCCAGCCGCCGCCGCGATGGCCAAGCTTTGGGCGGCCCGCAGCAGTTCGTTCTGCCCGCCATAATTCAGCGCCATCACCAGACGCAACCGGCCATTGCCTTGCGTGCGCAGCCGGGCCGCATCCAGCAGCGCGACCAGATCGGGCTTCAGGGCGCGCCAATCGCCGATGAAATCCAGACGCACGCCATTCCTGTGCAGGTCATTGATTTCGCTTTGCACATAATGTTTGAGCAAGCCCATGAGATCGCTGACCTCGGCGGCCGGCCGCTTCCAGTTTTCGCTGGAAAACGCATAGAGGGTCAACACCTCCAGCCCCAGGCCCGGCGCGGCTTCGACGACGCGGCGCACGGCCTGCACGCCTTCGCGGTGGCCGGCAATGTGCGGCAGCCGCCGGGCCTTTGCCCAGCGGCCATTGCCATCCATGATGATCGCCAGATGCCGGCACATGGTGCCAACATCACCGATGGAGGCCGTGCCCGGCTTCACCGGCCCAGGATTTCCTTTTCCTTGGCGCCCACGGTGGCATCGATATCGGTCATGGCCTTGTCGGCGATTTTCTGCACATCGGCTTCGAGGCGTTTTTGTTCGTCCTGGCTGATCTTGCCCTTTTTCTCGGCGGTTTTCAGCGTTTCCATGCCGTCGCGGCGCACGTTGCGGGCAGCGATCTTGGCTTTTTCGGCATAAGTGCCCGCCAGCTTGACCATTTCCTTGCGGCGCTCCTCGGTCATGTCCGGGATCGGCAGGCGCAGGGTCTGGCCATCGGTGATCGGGTTCAGGCCAAGGCCAGCCGACCGGATGGCCTTTTCCACCGGCGTGACGTTGGATTTGTCCCACACCTGCACGCTGAGCATGCGGGCTTCAGGCGCTGTGACCGTCGCCAGCTGGCTGAGCGGCGTGTTGGCACCATAAACCTCGACATGCACGGTATCGAGCAGCGAGGTGTTGGCCCGCCCGGTGCGCAGGCTGCCCAGATCATGCTTCAGCGCATCAACGGCGCCAACAGTGCGGCGCTCCAGATCGGTCTTGAATGGGCCCGGCGCGAAATCAGCCATCTGCCTCTCCTTGGGTGGTTACGATGGTGGACGTGCCCTCGCCGTTCAGCACCGACAGCAGCATGCCGGGTTCACGGATCGAAAACACGATGATCGGGATGTTGTTGTCACGGCACATGGATACCGCGCTGGCATCCATCACCTTGAGATTGTCGGCCAGCACCCGCGAGAAACTCACGCTTTCGTAGCGGCGCGCTGTGGCCACCTGCTTGGGATCGGCATCATAAACACCGTCCACGCTGGTGCCCTTCAGCAGCGCATCGCAGTTCATTTCGGCCGCGCGCAGTGCCGCGCCAGTGTCGGTGGTGAAAAACGGATTGCCGGTGCCGGCGGCGAAAATCACCACGCGGCCCTTTTCCAGATGCCGCTCGGCCCGGCGGCGAATATAGGGCTCACACACCGAAGGCATCGGGATTGCCGATTGCACGCGGGTGTGCACGCCGATGTTTTCCAGCGCGTTCTGCATGGCCAGCGCGTTCATCACCGTCGCCAGCATGCCCATGTAATCGGCGCTGCCGCGGTCAAAGCCCTTGGCCGCCGCTGCCAGTCCGCGAAAGATGTTGCCGCCGCCGACCACCAGGCAGATTTCGATGCCGATATCATGCACGGCCTTCACTTCGCCAGCAATGCGCGCGGCTTGTTCAGGATCGATGCCATAGCTGCCCTGCCCCATCAGCACTTCGCCGGACAGCTTCAGAAGGATGCGTTTGAAGCCGGACATGGCGCTAATTCTCGAGCAGATTGGAAATGTGAAATGGTCACTAGCCGTGCTTGCCGCCACTGCCAAGCGGGACAGGCACAAAAACGGCGGGCAAGGTCGCCCCTGCCCGCCGTCCTGTTTGTCAGCGCCGATTATAGGCCGGCAGCAGCAGCCACTTCGGCGGCAAAATCACTCTGCGCCTTTTCGATGCCTTCGCCAAGCTGCATGCGCACAAAGCCGGTCAGGGCGATTGCGGTGCCTGCTGCCTTGGCAGCTGCTGCAACCACATCGGCGATCTTGGTCTTGCCGTCGATCACGAACAGCTGCGTGAGCAGTGCGTTTTCCTGTGCATACTTGCGCACGCCGCCTTCGATCATCTTCTCGATGATTTCGGCTGGCTTGCCACTGGTAGCGGCCTTTTCGCGCGCGATTGCCCGCTCACGCTCGATCAGCGACGGATCGAGCGCGGCTTCGTCCAGCGCCAGCGGGAACGCAGCGGCCACATGCATGGCGATCTGCTTGGCCAGCGGCTCCAGCACATCGGCCGGTGCAGCCGATTCCAGACCAACCAGCACGCCGATCCGGCCCAGGCCCGGCTGCACGGCATTGTGCACATAGGCCGACACCACGCCTTGCGTGACCGAGAGGGTCGCGGTGCGGCGCAGCGACTGCTGCTCACCGATGGTGGCGATATTGGCGGTCAGCTTGTCGAGCACGCTGGCGTCGCTGCCCGGATAGACCATCGCGCCCAATGCTTCGGCATCGGCGCCGCTTTCCAGCGCCAGCGCCGTCACCGTCTGCACAAAGCCCTGGAAAATCTCATTCTTGGCAACGAAATCGGTTTCGCTGTTCACTTCGACAGCAGCGCCGCGCGTGCCGGACACGGTCACGCCAACCAGGCCTTCAGCCGCGGTGCGGCCGGCCTTCTTGGCAGCGGCGGCAAGCCCCTTGGCGCGCAGCCAATCGACAGCGGCTTCCATTTCGCCAGCAGTTTCGGACAAGGCTTTCTTGCAATCCATCATGCCAGCGCCGGTCTTGTCGCGCAGGTCTTTCACCATGCTTGCGGTAATATCAGCCATCGAAGGCTCCTTTGTTCATGCTGCTGGATGGCGGGCCAATGCGCCGCCAATGTGAAACTGGTGTGACAATGTCCGGCTGGGCTTGGCCGTGCCGGGCATGTTGACTGGCCGGCGCCGCGCCGAAACCGAAGCCACTATGCTCCGGCTTCGGCGCTGGCCGCCGTGCAGGCTCAGGCTTCGGGCTGAGCCGCTTCAGCAGCGGCATAATCCGCAGCCACTTCGGCCATATCGACCGGCGCTTCGGCCACAGGCTCCTGCGCCAGATATTCCACCGGTGCTTCGTCCATGGCGCCCAGATCAACGCCCATGTTGGCAGCGCGGCCCTGGCGGGCATCGATCACGGCATCGGCAATGGCGTTGACATAGAGCTGGATGGCGCGGCTGGCGTCATCATTGCCCGGCACCGGGAAGGCGATGCCGCTGGGATCGGTGTTGGTGTCGAGCACGGCGATCACGGGAATGCCGAGCACATTGGCTTCCTTGACGGCCAATTCTTCCTTGTTCACGTCGATGATGAAAATCACCTCTGGCAGGCCGCCCATATCACGGATACCGCCCAGCGACGCTTCGAACTTGTCGCGCGCACGGGTCAGCTTGAGCACTTCCTTCTTGGTGAAGCCGGTGGTGTCACCCGACAGGGTTTCTTCCAGCTGCTTGAACTTGCGGATCGAGCCCGAGATCGTCTTCCAGTTGGTGAGCATGCCGCCCAGCCAGCGGTGGTTGACATAATGCTGGCCGCAGCGGCGCGCTGCTTCGGCAATCGGGTCCTGCGCCTGGCGCTTGGTGCCGACAAACAGCACCTTGCCGCCGTGCTGCACGGCAGCGCGCGTGAAGTCGAGCGCACGCGCAAACAGCGGCACGGTCTGCGACAGGTCGATGATGTGGACGCCGTTGCGCTCACCGAAGATGTAAGGTTTCATCTTCGGGTTCCAGCGGTGGGTCTGGTGTCCGAAATGGGCGCCTGCTTCAAGCAGATTCGCCATGGTAACGACGGGAGCCGCCATAGTATTTAACCTCCGGTTGAGCCGCCGCGGGGGAGTGGACGAGCAGATGCCCGGCACCGGATATGTCCCCCCGCGTGGGGATTTAGGGAATGGCGCGCTTAGCCGAGGGGGTGGGCGGCGTCAAGCAACGTC